>NZ_FOPZ01000005.1 GCF_900113615.1 Halorubrum aquaticum
TACTCTGGTGCCTGCGCGGGGAACCCCTCCAAAGCCCCAGCCGCTCGGCTATACTCTGGTGCCTGCGCGGGGAACCCCTCCAAAGCCCCAGCCGCGAGGACTCCTGCGCCTCGCTGCGCGCTTCGGTCGCTCACTTCGTTCGCTCCCTCCAGTGCTTACGTCGGCGGAGTTCGTCCTTCCGAGAGACTTCGTCTCTCGACTTCCCGCTCGCTGTGCTCGCGGGAATCGCGACTGCCCCTTCGAGTCCCACCCCGAACAGCACCGCCCCGCACCTCACGCCTCCCCAGCCTCGCGGTTCGCGACTCACGGCTTCGCCGCTCGTTATCGAGGTGCTCGCTTCGCTCACACCTCGCCCCGCTCACCGCGTCCCTCGCGTGCTGCTCGCGCCCTCCCGGGCGCTCGCAGGCGCAGGGCGAGAGCGAAGATCTCGCTTGAAGCCGGCATCTCCGCCGCCGGCGACGCCACCGCATGTGAATCGGGCGGACCTGAGTAACTGAAGCAGAACTTCTCCCACGGAGAGTCCCACGAAGCCATCGATACGTGGACGATCGCGGCCCGGCCGGGGGCCCTTCGCCCGATCACTCCGGCGACGAGACCCGCACGACCTGCTTCCCGACGTTGTCCCCGGAGAAGAGCCCGAGGAAGGCGTCCGGGGCGTTCTCCAGTCCCTCGACGACGGTCTCGCGGTGCTCGATATCGTCGTCGGCGACCCAGCCCGCGAGCCGGTCGGCGGCCTCGCCGAACCGGGTGGCGTAGTCGCTCACCAACAGCCCCTGAACCCTCGCGCGCGGGGCGATGAGCAGCGGGAGCTTCCGCGGGCCGGTCGGCGTCTCCTCGTCGTTGTAGTGGGCGATCTGGCCGCAGACGGCGACCCGCGCGTCGAGGTTCAACTCGCCGAACACCGCGTCCGTGATCGGGCCGCCGACGTTGTCGAAGTAGACGTCCACGCCGTCGGGCGCAGCCTCGGCGAGCGCCGCGCCGTAGTCGTCCGCGGTCCGGTAGTTGATCGCGGCGTCGAAGCCGAGGTCCGCAGTGAGCCACTCCGTCTTCTCGTCGGTGCCCGCGAAGCCGACGACGCGGCAGCCGTTGAGCTTCGCGATTTGGCCCACGACGGAGCCGACCGCACCCGCCGCGCCGGAGACGACGACCGTGTCGCCCGGCTTCGGCTCGCCGACCTCGAGCAGGCCGAAGTACGCCGTCCGCCCGGGCATCCCCAGCACGCCGAGATACGCCGGCGGGTCCGCCACCGACGGGTCGACGGGGGCGACCTCGTCGGCGTCCAGGAGCGTGTGGTCGCCCCACGTCCCGTTCCCGGTGACGAGGTCGCCGGCGTCGTACCGGCCGTCGGCGCTCGAAACGACCTCGCCGACGACGCCGCCCTTCAGCGCGTCGCCGACCGCCCACGGCTCCGCGTACGACTCGGCGTCCCGCATCCGACCGCGCATGTACGGGTCGACGGAGAGGTAGCGGACGCGGACGAGGAGCTCGCCGGGGTCCGGTTTCGGTCGATCGCGCTCCCGGAGGTCGAAACAGTCGAGGTCCGGCTCGCCGCGGGGCCGTTCGGCCAGGGTCCACTCGCGCGTGGTGTCGGTCACGCCCGTTCTTTGCGGCCGCGAGCCAATAGCCTTCGGGCGGCGGCGATCGGTCACGACCGCGCTCCGTCCACGCCGCTCAGTCGACGTTCTCCCCGACCGGCCGGGCGACCATCTCTCCCCACGACTCGAAGCCGTGGCGCGCGTAGAATGCCTGTGCGCGCTCGTTTTTCGGGTCGACGTCGAGTACGAGCCGGTCGAGCGGGAGGTCCTGGTCGGCGGCGAGGTCGAGCGCGGCGTCCATGAGGTCGTCGGCGACGCCGGTTCCCCGGTGGTCGGGCGCGAGGTAGAGCTCGTTGATGACGGCGGCGTCCCAGACGAACGCCAGCCGCTCGGGGAGACAGAAGACGTAGCCGACGAGGGAGGGGTCACTCGATCCGTCCACCGCGACGGTCACGCAGCGCGGGTCGTCGGCGACGCAGCGGTCGACCCACGCGAGCCACGCCTCGCGGTAGTCGTCGGTGAGCTTGCCCGCGTAGGCCGCCGCCTTGTCGTCGCCGCCGGTGTTCTCGCCGAGTCCCCGCTCGAAGGCGAGTTTCAACTCATAGAGCTCGTCGGCGTCGGTCGTCGCGTCGTAGGGGCGGAGCTCGATGCTCACGCGTTCTCACCCGCCTCCGCGATCGCCGCGTCCTCGTCGCCCTCCAGCACGAACTCCGCGAGCGTGGGCACGAACGTGCCGATGTCGGTGACCATGCCGACCGCCTGCGCGGAGCCGCGGTCGAGAAGCTGCGTGACGGTGGCGGGATTGATGTCGACACAGACGGTCTTCGTCGTCGAGGGGAGACAGTTCCCGACCGCGACCGAGTGGAGCAGGGTCGCGAGCATGAGCACGATGTCGGCGTCGTGGGCCTGGTCGCGGATCGCGTCCTGTGCCTCCACCGCGTCCGTGACCGTGTCGGGCAGCGGGCCGTCGTCGCGGATCGACCCCGCGAGCACGGTGTCGACGTCGTTTCGCACGCACTGGTACATCACGCCCTCGGTGACGATCCCCTCCTCGACCGCGGCCTCGATCCCGCCGGCGCGGATTATCTCCGAGATGGTCCAGATGTGGTGTTTGTGCCCCTTCCGCGGGTGTTCGAGCGTCTCGACGTCCATCCCGAGCGAGGTGCCGTACAGGGAGCGTTCCAGGTCGTGGGTCGCGAAGCCGTTGCCCGCCGACAGCGAGTCGACGTAGCCGGCCTCGACGAGGTCCGCGAGCGCGTCGCCCGCGCCCGAGTGGATCACCGCGGGCCCGGCGACGACCATCACGTTTCCGCCCGCCTCCTTCACCTCGCGAAGCTCCGCGGCCACCTCGCGGATCGTCGACTCCGAGGGGCGCTCGGAGGAGACGCCCCCTTGCATGAACCCGAACGCGCCGCCGGACCCGCGGGGACGCTCCGGCGGGTTCACCCGGATGCCCGACTCGTCGGTCGCGACGAGGTCGCCCTCCTCGACGGCGTTGAGCACCTTGGTGTACGCCCGCGGCTCCCCGTCGGGACCGTCGGGGTCGACGATCAGCGCGCAGTCCATCTCGATCCGCTCGACGTCGATCCACTCGCCGTCGTACCGCACCTCGGTCGGGTGGTTCGTCGTCGAGTAGAAGTCCGGAGGGACGACCTTGTCGTCGGGGGCGGCGACGAGCGCCACGTCCGAGGGATCCTCCAACACCGCGCCGTTCTGGTGGAGTTCGTGGAGGATGGCCTGGAGCGTCCCCTCGTCGTCGGCGGAGACGCGCATCCGGCAGTACGACTCGGCCTCCTCGTGGGTCCCCACGTCGAACTGCTCGACGTCGAAGGACCCGCCGAGGTCCATCACCGCGCCGAAACACCGCTGCATCGTCCCGCTGTCGATGATGTGTCCCTCGATCTCGACGGTTCGCGAGTGGCTCATACGCCACCGTGTCCCCCCGCGGAGAAACCGGTTTCCCCTGCGGCCGACGTTGCTGTCGGCGGGGGCGTGAAGGGAGACCCGACCGGACTGCCGGTCAGATCAGCCCGAGCGCCGAGAGGATCTGGTTGCCGAACACCATCGACACCAGCCCGAAGAGCATGACCAGCCCGGAGGAGACCGTGATCGTCCGGACTGCCGCGTGCCGGTCGCCGATCGGGAGCCGGCTCACGACCGCCTCCGCGACCATCCGGAGGATCCGGCCGCCGTCGAGCGGGAACGCCGGGAGGCAGTTGAACAGCGCGAGCTGGATGTTGATCCAGCCGGTCCAGAACAGCAGGTTCGCGAGCAGGAACGCGCCGCCGCCGAGGAACGCGAGCCCGCCCTCGAGGACGTAGAAGTTGGTGATCCCGCCGGCGAACCCGGCGAAGTTGAACGGCAGCCCGAACAGGCTGCCGAGCGGGAGGATCAGCGTGACGAAGACGAGCCCGAGCGCGGAGTCCGCGAGTCCGCCGAGCGCGACGCCGTCGAGCGCGCCCTCGCCGCCGTCGCCCCCGAGCAGTTCGAGGTACGCGCCGGCGGGGTACTCCGAGACGCCGACGTCGTCGAGCGCGAGCCCGCTCGTGCCCGGGAAGACGCTCACCCCGATGAACCCGCCCTCGCGGTTCGGGTGGGCGTCGAGTTCCACGTCGTAGGGGACGCGCTCGTCGTCGGCGGTGTACGCGACCACCTCGACGGTCGTTCCGGGCTCTCGTTCCCGAAGCGTCGACGCGAGCGCGTCGTCGTCGCGGATCCGGTCGCCGTCGATCTCCACGATCGTGAGCGGCTCGCCGACCGCCGCGCCCGCGTCGTGGATCGGGCCGTCCTCCTGGACGCCGACGATGTACGCGCCGATCGGAGCCTCCACCTCGGTGGCGTTCGAGCCGTCGACCCCCTCGAGTTCCACGGTCGCACGCTCGTCGTCGCCGACGGCCGCGAGGAACCCGCCCTCGGTCCGCACCGGCTCGCCGTTCACCGCGGTGACGACGGTCGGGTCCTCCCTCACCGTGACGCCGAAGGGGTTGCCGCCGGCCGACCCGATCGCCTGGAGCTCGCGTTCGACGGTGACCTCGCGCTCCGCATCGCCGTCGTCGACGACCATCGAGACGTCCGCGTCCGCCTCGGAGAGCGCGGCCTCGAACGCCGCGGCGTTGGCGACCGGCTCGCCGGCGACCTCGACGATCCGGTCGCCCTGTGCCAGGTCCGCGTCGGCCGCCGGCGACCCCGGCGTCGCCTCGCCGACCGCGTAGCCGGGCGCGACGCCCATCGCGCCGACGACGGGGCCGAAGAGCAGCGCGAAGACGATCACGGTGAGGACGACGTTCGCGGTGACGCCGGCCGCGAACATCCGGGCTCGCGCGCCGCGGGAGGCCTCGCGGGTCGCCTCGTCGTCCGGCTCGACGAACGCGCCCACGGGCAGGATCGCGAGGAAGACCAGCCCCATCGAGTCGATCTCGATGTCCTCGACGCGGCATAACAGTCCGTGTGCTCCCTCGTGGACGACCATCGCGATCGCGAGCCCGCCGACGATCTCGGGCGCGACCGAGAGCGGGAGGAACTCGTTCACGCCGGGGATGATGAGGAAGTTCTGCGGCTGCTGGATCGCGGAGGGCTGCGTGGCCGACAGCGCCGACACGCCGGAGGAGACGATGAGGACGAACGAGCCGACCATCGCGACCAGCGCGCCGCCGAGCCCGAGGTTCGCGACCGCGCGCCAGAACCGCCGCGGTCCGGCGAGTCGCTCGAGGAACGCCCGCCCGCGACGGGTGTGGAGGGTCGTGAGCGGCCCCGAGATCCGCACGGAGTCCGGGAGGATCCCCCGGTTCCGGAGCCACGTCATGGCCGCCGTGTACGCGAGGATCCCCGTCAGGACCCACAGCACCGTGTTCATGTCGAACCCGTCAGGGTCGGCCGGGTGTAAGGCGTTCGGTTCGGTGAACCCGGCTCGACCGGCGAGCCGAGGGCGGCCCGTACCGGTCCGTTCGGGTTCGACCGTGAACTAAAACCCCAAGTACCCCCCAGTCCAACGTCCGACCATGATCGCGCTCATCGACTTCGTCTCCCGGCTGGTCGGCGACGTCGGCCGGTTCGTCGACATCTTCGCGAACGACCTGATCCTCGGCGCTGGCGACCCGCTCTCGGCGCTTCTCGTCGTCGTCGGACAGGTGTTGATCGTCGCCTCCGTGGCCGCGTTCGGCTACGCGGCGGTCGGCGCGCTCCTCCGCGAGATCGGCGTGAACCTTCCCTCACTCGGCGGCCGCGGTCGAAGCGAGTAGGCGTCGAGAAGCGGCGGAGAGACCGGCGGACTGCGGAGTCGCGGGCACGTCCGTTCCTCCCTCGATTCGAGGGGCACGCTCCGATCAGTCGTCGCTCGGGCTCGACCGTGACCTTGTAGCCCCGATCGCCGCTTCCGTCGCTCCCTCCTTCGCCGTTCCCGTCTCGGCCGCCGCGGTCGACGGAACCGTGAACTCGTCGAGCGTCGCCGACAGCTCCTCCGACTGGTCGGCGAGGGTGTGGACGCGTCGGGTCACCTCCGAGACCGTCGCCGTCTGTTCCTCCGCCGCCGCCGCGACGGTCTCAGCCTCCGTCGCGGTCTGTCCGCTGACCGCGGCGATGTCGTCGACCATGTCCACGACCTCCTGTGTCGTCCGGGCCTGGTCGTCGGTCGCGTCGCTGATCTCCTGGACCGTCTCGTCGACCGTCGTCACGCCCTCGACGACCTCCTCGAACTCGCGGAGGGTGGACTCGATCGTGTCGACGCTCTCGGCCACCTGCGACTCCATCGCCTCCACGTCGTCGGCGGTCCCCGACGAGGCCGCCTGGACCTCCTCGATCCGCCCGGAGATCTCGGCCGCCTCCTCGCGGGTCTCCTCCGCGAGCGACTTCACCTCGTCGGCGACCACCGCGAACCCGTCTCCGGAGCCGTTCGCCCGGGCGGCCTCGATCGAGGCGTTGAGCGCGAGCAGGTTCGTCTCCTCGGCGATCCCGTCGATCACGGAGGCGATCTCGTCGATCTCCCCGATCCGGTCGACCAGGTCCGCCACCGCGGCGGAGACCTCCGAGATCCGCGCCTCGAGCGTCTCCAACTCCGCGATCGCCTCCGCGGCCTCCTCGCGACCGGCGCGTCCGCGGTCTGCCGCGTCCCGGGCGGTCGCGGCCGCGTCGTCCGCCGACGCCGCGATCTCCTCGACGGTCGCGGACAGCGTGCTCATCTCGCCGGAGACCGCCTCCAACTGGTCCGTCTGTGCGGCCGCGCCGTCCGAGATCTCCTGAACCGACCGAGCGACCTCCGCGCTCGCGTCGTCGACCTCGTCCATGCTCGCCCGGACGTCGTCGCTCGTGGCGGCGACCTCGCCGGTGAACGACTGGACGTCGCCGACGGTCCCGCCGAGCGTGGCGACGAGCCGGTCGTAGTTCCCGACGAGTTCGGCGTACCGGTCCCGGTCGGTCGCCAGCGCGTCGTCGTCGATCGTCGCCGTGAGGTCCCCGTCCTGGGCGCGCTCGGCGGCGTCGCCGAAGGCGTCGACGAGCGACTCGAGCTCCGTCGTGTACGCCTCGAGGTTCGCGGCCATCTCCGACAGCGACTCGCCGAAGGTGCCCGGCACGTCCTCCTCGAGCGCGGGGTCGTCGAACGACTGCGCGGCGAGCGCCTCCGCCTGCGCCGAGACGGTCCCGAGGTAGCGCTCCACCTCGGTGAACGAGTTCACGAGGTTGCCGATCTCGTCGGGCTGGTCGCTGCCGGCGAGCGCGGTCCCGGCGGCCCTGGCAGCCCCGGCGGTTCCGGCTACCGCCTCCGCTCCGTTACCGCCGACGTCCCCGGACGCGATCGCGTCCGCGCCGGCCTCCAACTCCCGGATCGGGGCGACGAAATCGCGTCGCACGATGAGGAGCGTGTTGTAGATCGCCACGACCGCGCCGAGGAACAGGACGCCGGAGACGACGTACGAGAGCGTGCCGGAGAACAGGAACGGCGTGAGGAAGATCGCGACGGTGACGAGAAACTGAATTCCGACCGCGGTCACGACCTTTCGTTCCATCGACTCCGAGACCCCCAGCCGGTCCATCGTCCCCCAGAGGAGCGACTCGTACCGGCCTCGGAGTCCGGCGGGTCGCCGTCGTGTGCTCGACATACGCGAGGTTCGACGGAACCGGGTAATGAAACTCACTCCGAGGTTATCACGCTCGATTCTCGATTCCCGTCCCGTGAGAACCGGGAAGGTGTTAGAAGAGCCCGTCGACGGCGTCCGCTGCGAGGTCGACGCCGGCCTCGAGGTCCGGGCCGAGCGGCGAGCCGACGACCAGTCCGTCGGCGTGTTCGGCCACGTCGCTCGCGCGCTCCCGGACGGTCTCCGGAGTGCCGGCCATACAGAACGCGTCGATCATCCCCGGCGTCACCAGGTCGAAGGCCGCGGAGAACTCGCCGGCGGAGACGCGCTCGCCGATGGCCGCGGCGGCGTCGGGATCGATCCCGTGGCGATCCAGCACCGGCGGGGCCGCGCCGGCGGCGATGAACGCGACCGGGGGACGTGCGGCCTCGCGGGCGGCCTCGTCGTCCTCGGCGACCGACACCGCGGCGTAGGCGATCAGGTCGAAGTCGCCGCGGCGGTCCGGTCGGTCCGAGAGCCCGTCGTCGACCTGCTCGCGGGCCCACGCGAGGTCCTTCGGGTGCGAGCCGTTGTACAGCAGGCCGTCGGCGTGTTTCGCGGCCATCCGGCACATGTGTGGCCCCTCGCCGCCGACGTGAACCGGGATGTCGGGCCCCTGCGGGGGTTCGTAGTTGAGCCCCGCCTCGCTGGCCTCGAAGGTCCCCTCGTGGTCGACGCGCTCGCCGGCCCACAGCTTCCGGGCGGTCTTGAACGCCTCCAGCACGGAGCGGAGCCCGCGCTCGTCCTCGAGCCCGAGGTTCCGCAACGTCGAGGGGTCGCCGGGGCCGATCCCGAAGACGGCGCGGCCCCCCGACAGCTCGTCGAGGGTGGCGACCCGCGAGGCGAGCGTCACGGGGTGGGTCTCGTAGGGGTTGGCGACGCCGGGACCGAGCCGGACCGACTCCGTGGCGGTCGCGAGCCCCGAGAGGACCGCCCACGGGTCGCGGTTGTTGTAGTGACACGTCGAGTAGACGGCGTCGTAGCCGGCGGCCTCGGCGCGGACGCCGAGGTCGACGACGCGATGCGGGTCGTGTTCGGGGGTGAGTTCGATTCCGAGCATTGGTGGTGTCGTGTGGCTACTCCTCGTAGCGCCAGTCGCGTAACGCCTGCCGGACGAAGTCGCTCTCGACCTCGCGGAAGTGGTTGTCCGAGCCGTCGTGGTCGCCGAACTCCCAGTCGCGGACGACGACGACCGGCGTGCCGCCGTCGCCCTCGCCGACCACGAGGTTGGCGGCCGACGCGAGTTCGTCGATCACGTTCTGGACGGTGACGCCCATCTCGCGGCCGTCGCGGTCGTGCTCGCCGCGCCAGTCGCGGCTCGCCGGCATGCCGGCCCAGCCGATCGCGACCCCGCGCTGGCCGTGTCTGAACGGCCGGCCGCAGGTGTCGCTGACGACGACGCGGTCGGCCGCGATCCCCTCGCGGATCCGCGCCGCGCTCTCGGAGGGACGCTCGGGGAGCAACAGCAGGTCGCCGCCGGGGACGTTCGAGCGATCGATGCCGGCGTTGACCCCGATGTGGCCGAATCGGGTCGCCGTCAGGAGGAACGGGGCCTCGGTGATCAGCTCCGTCGACTCCTCGAGGACGGCCTGCGCGAACCGCGGGTCCTTCTCCTCCCCGGATATCTCCGCGAGCCGGTCGGCGATCTCGTTCGCGCGCGGGCCCGCCGGGAAGTCGGCGAGGTCGAACGTGCGCCCTTCGGCCTTGGAGACGACGGTGCTGGCGACGACGACGACGTCGTCCTCGCGGAGGTCGACGCGCTCGTCGATCATGGCCGCGAGGTCGTCTCCCTCCCGGATCTCCGGGAGGTCCGGGACCGCGAACAGCTCCATACACCACCCTGCGTGTCGGCGAGGAAAAACCCCGCCGGTACCGGGCCGGCTTGACGGTACCCAGTGAACCGGATCCGGCGACAGAAGAACATACAAACAGACGCAGTGGCGTGCGCCGGCGAGCACCGCGAAGCGGTGCGAGCCGCCCGCACGAGGGAGTCGACTGGCCGGAGCGAAGCGGAGGACAGTCGACGAGGCTGGGGAGGCGTGAGGTGCGGGGCGGTGCTGTTCGGGGTGGGACTCGAAGGGGCAGCCGTGAGGTGGGCGCAGGCGACGCAAGCACTGGAGGGAGTGAGCGAAGCGAACGACCGAAGCGCACAGCGAGCGTGCGCCCACCTCACGGCTGGGGCTTTGGAGATCGTCACCGCGCTAGCACTCGTGTACAGTCGAGCGGTTGGGGCTTTAGACGTGTCTCTCATCCGCGTCTCCCTCTCGAGATGTGACCGTGCTCTCCCGCTCCGCACACCTTATAACCGATTCCGCCGAATCCCCGCTGTGGACCTCCACGTCCGGTACGAGGGCGACGACGACCCCGATAAGTGTACGGCCCGGAAGCTCGCGCGCTTCGACCTCGCCGAACTCCACCGATCGGACCGCGCCACCCCGTACGGCGTCGTCCTCAACCCACACGCCGAGCGGGCGCTCTCGCCGGCCGACGCCGATCTCGCCCGCGAGAACGCGCTCGTCGCGCTCGACTGCTCGTGGGAGTCGGCCGGCGAGAAACAGTTCACCCTGCCCGGCGAGCACCGCGCGCTCCCGTACCTCGTCGCCGCCAACCCCGTGAACTTCGGCCGTCCGATGCGGCTCACGACCGTCGAGGCGTTCGCGGCCGCGCTCTCGATCCTCGGCGAGCCGGACCACGCGGAGCGGGTCATGGCGAAGTTCACCTGGGGCGAGACGTTCCTCGAACTCAACGAGGAACCCCTGCGGCGGTACGCCGACTGTGCGGACTCGAGCGAGGTCGTCGCGGTCCAACAGGAGTACCTCGACCGGGAGTGAGACGTCGATACGTCCGGCGTCGATCGACGGTTAGAAACGGGAGACGTGACGGCGGAGGACGCCTCCACCGTCTCCGGTCGCTCGGTACTCCCTCGTTGCTGGCGCGGTGAACGCGTCCGAAGCCCCACCCCGCACAGCCCCGCACCTCACGCCTCCCCAGCCTCGTCGCTCGCCTCCGGCGAGCGACTCCCTCGCGGGCCGGTCGCGGGCCACTGGCCCGCTCCCGGGCGCGCCACCGGATCGGGGGCGACCTTCGAGGGCTCCGACGAACTCGCTACCCGACTCACTCGCCGAGGACGCCGCCGATCGCGCCCGCGAGCGCGGAATCGATCGCGAACAGGAACGTGAGGAAGAGCCCGACGACGAGGACGCCCGCGCCGCCGAGCAGGCTGCCGATCGGCCCGGCGGCGAGGCCGACGAGGCCGCCGAACGCCGCGAGCAGCAGCGTGACGACGATCCCGCTCACGGAACCGGCGAGCAGCCCGTGCCACGTACCGGAGAGCAGGCCGCCGCCGGCGACGTATCCCGCGACGAACCCGCCGATCAACCCCGCACCCACGTGGCCGATCACGGGAACGAACGTCGCCAGCAACCCGGCGATCACCGTGACGACGAACCCGTAGCCGACCGCGCGCCAATCGGTCATACCCGTCCGTAGCCGACCGGCCGATAAATACTCGCCGTCGCTCCCTCGCGTATGGTTATTAATATACTCTATTCAGATATTAACTACTTATAAATAAACGGGAGAGAATGGCAGATGGATTAATAACCGTCGGCCGGCTAGGCGACACCAATGAGCGAACGGAACGGAACGAACGACTCCGAACCCGACGGAACCGAGACCGGCGCGCCCGGACCCGACGGAGCCGAACTACGGCTGACCGTCCCCGACATGGACTGTGCGTCCTGTGCGGGGAAGGTCGAGGGGGCCCTCGACCGCGAGGGCGTCCTCGCCGTCGACACGCGGCCGACCTCCGGGGTCGTCGTCGTCACCCACGATCCGGCGGTCATCGACGCCGACGCGCTCGTCGCGGCGGTCGAAGGGGCGGGCTACGACGTCGCCGACGCGGACGCGGACACGGTCGCCGACGACCTGTGGCGGAGCCCGCGGGCGATCGCAACCGCGGTCGGCGGGGTCTTCCTCGCCGTCGGGCTCGCACTCGAGTGGTTCCTGCCGGGGGCCAACCCCCTCCTCGCGACGGTCGGCGAAGGTGTCGGCGTCCTCGGTCCGTGGGAGGTCTCGGGGGCGTCGCTCGCGTACGTGGTCGCGATCGCGGTCGCGGCCCCGCCGATCCTCCGGAACGGCTACTACTCGCTGCGGGGGCTGAGCCTCGACATCGACCTCCTGATGTCGATCGGGGTGGTCGCCGCCCTCCTCATCGACCTCCCGTTCGAGGCGGCGACGCTCGCGGTGCTCTTCTCGACCGCGGAGCTGTTGGAACGGTTCTCGATCGACCGCGCGCGCACCTCGCTGCGCGAACTGATGGAGCTCTCCCCCGACGAGGCGGTCGTGATCCGCGACGGCGAGGAGGAGACCGTGCCGGCCGCGGCGGTCGGGGTCGGCGAGCGGCTCGCCGTCCGGCCGGGCGAGCGCGTCCCCCTCGACGGGGTCGTCCGGGAGGGCTCGGGAGCCGTCGACGAGTCGGCGATCACGGGCGAGTCGGTCCCCGCGGAGAAGGAGCCGGGTGACGAGGTGTACGCCGGCTCGATCAACGAGGCGGGCTACCTCGAGGTCGAGGCGACCGCGCCCGCCGAGGAGTCCACCATCGCGCAGGTGGTCGAGCTCGTCGAGGCGGCCAACGGCGAGGAGACCCGCGCCGAGCGGTTCGTCGACCGCTTCGCGGGCGTCTACACGCCGATCGTCGTGGCCGCGGCGGTCGCGACGGTCGTCCTCGGCACCGTCGTCGTCGGCGGCCCGGCCGAGACGTGGTTCGTCCGGGGGCTCACCCTGCTCGTGATCGCGTGTCCGTGCGCGTTCGTCATCTCGACGCCCGTGAGCGTCGTCTCCGGCGTGACCGCCGCCGCGCGAAACGGCGTCCTGATCAAGGGCGGCGAACACCTGGAGGCGGCCGGCGACGTCGACGCCGTCGCCGTCGACAAGACCGGGACGCTCACGACCGGCGAGCTCGCGGTCACCGACGCCGTCCCGCTCGGCGGAACCGACGCCGACGACCTGCTCGCGCGGGCGACCGCGCTGGAGCGCCGGAGCGAACACCCCGTCGCGGAGGCGATCGTCGCGTACGGCGAGGGTGCTGGCGAAGGCGACGGTGGCGGGAGGGACGTCGACGCCGACCGCGACGTGGCCGGGTTCGAGGCGCTCGCCGGGAAGGGCGTTCGAGCCGAGATCGACGGCGAGACCCACTACGCCGGCAAGCCGTCGCTGTTCGAGGACCTCGGCTTCGATCTGGGACACGCCCACGTCCGAACCGACGGCGGAACCCTCGAGGGGTTGGACGGGACCGGCGAGGTCGACGAGAGCGGAGGGACCGCCCGGCTCGACGAGCCGGAGCCCTGCGAACACGGGGAGTACCTCGATCTGGCAGGCGAGACGATCCCGCGGCTCCAGGCCGCGGGGAAGACGGTCGTGCTCGTCGGCACCGAAGCGCGGCTCGAGGGCGTCATCGCGGTCGCGGACGCGGTCCGGCCGGAGGCGGCGTGGGCGGTCGACCGGCTCCACGACCTCGGCATCGAGCGGGTCGTGATGCTCACCGGCGACAACGAGCGGACCGCCCGCGCCATCGGCGAGACGGTCGGCGTCGACGAGGTGCGCGCCGAACTGCTCCCGGAGGAGAAGGTCGACGCGGTCCGTGAGATCGGCGCGGAAAGCGACGGCGGGGTCGCGATGGTCGGCGACGGGATCAACGACGCCCCCGCGCTGGCGGCCGCGGACGTCGGGATCGCGATGGGCGCGGCCGGCACCGACACCGCCCTCGAGACTGCGGACGTGGCGCTCATGGCCGACGACCTGACTCGACTCCCGTACGTGATCGACCTCTCGGCGCGCGCCGGCCGGACGATCCGGACGAACATCGGCGCGTCCCTCGGCGTGAAGGCGCTGCTGGCTGCGGGCGCGCCGTTCGGATACGTCACGGTCGCGATGGCGGTTATCGTCGGCGACATGGGAATGAGCCTCGGCGTCACCGGTAACGCGCTCCGGCTCGGGAACGTCGAGCCGGCCGAGCCGCCGCGGGCGAGCGAGTCGCCCGAGGCGTCCGAACCGCTCGAGGCGACCCCGCACGGGACGGCGGACTGACCGAGCGCGACCCCGGCGGCGGTCAGGTTTAACAGCGCGTCGTGCCTATCGGAACCCGACATGCCCTCCGAGAGCGGTTCCGCCGCCGAGACGGCCGAGACGGTCGAGTCCCACCCCGACCCGATCGAGTGGGGGCCGGTGCGCCACGACCGGCTCCGGTCGATCGCGCTCGGGGTGGGGCTCGTCGCCGCGCTCGGCCTCCTCGCCGTCGTCGCGGTCGTGGCCGTCGGCGTGGCGAACGCGACGTGGGCCGCGGCGACCGGGGGCGGAACGCTCGGCGGAGGGAGCGACCTGTGGGTGCTCGCCGTGCTCCTTCTCGTCGGCGGGCCGTTCTCGCTCCTGTACCTCCTGATCGCCTACGATCGGTCGACGGAAGGGGCACGAGAGCGGCTCCGCTCGGCGTTCGGCGACTACTCGCTCTCGCGGGAGTCGATACGCCCCCGGTGGGTGCTCGCCGGTGCGCTCCCCTTCGGCGCGCTCTGGGTGTGGGGGCCCTCGCCGGCCGAGATCGGACTGTTCTACCTGTTCCCGCTGATCTGGTTCCTGCCGGTGCTCGCCGGCTCGAAGGGAACGTCGGTCCGGCTCGACCCCGCCGAACGCGTCGTCGAGCGGACGGACCACACCCACGACCGGAGCCGGAGCGACGACCTCGAGTCCGTGATCCGGACCCGCCGGATCGACCTGCCGTGGACGACGCTGTTCCTGTTGGCATACCGCGGGAACGCCTGGTACCGGTCGACGCCCTGGCTGTTCGTCCCGAGCGAGCGGGCCGACGCGGTCGAGGACGCCCTCGAAGCCGTCCTCGCACGGTCGCCGGGTCCCGACCGGGCGAGCGTGCCCGAGCGGGTCGTCCTCGCGATCCTCGGGAGCAGCTCGCTCGTCGTCGGCCTCGCGATGTCCGCGGCGGGGGCGGGCGGAGGCGGGATCGCGTTGGGGCTGCTCTCCGCGCCGTTCACCCTGCTGTTTCTGGCGCTCGCCGCCCGGCTGTGACGCCGGACGACGCCGTGAGATCACCCTCACCGGACGACTCAAATAGCCGCACGCCCTACCCGAAAACATGGACCGCAAGCGGCTGGAGCGGACGTTGGCCGAGGAGTTCGGGGGGACCGCCGCGGAGCGGCGCGTGGTCGCCAGGGCCGCCAGCGACCTCGCGGATTCCGGCAAGCCCTCCACCGACCGCGGACACGCGCTGAGCGTCCCCGGCGTGGTCCGGCACCTCTCGGACGCGCCCGACGGCTCCTCGCTCGTCGAGCGCTGGAACTGGTGGATGGGCGCGTTGGAGACGGCCTACGGCGGCTACGACTACTTCACGGTTCGGTTCGTCGAGGACGACGAGGAAGCCGGCCTCCGTCGGTAGCGGAACCCGAAACTGGGGTCCCCGAAACTGGAGTCCCCGGAACCGGGGCCGTTCGGCTTCAGCACCGGTCGCGGCGCCGAAACCTCACGTCATCGGGTCCTGCTCCTCGCGTCGCTCGCTGGATTTCCCCAGCCAGTGACAGGCGATGGCGTGCTCGTCGGAGGACTCCCCGTCGGTGGAGATCATCTCGACGCGTTCCGGCGGCGCGACGGTACCCGATTCGCCCGCGACCGCCCGGAGTTCGGGCTCCGTGTCGGCACACTCGTCTCCGAGATACTCCGGACAACGGGTGCGGAACCGACATCCGGACGGCGGGTCGATCGGACTCGGCGGGTTCCCTTCCAACAGCGACTCGTGGCGTTTCCGTTTTCCGTCCACTCGAGGGATCGAGTGGAGGAGCGCCCGAGTGTACGGGTGTTGGGGGTTCCCGAAGATGTCCTCCTTCCGTCCCTGCTCGACGATCTTTCCCAGGTACATCACCGCGACGCGGTCGCTGATGTGTTTGACGACGCTCAGGTCGTGGGCGATGAACACGTACGAGAGGCCGTACTTGTCCTGGAGCCGCTTCATCAGGTTGATGATCTGCGCTTGAACGCTCACGTCCAACGCGGAGACGGGCTCGTCGGCGATGATCAGGTCCGGCTCGACGGCGAGCGCGCGCGCGATCCCGATCCGCTGACGCTGTCCGCCGGAGAACTCGTGGGGATACCGGTCGAGGTGTGACTCCTGAAGCCCGACCTCGTCGAACAGCTCCGCGAGTCGTTCCTGCTTCTCCTCTCCGGTCGCGATGTCGTGGACCTCCAGGGGTTTGGCGACGATCTCGCCCGCGGTCTTGCGCGGGTTGAGCGACGACATCGGGTCCTGGAAGATCACCTGTACCCGCTTCCTGAGTCGCTTGAGTTCGGCGCCTTCGAGGTCGGTGATGTCCTCTCCGTCGAACTCGAGCGTTCCCGCCGACGGGTCGTACAGACGGGATAGCACGCGACCGAGGGTCGTCTTTCCACAGCCGGATTCGCCGACGAGCCCCAGCGTCTCCCGTTCGCCCACCGCGACGTCCACCCCGTCGACCGCCTTGACGTGGGTGGGCTCTCCGAGGAACCGATCGAAGAGTCCCGTCTCGGTCTGGAAGTACTTCTGTAGGCCCGTGGCACGGAGCAACGGTTCGTCGATCGATTCGACAGCCGGCGTCGTTGACGTCTCGAGTGAATCAGTACTCATCGCGATCACCTCGGCGTTCCGGTTCGTCGGAACCGCCCGTCGGACTCCCACCGTCCGTTCGGATGCCGGAGTCCGCTACGGCGGGATCGTTCGAAGCGTCGTTCTCGGCTTCGATCCGCCTCTCGAGGGCCGCGACGGCCTCATCGGGCACGTCGGTGACGTGGCCCGACTCGTCGACGCGGACCCGCTCGTTCTCCCGGTGACAGCGGACCGCGTGTCTCACTCGCTTGGTCGAGTCCAACTCGTACTCGACGAGCGGCCGGTCACAGAGCTCGAACGCGTAGTCACAGCGGTCCTGGAACGGACAGCCCGACGGTTTATCGATCAGGTCCGGAACGGTTCCCTCGATGACGCTGAGCCACTCGCGGTCGTCGTCGATCCGCGGGATGCTCGCGAGGAGTCCCTCGGTGTAGGGATGATGCGGGTCCTCGAAGAGGTCGTCCACGTGACCCGTTTCCATGAACTCGGAGGCGTACATCACGGCGACGCGGTCACACGTCTCCCTGACGACCCCGAGGTCGTGGGTGATGAGCATCACCGAGATCCCGAACTCCTCGCTCAACTCGAGGATCTCGTTGAGGATCTGTGCCTCGATGCTCACGTCCAGCGCCGTCGTCGGCTCGTCGGCGATGATCAGCGACGGATCCCCGGCGAGCGCCTGCGCGATGACGACGCGCTGTCGCATTCCGCCGGAGAGCTGGTGTGGGTACTCCGTCGCCCGCTGTTCGGGCTCGGGGATCCCGACGGTCTCCAGCAGTTCGATCGCCCGCCGCCAGGAGCGGCTCTCCGTCGAGGTGCCGGTGACGTACTTCCGGCGCATCTCGCTCCAGAACCCGGTCCGCTCGCCGGTGTCGCCGTGGTGACGAACGACCTCGGCGATCTGCTCGCCGATCGTCATCACCGGGTTCAGGCTCGTCATCGGGTCTTGGAAGATCATGCTGATCTCCCCGCCACGGATCGAGCGCATCTCCGCTTCGCTCAACGAGAGCAGGTCGGTGCCGTCGAACCACACCTCGTCCGCCTCGACCGTCCCGGCGTCGTCGAGGAGTCGCATCACCGACAGCGCCGTGACGCTCTTTCCGGAACCGGACTCGCCCACGACGCCGAACACCTCCCCCTCCTCGATGCTGAAGGAGACGTCGTCGACGGCGGTGAGCCGTCCCTGTCCGGTCTCGAAGGACGTCGTGAGGCCGCGTACGTCCAACAGCGGCTCGTTCATTCGCTATCCACCTCTCTGACGTCGAAGGCGTCACGCAAGGCGTCTCCGAACAGATTTATTCCGAGGACTGTTATCATAATTAGAAGTCCGGGGATTATCGAGATCCACCACGCCGTCGTGATGAAGTCGCGGCCCTGACCCAACAGCGCACCCCACGTCGGCGTCGACGGCTTCACGCCGAGTCCGAGGAACGAGAGCGTCGCCTCCGCGAGCATGGCGCGAGCCACGAGCACGGTGAACTGGACGATGATCGGGGCGACGGTGTTCGGGAACACCTCCTCGAAGATGATCTCGAGGTCCCCGAGTCCGACGCTCTCGGCGGCGAGCACGTACTCCTCCTCGCGGATGGAGAGGACCTCGCCGCGGGTGATCCTGGCGAAGTCGTCGATGTACGCGAACCCGACGGCGACGACGACGTTCCAGACGCCCTGCCCGAAGATCGCGACGAGCATGATGGCGATGAGCAGCCACGGGAACGCCCACATCACGTCGACGCTGCGCATCAGAAGGTCGTCGACCCAGCCGCCGTAGAACCCGGCGACTAACCCGAGGAGGACGCCCGTGATCGCGCCGAACAGGACCGCACCCAATCCGACGCCGAGGCTGATCCGTGCGCCGTACATCAGCCGGGAGAGCAGGTCTCGCCCGAACGAATCGGTTCCGAGCGGCGTTTCACTCGAGAGTGCGGGTGCCTGAAGCGGAGCGAAGTCCTGTGCCATCGGGTCGTACGGTGCCAGTTCCGGTGCGAGGATCGCCGCGATGACGAACAGCGTGACGATCACCACGCCGATCTTGGCCTTCAGGTCACGGTTGACCGTGTCGACGAACTGTTCGATGAGATCGGTCCGGATACCGAAGACGCGACCGCCATCGGTGTCGAAACGGCTCGACATCGTCACTCACCACCGCCGTACTTGATTCGTGGGTTTATCATCGTATACAGGAGGTCGACGACGATGTTCGCGAGAACGAACACGAAGGAGATGATCAGCACCGTTCCCTGGATCAGCGGGAAGTCCCGCCGATTGATCGATCCGATGAGGAGCCGACCGAGCCCGCGGATCCCGAAGACGATCTCGACGGCGACGACGCCGCCGAGAACGACCGCGAGGAAGATCCCCGCGAGCGTGACGACCGGGATCAACGCGTTCTGTAGCCCGTGTTTGAAGAGCACGAGGTTCGAGTTGAGCCCCTTCGCGCGTGCGGTCCGCATGTAGTCCTCGTTGAGCACCTCGAGCATCGAGGATCGCATCATCCGCATCAGGATCCCGCCGTACGGGAAGCCGACGGCGAACGCCGGCAGGATGATCGATCTGAACCACGGGCTGACGCCCTCGTCGATCGGCGTATACCCGAAGGTAGGAACGGCGTCGACGTTCACGCCGATCACGAGGATCAGGACGATGCCGATCCAGAACGCGGGCATGCTGATCCCGAAGAACGCGACCGTCGTCGAGAGGTAGTCCTCTATCTCGTACCGCTTGACCGAGCTGAGGATCCCCGTCGGGATCGCGATCACGAGCGCGATCACCATCCCGAGCCCCGCGATGCTCAACGTGGGTCCCGCGACCTGGGCAAGGGATCCGAGCACGGGTTCGCCCGTCCGGATCGACTCGCCGAAGTTCCCCGTCAGGAGCCGGCGAAGCCACTGGAAGTATTGAACGTACAGCGGCTGGTTCAGTCCCAGCTCCTGTCGGAGTGCTTCGAGCGCTGCCGGATCCGCGTCGCCGCCGAGCATCAACCGGGCCGGATCTCCGGGAACCGCTCGGACCGCGAAGAACACCACGGTGACGACGAAGAACATGACGAACACGGAGTGTACCAGTCGCTTGAGTAGGTACTGTTTCAACCCCATGGGAGATCACCGCCTTCGAAATCCGCCGATGTGCTTCGGGTCACGGTCGGGACGTCCGCGGGCGTCACGGGAGACACGCCACTCATCCATCCAGCGAGGTACGATGGAAGTTGCTCAGCCCTCCCTGGGTTCCCACTCCCGAGACACCCTCACCGAGCGCCTTCGGGTTCAGCGGGAAGACCGTCGTGATGAACGCCGCGTCCTCGATGAACTTCTCGTTGATGTCCTGATACACCTCCGCGCGGTCCTCGAGGTCCGGCGTCGCGTTCGCCTCGTTGAGCAGTGCGCTGTAGTCCTCGTCGAAGTAGAGGCCACGCTGCCACGCGCCCTCCGTCGTCTCCTCGTTGGGATAGCCGAACTGTTTGAAATCGGACATCCACGGGTCGACGTCCGCCGCGCCACCGTACGCCGTCAGGAGCTGCTCGTACCGGTAGGTGTTGTCCCAGTAGGACGACTGCTGTTGGATGTCGAGTTCGATCTCGATGCCGATCTCGCTGAGTTGTTCCTGAACGACCGTGAGTTCCCGTTGGTCCTCCGGGAGCGCCAGGATCGTCGCTTCGAACCGCGGATCGCCGGTGTATCCGGCTTCGTCGAGGAGTTCCTCGGCGCGCTCGGGGTCGTAGTAGAACCCCGGGTCCGGTTCGCCGCTACCCAACGCCTCGTACAGCCAGCCGATGGACGGATTATAGAGCGTGTGAGCCGGTTCGGCGTACCCGAACCACGCCCGCTCGACGATCTCCTCGCGGTCGATCCCGATGGCGATCGCCTCGCGGACGCGCCGGTCCGACGTCGGGATGTCCTCGCCGTTCCACATCTCGGTGGGGTCCTCGCCGAGACCGCTGATCCACCGCACCGTTTCCACGTGGTCGGCGGGGTTCGTATGGAGCGGCGCGATACCCGTCCATTCACCCGCACTCGCCGTCTGGATCGTGATGGAGTTCCCCGCCTCCGCCTGTTGTGCGAACTCGCCCGTGAGCAGGTTCGCGTAACCGATCTCGCCGCCTTGAATGGCGGACCACATGGTGCTCGGTTCGGGGATCAGTTCGATGTCGACCCCGTCGAGATACGGGAGCTGGTTGCCGTCCTCGTCGGTCTCCCAGTAGTCGTCGTAGGCGTCGAGCGTGAGCGACTGGCCGGCGGTCCGTTCGGTGAGTTCGAACGGGCCGCTCCCGATCGGCATCCGCGCGTACTCGTCGGGGTCGTCCGCGGCGCTCTCGTGGACGATCGTTCCGGCACGGCCGGGTCCACGGAGCATGAACGAGACGAACGGGGCGTACGGCTCCGTGAGGTTGATCGTGAGTTCGAGTCCGTCCGCCTCGATCGAGTCGACGTTCGAGACCTTCCCGGTGTGAGGGGAGGTGTCCATCCCCATCAGCCGTTCCAAGGACCACTTGACGGCCTCGGCGTCGAGCGTATCGCCGTTGTGGAACGTTATGCCTTCGTGGAGTTCGAACACGTAGGTCGACTCGTCCGGGAGCGACCAATCCGCCGCCGCGTCTCCGACGATCTGGGTGTCCTCGTCGAGTTTCAACAGGCCGTTGAAGAGGTTCGAGTGGACCTCGATCTGGATCCCCAGATCGACCATGTGTGGGTCGAGGAACTCGATCTCGTCGGTCATCCACCCGGCGCTGAGCCGTCCGCCCGAGCTTCCGGAGGACCCGTCGTCGCCGCTCGATCCGCTTCCGTCGTCGCCGCTACCGCCGTCACCGCTACCGTCGTCACCGCTGCCACCGTCGTCTCCTCCGCCGCCGTCCCCCCCGAGACAGCCGGCGGTCGCCGCGAGGCCCGACGCACCGAGCAGTTTGACCGTCGTTCTCCGATCGATCTTCGGCCCTTCCAGGTCCGCCTTCTCTATGTCTTCGATCATTGTCGACAACTCGCATGATCAGACTACCCGTTCAAAAAGCTATGGACATGTGAACATCGAGTCATGAGGAGACTTGGTATGGCATAATACATCAATACTAAATTGAGATATATTATAAATAATATAGGACCACCTGGCCGGTGTGTCTCTCGGTCTCCGGTGCGTTCCACAGAGCCAGTCGTGGGGTGTTACGCGGGACGATCGAACGAACCGGCGAAAACACTATTTGTACTCGATCAGTCGGCTTCAGGGGATGGACGACCCAACGACCGATGACGACTTCGACTTCCTCGAGGCGACGGTCGGCGAGATACACGCCGCCTTCGAGGCGGAGACGCTGACCGCCGAAGGACTCACGGAGGCGTACCTCGACCGGATCGCCGAACACGCGGACGACCTCAACGCGGTCCTGACGGTGAACGAGGACGCGCTCTCGCGAGCCAGGGAGTTGGACGACCGGTTCGAGGCGGACGGGCCCGTCGGGCCGCTTCACGGGATCCCGACGGCGATCAAGGACAACCACGACACGGCCGACATGCCGACGACGGCGGGGTCGAAGCTCTTCGCGGAGTTCGTCCCCGACGAGGACGCGTTCGTGGTCGAGCGGCTCCGGGAGGCGGGCGCGGTGATCCTCGCGAAGACGAACCTCCAGGAGCTCTCCTTCGGGGTCGACTCGGTGAGCTCGCTCGGCGGCGAGACGCGGAACCCCTACGCGCTCGACCGGCGGCCGTCGGGCTCGAGCGGCGGGACCGCCGCGGCGATCGCGAGCAACCTCGCGGCGGTCGGCACCGGGACGGACACCTGCTCGTCGGTGCGCTCGCCGCCGGCGTTCACGAACCTCGTCGGGCTCCGACCCACGCGGGGATTGGTGAGCCGCACCGGGATCGTTCCGCTCTCGGCGACGCAGGACACTGCGGGACCGATCACTCGAACCGTCGCCGACGCGGCGCGGACGCTCGAGGCGATGGTCGGGTACGACCCGGCCGATCCGGTCACCGCGCTCGGCGTCGGCGAGGTACCGGAGGAGGGGTACGCGGCACACCTCGACCCGGAGGGACTCGAGGGCGCGCGGATCGGCGTCGTGCGCGACCTCTTCGAGGTGACGGACCCGGAGAACCCGGCCGCGGACACGGCCGGGGCGGTCGAGTCCGCGATCGAGTCCGCGATGGACGAGCTGGCGGCCGCCGGCGCGACCCTCGTCGACCCCGTCGAGGTCGTCGACGGGGAGTTCCTGGATTCGGCGCGGGTCGTCGGCGCGGAGTTCGAGCGCGACTTCGACGCGTACCTCGCCGCGCGGGAGGGGACGCCCGTCGACTCGCTGCGGGAGCTGGCCGAGAGCGGGACGATGGCCCCGAGCGTCGAGGAGCGCGTTCTGGACGGCGGGATCCTCGGCGTGGCCGAGGGAGTGGAGGACGACCCCGAGTACCTCCGGGCGCTCGCGAGACGCGAGACGATCCGGACCGAGACGGTCGACCGGCTGGTCGCCGAGGACCTCGACGCGCTGTTGTACCCGCCCTCGATGGCGCTGCCGGTCGAGATGCCCGAACACCAGCCCTTCTCGGAGATGCGTTGCGAGCTTTCGGCACACACCGGGCTCCCCTCCATCGTGTTGCCCGCCGGGTTCGCCGCCGGCGAGAACGACGAGGAGCTCCCGGTCGGGTTCGAGCTCCTCGGTCGGCCGTTCGACGAGCCGCGGCTCCTCGAGCTCGGATACGCCTACGAGCGGGCCGTGGAGCCCCGCAGTCCGCCGGAGCGGTTCGCGTAGGCGGGCAGACGCGGCGGGCCGGTCGGCGGCGGACGGAGGGAGACCGCTTCACTTTCAGTTTCACTCCGCGGTTGGCTCGGTTATAGGGGCGATCCGTCCGTATCCGCAGGTATGAGCGTGTCACAGGAGGACGGACCACGGTACGCGGCACCGACGCGCGTGGACGTCACCGAGTGTCGAACCGACCGCATCGCCGACCGGATCCGGTCGAACCGGGTCGCCGGTGGCGAGGTCCATCTGGAGCGACGGGGCGGCCGGACGTACCTCGTGGCGACGCCGGCGGACGGGGAGTCACAGCGGTCGCGGTAGGGTATCGAAACGAGAGGTCGGAACCGAAACGGGAGACTGCGGGCGTCAGTCGTCGGCGGTGATCGGGTCGCGGGCGTCGCCCTCGTCGGACGCGAGCAGACTCTCCAACCCCACGCCGAGGGCCTCGTTCGTTCGCTCCACCGATTCCGTCGCGGAGAGGTCAGTGGTCAGCGCGCGGATCGCGTCGACGTTCTCGGGGACCACGTCCGCCTCCTGGTGGACGTTCTCGAAGAGGTACAGGTCGCGACCGGAGACGTTTATGGACTCCTCCCAGACGCAGTTCTCCCAGAGGTCGCCGCGGGGGCGACCGCAGTCCATCGCGTACTCCTTCAGCTTCCCCGCCCCGTCGATGCCGGCCGCCTCGGGAATGGTGAAGATCCGGGGCTCCGCGTCGAGGAGTTCGCGGACCGTCTCGGTGGTCGGCGTCTCACGGAGCGTGACGTTGACGCTGTGGGTGTGCATCGCGGTTACCGGGGCCTTCAGCGCGGCGGTGTCGACGTCGACGCCCGGGAGGACGGTGTTCACGTCCGGGCCGTGGTGGGAGGGGACCGTGGTCGGGTCCGGCACCACGTCGTTTATGGGTCCACGGCCGGTCTCGCTCGGGTCCCCGCCGCGGCGGACCAACGTGACCCGGGCCTTCTCGACCCCGTAAGCCGCCTCCAGCGGCGCGAGCAGGCGAGCGAGCCCCGTGGTGTTACACGAGACCACGCGGAGCGTGTCGGCTCCCCGAGCGGCCTCGAAGCTCGTTCGGGCGTTGAACGAGGCGTCGGCCACGTCCGCGTCCTCGCCGCCCTGGAAGATCGCGGGCGTGTCGTGGGCCGCGTAGACCGAGCGGTTCCGCGCGCCGATCCCGGAGGGCGTACAGTCGACGGCGACGTCGACGGACTCGAGCAGGTCCGAGAGGGTGCCGGCGATGGGGACGCCCGCGTCGTCGAACTCCTCGGCTCGGTCCGCGATCGCGGCGTAGAGGTCGTATCCGCGCCGGATCGCCGATTCGGCCTCGTAGTTCGGCTTCGTCTTCGTGACGCCGACGAGTTCCATGTCGGGCTGGGCCGCCACCGCGTCCGCGACGCGTTTCCCGATCGTCCCGTAGCCGTTGACGCCCACGCGTATCATATCTTTACGTCCACCTCGGCCCCCCATAATTGTTTCGAGGCTTTTCTATAGAAATTAACTACGCCGTGAGTAACGACTCGGTTAATTCGGACCGCCGCGACGTTACAACCTTGTTACGTAATTGAGTAATAATATACAACCCGGTACGCGCGGCCGATCTCGGGATGACAAGGACTAACGCCCGCGGCGGCACACGACGAGACATGAGCGAACACCTCGCGGAGGCGGCCCGGACCGCCATCGGACAGTGTCTGAACGTCGGCGCGGACGAGTCGGTCGTCGTCGTCACCGACGACGAGCGCGAGCCGATCGGCGAGGCGCTGTACGCGGCCGCGACCGCGGCGACCGACGACGCGACGCTGCTTCGATATCCCCCGAGCGAGCAACACGGGACCGAACCGCCCGCGCCGGTCGCGGCCGCGATGGCGGAAAGCGACGTCTTCTGTGCGCCGACGACCAAGAGCCTGAGCCACACCCGCGCCCGCGGGTCCGCCTGCGAGGCCGGCTCCCGCGGCGCGACGCTCCCGGGGATCACGGAGGACGTGTTCGTGACCGGGCTCGACGCCGACTACGCCGCCATCGACGAGGCCTGCGACCGGGTGCTCGACGCGGTCGGCGACGCCGAGGAGGTCCGCGTCACGTCGCCGGCGGGAACCGACGTCACGTTCGGGCTCGGCGACCGCGAGTGGCACGCGGACACGGGGATGGTCCACGAGCCCGGCGACTTCTCGAACCTGCCGGCCGGCGAGGTGTTCATCGCGCCCGAGACCGCGACCGGCACCTACGTCGTCGACGGGACGATGATGCCGCACGGGCTGCTCGACGAGGGCGAGGAACTCGCCTTCGAGGTCGAGGACGGACTGGTCACCTCGATCGAGGACGACGCGATCCGCGCGGACGTCGAGGCCGCCGCCGAGGCGGTCGGCGACGCCGCCTACAACCTCGCGGAGCTCGGGATCGGCACGAACGTCGGCGTCGAGGCGCTCGTCGGCTCCGTCCTCCTCGACGAGAAGGCCGCGGGAACGGTCCACGTCGCCATCGGCGATAACGCCGGGATCGGCGGGGAGACCGACGCGCCGCTCCATCTCGACGGGATCATCAGGAACCCGACCGTCTACGCCGACGGCGAGGCGATCGAACTGCCGAGTCCCTGAACGATCGTCGCAGGGTTCACTCCACGACCGCGAGCGCGACGCCCCCGATCCCGCGGACGCCGATGGCCTGGTGTCGCCACCCGTCGCCCGCGTCGACACACAGCGTCCCGGCGTCGGTGACGGCGACCGCCGTCCCCGGTCCGTATCCGAGTGCGGCCGGCCGGTCGTCGACCGGGAGGTCCGTGACGCGCCACGCGTCGGCGTCCCAGCCGGCGTTCCCCACGTCCGCTCCGGTCGTGTCCGCTCCGTCGCCCACGTCCGCTCCGCCGCCGCCGCGGACGAGGAGGTCGCCGTCGACGGTCGCCATCGCGTGGCCGTCGCCGTCGGCGGCGACGGCGGTCGCGTCCCCGTCGTCCGTCGACATCCAGCCGTTGCCGAGCCAGTAGAGCCCGGAGGCCGTCGCCGCGAGCGGGACCCCCGCGCCCGCGACGTCGCGGGCGTCCGAGAGCCCGACGGACTCGAGCGAGCGGGCGCCGTCCTCGCGCGCTCCCGACGCGGTCCCGACCACTCGGTGAACGCCGTCGCCCGCGGCGACGAGCGGCCCGTCGATCGATCGCGGGTCGTTCACGTCCCCGACCCGGGTCGCGTCGGTTCCCGCGGTCGCGTCGAAATCGCCGTCGAGGCCGACCCGGTGGATCCCGCCCGCCGCGTCGGCCGCGAGGAACGCCCCGTCGTGGACGCCGACCGCGACCGCGGGTCCGATCCCGACCGGCGAGAACGCCGCGTCGTCGGTCGTGGGCTCGACGTCGCGACCGCCGCCGATCGCGGCGACGAGGAGGTCGTCGTCGGTCGCGACCGCGAGAACGTCGGCGGCGTCGGCCCGCGCGAGGACGGCGACGTCGCGGGCGGGGTCGCGGGCGGTCAGCTCGAACTCGCCCACCTTGTCGCCGGAGATCGCGACCCGGACGACGCCGGTCTCGGTCGCGACGTAGGCGTCCGTCCGGCCCGCGGAGCCCGCGTACACGCGTTTCTCCTCGATCGAGATGTCGTCCTCGGCGGGTGCCATCGCGGGGGGCTTCTCGGCGGGGGACCATAAGCCGCGCGGAGGGACGGCTCCGCGAGACGCTCCTCGGGGTCCGGCCGTTCCGACGGCCATTTGCCCGACCGGAACGTACCGCCTCGAGTGAACTCGGTCGTCGCCGAACTCCTCGGGCTGTTCGCCGAGGTCCTCCCGCGGCTCGTGCGGATCTCCGCGTTCATCGCCGTCGGGGTGTTCGCGGCCAACGTCGCCGTCGCGTTCGGACTGATCCGGTACCTGGCCGGACTCTCCGGGTACCTCACGCGGCCCGCCAACCTCCCGGACGAGGTGGGTACCGCGATCCTCACGACCGCGGCATCGACGACCGCGGGCTACGCCACGCTCGCGGAGTACCGCGAGTCCGGGCTGCTCGACGACCGCGCGACGCTCGTCGCCGTGGTGATAAACACGTTCTTCGGGTTCCTCCAGCACGTGTTCACCTACTACGTTCCGGTCCTGATCCCGATCCTCGGGGCGACGACGGGCGTCCTGTACGTCTCCGCGCGCGCCGGGATCGCGCTCGCGATCACGGTCACGGGCGTGCTGCTCGGCGGTCTCCTGGTGTCCGAGCGCAACGTCGACCGGTCGGCGCTCGACGACATCGACGGAGCCGGCCCGGAGACGGACGACCGGGACGGTCGCGAGCGCGTCCGCGACGCCGCCGGGAAGTCGTGGTCGACGCTCCGGCGGATCGTCCCCCGGCTGGCGGTCGTGTACACGCTCGTGATCGCGTTCGTGACCAACTACGACGTCGAGTCGCTGACCGCGGTCGCGGAGCCGCTCACGGGGGTGCTCGGACTGCCGAGCGCCGCCGTGCCCGTGATCGCGGTGTACACCCTCGATACGACCGCCGGCGCGGTCGCCATCGAGCCGCTCCTGGGCGAGACGTTCACGCCGCGGACCGCGGTCGCGACCCTCCTCATCGGCGGTATCCTCTCCTTTGCCGTCTCGACGTTCCGGCGATCGATCCCGTTCCAGTACGGGATCTGGGGGGCGTCGTTCGGCACCAAGGTGATCGTGGTCAACACGGCGTTGAAGCTCGTCTTCATCTCGCTGACCGTCGCGCTGCTTCTCGTCCCGGCGTGGTGATGGGTACGGTGGGCCCCGTTGAGACCTTACTCTTCAGACGTGACCCCGCTGAAACGGTCGGTTACTGAGCGAGTGCGTATCGACCGTCGGGACCTCTACCGGTTCTCCGAGAGGCTCCGACGACCGTGTGAAACGCGACGCGCGTCTCGATCGCCGCGGGGAACATAAATAGCGAGCGCCCCAACCGACCCGTATGGCCGTTCCACGCCTCGTTTACGACGATGACTGTGGCTTCTGTATGTATATGATCCGGTGGCTATTGCGGTTCGGCGAGTTCGATCCCGTCGGGTTCAGCGAACTCACGCCGGATCAGAAGGCCCGGCTTCCGGACGAATACGACGCCTGTATGCACCTGTTGACCGACGAAGCGGTCCATTCCTGTGGCCGAGCGCTCGAACAGTGCGTTAGCCGCTGTGGAACCGTCGGTCGATGTCTCGTTCGCGCGGCGCGTCTGCTTCCGTGTTCGGAACGGATTCGGGAACGCGGCTACCGGTTCGTCGCCGACCGCCGATCGATCTGGGGACGCGTTCGGTCCTGCGAGCACGTCGAGGGGCGTCCGTCCGGTTCCCGATCCAACTGAAAAGGCCGCTCCGCTGTATACTCCCGCCGTGTCCCGTACGGTGATCCCGACACGACGTCGGTCGGTCCCGTGCGTCGGTACGCGGGATCGGATGTACTGACCGCGACCGGGACGGAACGTCTCAGTAGGGGCTGAGAGGTGTCCACTCAGCGGTGTGATTCGATCTTGATGATCGGATCTCCGCTCGGATCGGCGATGATGGTGGCCGTCGTGGTATCCGCCTCGAACTGGAGCGTCATCTTGAGGTTGTGTTCCTGAAAGAGTCCGTCGAGTGCGTCCGTATTGATGTCGTTACTGATGAGCCACTTCTGATCGATCACGTCCTCGTCGTGAGCCTTTGCGATCGCCGTTACGACCGCCGTGCTCAACTGTTCGACCTCGTCCGGCTCGTAGTAGAACTCCCGCGTGTTACCCATCCGTACGGGTTGGATTCGAACCGAAAGTAGTTTTTCACGAGATTCGATGATAGTCGTCATATTCGACACGACTCGGGGACGACGGTCCACGGGGTGAGAGATCCGCCGCAACCGTGCGATGGTCTTTCCGGGCCGGCTATTCCCCGGCCGCTGCCGCCTCCGATCCGGCCCGGATCCCGTCGCGGTAGCGGGCGACGATCGCGACCGTCGCGATCGCGGCGAGCACGGCGAAGGCACCGACGAGCGTGAACGTCCCGCGGTAGCCGCTCGACTCGATGAGCGCGCCGAAGAGCGGCGGCGCGACCGTGTTCCCGATCATGATCCCGATCGTCACGACCGCGAAGTTGCGCCCGATGTCGCTTCGCGCCGACAGCAGGTCGGCGAGTTTGTCCCGGGCGGGCAGGCCGAGGCTGCCGAGGCTCCCGGCCAGCACGCCGATCCCGACCGCGACGAGCGGCGGAGCGGCCATCGACGCCAGCGCGAAGACGGCGACGCCGACGAGCAGGTAGGCGCCCGCGAGGATCCCGCCGGGCCGGAACCGGTCGGCCAACACCCCGCCGGCGATGATCAGTGCCGCACCCGAGACGAACATCGCCGTCAGCGAGAGGCTCGCGACCCCCGAGGCGACGCCGTACCCGTCCTCTAAGAACACCACGAGATACGAGGAGACGCCCCAGAACGCGGTCGAGGCGAGAAGCGCGATCACTCCCAGCCCGAGGATCGGCCGCGACGCCCCGAGCGCGCGGATCTCCTCGCGCACGCGGGCCAGACGGGAGGTCGCCTCCGTGCGCGCGTCGTCGGCGTCGACGTCCCCGGTGTTCGGCCGCGTCACCTCGTCGCTCACGTGTCTGGCGAGCACGTAGCAGGCGATCGCGCCGTAGACGGCACCGACGACGGCGATGAGGCCGAACGCGTGCCGCCACGTCGCGCCGGGCAGCGACGTGACGCCGAGGATGACCACGGGCGGCGCCGCGAACCCGAGGTTCCCGGCGAAGCCGTGGGCGCTGTAGGCCTTCCCGCGGAACTCGGCGCTGCTCGCGTCCGAGAGCAGCGGGAAGTGCGCCGGGTGGTGGCCGGCGATGCCCGCGCCCAGCACCGCCTGCCCGACGAGGAGGACCTCGAAGGTCGGCGCGATCGCCAGGATCCCCGCGCCGAACGCGCCGACCCCGAGACAGAGCGCCAGCGTAACCACGCGGTCGTAGTTGTCGGAGAGGTAGCCGTACGGCAGCTGTAAGGCGGTGTTGACGAACGCCTGGACGCCCATCGCGACCCCCAACGCGCCGAGTCCCACGTCGAAGTCGGCGGCCAGCGTCGCCAGGATCGGCGGGAACAACACGAGATACAGGTGGTTCACGACGTGCGACCCGCTCACGAGTCCGACCACGAGGGCGGTCTCACGCGGCACGGAATCGAACCCGAGGCGTTCGAACATCTATCGGTCCATCGCGAGATCCGGGGAAAACGGTGTGTCAATCGGCCGGCGTTGCCGAGGAGTGGCCCCGTCGGCTACGGACCTCTCACTCGAGGTCGAAGCGGTCGAGCTTCATTACCTTGCTCCACGCGTCGGCGAAGTCCCGAACGAACTGCTCCTCGCCGTCCTCGGCAGCGTAGACCTCGGATACGGCGCGGAGACGGGAGTTCGACCCGAAGATCAGGTCGAGCCGGGTCGCGGTCCAGTCGACCTCGCCGGTCTCGGGGTCGCGGAGCTCGAAGACCTCCTCGTCCTCGTCGACGGGCACCCAGTCGCGGTCGAAGTCGAGCAGGTTGACGAAGAAGTCGTTCGTCAGCGTCTCCGGCTCGTCGGTGAACACGCCGCGGTCGGAGCCGTCGTAGTTCGCGTCGAGGACGCGCATGCCGCCGACGAGCACCGTCAGCTCGGGGACGGTCAGCTTCAGCAGTTCGGCCGTATCGACCATCTCGTGTTCCGGCTCGTGCGGGAGGTCCTCACCGAAGTAGTTGCGGACGCCGTCGACCTCCGGTTCGAGCGCCTCGAAGGACTCCGCGTCCGTCTGCTCCTGCGTCGCGTCGACGCGGCCCGGCTCGAACGGGACGTCGACGTCGTGGCCGGCGGCCGCGGCGGCCTGCTCGACCGCGAGGTTGCCGCCGAGGACGATCAGGTCGGCGAGCGACACCCGCACGTCGTCGTCGCGCGAGTCGTTGAACGCGGCCTGGATCTCCTCGTAGGTCTCCAGCACGGACGCCAGCCCGTCGGGGTCGTTGACCTCCCAGCTCCGCTGGGGCTCGAGGCGGATCCGCGCGCCGTTCGCGCCGCCGCGCTTGTCGCTGTGGCGGAACGTGGACGCGGACGCCCACGCCGTCTCCACCCGCTCGGAGATCGAGAGGTCGGAGTCGGCGATCCGTTCCTCGAGGTCGGCGATCGCCGCCGCGTCGACGACGTCGTAGTCGGCGTCGGGAAGCGGGTCCTGCCAGAGCATCGTCTCCTCGGGGACCTCGGGGCCGAGGAACCGTTCCGGCGGGCCCATGTCTCGGTGGATGAGCTTGTACCACGCCCGCGCGAACGACTCCTGGAACTCGTCGGGGTCGTCGCGGAACTCCTCCAAGACCGCCCGGAAGTCGGGGTCGTGTTTCAGCGCGACGTCCGTCGTCAGCATCATCACGTCCTCCTTGTCCGCGGGGTCCTGAACGCCGGGGGCGGCGTCGTCGAGCTCGTCGTTCTTCGTGGTCCACTGCCACGCGCCGCCGGGACCCTTCTCGGGCTCCCACTCGTAGCTGAGCAGGTTGTTGACGTAGCTCAGGTCCCACGAGGTCGGCGTGGCGTTCCACGGTCCCTCGATCCCGCTGGTGATCGTGTCGGGGCCCTTCCCCTCGCCGAACTCGTTGTCCCAGCCGAGTCCCTGGAGGTCGATCGGGGCGTCCTCGGGCTCCGGGCCGAGGTTGTCGCCGGAGTCGGCGCCGTGGACCTTGCCGAAGGTGTGACCGCCGGCGATGAGCGCGACCGTCTCCTTGTCGTCCATCGCCATGTGGCTGAAGGTGTCGCGGATGTTCGACGCGGACCCCTCCAGGTCCGGCTCGCCGTTCGGCCCCTCCGGGTTCACGTAGATGAGGCCCATGACGGTGTTTCCGAGGGCGTCGTCGAGGCGGCCGTCCTCCTCGAAGCGCTCCGACGAGGTCATCTCCCAGTCGTCCTCGGGACCCCAGTCGACGGCGTCGTCGGGCTTGAATTCGTCCTCGCGGCCGCCGGCGAAACCGAACGTCTCGAAGCCCATCGACTCGAGGGCGACGTTCCCGGTGAGAACGATCAGGTCGGCCCACGAGAGCTTGCGACCGTACTTCCGTTTGACCGGCCAGAGCAGTCGTCGCGCCTTGTCGAGGTTGACGTTGTCCGGCCAGCTGTTGAGCGGCGGGAGTCGCTGTCGTCCGCCGGCCGCGCCGCCGCGGCCGTCGTGCGTTCGGTACGTGCCGGCGCTGTGCCACGCCATCCGGATGAAGAGCGGCCCGTAGTGGCCGTAGTCGGCCGGCCACCAGTCCTGTGACGTCGTCATTACCTCCTCGATGTCCGCCTTCACCGCGTCGAGGTCGAGTTCCTCGAACGCCTCGGCGTAATCGAACTCCTCGTCAAGCGGTCCGGGGTTGCCGGCGTGCTCGTCGAGGAGGTCCAGGTCCAACTGGTTCGGCCACCAGTCCCGATCGGCGCCCGGCATTATCGAGCGACCTCCGTTCGGTTCTCGTCGTCGAACGCGGACGCTCCGGAGTTCGTCGTCACGGGGCGATCCGACGCGAGGACGTCGGAGGCACCCGTCTCATAGGTGAAGTATTCAGACATTCGGCTTCACGTTAACGTTCTCGAGCACAAATAAAAAAGTGGCTACTGTCCGGGCAGACGTTCGGCAATGACAATCTCCTTTCCGTATTTATGAACTTTCGTTCGAATATCCTAAAACACGGACCGGGTCAGCGTCTCGTGGGTACGTACCGACACGAATCGGCCGGGGCGGTGAGAGGTTCCGTGTGGTCGTGAGGGGGTCACGGAGCCACGGCCGTTCCCGCGCCATAAGTTATGGAGTGGTTCTCTCGTTTCACGACAGGTGTCATGTCTTGGGCACACCAAAGAATTATGTCGATCTGGTTCGTATGCCCACGTGGATCATGAGTAGGTACTACGACTACGTCCTCGGACTGATCCCGGCCGCCCTGATCGGCGTGACTGCCTTCTTGAATCTGGTCGGACTGTCGTTGACGGCGGCCGTTCCCGTGGGCGCGGGCATCGCGCTGGCGCTTATGGGCCACGCGATGTTCGTGCGGGCACCCCTCGGCGACGCGACCCGGGCCGCGACCCGCTCCCCCTCCGGTACGGCCTCCCCGTCCGATACCGGACCCCTCGCCGGGTCGGGTTCCGACTGATCGCCGCCGTCCTGTATCGTTTAGTTGCTCCCGCCCCACGGGTGGGACATGACCGACACGCTGTTTCTCACGAGCGCAGACGTCGACGACCTCGCCGAGCCGGCCGACTACGTCGCGGCCGTCCGGGAGGGGTACCGGGAGATCGGCGACGGCGCGCCGGCCGAGCCGCGGACGAGACTCGGCAGCGAGGACCCGCCGGGCATGCTCACGACCTACGTCGCGCTCCTTCCCGAGACGGGCGCGATGGGCGGGTACACCTACTCCGCCGGCTTCGGCGCGGGCGACGCGTGGTTCATGACGCCGCTCTTCGACGCGGACTCCGGCGAGCCGCTCGCGCTGATCGACGGCGCGTCGATGAACCCGTTCAAGACGGGCGCGGCGGGCGCGGTCGCCGTCGACGCGCTCGCCCGCGAGGACGCGACCGAGGTCGCCGTGATCGGAAGCGGGTCGCAGGCGCGCGGACAGCTCCGCGCGGCCGCGACGGTCCGCCCGTTCGAGGCGGTCCGGGTCTTCTCGCCGACGGCCGAGAACCGCGAGTCGTTCGCGGCGGAGTTCGACGACCGGCTCGACGCCGACGTGCGCGCGGTCGCGAGCGCGAGCGAGGCGCTCGCGGACGCGGACGTGGTGATCACGGCGACGACCGCGAGCGACCCGGTGATCGCCGACGCCGACGTGGAGCCCGGCACGCACGTCACCGCGATGGGCCAGTACGCCCCGGGGAAGAACGAGCTCCCGCCCGAACTGGTCGCGCGGGCGACGTACGTCCCCGACCTCCGGGACCGAGCGACGCGCGACGCCGGCTCGTTCCTCGCGGCGGTCGAGGCGGGACTCGTCGACGAGGACGGCGTCGCGGCCGAACTCGGCGACGTCGTCGCCGGAACTCATCCGGGGCGGACGGGAGACGAGGAGGTGACCGTCTTCGACTCCGGCGGGACGGGGATCGAGACGGCCGCGGCCGCCCACATGCTCTACGAGCGCGCACGCGAGGCGGGGCGCGGGGAGACGATCGAGTTCGCGCCCGCGAGTGAGGCGCTCACCGGGAAGTAGCGGCGTCCCCTCATCGCCGCCGGCTTCGACGCCGGACCGGCTCGCCGTGGACGGCGCGGTAGGCGGTCGGGAACGCGGCGAGCCCGAGGACCTGGACGACTCCGCCGCCGAGGAACGCGAGCGGGAGCGGGCCGGAAACCGCCGTCGTGGTCGCGGCGACGCCGAGGGTGGCGAGCAGGTAGAGCGCCGAGAAGTACGCGACCCGGAGCGGCACGCTCTTCACCTCGCCGAGCCGCGGCCACTCGCCGGCGTCGACGGCGCGGGTGCGGAACAGCGCCAGCGCGGGCGACCCGAGGACGACGGCACCGATGCCCGCGGTCGGCAGCGCGTCGGGGTACGCGGACTGGAAGACGAGCCCGAGGACCAGCGCGGGCGACGCGAGGACCGTCAGCTCGATCCCGGCGAAGAAGAGCCGCTCGGTCCAGTAGCTCGCGCCCTCCTTCGTGTCCGTGTAGTGCCTCTCGTCGTAGCCGCGCGGTTCGTCGCTCTCACGCGATTCGTCGCTCATCGGGACCCTCCGAGAGGGCGCTCATCGATGGAAGTCACTGGAGCCGATACCGGAGGATGGCGGCGATGCCGCCGAGGTTCGAGAGCTGTTCGCCGGGAGCGAACTCCGCCGAGAAGACGACGACGTCGCCGCCCTGTCGCTCGACCGATTCGATCACGTCGTTGACGTCTATTTCCCAGTCGCCCTCGCCCTGCCGTTCGGTCCGGAGCCGCTCGTCGACGACGAGCAGGGTCTCGACCGCGCCGAACTCGGCGGCCTCCGCCACGTCCTCGGGACCGTAGGTGGCCTTCGCGCCCGTCGCGATGTTCTCCGTGAGGTCGTCGATGAGGTTCGCCTCCCGGGAGATCCGCGTCTCCTTTTGTACCTCGTCGACCGCGCCGCGTTTGAGCACCTCGTGGACGCCCCGGTCGCCCGCCGCCGAGGTGTCGACGACGCTGATGCTGTCGGAGAGATCGCGGTACTCCTCCGTGATGTAGTCGTGGGCGTCGTTCTTCGTGAACCCCGGTCCCGCGAGGATCACTGCGTCGGCGTCGAGGTGTGAGAGCGCCTCCGCGAGTTCGGCGAACAGCTCCTCGCGCGGCCGGGAGAACTCCCCTTTGCCGGTCGGTTTCGTGAAGGAGGCGTACTCCTCGGTGCCGTACTGCTGGACCGTGTGGACGTACGCCGCGCCCTCCTCGACGGTCGCGATGGCGACGTCGGGGTTCTCCGCGGCCTCCGTCGCCTCCTCCAGCCGCTCGGTCTGGTCGGGCATGAAGTGCTTCTCGACCGTGATCTCGTCGTGCTCCTCGACGTTTATCGTGTGATGGGCGTTGAGCTGGTCCTCTCTGGAGCAGGCGACGATGACGCCCGAGACCCGGAGCCGGTTGGCGAAGCGCGCGAACTCGACGTCGTCGACCTCCAGCGTCACGAAGACGTGCTCGCGCTGGCCGCCCGTGTCCCGCATCTGGTCGTCGTTCCGCTGGATCCGTCGGGTGGTGTCGCCCTCGACGAGGTCGCCCGGTTCGAGGACGTGCGCCAGGTGCCAGAGGTCGTCGACGTTCTCGGGGACGAGCGTGAGCCGTTCCCGGCCCTCCTCGCCGTAGCCCCGCTCGGAGATTCGCATACCCCGGATTCGATCGGGACGGTATCAACTCTTGGCTTCCGTCCTCGGCGGAGCGCCCGCGGGACCGCGCCGACGGCGCCCGGTCACGTCCCCCAGTCGAACTCGTCGACCGCGTCGGCGTCCGTGAGGTCGTCGCCGTCGCGGTCGGCTGCGTCGTTGCGGTCGCCACCTTCGCCGTCGGCGGCACCCTCGACGAGTGCGTCGAGGTCGACCGTACCGACCTCCTCTGGGACCGCAGTCGGGAGTTCGCCGGGAACGGTCCGGCCGGTCTGAACCGCCGGGTCGGCCTCCGAGCGGACGGAACTGTCCCGCGACGACGAGCCGACGGACGCGGCGTTCGATCCGTTCGAGGTGCCGGAGCCGATGGGAGCGGCGTCCTCGGCGGCGACCCCGTCGTCGGCTTCGGTGGCGACGCCCTCGTCATCGGCGACGCCCTCGTCGTCGAGGGGGAGGGACGATCGGACGCGCTCGATCGCGTCTCCCGCTCCGAGGCCGTACAGCGTGTGGACGACGACGCGGGCCGCGAAGACGCCGCCGATCCCGACGAGAAGGGGCACGAACGGCCCCGCGAGGACGTACCCCGTGAGCAGCGTGACCATCGCCAGCGACCACGCGACCGCGTACTCCCCGGAGAGCGCGACGCGACCGACCGCGGCCGGTCGCAGCCCGTCACGGAGTCGACCTCCCGCGGCGAGCGCGGCGAGCGCGGCCGGCCTGACGTACGCGAAGGCGACGAGGTACGCGAGCGAGACGACGGCAACGAACGCGCCGACGATCCCGTAGACCGGTGTGGCGGGCGGGACCGACGCGTCGACGTCCGGAGTGCCCCCCGGGTCGGTTCCGGCGACCGACTCCGCGAGCGGTGCCGGGTTCACCCGGCCGAACTCGACGAACGCGCCGGCGACCGCGACGGCGGCCAGCCCGACGACGAGCGGGAGGAGATACGCGGCGGTGAGCAGCGCGGACGCGACGCCGTCCCGGTAGAGCCGCCCCCAGCGAACGAACGGCGGCGCCCTCGGAGCGGCGTCCGTCGTGGACTCGGCGTCGTCCGTCGCCTCGATCCCCACGGCGAGCACCCGGAGGAAGTACCCGCGGGTGACGAGCGCCGGCGCGAGCGCGAGGGGCGCGGCCACGACGAGGGGGGGTGCGGCGAGCGTCCCGATCAGCCAAAGCGGCGTGATCACCCACGCGAGAAGCGTCAACACCGTCCCGATGATCAGCGTCCCGGCCGCGTCCTCGGAACGAAGCGGCGTCGAGAGCGCGGCCCGGAGCATACGCGGTTCTCCGTCGGAAGGAGTATAAATTGTGCCGGAGACCGCCGGATCGATCGCCGAGACGCGGGAGCGAGCACCTCGACGGACGCGTCGACCGGGGGAGTCCCGTCTGTAAGACGGATGACTGAAACATCGTTCACCGAGCGTTTATGCCCCGCGATGGAGTACGAGACGTTGGCCGCACGGGACAATCGTGTGCCTCTGACAGAGCCGATACGGCCGTCGTAACGACGGCCCCCGCCAGCGGCTTTCCGATGGACGTCCCGTCCGACTCGATCCCGGAGCGGCGCGCCGGTACCGATTTATCCCGTCCCGCTCACCGTCCGGTATGAGTGACGACGAGCCGACGAGCGGGGTCGAACCGACGCTCCGGAGCTACGGCATAAGCGTCGAGTCGATCGACGTCGGCGACCCCCTGGAGGTGACGTACATGACCGCGTTTCCCGGGCGCGAGGTCCACCGCCGCGAGATCGGCAGAGCGCTCAACGCGCTCATCGACCGCGCGGAGGCGGACGCGTGGGATCCGGTTCGCGTCGAGGCGACCGTGGTCCGGTCGCCGGGCGACCCCCTCGGGACGTGGGCTGCCGAGCCCGTCTGGTTCGAGAGGCTCCTCGCGGACGACCTGACCGAGACCGAGTTCTCGACGCGCGTCCTCCAGACCCTCTCCCACGTCGACGCCGACGACGGTGACCGTGACGAACCGGGGGGCGCCGACCCCGAGGACGAGGGAACCGCGGGGGACCGGACGCCGTGACCCGACGCGACCCCGTGAACCGCGCCCAGCGGCGGCTCGCTCGGCCGCCGCGCGAGCGCTTCTCGACGCGCGATCTCGCGTTCGACGTCGACGGGGAGACCTGTCGAGGGACGCTGTACCTCCCGAGCGGCGACGACGACGCGCCGGCGATCGTCATGGCTCCGGGCCTCGGTGCCGAGCGGAGCTTCGGCTACCCGGCGATCGCCGAGCGGTTCGCCGACGCCGGCTACGCCGCGTTCACCTTCGATTACCGCGGGTTCGGCGACTCCGAGGGCGACTCCCAGCTGGTCCATCCCGGTCGCCAGCGAGCCGATTACGCGGACGCGCTCGATCGGCTCAAACGCGTCGACGCGGTCGGGCGGGACCGGGTCCTCTGGGGCGCGTCGCTGTCGGCGGGACACGTCCTGACGCTGGCCGCCGAGCGTCGGGACGTCGACGCCGTCGTCGCGGTGACGCCCGTGCTCGACGTCCGGTCGATCGTCACCGCCCGCGGCGGCAAGTACCTCGCCCGCGCGGGCCTCGCGGGCCTCCGCGACCTGCTCGGCCACCGGATCGGTCGCGGCCGGACCGTCCCGATCGTCGGCGGGACGGAGGAGCTCGCGGCGGTCACGGAGCCGGGAACGAAACGCGGCTACCTCGACCTCGTCGACCGGGAGTCGTCCTGGCGGAACGAGACGCCCGCTCGGTCGCACCTCCGGCTCGTCAACTACCGGCCGGGCGAGCGGCTCGCGGAGATCGGCGTCCCGACGCTGCTTCTGGCAGGCACCGACGACCCGATCGTCCCGGTCGATTCGGTTCGCGAGGCCGCCGAGGACCTCCGGCGCGGCACCCTCGTCTCGATGCCCGCCGACCACTTCTCCCCGTTCGGGGCGGACTTCGAGCCGGCGGTCGGCCACCAGCTCTCGTTCCTCCGGGACGCGTTCGACGGGTAGACGGAAGAGGCAGCGGGCGGGTACGCCATTTATGCCGCCGAGCCGCGTACCACCGGGCATGACCGTCGTCGCCCTGTTGAGCGTCGCACCGGTGATCGAGGGGAGCATGGCCGAGGAGGTCGCGGAGGCGGTGGCCGCCCTCGACGACTTCGACGTGAGCTACGAGACGAACCCGATGGGGACCACCATCGAGGCCGACGACGTCGACACGCTGCTCGACGCCGTCGGGGCCGCCCACCGGGCGGTCGACGGCGACCGCGTCTCCACGTTCCTGAAGATCGACGACAAACGGACCGTCGAGACCACGGCCGACCGGAAGGTCGAGGCCGTCGAGGAGCACCTCGGACGCGAGGCGAGACGGAAGCGGTGAGGTCGATCCGGCCGGATCACAGCGGTCGACGCGCGGCTCTGCCCGCGTCGCCGCGTCCCTGCCCGTCGTCGACGAGGGCGGACCGAACACACCAGCGGCAGTAGCGGTACCCCGTCCGATTTCTCGCGCCGCAGTTCCCGCAGACGACCGTCTCGTCGTCGACCTCGAGCGGCGGCGGGTCGTCGATCTCCCCCTCCGTATCGGTCGATCGAGGGGCGCCAGCGGACGAGCGGCCGTCGCTCGACGCGTCGTCGCCATCGGTGCGGGGGTCTCGAGCCGTCCGCCTGGCGAGTACCGCGTCGAACCCGGTGTGATCGTCGACCGCTGTCGGTCCCTCCGCATCGGGTGTGTCGGGCGCGTCGGGCGCGTTACCGGGTCCGCGGTTCCGGCGGGCGAGCGTCCACGCGACCGCCACGTTGATCAGGAGCATCCCCGCCAGCAGCGCGGCGAGCAGTGCCACCGACATGTGCGTAACGTTAGCACTCGACGCTAATATGTTCGACGGTCGGATCGGCCGCGTCCCCGACACACTTAGTGGTCCGCGTCGAAGGGTCGACCGCATGCCGGACATCATCCACACGAACGCGGCCCCGGAAGCGGTCGGCGCGTACAGCCAGGCGACGACGAACGGCGACCTCGTGTTCACGGCCGGACAGATCCCGTTGACGCCGGAGGGCGACCTCCTCGACGACGAGCCGATCGCCGAGCAGACCGAACAGGCGCTCGACAACCTGCTTGCGGTCTTGGCGGAGGCCGGCGCGGAGCCGGAGGACGTGCTCAAGACGACCGTCTTCCTCGGCGACATCGACGACTTCGAGGAGATGAACGAGGTGTACGCCGACTACTTCGACCGCGCGCCGCCGGCGCGGTCGGCGGTCCAGGCCGGCGCGCTCCCGAAGGGCGTCGGCGTCGAGATCGAGGCGGTCGCGAGCGTGGAGTGAGATGAGCGGGGGCGACGGGGAGCGCGGCCGCGACGCGACCGCCGCCTCCGCTCCCGACGACGCGGCCGCTACAGGCGCTCCCGCCACGAGGCGGAACCGGCTGCGCTCGGCTGCGCTGTGGGGGGCCGTCGGCGGGTTCGCGTTCCTCGTCGCCGCACAGGGGTACCTGCTCGTCGGCGGATCGTTCCCCTTCGGCTACGCGTGGCTGTTCGGACTGGCCGCGGTCGTCGCGGGCGGCGTCCTCGCGGTGGCGTACCTCGCGGAACACCGGATCGCTCGACGGGGGGCGAAAAGAAGGACTTAACAGTCCCACCGAATTACCTTCGAACGAGCCAGGATGGCCGAGTGGTAAGGCGCACGCCTGGAAAGCGTGTTCCCTTCCGGGATCGGGGGTTCAAATCCCTCTCCTGGCGCTTTTGCTGTCGCAATAACGAACGAGGAGCAGAGCGACGAGTGAGTTCCGCGACGACGAAAAGCACCACCGGATTCGAACCAGGGAGTGGATCGAGTGAAACGACCGTGGTTCGCGTCTCTCGACGTTTCCTTCGCCGAGCGACGCCGATGGGGTTTCAATGGACCTACATAACCTTCATATGTATGGGTAGTGTTGACACGGGTGACGATGCCAGACACGAAATCGGGACGCGAACGGAAGGGGAGAGGGAAGCGCCAGCAGCTCGAGAACCACCTCGCCCGACGGGAGCTCGAGGCCGACGAGGAACCGCCGGAGCCGACGCTGGAGCCGGTCGACTCGGAGTATCTCGACGAACCCGGCGAGCCGGCCGCCGAGTAGCCGTCCCGACGGTCCGGCCGAACGATCCGCTCTTTTCTACTCGTCGAGGATCGCCGCGACCTCGCTCAGCCCCGCTTCCGGGTCGTCCGTGACCGCGTGCCGGAGCGCCTCGCCGATCGCCGACCGATCGCGATACCACACCTCCGTCGGCGGATCCAGGACCCCGTTCTCGGCCATGAACCGGATCGCCGGTGCGTACGGTTCGTACGGCGACGCGGCGGCGTCCAGCGAGAACGGGTCGCCGTTCATCGTGGGGAGCTGGCCGTTCTCGACGAGCAACGAGCCGACGGCCGACGACCTGAACCCCCTGGCGACCGCGAGCGCCTCGCCGAGCAGTTCCGTGTTGGGGTTGACGACGACGTACTGGCCGTACAGGGCCGTCCGCGATCCCACCGCCCCCGTGGGCATCGGCATCACGCCGAGGGCCTCGGAGTCGATCCGGTCCTGACGGCCGACCGCCACGGAGAGCGGGAGCAGGGCGGCGACAGCGCCCCCGTCGAGGAACCGTGTCATGGTCTCGCCGAACCCGAACTCGAGCACCGCCTCGGAGGACGTCCGTTCGACCGGCGGGTCCGCTCGATCCCCACCGAGGGCGAGGTCGTGGAGGACGTTCGCCGCCCGGACACCCGGGGTGTCCGCGATCGTCACCTCGGCGTCGTTCGCCGGTGCCGTCTCCGTGGTCTCGTAGTAGGACCCGCCGAACCCGGCCAACACGCCCGTGAACGTCGACGGGAACCGCGACGGCCGGCCGCTCCAGACGAACCCGGCGTCCCGCCGGACGGTGGCGACCATCCGCGACCAGTCGGCCCAGGTCGGCGGCTCGGTCATCCATCCCTCGTCGTCGAACCCGGCCTCCCGGAACCGCGGCCGCCGGTAGACGACCGCCTGTGGCATGAACGAGTACGGCAGCGCGTGGACCGCGCCGTCTCCGGGGTGACGTGCCGCGGTGTCGAGCGCGGGGAAGGTCCCGTCCAGCACCTCCCCGATCCGGTGGCGGTTCGCGTGTCGGGAGAGCGGCTCGGTCGCCCCCGCGGAAAAGAGCCTCCCGAGCTCCCAGCCGTTGACGACGAACACGTCCGGTTTCGGGTCCCCAGCGTCGACGCGATCGACGAACTCCTCGAGCCGTCCGTCGCCGGCGGAGTTCGACCGGACCTCCACGTCGACCGCGTCGGGAACGTCCGAGTCGGCGATCGCCTCCGGAAGCCCCTCCAGCCACTGGTAGTACCGGACGTCCACGGTGACGGTCCCTCCCGTGACCTCGGCGTCGGCGTCCCCCTCATCGGGGCCCACGAGGTCGTCGTCGACGTCGCCGACCGCGACCGCTCCCTTCATCCCGACCGCCTCGTGGGGGACACAGAGGTAGTTGAAGACGTCCTCGCCCGCGTCCTCGAAGGTGTGCTCGAAGGTGTACCCCGCCTCGTTCACCGTCTCGCCGTTGTCGAACGTCTCGTCGGTGGCGACCACGTTGTGCGCGCCGCCCCGGCCGGTCCACTCCCACACCACGGTCGTCCCGGGGTCGATCAGGACCGCGGCCGGGGCGAACCGGAGCCCGTTCTCGCCCGCGCCGACCTCGACGACGACCACGTCCCGCCCGCGGTAATCGTACGTCCCGTCGTAGTTCTCGACGCCGTCCAGCCACCCGTCGTACGGGTCGGCCGGGGAACCGGTTCCGCCGTCGGATCCGGAACCCCCGGTCGAGGCCGTCCCACCGCTCGGGGTCGCGTCGATCTGACCGTTCCGCTCCATCGCGACGAGACCGCCCAAGCCGACGCCGGCGAGCGCGAACGCGCCGACGCCGTATTTGAGGAACGACCGTCTGGAGCCGCCGGCGTCATCCGCGTCGCCGGCTTCGCTGCCTCCGGGCGTCCCGTCGCCGGACGGATCGCCACCCTTCCCGGACGTGTCGGCGGCAGCCGCCTCGTCGGCCGTGGCGGCCGCCGTTCCCGCCGCGGCCGCCCCGCCGGTCGTCCTCCCGTCGTCCTCCGTCCCGTCGTCTCCCGCCCCGGCGTCGTCGTCCTCAGTCGCGGCCCCGTCGTCTCCGGGTTCCTCGGGCGTCGGCGCGACGGTCGCGGCGAGCGCGTCCGCCTCGCGGTCCCCCGTGTCGACCGTCGGAACGGCGTCGAGGAGGTCCCGACCCAGCGGGTACGTCGTCGCGTACCGGTCCGCCGGGTCGCTCTCGGTCGCGCGGCGGATCGGCCGCACGGCACCCTCCGGGAGGTCCGCCGAGAGTCCGTCGACGTCGATCCCGCCGCGGATCGCGGCGGCCAGCGCCGCCGGGTCGTCGGCGTCGACGTTCGGGAACGGCGACCCGTCTCCGAGCGCCGCGGCGGCGAGCGCGCCGATCCGATAGACGTCGGTCCGCTTCGAGGCGTGGTCGCCCTCGAGCTGTTCGGGCGCGGTGTAGGGCGTCGTCGGGGGGTCCTCGACGAGCCGGCTGAGCCCCCAGTCGTCGACGACCGCGACGGGTCCGTCGGCGTCGACGCGGAAGGAGAGACAGTCGGGGTGGAGCGCGAGGTGACACGGCGTGGAGCCGTACCGGGAGTAGGTACGGAGGACCTCACACACGTCGAAGAGCAGCTCGGCCCGCGTCCGCGGGTCACACGCCCGCGCGGTCTCGAGGGTGGTTCCGGTCGCCCACGCCTCGAGCTCGTCGGGGACGTACTCGACGGCGACCCAGGGCCGCGGGTCGGTCCCCCAGTCGCGCAGTCCGCGGACGGTCCGGCGCTCGTCGACGGTGGCCCACTGGCGGGCGAGCGCGTCGAACCGGTCGAACCGGTCGCTCGGAACCTTCCCGGTCGGCGTCCTGATCGCGACGGGATTCCCCTCCTCGTCCGTCCCATGGTACGTCGTCCACCGCGGCGTCCTCCCGACGCGATCGCCGACCGACCACGTTCCGTTTCGGCCCTCGACGGGCCCCTCGAACCCATCCATACGCCGTCGTTTTCGGTGCCCCCTAATAACGGGTGCCCATCGATCTCACGACTGATACGCGAGTCTGATATAAAGCGGCCTCCTCGGGACCCCGACCGACCGCGAAAAACCATGCGATTAGTCAACACTATTCTCGGTCCGAAGTCGCTTCGTCGGGGAGTTTTGAGAGTCGGCGTCTCGCTTCCCTCGCCCGCTCCGAGAGACACGGTTGCGATGGGTTTATATAGAATCACAATCAATCAAACGCTGTATGAGCCAGCGAATGCAGCAGGGTCAGCCGATGATCATCATGGGCGACGACGCCCAGCGCGTCAAGGACAAGGACGCACAGGAGTACAACATCTCCGCGGCGCGCGGCGTCGCCGAGTCCGTACGCTCGACGCTCGGACCGAAGGGAATGGACAAGATGCTCGTCGACTCGATGGGAGACGTCACCATCACGAACGACGGCGTCACCATCCTGCAGACGATGGACATCGACAACCCGACCGCCGAGATGATCGTCGAGGTCGCCGAGACCCAGGAGGACGAGGCCGGCGACGGAACGACGAGCGCGGTCGCCATCGCGGGCGAACTGTTGAAGAACGCCGAGGACCTCCTCGAGCAGGACATCCACCCCACCGCGGTGATCAAGGGGTTCAACCTCGCGAGCGAGCACGCCCGCGAGCAGGTCGACGAGATCGCCACGGCCGTCGACGCCGACGACACGGAGACGCTGAAGAACGTCGCCGAGACGTCGATGACGGGCAAGGGCGCGGAGCTCGAGAAGGACGTCCTCGCGGACCTCGTCGTCCGCGCGATCCAGGAGGTCACCGTCGAGGCCGAGGACGGCTCGCACGTCGTCGACCTCCAGAACCTGAACATCGAGACGCGGACCGGGCGCTCGGCCGGCGAGTCCCGGCTGCTCTCCGGCGCGGTCGTCGACAAGGACCCGGTCCACGACGACATGCCCACCGACTTCGAGGAGGCGAACGTCCTGCTCCTCAACGAGGCCATCGAGGTCGAGGAGGCGGACGTCGACACCTCGGTCAACGTCGACTCGCCCGACCAGCTCCAGAAGTTCCTCGACCAGGAGGAGGAACAGCTCCGCGAGAAGGTCGACCGGATCGTCGAGAGCGGCGCGGACGTCGTCTTCTGTCAGAAGGGGATCGACGACCTCGCCCAGCACTACCTCGCGAAGGAGGGAATCCTCGCGGTCCGTCGGACGAAGAAGTCCGACATGAAGTTCCTGAAGAACGTCCTCGACACGACGATCGTCACCGACATCGACTCGCTGTCGGCAGACGACGTCGCGGTCGGCTCGGTCACTCGTGACGCCGAGGAGGAACTGTTCTACGTCGAGGGCGAGAACCCCCACGGCGCGACGCTCCTGCTTTACGGCTCGACCGAGCACGTCGTCGACGAGCTCGAGCGCGGGATCAACGACGCGATCGACGTGGTCGCGACGACCGTCTCCGACGGTCGGACGCTCCCCGGCGGCGGCGCGATCGAGGTCGAACTCGCGAGTCGGCTCCGTGACTTCGCCGACTCCGTCTCCGGACGCGAGCAGCTCGCCGTCGAGGCGTTCGCCGACTCCCTCGAGTTGATCCCCCGCGTCCTCGCCGAGAACGCCGGGCTCGACTCCATCGACCTCCTGGTCGACCTCCGTGCGGCCCACGAGTCGGGCGACGAGAACGCCGGCCTCAACGTCTTCACCGGCGAGGTCGAGGACACCTTCGAGGCGGGCGTCGTCGAGACGGCCCACGCCAAGGAGCAGGCGATCTCCTCGGCCGCCGAGGCCGCGAACCTCGTGCTCAAGATCGACGACATCATCGCGGCCGGCGACCTCTCCACCTCCGGCGGCGACGACGAGGGCGGCGCCGGCGGCATGGGAGGCATGGGCGGCATGGGTGGCATGGGCGGCGCGATGTGAGCTCCGGCAGGTAAGACTCACACGGATCCCGTCCACCACCGACCGCCGAACCGCGCCAGTCGAACGACGCTCCGACCCACTTCTCGCCGTTTCGATTTTCGATGTTTCACCGACCGATACCGCCAGCGTCGCCTCCGCGTCACCACGCGTCCGATCCCCCTTCCGATTCGAATCGAGCAGTCGAACCGTTTCACGCCGTCGTGCCGTTTCGTACGGCCGTTTCGTGTGAGCGCTTCGCGTGACCGTTTCGATCCGCCGTCCGCCGCGGAGGGAGACCGTTACAGCTCGTGATAATCGGTTCCGAAACGTCTTGTGTCGGCGGTGTGACCTCCGGACAATGGCTGGATCGACGGACGTCTCCGTACTCTACGTCAACGACGATCCCGAACTCCTCCGATTGGTCGCTCGACGGCTCGAACGCGAGGACGATCGGATCGTCGTTCGGACCGCCGAGTCGGTCGACGCGGCGGAGGAGGTCCGCTCGCGTCACGGCGTCGACTGTATCGTGAGCGACCACCACATGCCGGGCCGGACCGGGCTCGAATACCTCCGATCGGTCCGCGAGAACGACGACGGGATCCCGTTCCTCCTCTTCACCGAGACGGGCGACGAGGAGGTCGCCAGCGAGGCCATCTCCGTCGGCGTCACCGACTACGTCATCCACCGGGCGATCGGCGACCCCTCCCCGCTTCTGGCGCAGAAGATCCGCTCGGCCGTCGAACACGAACGGACGCAACGACGGATGGACCGAACGGCCCGACAGCTCCGGTCGGTCGCCGAGGCGACCAACGACGCGCTGTGGATCTTCTCGGCGGACTGGGGGGAGCTCCACTTCATCAACTCCGCGTACGAGAGCGTCTTCGGGCAGCCGGCCGCGGAGCTCCGAGCGGAGCCGCAGTCGTTCCTCGATCGGGTACACGACGAGGACGTCGACCGCGTCGAGCGAGCGATGGCTCGTGCCTCGAACGGGGAGCACGTCCGGATCGAGTACCGCGTGAACAAGTCCGCGGAGCTCCAGTCGTGGGTCGAGTCGCGGTGTACTCCGGTCGTCGACGACGGAGGCGAAACCGAGTTCATCAGCGGATTCAGTCGGGAGATAACCGACCGGAAGTACTACGAGGCGAGTCTCGTCGAGAAGAACGAGCAGCTGGAGCGGTTCGCGTCGACGGTCGCACACGACCTGCGGAACCCCCTGAACGTCGCCGACGGGAACGTCGATCTCGCGAGGGAGGACGACGACAGCCCCTACCTCGAGACCAGCGCCCGGGCGCTCGCGCAGATGGACGACCTCATCGACGACCTCCTCACGCTCGCGAAGCAGGGGACGGCGATCGACGACCGGTCGCCGGTCGGGTTCGAGTCGCTGGTCCGTTCCTCGATCGAGGACCTGCTGTTACCGGAAGCGACCCTCGAGATCGTCGGGTCCGGGACGCTCCGCTGTGACCCGGACCGGACGGCCGAGGCGTTTGGGAACCTCTTCCGTAACGCCCTCGACCACGGCGGCGAGTCGGTGACCGTCACCGTGGGCGTGCTCGAGGCCGGGAACGGCTTCTACGTCGAGGACGACGGGCCGGGGATCGCCCCGTCCGAACGCGAGACCGTCTTCGAGCGGGGCCACACCACCTCCGAGCACGGCAGCGGCCTCGGCCTCGCGATCGTCGACCGGATCGTCACGGCACACGGCTGGGAGATAGAGATCGCGGAGGGGACCGACGGCGGCGCGCGTTTCGAGGTCATCGGTCCCGACCTCGATCCGACCGAAGCCGCCGACCCGAAGCCGGCCGGACCCGGGGCGTAGCCGGTCGTCCCCCTCTCCGTCCCTCGGTAGCGACGCTTCAGCAAGGATAAGTACCCCTCCGGCAAGAGTTGCGATATGCAGACGCTGCTCCTCAACGGCGAGGACGTCGACGAGAACGCGCGGATGGACCGCGTCATCGAGGCGGTCGAGGGCGCGTTCGCCGCCTACGAGCGCGGCGACGCCCAGATGCCGCCGAAATCGTACATCGACCTCCCCGAGTACAACGGCGACTTCCGGTCGATGCCCGCGTACATGGACGCGGGCGACTGGGACGCGGCCGGGATCAAGTGGGTGAACGTCCACACGGACAACCCCGCCGACCACGACCTCCCGACCGTGATGGGGACGATGATCTACTCGGACCCGGAGACCGCGTTCCCGCTCGCGATCATGGACGGGACCGAACTCACGATGAAGCGGACGGGCGCGGCCGCCGCGGTCGCCACCGACCACCTCGCGGTCCCGGACGCGTCCTCGATGGGGATCGTCGGGGCGGGCGTCCAGGCGTACACCCAACTCGAGGCGATCGCCGCGGTCCGAGACATCGAGGAGGTCGTCGTGAGCGACCTCGACGAGGAGCGCGTGGCCGACTTCATCGACGCCTTCGAGGACCGATTCGACGTGCGCGCGGGCTCGATCGGCGAGGCCGGCCACTGCGACGTGCTCTCGACGGTGACTCCCGTCGAGACCCCGATCGTCGGCGCCGACGACGTGGGCGAACACACCCACGTCAACGCGATGGGCGCCGACGCCGAGGGGAAACACGAGCTGGCCGACGAACTGCTTTCCGACGCGACGATCGTCATCGACGACCACGCGCAGTGTACCCACTCCGGGGAGATCAACGTCCCGTACGCCGCCGGCGTCCTCGGCGACGACGACATCTACGGCGAGATCGGCGAGATCGTCGTCGGGAACCGGCCCGGGCGCGCGGGTGTCAGGGGAACGGGCGACGAGGGCGTGACCGGCGTCACCGTCTTCGACTCGACCGGCCTCGCGATCCAGGACGTCGCGGCCGCCCGCGTCGTCTACGAGGAGGCCGACGACAACGACAACGGCTACCCGTTCGACCTGCTCGGGCTGGCGGAGTAGGGCGGAGTAGGACGGGCACACGGCGCCTCGACCGGCACCGACGCCGCGTCCTCGGCCGCGTTACTTTATACCGTCGCGCCCCAGCCACGGGTATGCGACTCGTCAGCGTCGCGGCGGTGGCGGAAAACGGCGTGATCGGGAACGACGGCGAGGTCCCGTGGCCGCACATCGAGGCGGACGTCCGCCAGTACCGCGAGCGCGTCGCGGACTCCCCCGTCATTCTCGGGCGGCGCACCTTCGACTCGATGCGCGACGACCTCCCCGGCAGCCGCCAGATCGTCGTGAGCCGAAGCGTGGAGTCGGTGGACGTGGCGACCGCCGTCGTCGCCGACGGGGTCGAGGCGGCGATCGAGACGGCCCGCGGGATCGTCGAGAGCGGGGAATTCGCGGACGACGCCGTCTACGTCCTCGGCGGCGGCACGATATATGAACTGTTCCAGCCGCACGTCGACGGGATGGTGCTCAGCCACGTCGACGGGAGTTACGAGGGCGACACGCGGTTCCCCGAGTGGGAGGAGTCGGAGTGGGACGTGCTCGTGGAGACCGACTACGACCGGTTCACGCTCCGGGAGTGGCGCAGGCGACCCGCGAGGGACTGACCCGCCTACCCGTCGACCCGCTCGGCGAAGCCGAATCGGGGTTTGACGTCCTCGACGACGACTTCGACGGTCTCGCCGGGCTCGGCTCCGGGGACGAACAGCGTGTAGCCGTCGACGTACGCGATGCCGTCGCCCTCGTCGCCGCGCTCCTCGACGGTCACCTCCAGCCGGTCGCCGACCGCGACCGTGGCGGTCATCCGGCCCTTTCCGACCAGATACACCTCCGAGGAGGCGTCCCGTGAGGCCGGCGGCGAGGTCGTCTTCACGTACTCGAACGCCTCGTCGACCTCCTCGCGGAAGCCGTCGAGGTCATCGCCCTGGAACACCTTCACGACGAAGTCGCCGCCGGGCGCGAGCAACTCCTCGGCCACGTCGAACGCCTGCCGGGCGAGGTGGACCGACCGGGCGTGGTCCAGCGAGTACTCGCCGGTCATGTTCGGGGCCATGTCGCTCACGACGACGTCGGCTCCCGCCTCGCCCACGGCCTCCCGGAGGTAGTGGCGGGTGCGCTCCTCGGTCATGTCGCCGCGGATCGTCTCGACGTCGTGGTCCTCCAACTCGTCGATCCGCTGGAGGTCGACGCCGACGACGGTACCCTCCTCGCCGACCGCCTCGGCGGCCACTTGGAGCCAACCGCCGGGCGCGGCCCCGAGGTCGACGACGGTGTCGCCCCGCGAGAGGAGGTCCGCGTCCTCGTCGAGCTGTTTCAGCTTGTAGGAGGCGCGGCTCCGGTACCCCTGCTGTTTCGACCGGTTGTAGTAGTCGTCCTTTCCGCTCATTTGGTCCCCGTAGGCCCGCGGACGGTTTATCGGCGTCGTTCGGGAGTCCTCGGCGGGATCCGGCGAACCGGCCTGGTTCACGGACGCGGCCGACCCCGGACGGCCGTTAGAGTCAAACGGTCACGCGTGTCAGGTTCGGGCATGAGCGCCGAAGGGAGAGAGCGGACCGTGCGGTGTCTGGTCGCGAAGGTCGGGCTCGACGGCCACGACCGGGGCGCACACGTGATCGCGCGGGCGTTTCGCGACGCCGGCTTCGAGGTGGTCTACTCCGGACTCCACCGCGCGCCGGAGGAGATCGTCCAGGCCGCGGTCCAGGAGGACGTCGACGTGCTCGGCATCTCGATCCTCTCGGGGGCGCACAACACCCTCGTCCCCAAGGTGATCGAGGGGCTCAAGGAGTACGACGCGTTCGAGGACACCCTGATCCTCGTCGGCGGGATAATCCCCGAGGACGACGTGGCGGAGCTGAAGGAGCTCGGCGTCGCGGAGGTGTTCGGCCCGGGGACGCCGATGGCGGAGACGATCGAGTTCGTCCGGAACAACGTCCCGGAGCGGGAATAGATGGAGGGGCCCGACGCGAACGAGGAAGCGGGATCGACTCGGGCGGGAGCCGACGCTTCCGATCGGACCGTCGAGCTCCGCGACGGCGACGCCGAACTCCTCGAGGACCTCCTCTCGGGGGACCACCGCGCGCTCGCCCGCGTCATCACCCGGATCGAGGAGCGGGAGCCGGGGTACCGCGGGCTCGTCTCGGCGCTGTACGACCACACCGGCGACGCGGACGTGATCGGCGTGACCGGCGCGCCCGGCGCGGGCAAGTCCACGCTCGTCGACAAGCTGGCGGCGGCCTACCGCGACCGCGGCGACACCGTCGGCGTCGTCGCCGTCGACCCCTCCTCGCCGTACACCGGCGGCGCGGTGCTCGGCGACCGGATCCGGATGGCCTCGAACGTCGGCGACATGGACGTGTTCTTCCGGTCGATGAGCGCGCGCGGCCAGCTCGGCGGGCTCTCGATGGCGACCGCGGACGCGGTGAAGGCGCTCGACGCCTTCGGGAAGGACGTGGTCCTGATAGAGACGGTGGGAGCCGGACAGAGCGAGGTGGACGTGGTCCGCACCGCGGACACCGTCGCGGTGCTGGTCCAGCCCGGCTCCGGCGACGACGTCCAGACGCTGAAGGCGGGGATCCTGGAGATCGGCGACGTCTTCGTCGTCAACAAGGCCGACATGGACGGCGCCGAACGCGCCCTCGCCGAGTTGGAGGAGATGGTCCACAGACGCGAGGGATCGGACGCCGGGGGCGGCGGCCACCACGGAGCGGGCCATCACGGGGCGGCCGCCCTGGACGCGCCCGGGGCGGCCCACGTCCCGGAGCCGAGTGACGGCGTCGACGGGACCGACACGGCCGACGATACCGGGCAGAGCGAGTGGACGCCCGAGGTGTTGGGGACCGTCGCGAAGACGGGTCAGGGCGTCGACGAGCTGATCGCCGCGTTCGACGCGCACGCGACTCACCTGCGTGAGTCCGGCGAACTGACCCGGACCCGGCGGCGACGGTACGCCGAGGAGATCCGGACGCTGGTTCGCGCGGACGTCGGCGCGCTCGCGAGCGAGGCGATCGAGCGCCGCGGCGGGATCGACGCGCTCGCGGACCGCGTCAGTAGGAGGGAGGCGAACCCGTACGGCCTCGCGGCGGAGTTGGTCGACCCGATCGCGACGTGTCTCGAGGACCTCGACGGTCGGGACGACGGGTAGGCGAGGGCCACGCGTTCACGGGCGGCGACTCCACGTGATATAAGTCGCCAGCGAACCAACGAGATCCCATGAGACTCAGGAACCTCGCCGGGACGGCCCTCCTCGGCGTCGGCGCGATGGCGGCGGCGAACGTCGGGCTCCGCTACGAGGGCGACCTCGAATCGCCGCTGGTCGGCGACGACGGGACCTTCCGCTGGCGCGGGATGGACGTCGCCTACACCGAGGGCGGCGATCCGGAGGACCCCGACCTCGTGCTCCTCCACGGGATCAACGCCGCCGGCTCTTCCGGCGAGTGGCGCGAGACCTTCGGCGACCTCACCGCCGACTACCACGTCGTCGCGCCCGACCTCCCGGGATACGGCCGGTCCGACCGCCCGCCGCTGCGGTACTCCGCGGCGCTGTACGAAGACTTCGTCGGCGACTTCCTGGCCGAGTTCGACGAGCCCGCGGTGGTGGCCTCGTCGCTGTCGGCGGCGTACGCCGCCGGGGCGATCGCGGGAGACTCGGCGGCGAGGGACCTCGAGATCAGCGGGTTCGTCGGCGTCTGCCCCACGACCGTCGCCGGACCGAGTCCGCCGAAGTCCTGGCTCCGGGAGCTGTTGCGGTCGCCGCTCGTCGGCTCGGCGCTCTTCAACCTGATCGCCTCGAAGCCCTCGATCCGATACTTCAACGCCGACCACGGCTACTACGACCCCGAGAACGCCACCGAGGAGTGGATCGACTACGAGTGGCGGACCAGCCACGTCGAGAACGCGCGTTTCGCCCCGGCGTCGTTCGTCTCCGGGTACCTCAACAGCGACCTCGATCTGGCGGCCGCCCTCGCCGATCTCGAGGTTCCCCCCACGATCGTGTGGGGACGCGAGGCGGACGTGAGCCCGCTCTCGGACGGGCGCGAGCTCGCGGACGAGTCGGGAGCCCGGCTCGTCGTCTTCGATCGGGCCGCCCTGTTGCCGCACGTCGAGCATCCGAACCGCTTCCTCGAGACCGTTCGCGAGAGCCTCGTCGCGGGCGCGACGGCCTGACGGGTCAGCGTCACGTTTCCCGTCCGCGGCCGCAGTCACCCCCGATATCAGAACTGAATAGCGGGAGGCAAACGATTTAGGTCGTCTCGGCGGAGCGGACGCATGACCGACGACCCGCTACGCGTGCTCTGTGTCGACGACGAACCCGGGCTCGCGGACCTCGTCGCGACGTACCTCGAGCGCGACGACGGGTTCGACTGCGAGACGACCGTCGAGACCGACCCGAACGCGGCGCTCGACCGGATCCGTTCCGGGTCGTTCGACTGCGTGGTCACCGACTACGACATGCCCGCTCGAACCGGCGTCGAACTCCTCTCGTCGGCGCGCGAGACGCATCCGGAGCTTCCGTTCCTGCTGTTCTCGGCGACCGAGCCCGACGAGATCGCCGCCGAGATGGTCCGCGTCGGCGTCACCGATTACGTGGGAAAAGACGGCGGGATCGAGGCGTACACGACGCTCGTCCGCCGAGTCGAGCACGCGGTCGATCCGGAGCCGAGCGCGGACGGAAAGACCGGCTTCGACGGGGAGGTCGATCTCCTCGACGAGGACGTCGACCTCGATCGGGAGGCGGTCTCGCTCGACGGCGTCTGTACGGTCGGGCCGGACGGCACCTTCGAGTACGTCTGTGAGGAGTACGGCGAGCTGTACGGCTACGACCCGGACGACCTGGTCGGCGAGCGCTGGCAGCGGCTCCACCCCGACGAGGAGGTCGAACACATCCGGACCGACGTCCTCCCGGTCGTCATGGAGGGCGACCGATGGACCGGGCGGAGCACCGGTCTCCGCGCCGACGGGAGCACGTTCCCGGAGTCGAAGATGGTGAGCACGACGAGCGACGGTCGCCTCCTGATCTCGGTGTCGGAGTACGGCGGATCGGGCGCCCGCGCCGACGACTGATCCGGACCGTCTTTCGCGACCGCTCCACTCCGTTTTGCTTCGTTCCACTCCGCTCCGTTCCGTTCCGTTTCGACTCACCCGTCGCGCCGCACGTACAGCGTCTTCCGACAGGTCGCGTGGACGGTGCCTGCCTCGTCGACGAGCGAGACGTCGTACTCGCGGTCGGTCGACTCCCCGGGCGCGAGTGACTCCCGGATCGCCTCGGTCTCCGCGGCGGCGAGTTCGAACTCCGCGTACAGCGTCCCGCGGCCGGGCTCGATGAACTCGATCGCGGCCGACTTGTCCCAGACCGTGAAGCCGTCGCCGAGGACCCGCCGGAGCATCGTCATGTACACCGGGTCGAGCGCGCCGTAGAGGCTCCCGCCGAAGGTCACGCCGAGTCCGTTCCGCGTCCGCCAGTTGAACGGGACCCGCACGCGGACGTACCGCCACTCCGCGCCGATGTGGTCGACCCGCCCGCCCGTCCCGCGGTAGGCGGGAAGCAGGTTGAACGCGTGTCGCCACACCCACGTTCGGCGGCTCTCGGCCGGCGGGTCGGGATCGATCGGCCGCGGGTCCGGGTCGCGGTCGATCCCGGTCGAGGAGTCGGTCACGTCCCCTCGAGTCGCCTCCGCGGGCAAACCGGTATCGGAACGCGAGACAACGCACGCCGGGTTGCCGGCCACCCGTCGGGTCTCGCCCCGTCCGGCGGATCGACCCGTCGGACCCCGAAACCCGTATCCCCGCGCGACCGCAACCGGACACCGATGGAGTGTGACAAGTGCGGGGCCGACGCGATCCACCACGCCGCCTACTCGGGAGCCCACCTCTGTGGCGAGCACCTCTGTCGCTCGGTCGAGAAGCGCGTGAAACGCCGGGTACGGGAGGACGGGCTGCTCGACCCCGACGCGACTCCCGACGAGCCGGACCGCTGGGTGATCGGGCTCTCGGGTGGGAAGGACAGCGTGGTCCTCACGCACGTCCTCGACGACGTCTTCGGAAAGGACCCGCGCGTCGAGATGCTCGCGCTCACGATCCACGAGGGGATCGAGGAATACCGCGACGAGAGCCTCGACGCCTGCGTCGAGTTGGCCGAGAACCGCTCGATCCGCCACGAGGTCGTCTCCTACGACGACGAGTTCGGCGTCCGCATGGACGACGTGGTCGAGACGGACCCGGAGGACATGGCCCCGTGTGCCTACTGCGGGGTGTTCCGCCGGGACGTTCTCGAACGATACGCCGCGGAGTTCGACGCCGACAAGCTGCTCACCGGACACAACCTCGACGACGAGGCCCAGACCGCCTTGATGAACTTCCTCGAGGGCGACGTCAAACAGGTCGCGAAACACTTCGACGCCTCGCTCGGCCCCTTCGACGAGCGCGGCGAGACCGACGAGTTCGTCCCCCGCGCCAAGCCGCTTCGGGACGTGCCCGAAAAGGAGATCGCCCTCTACTGTCACGTCCGCGACCTGCCGGTCCACATGGCCGAGTGCCCCCACGCCGCCGAGGCGTACCGCGGCGAGATCCAGTCGCTGATCCACGACCTCGAGGAGAACCACCCCGGCACGCGCCACTCGATCATGGCCGGCTACGAGGAGCTGTCGGCGCTCACCGCCGATCGCTATCGGGACGGGAACGGGGACGGCGGCGGCGACGGGGACGGCGGCGGCGACGGGGCCGACGGAAACGAGGGGGCCGAACTCAACGAAACCGACCGCGACGGAGACTCCCGCTCGCTTCGCGAGTGTTCACGCTGCGGCTCGAAGACCAGTCGCGAGGTCTGTCGGAAGTGCCGGCTGCTCGACGCGATCGAGGCGGCGTCGTAGCTCCGAGTCCGGCCGACGGACGCAAAAAACGCGGTGGTAGAGAGCGGTTCCGGGACGTCTCGCTTCAGCGGATGACGTCGAGCCCGTTGTTCTTCTCGACGGGCTCGGTGCCGCCGTCGGACTCCCAGGCGGCGCGCTCGGAGCCGCCGGATCCCTGAACGCCGTTCGTCGCCTCGGTCGCCCGCGAACGGGAGTCGCCGAGGTCGTCGGCGTCGACCGCGGCGCGGGACTTGTCCGCCTGCTTCTGGGTGGACGGGCCGAGCACCTGCGCGCTCTGGACGCCCGTCATGATCGCCATGACGCGGACCTTCCCCTTGTATTCGTCCTGGATGCGCGCGCCCCAGATCACGTTGGCGCTCGCCTCCAGCCGCTCGGTGATGTTGTTCGCGATGCCCTCGGCCTCCTTCAGCGTGAGGTCCGGGCCGCCCGTGATGTGGACGAGCCCGCCGGAGGCACCGCGGTAGTCGACGTCCAGAAGCGGGTGGTTCATCGCGTCGTTGACAACCTCCTGCGTCTTGTTCTTGTCCTGGGTCTCGCCGACGAGCATGACGGCCACGCCGCCCTGGTTCATGATGGTGGACATGTCGGCGTAGTCCAGGTTGATCAGGCTCGGCTGGGTGATCGTCTCGGAGATCCCCTTGACCGTCTCCGCGATGATCTGGTCCATCACGGAGAACGCCTTCCCGATCGGCAGGTTCGGGACGTAATCGAGCAGGCGGTTGTTGTCGAGGACGATGATCGAGTCCGCCTCGTTGCGGAGCGACTCGAGGCCCTCCTCGGCTTTCACCGTGCGGGCACGCTCGACGTTGAACGGGGTCGAGACCATCCCGACGACGATGGCACCCTGCTCTTTGGCGATCTTCGAGACCACCGGGGCCGCGCCGGTGCCGGTGCCGCCGCCCATCCCCGCGGTGACGAAGACGAGGTCCGCGTCGCCGAGCACCTCCTTTATGGTCCCCTGGGCCATCTCGGTCGCTCGCTCGCCCATCTTGGGGTCGCCGCCGGCACCGAGCCCCTGCGTGAGCGACTTGCCCACGAGGATCTTGGTGTCGGCTTCGATCATCTTGAGGTGCTGTTTGTCCGTGTTGATCGCGACGGTGTCGGCGCCGTCGACGCCGATGTTGTACAGGCGGTTGACGGTGTTGTTGCCGGCACCGCCGGCACCGACGATGACGATACGGGGGTCCCCGAACTCGTCGTCGTCCATGCTGGCGTCCATCTCACGCTTCTCCGCTTCCGCGTTGTCGAGGGCGTCCTGAACGAGATCCTGCATCGATCTACACCTTGGCCCAGCTGCGGTTGCGGCCGCGCTCCTCGCGCTCGCCGTCCTGTTCGCTCAACATGTCTCGGACGGCCGACCGGATCGCCTCGCTCCGGTTCGGGAACTCACCCGTCTCGACCATCTGTTCGACCTCGTCTATCTGCTGTTTCGGGATCCGTAGTGTCACACGCTCCATTTGTTGTATTCCCCCGGTAAGACGACGTCCACGACACACGCCGTGCGTCTTACGGCCTCGGATCGCCCGACTGCGGGGACGTCCCTTCGTCGGACGACGGCTGTAAGACGGTCGTCTTACGCGATTGTAGTCACCGAGCCTACCCTTATAAAATTAACGACGGTCGTAAGACATACTCGAGAAGCGACGTATACGGCGCCGGATCGCACGTTTTCGGCGTTTATCGGTCCTTCAACACGTCCGCAGCGGGGGTCCGCCGCCCGCAACCGGGGCAGAACGCCCAGTCCGTTCGGACCTCGTCGCCACACTCACAGAACGCGCGATGGGACTGTTTCTCACCACAGTTCGGGCAGTATACGTGGTCTTCCGGGACGTTTTCGCCACATCCGCCGCAGGCGTTTTCGCCCGTTTGCACCCCGCGATCGGGGCGTGTCTTACGCGTATCCGCCCCCGTCCCCGCTTCCGTCTCCCGTGTCACACGCACGTCGTCGTCCGCGGCCCCAGGGGCGTCGAGCGTGACGTTTACGTTGATCTCGCCCGGCGTAGACGGCGTATACGCGTCGTCGGGACGACGTCGACCCGCGCCTCCGAGGCGATCGTCCAACGCCGCGTCGAGCCGGTCGTCGATCAGGTCGTCGATCCGTTCCGAGAGGGCGGCGTCCACGCTCCCGTCCGAGCCAAGGGACTCGGTCGCCTCCGTGACCCCGTCGAGGTGTGCGCGGAGCGCCTCGCGCATCACCTCGCTTTTGGAGGCCTCACACGCTTCCAGCCGTTCGACGAGGTCGTCGTCGGCCCGGAACGTGATCTTGCTCATCGGCTACCGATTACGATGGCGGGTACAAGTATTTTCCTCCCCGTCCGACGGACGACGGACGTGCGTCGTCCCGCCGTCCTCCGTGGATCTCGTTCTCGCCTTCCCTCGAAGTTCGTCGGTCCCTCGGACGACCCGACGGCTCCAGCGTCCGACCGTACTTCGGTTCCCGTCGAGCCCCATGCGGTGTGGTCACACGTGTGTCTGACACAGGTTTATACGCCCCGCGCGGGCATACGTGAGTACATGAGCAACCGCGTCGAGGACCTCGAACGGCAGGTCGCGGAGCTGCAGGCGGCGGTCAACGGGCTCACCGAGGAGCTCGTGGAGATGAAAGAGCGCGTCCGACAGCTCGAGGACGCCCAGGAGGTGGCGGTCGACGCGGAGGCGGAGGCCGCCGCGGCCGCCTCCCCCGAGGAATCGACGTCCGACGCGTCGGACGCGTCCGACGCATCCACGCCGACCGGCGGCGAACGCCGGACGCACTCCGACGACCACGTCGAGGTCGTCGAGCGGACCGGCGGACCGTCGACCGAGGGAACGTCGGCCATCGACGAAACCGTCGACGCGAACGGCGACTCGCCCGACGACGAGGAACCCGCACCCGAGACGGCGACGTCCGACGCCGAGGCGACCGCGGCCGACGCGGACGGGGACGACGCCGAGGACGGGGAGTCCGACGACAGCGACATCATCGTCGCGTAAGCCGGCGTCCGTATCCCGCCATGCACATCACTGAAGTAGTCCTGGACGGTTTCAAGAGCTTCGGGCGGACCACGAGGATCCCCTTCTACGAGGACTTCACGGTCGTCACGGGGCCGAACGGCTCCGGGAAGTCGAACATCATCGACGGGGTCCTGTTCGCGCTCGGGCTCGCTCGTACCCGCGGGATCAGAGCCAAGAAGCTCACCGACCTCATCTACAACCCCGGCCACGACGACGGCGAGGCGAGCGGCGGTCCGAAGGAGGCGTCCGTCACGGTCGTGTTGTCCAACGAGGACGGGACGCTCGACCGTTCGCAGGTCGTCTCGGCGGCCGGCTCCGAGAACGTCGGCGACGTCTCGGAGATCACGATCAAGCGGCGGGTCAAGGAGACCGAGGACAACTACTACTCGTACTACTACCTCAACGGGCGGTCGGTGAACCTCTCCGACGTCCGCGATCTGCTCGCGGCCGCCGGCGTCACGCCCGAGGGCTACAACGTCGTCATGCAGGGCGACGTGACCGAGATCATCAACATGACCCCCTACCAGCGGCGGGGGATCGTCGACGAGATCGCGGGCGTCGCGGAGTTCGACGAGAAGAAGGAGGCCGCCTTCGAGGAGCTGGACACGGTGAAAGACCGGATCGGCGAGGCCGACCTCCGGATCGAGGAGAAGGAGGAGCGGCTCGATCAGCTCTCCGAGGAGCGCGAGACCGCGCTCGAGTACCAGTCGCTCCGCGAGGAGGTCGAGCAGTATCGAGGCTACCGGAAGGCCTCGGAACTGGAGGACAAACGCGACTCGTTCGCCGAGGTCGAACGCGAGATCGACGATGCCGAGGCGGAACTCGAGGAACTCCGCGTCGAACTCGACACCAGACAGGGGACGCTCACCCGCCTCGAGGAGGACTTAGCCGACCTCAATCACGAGATCGAGACCAAAGGCGAGGACGAACAGATCGCGATCCGCTCGGAGATCGAGGAGATCAAAGGCGAGATATCCCGGCTCGAGGGGAAGATCGAGGCGGCCGAGGAACGCGCCGCGGACGCCGAGACCGAACGACGGAACGCGTTCGTCCAGATCGACCGCAAACAGGAGACGATAGACGACCTCGAGTCGGAGATCCGCGAGACGAAAGTCGAGAAGGCGTCGCTCAAATCCGAGCTCGCGACGAAGCGCTCGGAACTGGCGGACGTGGAGGCCGAGATCGAGGGCGCCGACACGGAGTTCGACGAGCTGAAGGCCGAACTCGGCGAGAAGAAGGAACGGCTCGAGTCGCTCCGCGAGGAGAAACACCGAAACCAGCGCGAGAAGGACCGGCTGCTCGACGAGGCACGCCGGCGATCGAACGCGGTCGAGGAGGCCCGTGCGGACCTCGAGGCGGCCCGCGAGGAGGTCCCCGATCTGAACGCGCGGATCTCGGAGCTCCACAGCGAGCTCGACAAGGCCGAGCGGAACGAATCGAAGATCGAGGACGTCGTCGCCGACCTGTTCGCCGAGAAGGCGGAGCGGAAAGAGGAGTTGGAGGCGATCGAGGACGACCTCCGCGAGAAGCAGAACGAGTACGCGAAGCTGGAGGCGGCCGCGAGCGAGCGCGGCGACACCTCCTGGCCGCGGGCGGTCACCGAGGTGAAGAACGGCGGCATCGACGGCGTTCACGGCGCGGTCGGCGAGCTCGGCTCCGTCGAGGCCGAGTACGCCGAGGCGTGTGAGACGGCCGCCGGCGGACGTCTGGCGAACGTCGTCGTCGACGACGACGGCGTCGGATCGACGTGTATCGACTACCTCAAGCAGCGGAACGCGGGTCGGGCGACGTTCCTCCCGATCACGAAGATGGACGACCGGAGCCTCCCGCGGAAGCCCTCGCTTCCCGGCGTCGTCGACTTCGCGCGGAACCTCGTCGAGTACGACTCGCGATACGAGTCGATATTCTCGTACGTGCTCGGGTCGACGCTCGTCGTCGAGGACATGGCGACCGCCCGCGAGCTGATGGGCGACTACCGGATGGTCACCCTCGAGGGCGACCTCGTGGAGAAGTCCGGCGCGATGACCGGCGGCTCCGGCGGCGGCTCCCGGTACGCGTTCACGAAGTCCGGCGGCGGCAAGCTCGAGCGGCTCGCCGCGGAGATCGGCGATCTGGAGGACGACCGGCGGGAGCTCGAGTCCGAGATCGACGACCTCGACGGCGACATCGAGGACGCCCGCGAGCGGAAGGCGGACGCCGCCGACCGCGTCCGGTCGCTGGAGGGCGACATCGAGCGCGCCGAGGAGGAGTTGGCGGGAACCGAAGACCGGATCGAGGAGTTGGAGGGGAGACTCGAGGAGCTCCGTGCGGAGCGCGAGACGGTCGACGAGGAGATGAGCGGGATCGACGGGACGCTCGACGCGCTCGACTCGGACATTGACCGGATCGAGGCCGACGTCGAGGAGATCGAGACGGAGCTCGCCGACTCGCGGATCCCGGAGCTCTCGGAGAGGGCCGACGGGATCCGCGAGGAGATCGACGCGCTGGAGGGGAAGATGGACGACCTCGACGCCCGGAAAAACGAGCTGGAGCTCGAGAAGGAGTACGCCGAGGACGCGGTCGACGACCTCCACGACACCGTCGAGGAGGCACAGAACCGAAAGAGCGAGGCGGAGGAGGCGATCGCCGAACACGAGGAGGCCATCGACGGGAAGGAGGAGACGCTGGAGGCCAAACGCGAGTCGATCGCGGAGCTCGAAGCGGAGATCGCGGATCTGAAGGAGGACCGCGAGGCGCTTCGCGAGGAGATCCGGGAGGCGACCTGGAAACGCGACGAACAGCGCTCGCTCGTCGCCGACGCGGAGTCCGAGCTCTCGGACCTCACGGACCGCCGGGACCGCTTGGAGTGGGAGATCGACGAGCTGGAGTCGCAGGTCGGCGAGTACGACCCGGAGGAGGTCCCCGACATCGACGAGGTCGAGTCGCGGATCGAGGAGTTGGAGTCCGAGATGGAGGCGTTGGAGCCGGTCAACATGCTCGCGATCGACGAGTACGACGAGGTCGAGGCCGAACTCGAGACGCTCCAGGAGCGCCGGGACGTGCTCGCGGAGGAGCGCGACGCGATCACGGAGCGGATCGAGGGATACGAGGCCGAGAAGAAGGCGACGTTCATGGAGACGTTCGAGTCGATAAACGACCACTTCCGGGACATCTTCTCGCGGCTGTCGGCCGGCAGCGGCGAGCTCCTCCTGGAGAATCCCGAGGACCCCTTCGAGGAGGGGCTGACGATGAAGGCACAGCCGGCGGACAAGCCGGTCCAGCGGCTCGAGGCGATGAGCGGCGGCGAGAAGTCGCTGACCGCCCTCTCGTTCATCTTCGCGGTCCAGCGGCACAACCCCGCCCCGTTCTACGCGCTCGACGAGATCGACGCCTTCCTCGACGCGGTCAACGCCGAGCGGGTCGGCGAGATGATAGAGGAGTTGGCCGCGGAGGCGCAGTTCGTCGTGGTCGGCCACCGCTCGGCGCTTCTGGAGCGTTCGGACCGTGCCATCGGCGTCACGATGCAGGGCGACAACCTCTCGGCCGTGACCGGGATGCGGTTCGGCGACGACGACGGCGACGAGGAGCCGGAGGTGACCGCGGATGACTGACGACGGCTCGGCCGACGCCGGGGCGGGCGGCGGCGTGCCCGACCTGGACCTGACGAGCGAGCGCGACGGCGCGACCCCGGCGTTCGGAGGCGAGGACGGCGATGACGGCGATGACGACGCCGCCTCCGACGCCGCCGACTCCGCTTCCGCCTCCGCGGCCGCCGTCGACGCCGATCCCGCGTCCGACCCCGACGAGGACGAGGTCGAGCCGGTCGAGCTCCTCGTCCAGCTCGCCGAGGAGGGGGAGATCGAGCCGTGGGACATCGACATCGTCCGGGTGACCGACGCCTTCCTCGAGAAGCTCGACGAGACCGACCTCCGGACGACGGGGCGTGCGCTGTTCTACGCGAGCGTCCTGCTCCGGATGAAGAGCGACGGGATGTTGGACGACGACGACGAGGACGACGAGCCCGAGGCGGAGCCGTGGGAGCTGGCGATGGAGGGCGGCGCGGCCGACCCCGCCGACCCGGAGTTCGACCCGATCGAGAAGCTGGAGGCCGAGATGGACCGCCGGCTCGACCGCAAGAACACCCGGGGGTCACCGGAGACGCTGGACGAGCTGGTCCGCGAGCTACGCGAGGCCGAGCGCGACTCGTGGTGGAAGGACTCCCGCGAGTACGACACGAGCGAGTCGCCGACCGGCTACGGTCGGGGGACCCAGACGCTGGATTACCACGCCGGCGACGAGTTCCGCCGCGACGGCGAGCCGACCGCCGGGGAGGCGACCGACCGCACCCACGACGAGGACATCGAGGAGGTGATAACGGAGGTGGAAGCCGCCCTCCGCCCGCACTTCGAGGGTGGGCGCGCGGAGGTGCTGTTCGCCGAGGTGGAGTCGTCGGGCGGCCGCCCGTTCATGACGTTCCTCGCGCTGTTGTTCATGGCCCACCGCGGGAGCGTCAGGCTCCGACAGGACGACCTGTTCGGGGACCTGTGGATCCGGGACCCCGCGGCGGCGACGGGGGAGACCGAGGCGATCGCGGACTGAGTCGTCGAGGGGCGCGGTGTCGGGCGCGACGGACGCCCGCTCGCGTCGTTACAGGTACTCGCCGAGCAGCGGCTCGACGCGTTCTCTGGTCTCCTCGGGGATCGCCTCGGTCGGCGTGTTGACCGTTCCTTCGAGCGCGGTGTGCGCGTCGCAAGCGTGGTCCTCGGGGAGCGTCCGGACCGCCTCCTCGACGGCGGCCTTGATCGCTTCCTGATTCTTTTCGGCGTTCTCGAGGACCTCCTCGAGCGTCACCTCGCTGTCCGCCTTCCAGACGTCGTAGTCGGTGACGCCCGCGATCGTCGCGTAGGCGATCTCGGCCTCGCGTGCCAGTTTCGCCTCGGGGATCGCGGTCATGCCGACGACGTCCCACCCCTGCGACTTGTAGAACTCCGACTCCGCGCGCGTGGAGTACTGCGGCCCCTCGATACAGACGTAGGTGCCGCCCTTGACGACCTGCGTGTCGCCGTCGTCGTCCTCGCCGCCGTCGCCCTCGCTGCCGACCGCGGACTCCGCGGCCTCGGTCAGGTGATCGACGAGTTCCGGGCTGTACGGGTCCGCGAAGGGCTGGTGGACGACGACGCCGTCGCCGTAAAACGACAGGTCGCGATGTTTGGTCCGGTCGTAGATCTGGTCGGGGACGACGAGGGTTCCCGGCTCCAGATCCTCCTTGAGGCTCCCGACCGCGTTCGACGCGAAGACGTGGGTCACGCCCGCTCGCTTCAAGGCGTACATGTTCGCGCGGTACGGGAGGTCGGTTGGGGACGCGCCGTGGTTCGAGCCGTGTCGCGGGAGGAACGCGATCTCCCGGCCCGTGTCGGCGAACTCGCCGATCGTGACCGCGTCGCTGGGCTCGCCGTAGGGCGTGTCGAACTCGACCTCGCGCACGTCGTTCAGGGGGAGCGCCTCGTAGATCCCGCTGCCGCCGATGAAGCCGATGGTGCTCATACCCGAGGTCCGGCCGCTCGCTACTTATAGAACCTGAAGCGGTCCGACGCCGCGGTCCGTCGCCGGCGGGCCGTGACTCGGGATTGAGGCCCGGAACCCGCGATCACGACCGCTCAAAGCAGCGCCCGTACCGCCGCCAGCGTCAGCGCGCTCACGACGAGCAGGTGGATCAACACCACGCCGACCGGCGCGAGGCCGACCGCCCGCAGCTCGCGCACCCGGATCGACAGCCCGAGCCCGACGAACGCGACGAGAAACAGGCCGTCGGACACCGCGGTGACGGACTCGATCGCGGCGGGAGAGAGCACCCCAGCGTTGGCGATCGCGGCGACGAGCAGGAAGCCGAGCAGGAACTTCGGGAACTCCGCCCACAGCTCGCGGGCCTCCGGCTCCGTCGCCGAGCGCGCCGCGTACGCGACCGAGTAGGCGATCGCGACGCCGCCCAGAAGCGAGTTGCGCGCGAGCTTCGTGACGGTCGCCCACTGGCCCGCCTCGACGGAGTGGGCGAATCCCGCGGCCGCGACCGGTCCGGTCGAGAACATGCTCAGCCCCGCCCACACGCCGAACTGGCGGCCGGTGAGTCCGAGCCACTCGCCCGCGAGCGGGAACGCCACGAGCGTGACCGCGTCGAAGAGCAGGACCGTCGCGGCCGCGAACGTGAGCGCCGCCCCGCGCGCCTCCAGCACCCGGCCGACGGCGACGACGGCGGAGACGCCACAGACGCTCGCGCCCGCCGCCAGAAGCGACGGGGTCGTCCCCTCGATCCGAAAGAGCCCGCGCGCCACCGCCTCCGAGAGCAGGAGCCCGCCGGCGACGGCGACGACCACGAGTCCGAGGACCGTCGGACCGGCGGCCACCAGCTCCTCGAGGGCGATCGCCGCGCCGAGGAGGACGATCCCCGTCTCCAACGCGAGCTTGTGGAGGGACGCCCCCGGTTCGGCGACGGCCGGAACGCCGACGGTGTTCGCCACGGCGACGCCCACGGCGACCGCGACGACGAGCGGCTGGAGTCCCGGAACCGCCCCGCCGAGAAGCGTCGCGAACAGCGCGCCACCGCCGAGCAGGACCAGTCCGGGGACGTACGGCCGGAAGTCGTCGAGAAGCGTCATCAGACCGGATAGATCACGAGGTGGGCCGCGACGATCGCGAGTCCCAGACACAGCGCCTGCCAGCCGCGGTCGAGGGCCCGCCAGCGCCGGGAGAGACGCGTTTCGTCGCCGTCGGCCCCGGCAGCGACGTCGTCCGTGTCGTCGCCCGCGCCGCCCGCGATCGCGCCGTCGTCGTCCTCGTCGGTCATACGGAACCGGATCCGTGCGTGGGCGTCTTACGCGTGTCGCTCAGCGGGAGGATCTCCGGAACCCGTCCCCGACCCGTCGTCGAACGGGTCCGATCAGTCGTCCGCCTCGACGGCGGTCGAGGCGTCCTCGGAGGGGGCCGCGTCCTCGCCGTCACCGTCGACCTCGCCGTCGCCGATCTCGTCGCCATCAGCGTCGTCGCCGTCGCTCCCGTCCTCGACGTCATCGAGTCGCGGGAAGTTGTCGATCGTCTCCGCGCGGAACGCCTCCTCGTCGAAGGAGTACTCGGCATCGAGGAACTCGAGGACCGTTCGCGTGTCGACCATGGCGTTCTTCAGCGCGGTCGACGCGCCCGGCGAGGGAGTGATGTTGAAGAGGATGCCGTCGCCGTGGATCTTCGCTTCGCCCATGTCGAGCTCCTTCGAGTCGGTGTCGACGATCTGCGGTCGGACCCCGCCGTACCCCTTCGCGCGGTCGATGTCCTCGACGTCGACGCTCGGGACGACCTTCCGGACGTGCGGGAGGAACGTGCGCTTGCCCACGACCGGCAGGTCGTACACCAGGTTCCGGACCACGTACGGGAACAGGATCCTGTCGGCGAGGATGCTCGCGTAGCTCAGGAACGACGACGGCGTGAACCCGAACACGTCGGCGAAGTCGCCCACCGTCGAGAGCTCCCCGCGCTCGAGCGCGGGGACGAGCTTCGCGGTCGGGCCGAACCGGGTGACGCCGTCGTCGTGGACGTCGGCGTCGCCGTGGACCGCCGCGAAGGGCAGCTTCTTCATCTGGAGGGTGTACACCTTGCCGTTCAACAGGTCGTCGGCGAGGAAGAAGCTCCCCGCGACGGGCAGAAGCGACATGTCCTCGCCGTACCCCATCTCCTGGGCGAACTGGAGGCTGTGTGACCCGGCGGCGACGGCGACCGCGTCGGCCGCGAAGTCGCCGTCGTCGGTCTCGACGGTGAAGCCGTCGCGCCCCTCGTCGACGTTCGTCACCGTCGTTCCGAGGTGGACCGAGACGCCCTCCTCGCCGCGGGCGGCCTCGACGAACGACTCCGCGATCATGCCGTAATCGAGGACGTAGCCGTCCGGCGTCTGGAGCGCGAGCAGCTCGGTGTCGGGGTCGCGCCCCTCGACGACCTTCGGCTCGATCTCGGCGATCTCCTCGCGGCCGATGGGCTCGAGTTTGGGAAAGAGCTCGCCGAAGCCCTCGTCGTGGTAGCGCGCCTCCAGCTCCGCGACCTCCTCCTCGCCGACCGCGAGCACCATCTTGCTGCGCTTGCTGTGCATCTCGCGCTCGGGGTCGACGTTCTCGAGGTACCCCGCGAGCAGCTCCGCGCCCTCCTTGACCTCCTCGGCCTTCTCGAGCGTGTAGTTCGTCTCGATGTCGCCGAAGTGAAGCGTCTGGGAGTTGTTCGTGTGGTGGGAGTTCACCGCGGCGATCTCGGGCTCCTTCTCGATCAGCGTGACGTCCTCGACGTCGGTGAACTTCGAGACCGTGTACAGAAGCGATGCCCCGCTTATTCCCCCGCCGATGACGATGAGGTCGGTGTGGTCGGACATGCGTGAGGCTCCGTCTCAGGGAGTGTACCGTCTTGGGAGTTAATTGACTTCCTATTCCGCGCCGTCGGGGTCGACCTCCCCGGAATCGACTCGCTCGGGATCGACCCGCTCCGAGTCGGTCGCCTCCGGCGCGGGCTGGTCGGTCCTGACCTCCCGATACCGCTCCCGGAGTCGGTCGAAGAGCGCGCGTCCGGCGTCGGTGCGGAGCCGCGGTTCCGTCGTCGCGAAGAACTCCTCGAGCCCGTCGTACTCCGTGAAGGTCTCCGGCGTTCCGTCCGCGGGATCGTAGCGTTCCTCCCGCTCGTAGACGACCGCCTGGAGGCAGGTGTCGAGGAGGTCACACTCCTTCACGAGGACCGCCTCCGGCGTCTCGCGCGCCTCGTACTCCTCCCAGGCGTCCCGGACGCGGTCGGGAAGCGGACCGGCGAGCCCCGCCATGGCCGCGCGTTCGGTCGCCTCCTTCTCGCCGCGGTCGACCGGGTTCGCCGTCGAGTCCGCTCGAGTCGGCACGTCCCCCGTCTCCGCCTCGGCGACGTCGTGGACGACGGCGAGCCGGAGCGCGCGGTCGAGGTCGACGCCGGGCAGGTCCTCGCGAAACCGGTCGCCGAGCGCCAGCACGAGGTACGCGACCCCCCACGCGTGGGCCGCGACCGACTCCGGGTCGTCGACGCCGCGGAGCTGCCAGCCGGTCCGTCCCTCGTCCTTGAGCGCGTACGCCTCCAGAACGGCGTCGACCGCGGCGTCAGGGTCCTCCGCGTCCTCCGGGTTCCCCGCGGCCATCGCTCACTCCGCGAGCGCCCAGGTCCCCTCGCCGACCGCCTCGACCACGCCGCGGCGCTCCATCTCCGCGAGCACCTCGTCGAGCCGGCCCGGCTGGGCGACCTCCATCTCGATGCGGCCGACCCCGTGGTCGGCCTCGAGGTGGTGACGGACCGCCTCCCGGTCGAACGTCGTCGGGTCCGCGCGCTCCATCGCGCCCTCGATGATGTCGATCATGTCCTCGATGAAGTTCCACGGGTAGACGACCCAGGTCCACGTCTCGAGGCGCTCGCCGACGAAGTCGGGCTCGAACTCGGAGGTCTCGAGCAGCTGGAGCGTCGCGGTGCGGACCGTGGCGGCGTCGCGCTCCTCGACGTACTCCTCGGCGCGGCGGATCGACCCCCCGGTGTCGGCGATGTCGTCGATGATCAACACGTCCTTGCCCTCGACGCTGCCCTCCGGCATCGGGTAGCGGATCTGTGGCTCGTCGTTCTTGTCGGCCGCGCCGACGTAGTGTTCCATCTTGAGGCTCGTGAGGTCGTCGAGCCCGAGGAAGTCGCAGGTGCAGCGCCCGGCGAACCAGCCCCCTCGGGCGAGCGCGACGACGACGTCCGGCTCGAAGTCGGCGCGTTTCACCGCGTTCGAGACGTTCCGACAGAGCCCGTAGATGTACTCCCAGTTGGTCACGGTGCAGTCGAAGTCGTCCGGGAGCTCGCTCATACGTCGGGAGTCGCCCGCGCGAGCATAAGGGTTTGTGGAACCGCGGCCGCCCGCGGCCACCGACCACACGCGTCGTCCCGTCGCAGCCGATCCGTTCCGCCACCGCCGATCCGTTCCGTCGCCGCGGATCCGTCCCGTCGCCGCGGATCCGTCCCGTCGCCGCCGATCCCTCGCGTCCGCCCGTGCCGACACGATTTAGGTGGCCCGCCCGCAACGACCCGCTAATGAGCACACGGACCGCGAGCGAGGAACGGGCGGTCGTGATCGGGCTGGAGGTCCACGTCCAGCTCGAGACCGACACCAAGGTCTTCTGTGGCTGTTCGACGGAGCCGGCCGACGACGAGGAGCCGAACACGCGCACCTGCCCGACCTGTCTCGGGCTGCCGGGCGCGCTGCCGGTCCTCAACGAGGCCGCCGTCGAGGCCGCGGTGAAGATCGGGAAGGCGCTCGACGCCGACATCCCCGAGACGACGACGTTCCACCGGAAGAACTACTACTACCCCGACCTGCCGAAGAACTTCCAGCTCACCCAGTACGACGCGCCGATCTGTGCGGACGGCGAACTCGAGGTGTCCGTCGACGGCGAGCGACGCACCATCGGGATCACCCGCGCGCACCTGGAGGAGGACCCCGGGAGCATCCAGCACGCGGGCGGCTCCATCGAGTCGGCGACGCACACGCTCGTGAACTACAACCGCGCGGGGACCCCGCTGATGGAGGTCGTCACCGAGCCCGACTTCCGGTCGCCCGCCGAGACGCGCGCGTTCCTCGCGAAGCTCGAGGAGGTCCTGGAGTACCTCGGCGTCTTCGACGCGACGCGGGACGGCAGCCTGCGGGTCGACGCCAACGTCTCGCTCGTCGACGCCGACGAGGTGACCGAGGACGGGTCGGTCCCCGAGGCGGTGCTGGCCGACGCCAACCGCGCCGAGGTGAAGAACATCTCGAGTCACAAGGGCGCGGAGAAGGCGCTCGCCTACGAGATCACCCGCCAGCGCAACGTGCTCCGTCGCGGCCGCGAGATCGAACAGGAGACCCGTCACTGGGACGAGGGCCGCGGCGTCACCGTCTCGATGCGCTCGAAGGAGGCCGAGAAGGACTACCGCTACTTCCGGGAGGCCGACCTGCCCGCCCTGGAGGTGTCCGACTGGAAGGACCGGATCCCGATCCCCGAACTGCCCGACGCCCGTCGAGAGCGGTTCCGTACGGAGTACGGCCTCGACGACGAGGCGGCCTCGAAGTTGACCTCGACGAAGGAGGTCGCGGACTTCTTCGAGGATGTCGCCGGCGAGTACGACCCGGAACTGGCGGCGACGTGGGTCGCCGACAACCTACTCGGCGAGCTCAACTACCGCGAGATGGAGATCACCGACGTGACCGACCGGCTCGACGAGTTCACACGCCTGGTCGAACTCGTCGACGCCGGGGAGTTGACCGTGAAGAACGCCGAGGAGGTGGTCCTCCGCGAGATGCTCGACGAGGGCGAGGACCCCGAGAGCGTCATCGAGCGCGAGGGGCTCGGGAAGGCCGAAAGCGACGAGGTCGAGACCGCGGTCGAGGCCGCCATCGAAGAGAACCCCGACGCCGTGGCCGACTACCATGACGGCGACGAGGGCGCGATCAACTTCCTCGTCGGCCAGGTGATGCAGGCGACCGGCGGGAGCGCCGACCCCGGACAGGTGAACGGGCTCCTCCGCGAGCGGCTGGACGGGTAGTCGATGGAGTCGCTCGACACACCGAACGCATGGACGTGACCGTCGACGTCGTCGGCGGCGGGGAACGCGAGTGCGTCCTCGAGGACGGCGCGACCTACGCCGACCTGATCCGCGCCGCGGGCTTTCACCCGCAGGAGGCGTCCGTCCTCGTCGACGGCTCGCCCGTTCCCGGCGACCGTCCCGTCGACGCCGACCGCGTTCGGCTGCTCCGGCTGATCCAGGGCGGATCGAACGACCACCTCGAAGCCGAGGGGTGACGCCGTGGCGGACCCCGCCGACCGCGACGCTCCCGACCGCAACTCCGCCGACCACGCATCGGTCCCGGAGCGGATCGCGATCGAGCGGGCGACGGCCGGCGACCGGCTCGACGTCCTCCGCGTGCTCGACGCGGCGATGTTGGAGACCGACGCCGACGACCTCGCCGCCCGGATCGACGACGGGGACGCCCTCGTCGCCCGCTTCGAGCGGACCGGATCCGTGGTCGGGGCGCTGGTCGTGACCCGGCCGGAGCCGGGACGACGCCACGTCGACGCGGTCGCGGTCCGCCGCGCGCGGCGCGGTCGGGGGATCGGGTCCGCGCTCGTCGCTCGTGCGGTGCGGGACGCGCGAGCGGACCCCGACGCCGATGCGGTCACCGCGACCTTCGACGCGGATCTGAGGGGGTTCTACGCGGAACTCGGGTTCGCGGTCGAGCCGGTCGAGGGAGGTCGGCTCCGCGGCCGGCGGGCGGTTGGCGGTTCCGACTCGAACGGCGGGTGACGGTTCGGTCGCACCGTTTCGCCTCGTACCCTTCCACGTCGTCCCGTAGCGATCCGTTTCGACTCCTCTCGTCCCACCTCGCCCCGTAGCGATCCGTTTCGCCCCGTACCGATCCGTTTTATCTCAAGCCGAGGGACCGATCGCCATGGAACGCCCCCGATTCGGAACGGACACGAACGCAGGACTGCTCCTCCGGCGCGGGGGTGCGCTGGTCGTCGACGCGCTGCTCGTCGCGACGCTGCTCGGGCTCGCCGCAGTCGCGTTCTCCCTCCTGATCGGGACCTCCCTCCTCGCGGGACGCTTCGTCCTCCCGGTCGCGTACCTCGGCTACTACGTCGCCTTCGAGGGAACGTTCGGACGAACGCCCGGGAAGGCGCTCCTCGGGCTCGTCGTCCTCGAACGCGACGGGTCGTCGTGTGGCATCCGGGCGGCGTTCATCCGGAACCTGCTCCGCGTCGTCGACGGCGCGGTCTTCTACCTCGTCGGGGCCGTCGTCGTCCTCCTCACGGACGGCGACCGACGCGTCGGCGACCACCTCGCGGGGACGCGGGTCGTACGGTCCGGGGAGTAGCCGATCGGTCTCGGTCGCGAGAAAGGGAACCTCGGCCGCGACCGCCTACCGCTTCCCGAACCGCTCGTCGAAGAGGGCGACCACCCGCCGCTCGATCTCGTCGCGGATCGGTCGAACCTCCTCGATCGGGCGCTCGCCGGGGTCATCGAGGTCCCAGTCGTCCGTGTCGACGCCCGGTAGCTCCAGGGTCGAACACCCCATCGTCGCGACGAAGTCGGACTCCGCGAGCGTCGCCTCCGAGACGTGCTGCGGGGTACGCCCGTTCACGTCGAGGCCGACCTCGGCGAGCGCCTCGACGACCACGTCGTGGACCGCGTCCGCGGGGGCGGTCCCGCCCGTGACGATCTCGACCCGACCCTCGAGTCCGCGCTCGCTCCGTTCGCGTTCGGCGAACGCGGTCGCCATTTGGCTGCGGCCGGCGTTCCGGACGCACATGAACGTGAGCGTCGTCGGTTCGGCTCCGTCGCCGTTCGATTCCGGGCCGTCGTCCGCGGTGTCGGTGGACGTCATGGTGGATCGGAGTCGCCTCCCGGCGACTCGGTGGGCTTTCAGTAGATCAGCTCGTCGTCGTTCTCGATCATGTACAGCGCGCGGGCCGCGATGTTGACCGCGTGGTCGCCCACGCGCTCGAGGTCGCGGACCGCCAGCAGCGCGCGGGAGACCTCGTCGAGTGCGCCGGCCAGCTCCTCGGAGTCCGGGTCCGACTCGCCGCTCCGGTTCGCCTCGACGCGTGCGCGGTCGGCCTCGAGCAGGTCGCGGACGACCGCCTCGCTGGCCTGTCGGCACCGCTCGTCGAGGTCGTCGTCCCGGGCGGCGACCGCCCGGCAGGCGTCGGGATCGCCCGCCTCGTAGGCGGCCACCGCGTCGGCGACCATCTCGCCCGCCTCGTCGCCGATCTCGCGGAAGTCGACCGCGGGGTGGAGCCCGCCCTCGTCGCCGCCGTACCCCGCGAGGTTGGTCGCGAGGTCGGCGACGCGCTCGAGGTCGGTGATGACCTTGAAGGAGGCCGTCACCAGCCGGAGGTCGCTCGCGACGGGCTGTTGGAGCGCGAGCAGCTCCGTACACTCCTCCTCGAGTTCGAGGTAGCGGTCGTTGACCTCGTAGTCGCCCTCGATGACCTCCCGAGCGAGGTCGTCGTCGCCGGTCTCGGCGGCCTCGACCGCGGCGTCGTACCGCTCCAACACGAGATCGCCCATCGAGACGACCTCCGCGCGGAGGTCCTCGAGCCGCTGTTGGTAGTTCTCTCGGGGCATCTATCCGAACTTCCCCGTGATGTAGTCCTCGACGCGCTGTTCTTCGGGGTCCTCGAAGATCTTCGCCGTGTCGTCGTACTCGACGAGCCGCCCGCCGGTGAGGAACACCGCGGTCCGGTCGGAGATGCGAGCGGCCTGTTGCATGTTGTGCGTGACGATGATGACGGTGTACTCCTCGGCGAGGTCGTCGATCAGGTCCTCGATCTTCGAGGCTGCGACGGGGTCGAGCGCCGAGGTCGGCTCGTCCATCAGGATCACTTCGGGGTCGGGCGCGATCGCCCGCGCGATACAGAGCCGCTGTTGTTGGCCGCCCGAGAGGTCGAGTCCCGACGAGTCCAGTTGGTCCTTCACCTCGTCCCACAGCGCGGCTCCCTTCAGCGACTCCTCGACGCGCTCGTCGACGTCGCCGTCGAATCCCTGGATCTTCAGGCCGTACGCGACGTTGTCGCGGATCGACTTCGGGAAGGGGTTCGGCTTCTGGAACACCATCCCGATCTTCCGGCGGAGCGCGACCGGGTCCACGTCGGGGTCGTAGACGTTCTTGCCGCCGAACTCCACGTCGCCCTCGACCCGACAGACCTCGATCATGTCGTTCATCCGGTTGATACACCGGAGGAACGTCGACTTGCCACAGCCGGAGGGACCGATGAGCGCGGTCACCCGCTTCTCGGGTATCTCGATCGAAACGTCGTCTATCGCCTGCTCGTCGCCGTAGAAGACGTTCAGGTCGCGCGCGGCGACCGCCGTCCGCTCGGACGACGCGGTTCGTCCGTTCGATCCGGTCTCTACGTCCGTCGTGATGAGCGATTCGTCGCCCGTCGTGTTGGATGATGTGTTACTCATGTTAGTTCCCCCGCTCCGCGCGGTTCCGAAGCAGTATCGCCGTTCCGTTCATGCCGACGAGGATGATCAGGAGCGTGATCACGCCGGCCGCGACGACGCCGTACCGGAAGTCCGCCTGCGGGAAGCCGGCCCACGCGTAGATCTGCATCGGCATGGCGCTGAATCGGCTGAAGAGGCTGGTCGGCGCGCTGAACACCGTCGTCGCCGCGCCGATCATGATGAGCGGCGCGGTCTCGCCTATCGCCCGCCCGAGCGCGAGGATCGTCCCCGTCAGGATGCCGGGGAACGCCTCGGGGAGGACGACGTTCTTCGTCGTCTGCCACCGCGTCGCGCCCATCGCGTCCGACCCACGCCGGAGGTCGTCCGGCACCGACCGGATCGCCTCCTGTGCGGAGATGATCGTGATCGGGAGGATGAGAAGCGACAGCGTCAACGACGCGGTCACCGCCGTGCCGTATCCGAACCCGAGCAGGTTCGCGAACAGGCCCAATCCGAGCAGCCCGTAGACGACCGACGGGATGGCGGCCAGGTTCGCGATGTTGATCTGGAGCAGCCGCGTCAGCGACCCGACGACGCCGCTCCCGGCGGTGTACTCCTCGAGGAAGACGGAGGTGCCGACGCCGAGCACGAACGACAGCACCGCCACGAGCGCGATGATGATCACCGAGCCGACGATCGCCGGATACAGCCCCGCTTCGGCGGCGGTCCGTGACGGCGCCTCGGTGACGTAGCCCGGGTCGAGCCACGGGTCCGGAGCGGGAACGCCCCACGCCTCGACGACGAGCGCGCCGACGAGGACGCCCCCGCCGATCAGGAGCGGGAGTCCGAGGCCGACCACCCCGTCCCCGCCGTCGATCACTCGGTGGACGTAGACCGCCGTCGGCACGCCCGTCAACGCGATCACGATCAGCGTGGTCGGACCGGGGAGCCCGACGCTCCCGGCGAGGAACCCGCCGGCGGTCGCGAGCGCGAGCGGAACGCCGCCGACCACGGCCGCCCCGACCCGGCTCCCGCGGGCGTCGACGAGGAACGCGCCGACGGCCGCGATCGGGACCGCGAGCGTCCAGAGGTAGATGATGAGATCCGACGGGTACGTCCCGACGACGCCACGGAGGAACACCGCGGCGACGAGCCCGACGAGCCCGACCGGGATCGCGGCCGTCACCGCCCGGTTGGCGGCGCGCCGACTGCCGTACGCGTACAGGGCCGCGGCCGGAAGGACGCCGAGCGTGTACGCGAGGAACCACACCAGTTCGTCGAACACCAGGAACAGGGTCCCGACGGCGAGCCCGATCGCGACCCCGCCGACGAGCCGACCGAGCAGGCCGAAGCCGACCGCCCCGACGCGACCCCGACTGCCGACGTACGCGAGGTACGCCGTGGTGGGCGCGACGACGACGAAGAGGTACGCGAGCTGCCAACTGAGTCGCGGGATCGTCACGACGAACGCCTCGATGGCGGCGAAGGCCGCGGCGACGACGACGAGGCCGCCGCCGAGCACGCCGGCGACCCGCCGGGTCACGGCCGGGTCGCCGGCGCTGTACAGACAGAAGAGGAGGAACGGAACGACGAGGGTCAGGAAGTACGTCAACAGCCACTCGGGACTCGCGTTCGCCAGGTCGAAGGCGTCGATCGCGACGTACACCAAGAGGACGCCGAGCGCGACGAGTCCCGCCACGCTCGCGCCGAGCGAGAGGTATTCGAAGGCGATCCCCCGTACTCGGCTGACTTCACCGAATCCGGCCGCGTTCGAGTCGTCGGTCGCCATCAGTACTCCTCCCGGTAGCGTTCCGCGATGATGTCACTGAGTACGTTCATTACGAGCGTCACCACGAACAGCGCGAGTCCGAGCGCGAACATCGAGTCGTACGGTATCGTCCCGCCGGTGAGGTCGCCGCCCGCGATCTGTACCATCGCGACGGTGATCGTCATCCCGGAGTCCAAGAGCACGTCCGCCGGGTTGAAATACGGGATCCCGAAGAGCGTCTCGCCGACCGCCGGCATCCGCGCCTGTGCGCCCATCGCGACGACGACGATCATCGTCTCGCCGATGGCGCGCGAGACGGCGAGGATGTACGAGGAGGCGATCCCCGAGATCGACGCGGGGACGACGATCCCGGTCGAGACCTCGAACTTCGTCGCGCCGAGGCCGTAGCCGGCCTGCCGCAGGTCGTCGGGGACTGCGCTCATCGCGTCCTCGGAGATGGACGACACCATCGGGATCGTCATGATCCCGACCATGATCGACGCCGACAACGCGTTGAAGGTGCTTATCTCCGGAAACAGGGTCGCCTTCAGCGCCGGCGTGACGTACACCAGCGCGAAGTAGCCGTACACGACCGTCGGGATGCCGGCGAGGATCTCCAAAAGCGGCTTGAGGATCGAGCGCGCGTTCGGGGTCGCGTACTCGCTGAGGTAGATCGCGGTCAACGTCCCGGTCGGCAGCGCGATGAACGCCGCCGTGACCGTAACCACGATCGTCCCGATCAGGAGGGGGACGATGCCGAACGACTGCCCGCCGCCCGCCGGATTCGGGCTCCAGTTGGTGCTGGTCAGGAACTCGGCGATCGGTACCTCCGAGAAGAACACCACCGCGTCCGACAGGAGGGTCACGAAGATCGCGACCGTCGTGAGCAGGGTGACCGCCGCGCACGCGGCGAAGAAGCCGCCGTAGGTTCCTTCCTTCAGCCGTCTGAGCCCGCTCCGACGCTGGAGATCGGGGCTTTCGGTACTATCTGTCACAACCGGTCGGGTATCGCACGCTGTCGTAAATCAATACACCGATTCATCACGGGGAGTTACCCCTGTGCCTGCTCGATCGCGTCCTCGAGCTTTTGACTCTGCTCCTCCTGGGTCTCCTCGGTCGCCGGGACGTACCCCACGTCGCCGGCGACGAGGTCCTCGTTCGTCGTCTGCTCGACGAAGTAGCGGGCGAACTCGGCGACGTGTTCGTTCCCGAGCGACTCCATCGAGGGGTAGGTGAAGAGCGGGCGGGAGAGGGGTGTGTACTCGCCGTTGGACGCCGTTTCGAGGCTCGGCTCGACGGGCCCGTCGCCGGAGTCGATCCCGAGCGCCTTGAGCTGGTCGGGGTTCTGGAAGTAGTACGCGAAGCCGAAGTACCCGATCGCGTACTCGCTGCCCGCGACGCCGGTGGCGATGTTGTTGTCCTGTTCGGTCGCCTGGTAGTCGCTGGTGTGACCGCGCTCGCCGAGGACGGACTCGATGAAGTAGTCGTACGTCCCGGAGGTGTCGGCGGCGCCGTACCGCTCGATCTCCTCGTTCGGGAACTCGTTGCGGACCTCGTCCCACGTCTCGACGGCGTCGGACTCCCAGATCGTCGCGAGCTCCTCGACCGTGAGCGAGTCGATCCAGTCGGCCTCGGGGTTGACGACGACCGTGAGCGCGTCCGTCGCCGCGATCAGTTCGATGTACTCGACGCCGTTGTCCGCACAGAGCTGTTCTTCCTCCGGCTGGATGGGTCGACTCGCGTTGTTGAAGTCCGTCTCGCCGACACAGAAGTAGTTGGAGAAGCCCCCGCCGGAGCCGGTCGAGCTGATGGTGGGGTCGATGCCTGGGTGTTCCTCGGCGAAGTCTTCCATGACCGCGCTCATCAGCGGGAACACGGTACTCGATCCGGCGATGTTGATCGAACCGGAGAGCGAATCTCCGCCGTCTCCAGAACCGTCGCCGGAACCGTCACCGCCGGAGCCACCGTCCCCCGAGCTCTGTGTACAACCCGCGAGCGCCAACGCACCGGCACCGGCGAGCGCCGCGAGCGATCTCCGTCGCGTGATTCCCTCCGCCTCCAGGTTCTGGCTGGGTGCCATCACCGGATCGTGGACGAAGACCACGTAAATACGATGCTATGAGGAATATACGACGGGGTGTAGTGAACGATAGTGCTATATATGACTATGATACCTATATATCTCGAACTCAGGGCGCGCCGAACGCCGACGATCCGGCTACGGGACGTCCAGTCGACGATCCATATATAGCCGTATGGCCCTCTATACCGGACGATATACGCCACATATAATCGATTATGCCCGATCAACGTATCTCGGGAGACATGGCGACGATCGATCCCGGGAACGGCTCCGATCCCGACGGCGCGGAGCGACTACGTAGCGCCGAGTCCCTTCTGTGTGCCGCCCGCGACGCCCTCCGCGTCGAGCGCCGGCGGACCGTCGACGAACGGGAGGCCTTCGAGGCGTTTCGGTCGCGCGTTCGAGGGATCTCCGCGGAGGCGACGGCGACGACGGGAGCGGGACCCGCCGCGGAAGCCGGGACGGTGACCGCCGCGGCCCCGGATCCGTCGCGGCTCCGGGGCACGACGGGAACCACCGGTCCGGGACTCGTCGCGATCCGGAACGCCTACGAGGAGACGGTGATGTCCGTACCCCACTACGACGAGGAGTACAACGACACGTACGAACGCAGCCTCGCGGAGGAGTTCGGCCCGGAGCTCGCGCTCGCGCTCACCCGAGAGCCGACGCTACACGAGCGGTACCGGTCGTCGCTTCTGGCGAAGACGACGGAGGCGATACGGCGGCGGGACGAACTCGTCGGGATCGTCGAGTCCGAGTCGTCGTCGGTCTCCCGCGCCCGCGAGGACCTCTCCCCGATCGTCGAGGAGGTCGAGACCGTCTCACGGCGGGAGTTCGAGGCCGAGCGGTTCGGCGCGCTCGACGCGTATCGCGCTCGGTTGAACGTCCTCGCCGGGACGTGCGACGAGATCGCGGCCCGTCGGCAGGAGGAGCGGATCGACGGGGAGCGGTCGGCGAACGTCGCCGGGATCGTCTCGGACGTACAGGCGTACCTCTACCGGGAACTGCCGGTCACGTATCCCGTCCTCGCGGCCGTCGCCGCGGTCGGCGGCCGGATCGAGTCGGTTCGGCTCGACGTCGAGCGAGCGATGATCCACGCCGAGTCGTCGTAGGGAGGCCGCTCACTCCTCGACGTGTTCGGCGAGGAGCCGCTCGGCGTGCGCCTCCGAGTCGGCCGTCTCCCATCGGACGCGGGTCGCGTCGCCGTAGGCGAGCGCCTCCTTCAGCTCGTCGCGGAGGACGCCCGTCCCGAACCCGACGGTCTCCTTCCCGTCGTCGCCGAGCTCGTAGAGGCCGTATCGGTTCGGCGCGCTCCCGACGGTCGAACGGTCGAGGTCGCGCCAGGGTTTCGCGAGGCTCACGGTCGGTCAGCGGTGGGCGTCGAGGCCCTCCTCGGGGCCCGCGACGATCTCGTAGCTCTCCTCGGTCCAGCCGTCCTCGACGAAGACGAACACCCGACCGCCGGCGACCTCCGGGTCGGCGGTCACCCGGTTGCGCTGGCCCTCGCGGCCGACGATCACGCCGGGGAACACCTCGTCAGTCTCGTCGGAGTCGACCACGACGCGGCCGACGCCGGAGTCGCGGAGGATGTCCTCGCCGGTGTTGTAGTCGTTCACGTACGTCATCACGCCCTCGGTCTCGGTCGGGTCGGTGACGAGCACGTGCGTCTCCTTGCCCGGTCCGGCGGTGACCGTCCCCTCCATGGACTCGGGGACGCCGCGGTACAGCGTGGTTCGACCGTCGAGGTACTCGACGACGACGCCCTCCTCGCGGAGGTCGACGCCGATCGAGGTCGGCGGGACGTCGCCGGGTGCGGATGCGGACATGTCGGTCGCTCCGGCCGCCGACGTGAAAAGGACCGCGCTCGCGGGGGACGACGGGACGGTACCCTCGCAGGCTCGCCGCGACCGCTAACCCTTTGAGGACCCTCGTCGCGAGTGCGTGTATGGAGGGACGGGCGGCCGCGCTCGGCGCGGGAACCGTGTTGAACGCCCTGGCGACGGGGACGGGTGCGGCCTTCGGGCTCGACGTCGAGACGCGCGCGACCGTCGATCTCGACCCCGGAACCGACGCCGTCGAGGGAACCATCGCGGAGGACCCCGACGGCGACACGGCGCTCATCGAGCGCTGCGTCGCGCTCGCGACCGAGCGATGGGGCGACGGCGAGGGCGGGACCGTCCGAACCGACAGCGACGTGCCGCTGGCGGCGGGTCTCAAGAGCTCCAGCGCGGCCGCCAACGCGACCGTCCTCGCGACCTGCGACGCGCTCGGGTTGACGGTCGGCGACGCCGGCGATCCGGCGGCTCCCGACTCGGCGGCCTCCGACCCGGAGACCGGCGGGACGGCCGTCGACGTGACCCGGCTCGACGCCTGTCGACTCGGCGTGCGCGCGGCCCGCGAGGCCGGCGTCACCGTCACCGGCGCGTTCGACGACGCGGCCGCCTCGATGCTGGGCGGCGTCTGTCTCACCGACAACGGCGAGGACCGCCTCCGCGCCCGCGACCCGGTCGACTGGGACGTCCTCGTCTGGACGCCTCCCGAGCGGGCCTACAGCGCCGACGCCGACGTCGAGCGCTGTGCGGCCGTCGCGCCGATGGCCGACCTCGTCGACGACCTGGCCGCGGACGGGCGGTACACGGAGGCGATGACCGTCAACGGGCTCGCCTTCTCGGCCGCGCTCGGCTTCGACACGGACCCCGCCGTCGAGGCGATGCCCCGCGCGTCGGGGGTGTCGCTTTCGGGGACCGGCCCGAGCGTCGTCGCCGTCGCGGACGCGGCCGACCCCGACGCCGACCTCGACGCCCTCGCGGAGCCGTGGGGCGACCGACCGGGAACCCTTCGACGGACGACGACGCGAAACGACGGCGCGTACACCGGTGATTCACCATGAGCACTGACACATCCGACCCCGAAGAGATGAGCCTCGACGAACTCCGCCGGGAGATCGAGGACATCGACCAAGAGATCGTCGAACTGATCGCCCGCCGGACGTACGTCGCCGACACGGTCGCGCAGGTGAAAGAGAAGCGGGACCTCCCGACCACCGACGAGTCACAGGAGGCCCGCGTGATGGACCGCGCCGGCGAGAACGCCGAGCAGTTCGACGTCGACGTGAACCTCGTGAAGGCGATCTTCAGGCTGCTGATCGAGTTGAACAAGGCCGAACAGCGGGAGAGCCGGTAGCTCAGTCGAGGCCGAGACTCAGCTGTAACGCCTCGTCGACTTCAGCCATCGTAGGTCCGTCGAGTGAACCGACGACCGAGTGGATCCGTTCCGGAACCGAGACGGTTCGAATCTGGTCGAGCCGGATCGACGAATCCTTTTCGAGCGGTGACCCGTCCGCCTCGACGAACACCTCGAACGGATACTCGCGGTAGGTCCCCGTGACGGGCGCGACGATGGTCGTACTGGAGTTCCGGTTTCCGATATCGTTTTGAACGACCACGGCCGGGCGCGTCTTCTTCATCTCGTGTCCTTCGGCGGGGTCGAATCGAACGATAACCACGTCGCCCCGTCGCACGTCCGTGCCGTCACTCATCGAGGCGTTCCCACGCTTCGTCGGAGGCTTCGCTCCACTCCTCGGCGAGTGCCTCCGCGCTCTCGGAGGCCTCTCGATAGGCGGCTGCCAGCTCGTCGTCGTCCGGCCGGTCGGACTCCACCTCGACGACTGCGACGGTCACGCGCTTGTTCGCGTACTCGGTGCCGAGGTAGACTCGACCTCGGTCGTCCGTCTCGTTCGTTTTGAGGTCTGTCGCGTCGACTTTCATCGACGAACGGTACGGACCCACCGCGGATATGTGTTACCCACTATTACCCACAGATTTCCCCGTAGCGGGTACGGGATTTATTAAGGATTTCAGCTGCCTGAACAAGGCGGAGCAAAGAGAGAGTCGCTAGAGTTCTCGCAGACCGAGGCTGTATTCGAGTGCCTCGTCGACTTCCTCCATACGGGACGCCGGCACGGAGCCGAGACTGGTGTTAATACGGTGCTCGATGGACACCGTACGGACCTGACTACAGAGAGCGACCGAGTCCTCTCGGAGCGGAGACTCGGCAGCCGAGACGAGTACCTCGAACGGGTACAGTTCGTCTCCTCGCGAGGTCGTGAACGGGACGACGATGGTCGTCGGTGCGTTCTCGTTCCCGATGTCGTTTTGCACGACTAGACACGGTCGTGTTCCTCGTTGCTCTGACCCCTCTGTCGGGTCAAGCTCGACGATGACGATGTCTCCGCGGCGAACGTCCATCGACTACCACTCGGGAACGTCACCGAGGTACTCGTCGGCCTCGCGAGACACACCGTCCATCTCCTCCGCGAGGGTTTCGGATTCTGCTGCGCGTCGTCGGTACCCCTCAGCGAGTTCCTCACGCGACAGTGGTTTTTCGATGGTGATCTTCCCGTCCTCTTCGTGAACCAGTACCTCGTCCCCGCCGTGGATACCCAGTTTCTCTCTCAGTTCTTTCGGGAGGGTGACTTGCCCCCGTTCACCGACCTTACGTTCCTCGCTCCGGACCATACCTATTCATATCATATTCATATCCATATGCGTTTCGTTCGGAGATGAGCTGAGAGGGGACGGGCCTCCGGCGACATGCGTAACTTTCGTTCAGGGTGCGATGTAACTCCCTCACGGCCACTGACTCTTTTGAGTGGAACGGCCGTATCCACCCGTATGGTCTCCGTAACCGACGCTCGTGTGGTCGCGCTCGGCGTGCTCACGCGCCGAGTGGCATCGACTTCTGAGAGTCACGCAGTCGACCCCTCCCGGTTCGGTCGCCCACCCAACGCGACGTCGAGCGGGTCCTCGATCTCGCCCATCACCGCCTCGAGGGCGTCGGTCGCGGTCACCAGTCCCACGACGTTCTCGCCCTCGCCGTCACCCTCGTCGCTACCCTCGCCGCCACACACGAGCGCGAGCTCCTGGTGTTCCTCCTGGAACCGGTCCACGACCTCGCTTATCGGCGTGTCCTCGCGGATCGTCATCGGTTCCGCGGCGACGTCCTCGAGGCTCGCCGTGGCCTCCCGCAGGGCGTCGATCCGGTCGACGACCGCGGGCACGTAGACGATCCCGCGGAAGTCGGTCGGGTCGTCGCCGATCAGCGGGAACCGCGTGTGCGGGCTCCCGCCGATCCGGTCGAGGTTCTCCTCGACGGACGCGGTCGTCGAGAGGAACACGACCTCGTCGCGGGGGGTCATCACCTCGCTCACGGGACGCTCGCCGACGGTGAGCGCGTTGAGTATCTCGGTCTTTCGCTCCTCCGGGAGGCCACCTCGATCGAGGACGGAGCCGAGCCGATGTCTGAGCTCCGCCCGCGACTCGATCCGGTCGGACTCGGCCTCGAGCCACGCGCCGGTCATCTCGACCCCGAAGAGGCCGAGCGTCCACTTGGCGACGCCGTCGCCGATCGCGATCATCGGGGAGATGAGTTTCGCGAACCAGTACAGCGGCGTCGCGCCGTAGCGGGCGACGAACTTCGTCCGCTCCACGCCGAGGTACGTCGGCGTCTGCTCGCCGTGCGTCAAATGGAGCAGGTTGATGATGAGGAAGCCGACGATCCCGCCGGCCCCTATCGACGCCAGAAGCGTGTTCTCGAAGACCGGTTCGATCAGCGTCGCCAGCGCCGGCTCCGCGACGATCCCGACGGCGATGCTCGTCGCGGAGATCCCGACCTGACAGCTCGTGAGGTAGATCTCGAGGTCCTCGGTCATCTCCCAGGCCCGTCGCAGTCCCGGCGTGTCGAACGCCGACTCGGGGTACTGCCGGACGCGGGTCAGCGCGAACTCGATCGCGACGAAGAAGCCGTTGGCCAGGATGAGCAGGATCCCGGCGAGCAGTCGGAGGCCGATCTCGAGTCCGTTCACGCGTCGAGGATCTCTCGAGCGGTCCCAAGACCTTTTCCGTCGATCTCGTCCGGCTCCGTCCCGTCCCGTGGCAGCGTCGCGACTACGTCGGAGTCATCGTCGACCGAGTCACGTCGCCGACGGCGTCACTTCGCGGTCGGCGTCACGTCGCCGACGGCGTCCATGACCTGGATCGCGGCGCTCGCGGCCAGTCCGCGAGCGACCTCGTCGGCGTCGGAGTCGGCGATCCCGGCCTCGAGCTCGTCGAGGTCCGGGGTGAACCCCGCGGTGACGGGGTGGCCGGCCGGCGGATTGACGGCGACGGTCGCCTGGGGCCCGTCGGTTCCGACCGAGAGCTCCGATCCGACCGCGTAGCCGTCCGGGAGATACGATTCGGTGCGGGAGACGATCCCCGCCACCGTCCGCCTGAGTCGCCGTTCCTGTTCCGGGGAGAGGTCGACCGGTGCGGGTTCGCCCGCGTCGGTCACGCCCGGCGGTCCGGCGTACGGGTTATTGCCGTTCATCGAAGACACCCGGTGTACGCGGACCCGAGTCAAAAAGGCGTCGGCGACGGCGATCCCCCCTCATGGGGCCAACACGCGCCACAGCACGCCCGGCCGCAGCAGCGAGGTCGGCTCCCGTTCGAGCCGGAACACGCGGTAGTAGGCGTCCGTCACCCGTCCGTCGTCGTGTGCCGTCGAGACGAGTCGATCGACGTACCGGTTGAACGCGTCGGTCCCGGTCGGCTTCGGCCCCGCGGTCGCCTCGAACGCGAAGTCGGCCCCGACGGCGACCCGCCAGACGGCCTCGACGATCCCCGCCGTGCGGTCGAAGAACCGCGGAGCCAGGTCGTCGAGCCCGCCGGTCGCGAGCGCGTGGTGAAGCGCCAACGCGTCCAGCGCCGCCACGGACATCCCCTGCCCGTAGATCGGGTTGAAGCTCGCGATCGCGTCGCCGGTGACGACCAGCCCGTCGGGGAACCGATCGAGCCGGTCGTACCGGCGGCGCACGCTCGAGGGGAACGGGTAGTGGTGGACCCCCTCCTCGGTCCACTCGCGATCGCGGACGAGTTCGGCGACCTCCGGGACGGGGAAGCTCTCGGCGAAGGCGACGAGTGCTTCGGGATCCGTCGGCGCGTCGTCGCCGTGGACGCCCTGGAGGATCACCTCCCAGCGGCCGCCCTCGATCGGGATCGCGGCGGCCCCGCGCGTCCGCGGCGGGTCCGGCGGGACGACGAGCGTGTGTCGCGCCGATCCGGGGCGTTCGACCCGGATCGTGCTGTAGGTCACGTCGACCTCGACCGACTCGGTCGGAGGCGGCTCGTACCCGTTCGCCTCGAGCCACGAGGAGGTTCGGCTTGCGCGGCCGGTCGCGTCGACGACGAGGTCCGCCGGGAGGGTCGTCACCCCTCCTCGATCGTCGCGGAACTCGACGCCCGCGACGCTCCCGTCGTCGTCGGTCTCGTAGCTCGTGAACACACGGTCCCCGCGCTGCGTGACCGACGGTAGCCGCTCGATCCCCTCACGGATCGCGTGCTCGAAGAGCGCCCGGCTCGCACAGTACATCGGGAGTCGCTCGGGCGGGTCCGCGAGGAAGTCGCCGCCGTCGTAGTAGCGCATCTCGCGGGAGGCGTCGAGAAGCAGCCCGCCCGCCTCGAGGAGGCGCTCGCCGAAGCCGGGAAACAGGTCCTCGATCGTCGCCCGGCCGGCCTCCAGCATGGCGTGCGGGTGACGCGTCTGTGGCGCGCCGTCGCGGGGACTCGGGGTCTCCGGGATCCGGTCCCGCTCGATCACGACCACCTCCTCGAAGGCGTCCGCGAGCACGCGCGCCGCACACAACCCGGCCACGCTCCCGCCGAGGACGACCGCCCGGCTCCCGAGCGTCGACGCCCGATCCCGGTCGTACCGCGTCACCTTCTCGAGCACCATCGATTCTCGTCGTAGTCGGATACCGGGTCGACGCCAATCAATCTTGGTGGGCCTCAGAGGATCGGCTCGGACTCGCCGTACGCCGCGACGGTGACCGCCGTGGTGTACCGGCCGGGCTCGGCCGTCGCGGTCTCGACGCGGGTCTCGCGGTCGGGCAGGTCCCAGTCGCGAAGCGACGACCCGGCGTCCAGCCCCGCGTGGATCCGGTCGCGGACCGCCTCGGGGTCCTCGCCGGTCACCTCGTAGAAGATCCCCGGGCCGGGTCCGGTCGCCCAGCCGAGTCCCGCGGCGACGTCCGGTCGGCGTCGGGGCGCGCGCTTGTCGGCGGCCTCCTCCGCGCCCGCCCGTCCGCCTTCACGAAAGTCGACCTCGTCGCCCGGTCCGACCGTCCGGCGCGCCTCCACGACGGTGAGGGCGTTCCCCGCCGGGCCGAGGTCCGGCGCTCTCTCCACGCGCTTCACGGTCGCCTCCGCGGGGACCACCGAGGAGACGGCGACGAGGTTGTAGTTGTGGAGGTTCGCGTCCGCCAGCGCGGCGTCGTAGGAGGCCATCGCCGTGTCGGCGACGCCGACGCCGCCGGCGACGTGGATGGTGTTCATCGACGTGGAGTCGACGACGCTCGATGGAAGGTGTTACGAACCGACCGCGGTGGCGCGCCTCCGAGTGCCCGGAGGGCGCGAGGAGCCCGCGAGGGACGCCGCGAACGCTTGGAAAGCGTGAGCGGCAGCGAGGCGCTCCGCGCCTCTGGCAACCGGCGCGAAGCGCCGGTGACGAGGTTGGGGAGGCGTGAGATGCGGGGCGGCTGGGGCTTTGGAGGCGTTCTCCGCGTCAACGGCAGCAATTCCACACGAACGAACGGTTGGTACCTCAAAAACGACCGCCCGAAAACCGGCCGCCGCTCAGTACTGGTAGTTGATGACCTGCTCGTCGGTACCCTCGGCGTCGTGGAGCTTGTCGCGGGCTCGCTCGAAGTCGGCCTGGACCACCTCGGTGCGGTCGTCGCGGATCGCGAACATCCCGGCTTCGGTCGCGATCGAGGCGATGTCCGCACCGCTGTAGCCCTCCAGGTCCGCCGCGACCTCGCTCACGTCGACGTCGTCGGCGACGTTCATCTCCTGGGTGTGGATCTCCAGAATGCGGGCCCGGCCCTCGGTATCGGGCTCCGGCACCTCGATGAGCCGGTCGAAGCGGCCGGGCCGGAGGATGGCCTCGTCGAGCATGTCGAAGCGGTTGGTGGCGGCGATGATGCGGATCTCCCCGCGCTCGTCGAAGCCGTCCATCTCCGAGAGCAGCTGCATCATCGTCCGCTGGACCTCGGCGTCGCCCGAGGTCTTCGAGTCCGTCCGCTTGGATGCGACCGCGTCGATCTCGTCGATGAAGATCACCGCGGGCTCCCGCTCGGCGGCGAGCTCGAAGAGGTCGCGGACGAGCCGCGAGCCCTCGCCGATGAACTTCCGCACCAGTTCGGAGCCGGCCATCTTGATGAACGTGGCGTCCGACTCGTTGGCGACCGCCTTCGCCAGCATCGTCTTGCCGGTCCCCGGCGGGCCGTGAAGGAGGACGCCGCTCGGCGGTTCGACGCCGACCGCCTCGAACTGCTCGGGGTTCTCCAGGGGGTCCTCGACGGCCTCGCGAACCTCGCGGATCTGTTCGTCGATCCCGCCGATGTCGGCGTACTCGACCGCGGGCGACTCCGTGACCTCCATCGCCTGCGCCCGCGAGTCGGTCTCGTCGTCGAGGGTCTGTTGGATCGCGAAGGAGTCGTTGATCGCGACGCGGTCGCCGGGACGGAGGTCGGCGTCCAGCCGGGTCGCCGCCTGCGTCAACACCTCTTGGTTGTTGCCGTGCTGTTTGATGACGACGCCCTCGTCGGTGATCTCCTCGACGGACGCGATGTACAGAGAGGAGGTCTTCAACACCTCGTTCTCGCGTTTCAGCTCGTCGACGTCGGCTTTGAGGTCGCCCCGGCGTCCCTGCGCGTCCTCGAGGCGGTCCTCGAGTTCGTCGTTCACGTGGACGATCCGCCGGTAGTGTTGCCGGATCGCCTCGAGCCGTTCCGCCTCGCTCATCTCCGGATCGAGCTCGAGACGGGGGCGGTCCGGCAGTGAGGGGCTATGAGACATTCGTTGTCCCCGATATGGTACGCGCGTAAATGTGCCTTTGGGTCACGGCGGTTCGACGGCCGCGCCGAGAGGGTTTTCCGACCACGAGTCCAATTATCAGAAAAGATATCAGCCCGGCGGGTTTTATGTCTCTCTGGTTCGTATCGGCGGACATGAGCGGACGAACCGTTTCACAGCGCGCCGCGTCGACGGGGACGGAGCGGGATCGCCTCGACGCGCCCGTTCGACCATGACCGACGGAGCGTCCGACGACGGGCCCACCACCGACGAACGCGTCCCCACCGTCCCCACCGTCCTCGCCGTCGACGACGAGCCCGACCTCGCCGAGCTGTATCGCGTGTACCTCGACGGACGCTACGACGTCCGACTCGCCACGAGCGGCGAGGAGGCGCTCGCGGAGATGGACGACGACGTCGACGTGGTGTTACTCGACCGGCGGATGCCGGACCTCTCCGGCCACGAGGTGCTCTCCGAGATCCGGGCGGCGGGATACGACGCCCGGATCGCGATGCTGACCGCGGTCGAGCCCGACGTCGACATCGTCGACATGCCGTTCGACGACTACAAGACCAAACCCGTCACCCGCGACGACCTCGTCGCGCTCGTGGAGGTGCTCTTGGAGCGCGCCGCCTTCGACGAGCGGAGCCAGCGCTTCTTCGCGCTCGCCTCGAAGAAGGCCGCACTGGAGGCCTCGGGAACGACGAACACCGAGGAGTACGACGAACTCGTCGAGCGGATGGAGGCCGTCCGCGCGGAGGTCGACGAGACGCTCGACCGACTCTCGGCGAAGGACGCCTTCGCCGAGATCTCGACGAACGTCCCCTGACGGAGCGACCGAACCGCACCTTCTCCGACGCTACTCGATCTCGAGTTCGTTCCCTCCCTCGCCACCGGCGTCCCCTTCGTCCCACTCGAGTTCGAACTCGACGCTCAACTCGCCGGGACCCTCGGCCGGCCCCTCCCGCTCGGCTTTCACCTCGAAGGTCGGCCGCGCGGGCGGCGCCATCGTCACCGACTGCTCGCCGCGGGTGAGCGTGATCGCGTTGCCGGCGTCGAGCGAGTCCGCGACGGTCCGGAGATACGCGGCGATCTCCTCGCGGCTCCGTCGGCTCTCCGACTCGAAGAGGACTTCCTCGGGCATGTCTCCCCATAGGCGACGTTGCCGGATAAACGTATGCGCCGTGTCAGGTCGCCGAGGCGGGGCCCACACACGAACCGTCCGTCCTCGGCGACGGTCCGGACGCCGGCGCGGGCGTCGCGGACGAGCATCCGGACGGTCGAGCCGCCGATGAGCGGCGACGGACTCCCCGTCGCCTACCCGTTGTACGCCGACGCGCCGCCGGCGGATCCGACTCACTCCAGCCGCTCGGAGACGAACGTCAGAAGCGCTTCGGTCCGGTCGTCGCCGCGGTAGGCGACGTAATCGCGCCCCCGGTCGTACTCGATCACGTCCGCGTCCGCCAGCATCGGCAGATGCGTGTGGCGCAGTTCGATGGCCGTCCGGTCGTCCTCGGCGTCGATCGGTCGTCCGTGCGATTCGAGTGCCGCCGTGAGAGCGTCGACGTCGACTGCGCGGCTATCGGTCCGGTTCAGGTGGCGGAGTATCGCTCGACGCTTCGGGTCCGCGACGACTCGGAGAAGTGTTTCGGTCGAGACGGCCTGTGTGTTTGATTGCATTAGTTGTCCCACCATGTTCGGACGGGACACTCGCTCGAAGGAACATGGATACGTGATCATTCGCTCGTGGACGGATAACGTGGGTCGTTTACTCCGATCGTCACACACCTCCTTCCTCTGGCGGTTTCGTTTTTTTTTTCGAATGCGACATCGCTATCGGAAGTTACGCGTCCCGTGGCGGAACTCCGGCCCTCCGGATCGCTCGTCCCTCGCCGCTGGAGCCGAGTCCCATCGATCGCGACGATAGGTCGTGCCTACCCGGCCGTTCCGCATCGAGGGGAGCCGGTTGTCACCGCTTAACAAAGGTTTGACTCGGATTACGGTAGCGTCATGGAGTGCCCTTCAACCGATGCGAACGCGACGGGGGTTCCGACGATCGGGACGCGCCCGACGGGCGGGACGAGGGAGGTGACCGAGCCATGACCGGCATCGCGGAGATCGGAAACGCTCGGGTCGTCACGCCCTCGGGAGTCGTCGACGGCGGACGCGTCGTGATCGCCGGCGATCGGATCGTCCGGATCGACCGGGTGAGCGTGAACGACTCCTCGAGGTCGACGACCGTCGACGCCGACGGCCGCGTCGTGATGCCCGGGATCGTCGACCTCCACGGCGACGACATCGAGCATCACCGCTCCCCGCGGTCGAACGCCGGCGTCGACACCCGAACCGCCCTCACGGCCGCCGACCGCGCGAACCTGCTCAACGGCGTCACGACCAAGTTCCACGCGGTCGCGTTCGAGGAGTCGCCGGACGACGGTCGAACCCTCCGGACCGCCGAGACGGTCGCCGCCGAGATCGGGCGCGAGGAGTACACCCTCGGCGACAACCGGCTACACGCCAGGTGCGAGCTGGCGGACGAGAGCGCCGACGCCGTCGAGGGCGTCATCGAGCGATTCGGCATCGACCTCCTCTCGGTGATGCACCACGCCCCCGGCGACGGCCAGTACGACGACGAGGAGTTCGAGCGCCACTACGTCGAGGACCGAAACTGGCCGGCGGAGACCGTCGACGCCGTCGTAAAGACGCGGCAGTCGCTGGACCGGGCGGACCGCGACGACCGCATCCGCCGGATCGCCGAGCTCGCGCGTCGCGCCGGCGTGCCGCTGGCGTCCCACGACGACGAGTCCGCGCGCGACGTGGAGCGGATGGCGAACCACGGCACCGACATCAGCGAGTACCCGCTCACCCGCGAGGCCGCACGGCGCGCGAGCGACCTCGACCTCGTCACCGTGATGGGAGCCCCGAACCTGGTCCGCGGCGGGAGCCTCTGGGACAACCTCAGCGCGCGCGAGGCGGTCGACGACGGGCTCGTCGACGTGCTGTGTGCCGACTACCACCCGCCGTCGTTGCTCGCGGCTCCGTTCGTCGACACCGACGAACCGCTCTCGACGCGCGTTAACCGCGTCACCCGTAACCCAGCGGCGGCTGCCGGGCTCGACGACAGGGGGCGGATCGAGGTCGGCGCGCGCGCGGACCTGATCGTGGTCGACCCGGACGGGACGCCGACCGTCGAACGCGTGTTCGTCGCCGGCAGGGAAGCCGTCCGGACCGGCCACACCGCGACGACCGAGCGCCGAACGCCGCCCGCCGGTTCGTGAGCCCGACCGGCTCGCGGCCCTGCGGGTCCCGTCCGAGCTCGCGCCCGCCGGTATCGCGACGACCGGTCGGCTTCTCCGGCGCGGGTGCTCGAGGGAACTGAACTGAACCGTACCGTCGAAGGGCGAGGACCGGTACCACAGCGGAGGCGGGTCGTCCGGGGTCAGGGACGTTCACGTCCGACTGCGGTACGACCTCCCATCGTACCGGGGAGGACTTTAGTATATGACTGCTAAACCCGCTAAGTAGTACTTATCAGGTAACGAACGGCGAGCGGCCGCTCCGACGCCTCGTCGGCCGACCCGCTCTCGACCGATCCGACCTCCGGTCGTCGGTCCCGTGCGTCGCTCCGTCCGGAACGCGACGGTTCGAGGAACGAGCCTCGGGGATGGCCGGTCCGACCCGCGGGCGGATCGACACTATTTATAAAACTGAACCACTATCCTCTACAAGACATCCATCTCATGACTTCTTCCGACGCGGAACGTCGACACACGCCGGCCGGGAACGTCGAGTCTCGGGTTGCCCGGGTTCCGGTGGAGACCGAGACCTCCGCGACCGTCGCGGTCGTTCGAGCCGTCGCCGAGGCCGAGGACGCGTCCCCGGGCGATCTCCCCCTGTTGAGCGACGTGATCGACCCCGAGGCGTTCGACGACCTGTTCGACGACGACCGCGTCGGGCGGTCCGGCGTCAGCCTCTCGTTCGACTACTGTGGCTACGTCGTCACGGTCACCGACGACGCGGTCACGCTGGACGCCCGGTGACGACGCACGCGGTTCGAGCGGCCGTCTTCCCGCACTTCTCCCGTCGCCCCGCATCCGATCGGTAGGGCGGTCCTAACGGATCCGTCCGGGTCCGGCGTGGACCCGATCCGGGGTACGTCGACCGAAAGGTTCCGCATTACAATGGCCGCCGGCGTCACAGGCAGGGCATGGTTCGACCTTATGCCGGAGCCCGTCACCGTAACCGGGTATCCGTTCGTACCGTGGACGCCGATCGCTCGCGGACGATCCGGGGGATCGCATCGCGCCCATGAGCTCGTTCGAGCAGGCGGTCGTCCTCGCGGCGGGCGAGGGGAGTCGCATCCGGCCGCTGACCCGGTATCAACCGAAGCCGATGCTCCGCGTCGCGGGACGGCCGATACTGGAGTACCCGCTCGACGCCCTCGCGGCGTTCGGCGTCGAGGAGGTCGCGATGGTCGTCGGCCACGCGAAGACGCGGATCCAGAACCACTTCGGCGACGACTACCGCGACCTCGACCTCACGTATCTGACCCAACAGAGCCAACTGGGGAGCGGCCACGCGCTCCAGGTCGCCGCGGGTCACGTGGGCGACGACTTCCTCGTCGTGAACGGCGACAACGTCATCGACGAGGCGATGGTGCGCGGAACCGCGACGCGATACACGGAGTCGAACGCGACCGCCGCCCTCGCCGTGGCCTCGGCGAGCGACTCGACGGAGTACGGCACCGTCGGCGTCCGCGACGGCCTCGTGGACCGAGTCGACGAGGGCGATCACGGCGAGTCCGGCCGGGTCAACACCGGGGTGTACGCGTTCGACGAGTCGATATTCGGGGCGCTGGACCGGACCGAGTTCGAGAACGGCGAGCGACCGCTCACCGGGGCGATCGCCGAGCTGGAGGGCCCCGTGGTCGCGGCCACGCCGAACGGCGTCTGGTTCGATTCCTCGTACCCGTGGGACCTACTCGAGACCAACGAGACGCTTCTGTACTCCCATCCGGACCTCGTCGCCGCGGACCGGCCCGTGGACGACTCCGCGCGGGTCCACGAGTCGGCGGTGATCGGCGACCACGTCCTCGTCGGCCCCGACTGTAAGGTCTCGGCCGGCGCGGTCGTCCGGAGCGGGACGTGCCTCCACGCGAGCACGACCGTCGGGGAGAACGCCGTTCTGGAGGGGTCCATCGTCGGTCCGGACGCCCGGATCGGCACGGGCTCGGTCCTGCGGGACACGATCGTCGGCGGCGGTGCGACGATCGGGGACGGGACGGTCTCGCCCGGCCGCTCGGCGACGCTCGTTCTGGACGGCGTCGAGTACACCGACCGCCGGCTCGGCGGCATCGTCGCGGACCGCGCGACGGTGGGTGCGAACGTCACGATCACGCCCGGCTGTCGGGTCGGACCGCGCGCGACGGTCGGGTCCGGCGTCGCGCTCAGACACGACGTTCCCGAGGGCGCGGAGGTGATGGGCTGATGTGCGGCATCACCGCCCGCGTCGGGACGGGCGACGCGGTCGAGGAGCTCCTCTCGGGGCTCCGAAACCTCGAGTACCGCGGCTACGACTCCGCCGGGATCGCCACCGTCACCCCGGACGGGCTCGACGTGATCAAGCGCTCCGGCGAGATCGACGCGCTGTGTGAGGCGGTCGAGGCGACCTCGATCCGCGGCGCGACCGGGATCGGTCACACTCGGTGGTCGACCCACGGACCGCCGACGGACGCGAACGCCCACCCGCACACCGACTGTTCGGAGCGGGTCGCGGTCGTCCACAACGGGATCATCGACAACTACTCCGAGTTGAAGGACGAGCTCTCGAGCCACGAGTTCACGAGCGACACGGACACCGAGGTCGTGCCGCACCTGATCGAGGAGCTCCTCTCGGCCGGCTACTCGCCGGAGCAGGCGTTCCGTCGGGCGGTCGACGGGCTCTCCGGGAGCTACGCGATCGCCGCGGTCTTCGAGGGAAGCGACGCCGTGTACGGGACCCGATCCGGCTCCCCGCTGGTGCTCGGCCGGTCCGACGACGGCTGTTACCTCGCGAGCGACGTTCCGGCCTTTCTGGAGTACACGGACGAGGTCGTCTACCTCCAGGACGGCGACGTCGTCGTCATGGACCGGGACGGCTACGAGGTCACCGACACCGAGGGCGTCGCCGTCGAGCGCTCGGTGGAGACGGTCGACTGGGACCCCGACGACGCGGGGAAGGGCGGCTACGACCACTACATGCTCAAGGAGATCTACGAGCAGCCGACCGCGCTCCGACAGTCGATCCGGGGACGGAGCGACCCGCTCGAGGGGCGCGCCGACCTGGAGGAGCTCCCGGACGGGACCTTCGAGGGGATCGAGTCGGTCCACCTCGTCGCGATGGGCACCTCGTACCACGCGGCGCTGTACACGCAGGCGCTTCTCGCCGACCGGGGGATCCCCGCGCAGGCGTTCCTGTCGGGCGAGTACGGGTCGAACCCGCCGCCGACGGACGACCGAACGCTCGTGATCGCGGTCACTCAGAGCGGGGAGACCGCCGACACGCTCTCGGCGGTCCGGAGCATTCAGGGGACTGGCGCGCGCACGCTGGCGGTGACGAACGTCGTCGGATCGACGATCACCCGCGAGTGCGAGGACACGGTGTACATCCGTGCCGGCCCGGAGATCGGCGTGGCGGCGACCAAGTCGTTCTCCTCGCAGGTCGCGACGCTGATCCTGTTGAGCGAGCGGCTGAGCCACGACGTCGTCGGCGGGACCCCGCGGGCGACCGCGGAGCTCCTCGAGGCGCTCTCGGTGCTGCCGGACGACGTCCAGCGCGTCCTCGACGAGTCGACGGCGGAGGCCGTCGCCGCCGAGTACGCCGACAGCGACTCGTACTTCTTCATCGGCCGGGGAGTCGGGCATCCGGTGTCGATGGAGGGCGCGCTGAAGTTCAAGGAGATCACCTACGACCACGCCGAGGGGTTCTCGGCGGCGGAGCTCAAACACGGTCCGTTGGCGCTCGTCACCGGAAACACGCCGGTGTTCGCCGTGTTCACCGGACGGGACGACACCAAGACGCTACACAACGTCAAGGAGATACGCGCCCGCGGCGCGCCCGTGGTCGCGGTGGCCACCGAGGGAACCGCCCGGATCGAGGAGTACGCCGACCACGTCCTCGGGATCCCGGACACGCACCCCGACGTGGCGGGCGTCCTCGCGAACGTCCAACTCCAGCTCGTCTCGTATCTCGCCGCGAACGAGCTCTCCCGGCCGATCGACAAGCCCCGGAACCTCGCGAAGAGCGTCACCGTCGAGTGAGTCGATCCCGGCTTCCAGTAGGTTAATACCGCTAGCCGGCGAAGGTGGTTCCGGGACACCGGTCGCAAAACCGCAAACCAGTTTGTGTGCCAGCACCTGCGTTTTGCAGCGTCCGTGTCCCTTTTCGAACGCCGAGCGGCCGCCACGCCGCTCGCCGCGGCCGACGAGCCCGACGCGGACTCCGTCGAACTCCCGATCTCCCCCGAAAGGCACCGCCTACTAAACCGAGCGTCGGGTCAACCGGGAGCCGTCATGGACGCACAGCGTGTGCTCGTTACGGGAGGCGGCGGATTTATCGGCGGCGCGCTCGTCGACTCGCTCCGCGGCGACGCCGAGGTGGGCGTGCTCGACGTGGACACGGGGACCGACGTGCCGGACGACGTTCGGGCCATCGAGGGCGACGTCCGGGACCGGGAGGTCCTCGACGAGGCGGTCGCCGGGGTCGACGTGGTGTTTCACCAGGCCGCCCTCGTGAGCGTCGCCGACTCGGTGGCCCGTCCCCTGGAGAGCCACTCCGTCAACGCGACCGGCACGCTGCGCGTGCTCGAGGCCGCCCGGGCCCACGACGCGCGCGTCGTTCTGGCGTCGAGCGCCGCGATCTACGGCGACCCCGACCGCGTCCCCGTCCCGGAGACGGCGACGCTCGACCCCACCTCGCCGTACGGGCTCCAGAAGCTCGCGTCCGACCACTACGCCCGGCTGTATCACGAGCTATACGGCGTCGAGACGGTCGCGCTCCGGTACTTCAACGTGTACGGCCCCGGCCAGACCGGCGGCGACTACGCCGGCGTCATCGACGCGTTCCTCGAACAGGCGCGACGCGGCGACCCCCTGACCGTCCACGGGGACGGCGAACAGACCCGCGACTTCGTCCACGTCGACGACGTCGTCCGGGCGAACCGCCTCGCGGCCGAGACCGACGCCGTGGGGACGGGGTACAACGTCGGCACGGGCGAGTCGGTGACGATCACCGAACTCGCCGAGCGCGTGCGGGAGGCCGTCGGGAGCGACTCGGAGATCGTCCACACCGACGCCCGCGAGGGCGACGTCCGGCACAGCCGGGCGGACGTCTCTCGTGCGCGAGAGCGACTCGGCTACGAGCCGACCGTCGACCTCGCGGCGGGACTCGACACGCTCGCCCGGAACGAGGAGGCCGGGTTTCCGGACGGCTCATCGAGTCCGTAGCGATCCCCTCGAGAGCGGTACGCCGGAACGGTGACACGCCGCGTCCGATCGGGGCGGGCGATCGCCCCGACCACGAATCCACACCTCGCCTCGATCCATCCCTCGATCCACACCTCGCCTCGATCCACCGACGGCCGGCCGCCCTCGACCGATCAACGGATCGGCCGAGGGCGGCCCGCCGAACGACACGCGACCGGGTGAATCGATACGGACCGACCCACACACCGGTCGGTCGAACTACGTACTACGGACGACCGTTCAACGCCGGTCGACCCTCTCATTTATGAGAAATAATCCGTGCTCTCGTGGGTGGACCGCACCTAGAGATCGTCCACCTAGCGGTCGTCCACCTAGAAGTCGTCCTTGAGTCGAACCTCGTCGTCGGTCACCGTGTGGATGCGGTTCTTCTCGAGGGGATAGTCGTCCTGGTCGGCGTCGGCCCACCCGAGTTTCGAGCGGATGGTATCGGTGATCCCCGGGTCCGCGTTCACGTACGCGGTACCGGATTTGACCTCCGAGATCATCCCGATCTTCTGCCCGAGGGAGTCGACTACCGCCTTGCCTTCGTCGTCATCGGTTACGTGGTCTCGTTCCATGGCATCTCGATGACTCCCTCGCGTGTATATCGTTATACGGACGATAGTTAACCGTCTCCCGGGGTATGTGAATGCTGGCTCCGGTTCCATGCCGCAACCGTCGGTCGGACGGGGCTAACGGTCGCGGACGCCGTCGGGCGAGGTCGCGTCATCGACCGGACTCAGCCGTTCGACTATCGAGTCGAGATGGTCGATACCGACCACGGCGACGGTGTCGCCCTCCTCGCGGAGCCGGACGAGCCGAGCGGCCATCTCCTCCTCCCTGGCCGCGTCTTCGAGCCGGGAGGCCTGCGAGCGACTCGCGGTCCGAAACGCGTTCATGAACGAGCGGGACCGACGAACCTGCGTGCGCTCGTCGCGTGCTTGGTCGTCGGCTGCGTCGGCCGGCCCGACGTCGTACGCGATCGGCGAGTCGACCTCCAGTCGGACCGAGGTGCGTGCGCCGACGGCCGCCGCGGCACGGCAGGTGATCGCGTGTTTCGTCGTCTCGACGGCGTCCGAGACCACGTTCCGAACCGTCCGTAGCGGCGGTCGTTCCCGAAGCAGGACCCGTCCCAGTCGTCGGAAGAAGCCGACGGTCGGTCGGTCGATGCCGACGGTAGTGGCCGTGGCGGCGGCCTGGATCGCCGCACTCATTTCGCCGCCGAAGACGGGCGGGGATCGATCGGCGTTCGCGTACTGCTCGAACAGGGGGATCGACACCGGCGGCAGTTCCAGCGCGAGCACGTCCGGATCGAGTCCCGTGATCACCCGTCGAACGCGGTACGTACTCGCCGGATGGTCGTGGACGACGCCGACGAGCGTCAGCGTTCCGGCGGCACTCGACACCTGACGCACGTACTCGCCGGTTACGCGGGGATCGGAGTCGATATCGACGTTCCCCTCGGCGCCGGCGTCGGGGTTTCGCCCCTGGGCCGCGCCCGTGTCGTTCGGGTCGCCCTCGACGCTTCCGAGTCCGTCGTCGTGCGTCAGGTGCCCCAGCATGAAGCCGTCGAGGCCGTCGTCGCCGGGGTCGACGCTGATCACGAACACGTTTCTCCCGTCGTTGCCGCCGCCGTACTCGGTCCGACTTCCTTCCCCGTCGCCGTGGACCGGTCGCTACCGCCGTCGTGTGCCAGCTTGTGTGCCATCGCGGGTGGTAATCACCCGCTAACCGGCATAAGTGTATCGTTGCTTATATTTTCATCATCCGATGACTGTTCGGATCGTCAACCGAACGGGAGAACGACGATACCGGCCTCGAGCCGTCGTTTCGCGGGCGGATCGGTCGTACCTGTGGTGCCGTTAGGACGCCGTTAATGGAGGTGTATCCCGCTTCGAGCCCGCGTCGTGGTCCGTCTCGTGGCGTTCGGATACGTCGTCTACGGTCGGATCACGGCCGTCATCCGGGAACGGCGACTCACCACGATATCATTCGGAACGCGCCGGGTCCGGGTCGACCTCTATCGTGCCGCCGCTGTCGACCCAGACGTACGCCCCGTCGTACGTGAACGAGACCCCGACGTTGCCGTGTGCCCCGTCCCGGTCGGCGGTCAGGAGCCCGTCCAGCGCCTCGGCGTCGAGGGTGTCGTACAGGGGAGGCATCTCCAACGGCTCCCGTCCGTTCGCGCTCGCGACCGCCTCGACGACGGCCGTACTCGGGAGATCGGAGCCGTCCCAGGCGGCCCCAACGGTCTCCGACGACTCTCCGGCCCCCGCGTCTTCCGTCAGGTTCGTGTCATCGAATGTCATGCTCTATCCGAGTGCTGAGGCCGGTCGGACGCTCCGTTCGGCTCGTTGCCGGTCGTGGCGTGATCAGTCACTGTAGTCACACTACATCGTCGACGGGGAAGAACGTTTGTGAGGATCCGGGTGACGGACTGTGGCTCTCACTCGCGGCCGCCGTTGAGCCACGCGAACATCGCTTTCAGCACGACCACGAGGCTGTTGTTCTCGCCGGCACCCCAGATCGCCGTCTCGTCGCGCGCGTCCGGCGGGTGCTCTCCGTCGCCGTCCACCAGCACGCTCGCGAGCGTCCGACGCCGGTCGACCATCAGGAGCCGCCCGGCGGGGACCCCGCTCCACGCCCGGGAGGACTCGAATCCGCACCCGTCAGGTAGCCGATCGATGTCCCCCTCGGTCGCCGAGAAGTCCATTCCGGACACCCGGACCGTGACGCCCCGGTCGATGGCGGCCCGGACGGCCGCGAGGACGTCGTCGGTCAGGAGCGTTTCGAGCGTCACGAGCACGACCTCCTCGCTCGCGCCGCCGACGAACTCGACGACCCGGTCCGACACCATCTCCCGCCCCGTGACCGTCCAGACGCCGCGCTGTTCCGCGTTCGGCGACGCGGGTTCGATCTCGTCGAGCGCGTTCGTCAGCAGGTCCGCCCGTCGCGTGTACTCCCGGCGGAACCGCCGACCGGTCGTCTCCGCCGACACCGCGGTGAACCGCTTCGGCGTGGACTGCTGGACGTCGACGAGGCCGTACTCCCGGAGTTCGGCGGTGGCGTCGTAGACGCGCGTGCGGGGGACCTCGGCCAGCGCGCTCACGTCCTTGGCCGTCCCCTCGCCGAGACTCGCCAGCGCGACGAACGTTCTGGCCGCGTAGGTACTCAGACCGAACGCTTCGAGCTGGTCGACGGCGGTCGACCGCGGATCGTCCGAGTCGTTACGGGTCATTTGAGGAGGCGTCGTCTCGATCGAGAACTACCCGAGGGTAGTCGGGCACGCGGGTACAGAGTGGTTGGGACCCGGTCCGTCCCCGCGTGCCATCGATCACTCCGTGCTCCCGGGATATATTCTTATTGTGATTATCCGAGTGAACGGCTGTCGGATCGACGGCTCCACGACCTCGCCGAGCCGATCCTCGATGTCGATCGGGAACCGGTCCTCGTTCCCCCCCCCCCAAATACCCGAATCGGAGCCTGATTCGAGGCGAACGGCGGTCTGAGGTTCTCCCCGCTCGCGGCTCGATGTCGACGGGTGAGGGGGGAAGAAGGGGAAGTGATTTTCACGTGGGGGCTCAAACCCGCAGTAGCTACCGAATTGTCAGTAGCGGAATGGTTGGGACCCATGAACGATCTATCGAATCACGAACGGGCGATCGAATTGCTTCAGGAGCTCGGGCTCAAGGAGTACGAGGCCAAGGCGTTCGTCGCGCTCACTCGGCTCCCGCAGGGGACCGCGAAGGAGATCAGCGAGATCTCCGAGGTCCCCCGCACGCGCGTCTACGACGCCGTCCGAGTTCTGGAAACGAAGGGATTGGTCGAGATCCAGCACGCGAGCCCCCAGCGGTTTCGCGCCGTCTCCATCGACGAGGCGGCCGAGACGCTCAGACGCGAGTACGAGGAGCGCGCCGATTCGCTCCGGACGACGCTCCGGGAGGTCGAGCCCGCGATCCCGACCGAGGAGACGGAGGTCACCCACGAGGTGTGGGCGCTGTCCGGGGCCTCGGGGATAACCAGCCGGACCCAACAGCTGGTCGACGAGTCGGACCGCGAGGTCATCCTCGTGATCGGCGACGAGTCGGCGTACACGCCGGAGCTACGGGAACGCCTGCGTGCCGCCGAGGACCGCGGAGTCAGCGTCGTGATCGGGATCACGGAGGAGTCGCTACGGGAGCGCGTCGAACGCGATCTCCCGGACGCGAAGGTGTTCGTCTCCGGATTGGAGTGGCTGAGCAGTTCCGTCGAGACCGGCGACGAGACGGTGATCGGCCGGCTCCTCCTCGTCGACCGCAACACGATCCTCGTGAGCTCCTTCCACGAGGCCGTGGGGGACGGCCACGACCACGAACAGGCGGTGTTCGGGCGCGGGTTCGACAACGGGCTCGTCGCGATCGTCCGCCGGCTGATGTCCACCGGGCTCCTCTCGAACGTGGACCCGTGACGGCGGACCCGTGAGCGCCGGCTCCCGATCGCGGGATCGCGATCGGTCCGGCGCGCGTTAGGCGGCGTATACCCTTCCCCCGACGATCCGATCGGGGACGCATGCAAGCAGTCGTGCTGGCGGCAGGCAAGGGGACCAGACTCCGACCGCTCACGGACGACAAGCCGAAGGTGCTCGTCGAGGTCGACGGCACGCCGCTGATCGAGGACGTCTTCGACAACCTGATCGACGCCGGCGCCACCGAACTCGTCGTCGTCGTCGGCTACAAGGCCGAACAGGTCATCGACCGCTACGGCGACGCGTACCGCGACGTGCCGATCACCTACGCACACCAGCGCGAGCAGCTCGGACTCGCACACGCCATCCTCCAGGCGGAACCGCACGTCGACGGCGACTTCATGCTGATGCTCGGCGACAACGTCTTCCGCGGGAACCTCGTGGACGTGGTCGACCGCCAGCGGGAGGACCGCGCCGACGCCGCGTTCCTCGTCGAGGAGGTCCCCCGGCAGGAGGCGTCCCGGTACGGCGTGTTGGACACCAACGAGTACGGCGAGGTCGTCGAGGTCGTCGAGAAGCCCGACGACCCGCCGAGCAACCTCGTGATGACGGGCTTCTACACGTTCACGCCCGCGATCTTCCACGCGTGTCACCTCGTCCAGCCCTCCGACCGCGGCGAGTACGAGCTCCCCGACGCCATCGATCTGCTCATCCAGTCCGGCCGCACCATCGACGCCGTCCGGCTCGACGGCTGGCGGATCGACGTGGGCTACCCGAAGGACCGCGAGGAGGCCGGCGAGCGGCTCGCCGAGCGGGTCACGGTCGACGGGTCCGACGCGGACGACGCGGTCGACGATGCCGAGGAGCCGGTCGACGGCTGAGGCGACTCCGGTTACGAATGGCATTACGATGCCCACCCGACTCGCACCCACGGATACAGATGACGACGACCGGGGAACCCGACCACCACGAACCGCCGATCCGGGCGACGATCGTTCGGTACGACGACCACGCCGACGAGTGTACCCTCCATCCGGCGGACCTCGACGAGGACAGCCGGCTGACGGAGTGGATCTCCGCCGAGTCCGGGGACTACTTCGCGCTCACGTCCTGTCGCTGACCTCCCGGGGGCTCACGGGGCGCGATCGGCACTCGACCCGTCGGTGACGACGTTGACGACCGCGCCGAACAGCACCGCGAGCGCGCCGAAGTAGAGCCACAGGAGGAACAGCAACACGATCCCGAGGAAGCCGTACGCCCGGTACTGGCCGGCGACCGTCGCGTACAGGTGAAACAGGAACTCCAGAACGACCAGCCCGACGACGGCGGTGACGGTGCCGGGAAGCACCTCCCGAAGCGACACGCGCCGGGGCGGTAAGACGTAGTAGACCGGCAACAACGCGACCAGAAGCCCGCCGAAAAGCACCGCGACGCCGACCGCCCTCGACGGGACGAACGGTTCGACGGCCGGGAGACCGAGGACCAGCTGTGCGGCCACGAGCAGGACGCTCCCGACCCCGATGGTCGCCATCACCGCCGTCGCGTTGAGGATCTGTCTCCCCAGCGGCGTCACCGCGCCCGAGCCGTATATCCGGTCGAACGCGAGGTCGATCGCCCGAAACACCTTGAGCGCGCTCCAGACGAACGCGAGGGTCCCGACCGCCGTGGCGCCCGCGATCCCGGTCCGGTCGGTGAGCGCCGAGCTGACGACCGTCGCCCCCTCCTCGGAGAGGTAGGACTCGAACAGCGCGAGCACGCCCGCGGCGAACCGTTCGCCCCCGACCGCGGACCCGACCGCGACCGCGAGGACGAGGGCGGGAACGACGGAGAAGAACGCGAAGAAGGCGATGCTCCCGGCCAGAAACGACAGCTCGCGCTCCCGTCCGAGCGCGACGATCGACCGAACGGTCTCGATGACGTGAGTCGCGTGGCGTCGCACGGTCGTCGGAGGCGTGCGACGGGTATCGTTAGGCGGGGCGTAGCCGAACGGACGCGTCGACGGCCTCCGGACCGCGGGGTATCGGAGTCATAACGAAACCGGTCGGGGGCGGATCACGCGTGCCCGTCGACCCACGTCGGTTCCTTCCGGAACCGATAGCCCGGACACTCGTGCGCCGACGGGGAGTTCTGTAACTCGACTCGTCCGTCTCGAGGATCGCCGCCGTCACGCGGCGTCGACGGCGACGAACCCGTCGCTTTGAACGGTCACGTCGTATCCCGCGTGGACGAACGAGACCGTGACCGGCGTCGACGCGCTCGTACAGAGGTCGTTGAGCGACTCCGGGTCGACCGTCTCGGCCAGCGTCGGAACCGCGGCCGGCTCGACGTCGTCGGCGTCGCTCAGCGCCTCGACGACGCCCACCACGGGAGCGACCTCGTCCCAGTCGTATCGCCTGCTGACGACGTGGTCCTCGCTCATGTCGGCGACCACTCGATCCGGCTCGAAGTGAAGATGACTCGTCTCGCGTATCGTCCCACGATACTAGCGGAAGGGTATCGAGAAAAAAAGGTGTGACGAATCTCTCTCGGTCCTCCGAGGGAGTCCGTCGATGCCGCTCCGCCCGGCCGGTCGGTGATCCGCCGTCGGACGCTCCACACCCCGAGACGTGCTGTCCCAGTTAACCGCCGTATACCATAGTGCGCGTCCGGTGAACGACGATCCATGCGGAACAAACGCGTGTTAGTGACGGGCGGGACCGGGTTCATCGGCTCGAACCTGGCGAATCGGCTCGCGGCGGACAACGAGGTGACGGTGGTCGACAACGGGTATCTCGGCACCGAGGAGAACGTCGGTCCCGGCGTTCGCTGTCTCCGGCGCGACGTCCTGGAGGCGGACCTCCCGACCGACGTCGACGTGGTGTTCCACCTCGCGGCGCGCTCCTCCTACGCGATGCACGAGGAGGACCCGACTGCGGGCGCGCGGATCAACGTCGACGGGTTCGTGAACACCGTCGAACAGGCGCGCGAGCAGGGCTGTGACACCGTCGTCTACGCGTCGACGTCCTCGATCTACGGCAGCCGGACGGAGCCGTGTCCGGAGGACATGCCGGTCACGGTGAACACGGGGTACGAGGCCTCCAAGCTCTCGCGGGAACGCTACGCGGAGTACTTCTCGAACCACTACGGGCTCTCGATGGCGGGCATGCGGTTCTTCTCGGTGTACCAGGGGTACGGCGGTGCGGAGGAACACAAGGGCGAGTACGCCAACGTGATCGCGCAGTTCGCCGACGACGTGGCCCACGGACGCCCTCCGAAGCTGTACGGCGACGGCGCCCAGACGCGGGACTTCACGCACGTCGACGACGTCGTCGCCGCGATGATCGCCGCGGCCGAACACGAACTGGACGGCGTCTACAACGTGGGGACCGGGGAGGCCCACTCGTTCAACACGGTCGTCGACCTCCTGAACCGCGCGCTCGACGCCGACGTCGACCCGGAGTACGTCGAGAACCCGATCCCGGAGCACGTGTACGTCTCGGACACCTGTGCGGACGCCTCCAAGCTTCGGGAGGCGACCGAGTGGGAGCCCGCCGTCGACTTCGAGTCGGGGATCGACAGGGTGTGTGAGCCGTACCTGTCGTCCGAGCGATCGTCGCCGTCCTCGTAGCGTTTTCCGAGCCCCCCGGCCGATCGCCGTACGACCCGGTCGAACGACGCGAGAGGACGGAGAGCGGACGGGTTTCGAGGGACGGACGCCGGAGCCGACTCAGACCCGCCGGACGGAGAAGCCGGCGTCCCGCCACCGGTCCAACTCGAGGATCCCGGTCGCGTCCACGACGTTCGGCTCCGCCATCCGTCCCGCCAGTTCGACGGGGTCGAGGTCGGCGAACTCGTCGTGGTCGGTGACGACGGCGATCGCGTCGGCGTCCCGCGTCGCGTCGCCGAGGTCCCGCAGGTCGAGCGTCGCGTCCGCGACGTGCGGGTCGTGGACGGCAACGCTCGTCGCCCGGGAGACGTTCTTCGCCTCGGAGACGCCGCCGTCGGTGGCCGGCGCCGTCGCCTCCGGACCGTGCTGGAGCTCCCGCGCGAGCGCGAGCCCCGGGCTCATCCTGGTGTCGTCGACGTTCCCCTTGTAGGCCGCGCCGAGGACGGCGATCCGTTTCCCGTGGAGTTCGGACACCAGCTCGCGGAGGAGTTCGACGACGAACCCGACCATCCCGTCGTTCACCCGGCGCGCGGTCGAGATCAGGTCGAGGGCGTCGGAGCCCTCGCCGAGGAACCACGGGTCGATCGGGAGGCAATGGCCGCCGACGCCCGGTCCGGGCCGGAGGATGTCCACCCGCGGGTGGCCGTTCGCCATCTCGATCGCCTCGCGGGAGTCGATCCCGTAGTCGTGGGCGATCCGAGCGATCTCGTTCGCCAGCCCGACGTTCACGTCCCGGGCCGTGTTCTGGATGAGCTTGACGAACTCGGCGGTCGTCGGCCCGTCGGTCACGCGTATCTCTCCGTCGACGAACGACTCGTACAGCGCCACCGACGACGCCGTGGCCGCGTCGGTCATCCCGCCCACGATGCGGTCGTTCGCCCGGAGCTCCGCGATGATGTTGCCGGGCAGGACCGTCTCCGGACAGTGGGCCAGGCCGAAGTCCCCGTCCGCGCTCAGCCCCGACTCCTCCAGGATCGGCCGCATCTGCGACCGGGTCGCTCCGGGCGGGACCGTCGACTCGAGGACGACCGTGTCCCCCTCGCGGAGGACGGGGCGGATCGCCCTCGACGCGGCTCGGACGTACGCGAGGTCCGCCCGACGCTCGGCCGCGTCGAAGGGCGTCGGGACGCAGACGAGGTGGTACTCGGCGGGCCGGACCTCGTCGACGATCGTCAGGCTGCCGTCGTCGAGCGCGCGCGCCACGAAGTCCGCGAGCCCCGGCTCGTCGAGGCCGACGTCGCCGTCTCGGAGGGACGCGACGAGCTCGTCGTCGACGTCGTACCCCCGGACGTCGTGCCCGGAGTTGGCGAGCATCGCGGCGGTCGGCAGCCCGATGTAGCCCAGCCCGTGGACGCAGACGGTGCTCATTGGGGCACCTCCTCCGGTTCGGGGTCCAACGGAAGCGCCCGCAGGATCCGGTCGGCGGCGTCGCCGTCGCCGAACGGGTTCTCCCAGCCGCCGGCTCCGATCATCGCCGCGACGCTCCGCTCGATCCGCGCCGGGTCACAGGAACTGAGCCGGTTCGCCCCCACGTCGACCGTCTCGGGGCGCTCGGTGTTGTCCCGCATCGTCACGCAGGGGACGCCGAGGATGCACGCCTCCTCCTGGACCCCGCCGGAGTCGGTCAGGACCAGGTCGGCGGACGCCGTCGCCTGGAGGAAGTCGAGGTACTCAAGCGGCTCTACGCCCCGGACGCGCGGCGGGAGGTCGATGCCGAACTCCTCGAGACGGTTCCGGGAACGAGGGTGCATGGGATAGATCACGTCGACGTCGTGGGCGTCGCCGGCCCGCTGGGCGCCTGCGAGAAGGCCCTCGAACCGTTCCTCGTCGTCGACGTTCTCCGCCCTGTGGGCCGTCATCAGGAAGAATCGCGAGCCGTCGAGGCCGAGGTCCGCGAGGACCGTGCTCTTCTCGCGGGCGATGTCGAGGTTCCGTTCTATCGCGTCGACCACGGTGTTTCCCGTGACGGTGATCCGGAACTTCGAGATCCCCTCGCGGAGGAGGTAGCCCTTGCTGCGGTCGGTCGGCGCGAAGTGGTAGTCCGCGGCGTGGTCGGCGAGCACCCGGTTCGTCTCCTCGGGCATCCCTCGATCGAAGCTCCGGAGACCCGCCTCGACGTGGCCCAGTTCGGTGTCCATCTTGCTGGCGGCGAGCGCGCCGGCGAGCACGCTGTTGGTGTCCCCCTGAACCAACACGACCGCGGGTTCGGTCTCGGTGACGGCGCGCTCGACGCCGACGAGCATCTCCGCGGTCTGTTTTCCGTGGGACCCGGAGCCGACGGCCAGGTCGTAGTCGGGGTCCGGCAGGTCGAGCTGGTCGAAGAACACCGAATCGAGGCTGTCGGAGTAGTGTTGTCCGGTGTGGACGATGGCGTACTCGAGGTCCGCCCGCTCGCACGCCTGAACGACGGGAGCGAGCTTGATGATCTCGGGTCGCGTTCCGAGGACGAAGGCCACGTCGGTCATTCGGACTCCCCCTCCGTCGGCCGGGTAACCTCACCGCCGTCCTGAAACACGGGGAGCCCCCGCTCGTTCCCGATCTCTCGGTCGGCTCCCATCTCCGGCTCCGGAGGCTCGGGGACGGACCGGACGAGGCCGTCGTTCTCCGAGACGTCGAACCACATCCCTAGGGTCAACAGCAGCCCGCCGAGGGCCCCGACGGAAACCGACATCATGCCGCCGAGGAACGCGTCGACCCCCGCCGATGCGAGGGTGTAGGCTCCCCCGAAGATCCCGGTGAGCGTGACCGTCGCTCCCAGCACGTAGCAGACGACCAACGGATGGAACCGCCGGAGGACGTACGACCGTCCGATGCGTTCGACGAAGTTTCGGGCCAGAAGTGCCGAGAGCCGCGGCACGAACGTCGAGTACCGGATGGTGCTCGTTTCGTCCCCGTACACGGACGGATGAGCGATGTCGGCGATCTCCTCGCGGTCGAGGTTAAGCGCGAAGAGGAGGTGGTTGAGGAAGCCGTACTCGTCGTAGAGCCGGTCGAACCGAACCCGCTGGAGTCCGCCGTTCGAGATCGCGGTGAAGCCGTTCTGTGGGTCCGAGACCTCCCAGTACCCGCTGGAGATGCGGGTCAGGAGGGTCAAGACGACGTTCCCGAACAGCCGCCAGCGCGACATCCGTTCGTAGTCCCGTCGGGAGCTGAGCCGGTTCCCCTTCGCGTAGGTCACGTCGCCCGCGGCGACGGGGTCGACGATCCGTTCGAGGTGGGTCGGGTCCATCTGTCCGTCGCCGTCCATCACGGCGATGACGTCGACTCCGTCCTCGAGCGCGCGGGAGTAGCCGGTCTTGACCGCCGCCCCCGCGCCGCGGTTCCGCTCGTGCTGGATCGTGACGACGCGCGCCGCGCCGAGACCGTGGTCGGACGACGACTCGGCGACGCGACCGTTGACTCGCCGGGCGGCTTCGCGGACCTCCGTCCACGTCCCGTCGGTCGACGCGTCGTCGACCGCGTATATCCGGTCGACGTATTCGGGCATCGTCTCGATCACCTCGCCGACGTGTCCCGCCTCGTTGTACGCGGGAACGACGACCCCGACGCTCCGTCCGTCGTACATCGTCAGGTCCTCCCCCCGTCGCGGATCGTGGCCGGCCCGGTCCGTCGGGTCCGGAACTGTCGTCGGCGTCCGAAGGCGGCTCTGACGTTGAATGCGGTCATGGATTGAGTGATGCCCCCGCGTGCGAGCCCCGACGCGACGCGGAGTGGCTGGTCGGATACCCGTCCGAAACGGGCTTCGTTATACACCGCATCACGCGGTCGTCGTTCCGACCCGACGGCCCCTCCGCGTTCGGTTCCGATCCGACGGACGCCGCGGCGGCCGCTCGTCGATCCGACGCTCGGGCAGCCGCTCGTCGAACTGGAGGTCATAGGTCCACGTACCGGTTCTCCCACTCCCGACGCGCCCGGACTCCCTCGAACCCCTTCTCGGTTACCCGATAGAGGTTGGTCCGGCGGTCGATCTCGCCCTTCTCGACGTATCCCTTCTTCACCAGGGTGTCGAGGTTCGGATACAGCCGTCCGTGGGTGAACTCGCCCATCTCCGTCTCGAGCTCGGTTTTGATCTCCTGGCCCGACGGGTCCGTTTCTCCCACGACCACGTAGAGGAGGTCCCGCTGAAAGCTGGTCAGCTCGAAAAGGGGATCGGTCATGTCGTGACAGTGGACCACCCAAGAGTTTCGTTATGTACGCGTGAACGAACGCCAAGGGGGTCCACAGCGATCGAACGCGGCCGCGATGGCCGCACCCGGGACGACGACGGAAACGACGACCGACGAAACGGGAGACGACCTCCTTTCACGGCGATCCGTCGACCGGTTACCCCCCGATATGGACGTGATAACAAATTGAGTGAGGCGTCAGATCTATGCTATCCGCCCGTCCCCCCGAGAGGGGGCGAAAGCCGCCGTCCGACCACGAGACCACCCAATGAACTCGACGGAGGAACTCACGAAAGACCAGGTGTTCGAGGTATTGAGCAGTTCACGGCGTCGACAGATCCTGTATCACCTCCATCGGCGGGGTGGGCGTGCGGACCTCCGTTCGTTAGCCCGCGACACGGCGGCGGACGAGACGGACGAGCCGGTCGATAGCGACGTGGTAAAGCGGTTCTACATCTCGCTGTACCAGACGCACGTGCCGAAACTGGAGCAGGTCGGACTGGTGGTGTACGACGGCGACGACAAGACCGTCACGCTCACCGATCGGGTCGAGGACGTCGCTCGCGTGTTAAACGAAGACGTCCGAACGGACCGCAGCTGGGCGGTCTACTACGGCGTGCTCGCGGTGGTCGGCGTGGCGATCGGCGTCGGTCAACTCCTGAGTTCGCTCTCGGCGCTTCCGAGTCTGGCCTTCGCCGGGGCCGTCATGTCGCTGGCGGCGTTCCAGTACTACGAGACGGCCGTCAAACGCGGGGAGTACTCGTTTCTCGAACGGTTGGTGATCGACTAACCGGTTCGACGGGGCGGGAGCGGCGACCGCGATCATCCCATGTATTGGACCCCGACGATGGCGAGGATCCCGGCGACACACAGTACCGTCCAGGCGACCGCCGGCACGGCCGAGAGGGCACCGATCCCGAGCGTCCCGACTCCGACGACGGCGACGACGACGCCGGCGATCGCGGGCACGAGCCAGGTCCGCTCGAGGTCCGCTTTCCGCTCGGTGTCCACGTCCTCGTCGTCCTCGTCGATGGGGTCCATGTAGACCAGCAACTGGGATACCGACTCCTGTAGCTCGATCGTCCCGCGGTTCTTGTCGTACTCGACGACCCCCAGCGTGTCCATCTTCGGGAGGTGACACTGGTAGAGGCCGATGTACACCCGCTTCCGCTGGTCGGAGGAGAGCTCCCTGACCGTGATGTCGTTCTCGTCCGCCGCGATGTGCTCGGCGACGTCGTTGAGCTCCGCGTACCCGTCGTGCGCGCGGAGGTACTGGATGATGCTGCGCCGACGGCTGTTCTTCAGGAGGTCGAAGATCTCGCCCTTCTCTAGGTTCGACCCGTTCGACCGGGACGTCTTCCCGATCTCCTCCAGGTTCGATACGTCGTCAGTCGATGTCTCGGGATCCGACCCGAGTTGATCCCCGCTAAGCGACCCCGAATTTCCCGCGCTCATGGAACGTCCCACACGGTACACTCTCTTAGATATAATGAAGTTAACGTGTTCTAACAATTCAGGAACGTGCGGAATCGGCCGACGGCACGGCCCACCGCCGATCGGGGGCTCGATCGACCCCTACACCTCCGTTTCCCGACTGATGTGTGCCGTGTTTCGGCCGTTTCGGCGACCCACGGCTCCGTTAGCAGACGTATACTATTCTTTCGTCCTCGTGTGATGGCTATAATGACATACCGTGTCGCGATGATCGGGACCGGCGAGGACCCGGAAACGCGGGATAGAGACGGGTTCGCGATGGCATACCGCCACGCGTCCGGGTATCAGCGCCTCGAGTCGTGTTCGCTCGTGGCCTGTGCGGACATCGTTCCGGAGAACGCGGAGGCGTTCGCCGAGCACCACGGACTCGACGCGGTCTACGAGGACCACGAGGTCATGCTCGAGGAGGTCGAGCCCGACATCGTGAGCATCTGCGTGCCCCCGGCGGTTCACGCCGACCTCGTCGTCGACAGCGCGTCCGCGGCGTCGGTCGACGCGGTCCACTGTGAGAAACCCATGGCGACGACGTGGGGCGACAGCCGACGAATGGTGGACGTCTGCGACCGCGAGGGCGTCCAGTTGACGATCGACCACCAGCGCCGGCTGGCCGAGCCGGTCCTGCGGGCGAAGGAGCTGCTCGACGACGGGGAGATCGGCGAGCTCGAACGACTGGAGTGGTCCGAGGTGAACCTCTTCGACGCCGGCTCGCACCTCTTCGACCTCTGTGACCTCTTCGTGGACGGCGCGCGCGCGGAGTGGGTGCTCGCGGCGATCGACTGCTCGCACGAGAACCGGTGGTTCGGCGCGCTCAACGAGACGCGGTCGATCGCCCAGTGGCGGTACGCGGACGGCACCCTCGGGGTCGCGTCCACGGCGGAGGACGGCGTGACCAGCGTCGACGCCTACCTCCGGGTCGTCGGCGAGGACGGGACCATCGAGATCCAAACGGACGACGGGACGGCCCTTCGGGTGCGAACCGACGGGAAGTGGCGGACCGTCGACACCGACGAGAACGTCTACGGTCCCAAGCTCGGGATCGTCCGCGCAGCCCTCAGTAAATCCACCGAGCTCCTGCCGGGGCCGACGTGGCCCGCGGACCCGCCGACCCACTACGAGAAGGCGATCGAGCACCTCGTCGACTCGCTGTCGGCCGGGACGGAGCCGGTCTTCTCCGGTCGGCGCGCGCTCCGCGGCACCGAACTGGTGTTCGCGAGCTGGGAGTCCGCGCGGCAACGCGGCCGCGTCCACCTCCCCCTGGAGCTGGAGGGGAATCCTCTCGAGGAGATGTACGAAGCCGGACAGCTCGGCGGATCTGCGGACTGGCCCGACGACACGTGATCCGGCGCAGTCTACCGATTCCTCGGCGCCACGACCGGTTTCGGAACCGGTCCACCGTCGGAACAGTCATCCGATAACGGATATATCACGATCCAAATACTTATTGCCGGTAATGGGAGATTAACGGCCGCAATGGCACACAAGCTGGCACACGGACTGCAGTCGACGGGAGACGGACCGCCCGACGCCGATCGCGACGGGGACGGTTCCACACGGATCACGCGTCGGAGATACGCTCGCCTCGGCGGGGCGGCGGTCGCGACGGTCGCGACGATCGCGGGTCGGATGAACGGGCTCGTCGCGGCGTCGACGGACGACGACGATCCCGAACGTCGGATCCGGATCCACGGGTCGGGCACCCCGTCCACGTACGAGGTGACCGTCGGCGGGGAGCTCGTTCCGGACGGGGGATCGAGCCGGGACGCCGGCCACGTCTCCGGGTCCACCGCGGAGGGCGTGGTCACGAACGACGACCGCGGCTACCGGTTCCGCGGCGAGCTCCACGACGTCACCGTCGACGGCGACGCCGAGATATCGCTCGACGGGGAGCCGTTCGAGGGGTAACCGCATCGCGCGGAGGCCCGGTTTCGGCTCCGATACCGATCCCGGCCGCGTCGGTGGGGACGGATCCCTCGGTACCCCGTTCATAACTACCCCCGACCGACGGGTCCGTCGTCACATGTGGCCCTGGGAGCACGTGCTGTTCGCCTACGTGTGTTACTCGACGTACGTTCACGGCAGGTATCGGTCGCGACCCGGGGACGCACCCACGGTCGCGCTCGCGTTCGGCGCCGTGCTCCCGGACCTGATCGACAAACCGCTCGCCTGGGAGTTCAACGTGTTCACCACGGGGTACGCGGCGGCTCACTCGGTGTTTCTCGGCGTTCCGGCGGCGATCGCCGTGTACGCGCTCGCCGAGCGCCGACGCGCGGGAGCGGTCGGCGGCGCCTTCCTGACGGGGTACGTGCTCCACCTGGTCGGCGACGTGGTCCCGGCGTCGCTGTCGCACGGGCGACTGGCGCTCTCCCCGGTTCTGTGGCCGATCGCCGATCGGATGCCACGGCCCGACCGCGGGTCCTTCGTCGACGGCGTCTCCGGACTGCTCACCGAGTACGTCGCGCGACTGCTCACCCTGGAGCTCTCCGCGGTCATCGCGCTCCAGCTCGGATCGGTCGTGTTCGGGGTCACGCTGTGGCTGGTCGACGGACGCCCCGGCCTCTCGCTGGTCACGGGCCCGATCCGACGGGTGATCAGGCGAGTTCGGGCTGGATAGCCGCCGATCAGACCGGATTCAGACAGGCCGGGCGGAACGGGCCGTTCGGGCCTGCTCGGGGCCGTTCGAGCCTGCTCGGGACCGTTCGGTCATCGACGGTCAGTCGGTCCGATCGAGCGTCGCCAGACCGCGATAGACCGCCGCTTCGGGGTCCGACGGGTGGTCGTCCTCGAACACGAGCCAGTCGACGCCGGTCTCGTGTGAGGCCCGCAGCACCCGTTCGAGGTCTAAGATCCCCTCGCCGGGCGGGACCGACCGGAACGCCGGCGGGAAGCGACGCGTTCGCGCGACGTCGGCGACGTGGATCAGCGACAGGCGATCGCCGAGCAGTTCGAAGGCGTCGACCGGGTCGTACCCGCCCGCGGAGACCCACCCGACGTCGACCTCGAACGTGAGGTCGTCCGTGCGGGACACGAGCCGACCGAACCCGGTCGCCTCCAGGGTTCGGTCCGTCCCGCGAACCGTCAGATCGATCGCTTCGGCCACCTGCTCCCAGACGATGCTCGGCGACGGGAGGTTCGCGGGGACGCCGAGCCCGAACCGGTCGAGAAGCGGGAGGAACGGGTCCTTCGAGGTGTGATACGAGAGCCGGAGTCCGTGGCCGGCGATCCGACTCGCGAGGCCGTCGAGCCGGGTCGCCAGCGCGTCGACGTGCGTCGTCGTGCGGAAGTAGCCGGCACCGAGGTGCGGGATGACGAGGTGGTCACAGCCGACGTGACGACAGCGGTCGACGACCGACTCCAGGTCGCTCTCCAGGGTGCGCAGGTCGACGTGTGCGGCCACGGGCTCGACGCCCGTCTCCTCGAGGGCCCTCCGGACCGCGTGGGGGTCCGCCTCGAGGAACGCGCCGGCGAACTCGACTCCCTCGAATCCGGCCTTCGCCACCCGGCGGATCGTTTCCGGTAACGACTCCTCGATGTTCCGGAGCGTGTATAGCTGTATCGCCGAGCGCGGACGCGACTTCGCCGCTCGTTCCGCTGGTTCTGACCGAATCATTGTCCGGATTCCGACCCCTCGGTCGGAAGTAATGGGCCGCATATCGCCGTGTGGCGATCCGAACTCGACCCGTCTCGGGAACGACCCCGACCGGATCGCTCCCTCGGTTCGGGTCGTCACCCTCAGTCCGGGTCGGCGATCAGCACGCCGATCGACCAGCGGTCGTTCGTGAACGGCCCCGGATGGCGCGCGTCGCCGCCTCGGTCGTTTCGCCGCCCTGTGGTACGTGGCGTTCGCGACGGGTCCGGCTCCGCGCGTCACGCTCCTCGTGTCGGTTCCGTCGGGTGCCCCCGTGTACTTCGCGGTCGCGTTCCTGCTCGAACGACGGTCCGACTGGGGGATCGAGCGGAACCTGCGCGTGATCGGCGACGGGGTCGGGAGCTAGAACCCGTCCTCGAACACGAACGTGCCGTTACGCTGGACGACCTCCCCGTCGACCTCGATGACCGAGTCCTCGCTCATGTCGACGATCATGTCGACGTGCTCGGCCGACTCGTTGAGTTCGTTCTCCTCCCCGACGGTGTCGGGGTAGGCGGACCCGACCGCCATGTGGACGGTGTCTCCCATCTTCTCGTCGAACAGCATGTTGTAGGTGAACCGGTCGATCTGGCGGTTCATCCCGATCCCGAGCTCGCCGAGGTGCCGCGACCCCTCGTCGGTGTCGAGGATCCCGGTCAACAGGTCCTCGTTGCGCTCGGCGGCGTGTGAGACCACCTCGCCGTCCTCGAACCGCAGCCGGACCCCGTCGATCTCGCGGCCGTAGCGGTACAGCGGGAGGTCGAAGTGGACCTCGCCCTCGACGCCGTCGCGGACGGGGGCCGTGAACACCTCGCCGCCCGGGAGGTTCGCCTCGCCCTGGTCGTTGAGGGCGGTGTTGCCGGCGAGGTTCATCGTGAGGTCGGTCTCCTCGCCCGAGCGGATACGGAGCTCCTCGGCGTCGTTCAGGATGTCGACCATCCCCGCCTGGAACTCGCGTTGGGCCTCCCAGTCGAGCGAGACGGCGTCCCACACGAAGTCCTCGTACGCCTCGGTGCTCATCCCCGCGAGCTGGGCGTGTCCGGAGGTCGGGTACTGCGTGAGACACCACGTCTTCGAGAGGCGCTCGCGTTTCACCTCCTCCATCGCGCGGTTGTACGCGGCGTTCGTCTCGGGGTCCACGTCGGCGTCCTCAGTGACGTTGAGCCCGCCGCGGGCGATCACGAAGACGTCCGTCTCCTCGTAGAGCGCGCGCCGATGACCGGGCTCCGAGAAGCCGTCGGCGGCGCGTTTGAACGCGCGGTCCGACCGCTTCGAGTAGTTGAGATACACCGGCTTCGCCCCGCGGTCGCCGCAGATCTCGTGGAGCGCGACCGCGAGGTCCTCGGCCTCCTTCGGGAGCTGGATGACGACGTTATCGCCGGCCTCGATGCCGGTCGAGTGGTTGGCGATGATCTCCGCGTGTTCGCGAACGCGTGGGTCCATGGACCCGCCTTCTCCCCCGGGGGGATTAAATCCGCTTTCTCTCCCGAGGGGATTCGCCGCCCCTCCATCGCGACACCACCGGTTTTGTTCCTGCGACGCGTACGGCGCGCATGGCCCGGATCGCCTTTCGGTTCGCGACGGCGACCGTCGGCCTCGTCCTCCTCGCGGGGTACCTCGCCGCGGCGCTGCTCGTCTTCGAGGCGCTCCGCGCGCTGTGGGCGCTTCGACCGGGGACCGCCGAACTGGTCGTCCTGCTCGCCGCCGCCACGCTCGGGTCCGCGTACCTGAGCTACCGGTTCGGGACGGCGCGGCTGCTCGCCGCGCTCGAGGCCGACCCGATCCCCCGGGCACACGCCCCGGAGCTTCACCGCCGGCTCGACGCGCTCGTCGCTCGAATGGACGTCGACCGACCGACGCTGTACGTCTCGGACGCGCGTGCGCCGAACGCGTTCGCCGTCGGCGGGTCCGGCGGCGGCTCGCTCGTGATCGACCGGTCGCTCTTCCGGCTGTTGTCGCCGCCCGAACTCGAGGGGATCCTCGCACACGAGCTCGCGCATCTCGAGACGAACGACGGGCTCGTCGCCGCGCTCGTCGACGGCCTCGCGCGAACCGTCGTCGGGGTCGTCACGCTCGCGACGCTTCCCGCCCTGCTGGCGCTGTCCGGACTGGCGGGCGGGTCGGCGTGGATCCGGGGACGACCCGGCGATCGCTCGGGCGTCTTCGCGCGGCTCCACCGCCTCCTCGCGGGCGGGGTCGTCGCCGCGTTCGTCCTCGCCACGTTGCTCGCACGCACCCGGTCCCGCAGGCGGGAGTTCGCGGCGGACGACCGGGCTGCGGCAGTGACCGGCGACCCCCTGGCGCTCGCGCGGGCGTTGCGTCGGATCGACCGCGCGAGCGACCCGTCCTGGCCGTTCGCTCCCTTCTCCTCTCACCGCGACACCGGCGACCCGCTGGAGCGCTGGCTCTCGACGCACCCCCCGACCGCCGAGCGGGTCGAGCGGTTGCGGCGGCGCGCCGAGGCGGGGTCGGCCCGTCGCGGCCGTGAGGGCTGGACCGGCGTGCCGGTTCGGTGAGACCCCTTTCGGCTCACCCGACCAGCACCCACACGCCGAGCAGGAGCAGGATCCCGCCCGCGACCCGGTCCAGCCGGCGGCCGGTTTCCGCGGACTGAAGCACCCCCGCGGCCCCGTCGGCGGCGATCGCCACGCAACCGAGATAGACGGCAGTGAGCCCGGCGTAGGTCGCTCCGAGGAGCGCGATGGCTCCGCTCTCGGCGCTGAATCCGCCGAGCGCGCCGCCGCCGACTCCGCCGCCACCTGCTCCTCCACCGACGTCGCCACCCCCGACGAACCCGGGCAGGAACGCGAGGAAGAACAGCGCGACCTGCGGGTTGAGCGCGTTGACGAGGAAGCCCTCGCGGATGCCGTCGCCCCCCGTCGGCGGCGCGTCGTCGCCGGCGGATCGGAGCGTGTCGACGCCCAGATAACAGAGGTAGATCCCGCCAGCGACGCGGACGACTCGCTCCGCGCCCGGGACGGCGCGGTACACCGCGGCGACGCCGACCACGACGAGCGCGGTGTGAAACAGGATCCCCGCCGTGACGCCGAGCGCGGCGCGGAGACCGGCTGCGCGGTTCTCGAGGCCACACGAGAGCACGAAGAGCGTGTCGGGACCCGGCGTGACGATCAGCGTCGCCGCCGCCAGCACGAACAGCGCGTACGTCGGCGGAGCGAGCGGGAAGCCGGCGGCGACCATCGTATACGAGAGAACTCGCGGCGGATAAAAACCGATCGGCGGCGGAGCCGATCGACGCCGTCATCGACCGGGGCGGGCGAGGCGACCGCTCGGCCGACCGCGGGTGCCGTGACCGCCTCGTTTTTATCCGTGGGGCCGGGACGGTAGGGGGATGACGACGGAGCCCGATCTGGACCCGAACGACTTCGGCTTCCCCGAGCCGGCGACCGACCAGTCGTTCGAGAACGCCCTCTCGAAGGCCCGCGACGGGGTCCGACTCTCCGTCGACGACGCGACGGAACTGCTCGCGACCGGAACCGACGTCGACGGGATCGACCCGGTCCGCAAGGAGGCCGTCTTAGAGCTCGCCGACCGCCGCCGCGCCGAGGAGGTCGGCGACGAGGTCACCTTCGTCGCCAACCTCAACAACAACGTCACCACCGCCTGTAACACGGGCTGTCTGTTCTGTAACTTCAAGGACAGCGCGCACGCCTTCGAGGCCGAAAGCGACGTCGAGCACGCGGGGTTCACGAAGACGCCCGCGGAGTCGCGGGCGGTGGTCGAGGACGCCCTCGGGATGGGGATCTACGAGGTGTGTTCGGTCTCCGGGCTCCACCCGGCGTTCGCGTTGAACGACGAGCACCACGAGGTCCTCGCCGCCCACGACGACCCCGCGAGCGACGTGAACTACAAGCCGCCCGAGGCGTACGCGACCGATCCGGGAACCTACCTCGAGCAGATGGCGGCGATGTCGGTCGGCGGCGTCCACCTCCACTCGATGACGCCGGAGGAGGCCTATCACGCCAAACGCGGCACCGACTGGAGCTACGAGTCCGTCTACCGCGAGTTGGCCGACGCCGGGCTCGACTCCGCGCCCGGCACCGCCGCCGAGATCCTCGTCGACGAGGTGCGCGACGTGATCTGTCCGGGAAAGATCCGCACCGACGACTGGGTGGCCGCGATGGAGGGCGCGGCCGCGGCCGGCCTCGACGTCACCTCGACGATGATGTACGGCCACGTCGAGACGGTCGAACACCGCGCGGAGCACCTGAAGGTGATCCGCGACCTTCAAGAGCGGACCGGCGGGATCACGGAGTTCGTCCCGCTCTCGTTCATCCACGGAAACACGCCGCTGTACCGGCAGGGCGTCGTCGACTCCGGCCCCTCCCGCGACGAGGACGAGCTCGTCGTCGCCGTGGCGCGACTCTTCTTGGACAACGTCGAGCACGTCCAGGCGTCGTGGGTCAAGTCCGGCGACGAACACGGGCTCAAACTGCTCAACTGCGGCGCGGACGACTTCATGGGGACGATCCTCTCGGAGGAGATCACGAAGCGCGCGGGCGGCGAGTACGGCGAGTACCGCTCGTTCGACGACTACGTCGAGATGATCACGGCGATCGGCCGCACGCCCGTCGAGCGCTCGACCGACTACCGGACGCGCCGGCGGATCGACCCCGACGACGGCCCGCACGGGCCGACGCTCGGCCCCCGCGCCGACGGCAGCCCCATGCTCCCGAACGGAACGGGAGCCGGCGACGGCGACCCCGCGAGCGCGGACGACTGAGCGTCCGGTGGCCGGTTTGAGCCCTCGTTCGGGCCGGTTCGGTCCTTCGTTCGGGCCGCCTCGAGCCCTCGTTCGAGCCGCCTCGGAACGGTTCCGAAAACCATTACCTCCCGACCGCCGGAGGAAGGTCCATGAAAGTCCTCGTGACCGTGAAGGAGGTCGGGGAGGCGGACGACGACTTCGAGATCGAGGGGACCGACATCGCGTCGTCGGACCTCGAGTACGACCTCAACGAGTGGGACGACTACGCCATCGAGGCGGCCGTTCAGCTCGCCGAAGCCGGGATCGCGGAGGAAGTCGTCGCCGTCACGATCGGCCCCGAGCGCGCCGAGGAGACGATCCGGATGGCCCTCGCGAAGGGTGCCGACCGCGCGGTCCGCGTGTGGGACGACGCCTTCGAGGGGACCTTCGCCGACGTCTCCTCGAAGGTCGACGTCTTCGAGGCGGTCGTCGACGAGGAGGAACCGGAACTCGTGTTGAGCGGCGTTCAGGCCGCCGACACCGCGTTCGGCGCGACCGGCGTCGCGCTCGCCGAGCGGATCGGCTTCGATCACGCCGCGGTCGTCAACGACCTCGATCTCGACGCCGACGCCGGCGTGGCGAACGTCCACCGCGAGCTGGAGGGCGGGATCGAGGAGCTGACCGAGGTCGACTTGCCCGCCGTGTTGACCGTCCAGACCGGGCTCAACGAGCCGCGGTACGCCAGTCTCCGTGGCATTCGACAGGCCCAGCGCAAGGAGATCGCCGCGACGGACCTGGCCGACCTCGGGCTCACCCCCGCCGACGTCGAGAGCACGCTGACGCTGACGGAGATGTACGAGCCGGAGAGCGACTCCGACGCGGAGCTCATCGAAGGTGACGCCGGCGAGGCCGCGGGACGGCTTGCCGAGGTCCTGCGGGAGAAGGGGGTGGGCGCGTGATGAGCGACGTGCTCGTCGTCTCCGAACACCGTCGCGGGGAGCTGCGTGACGTCTCGTTCGAACTGCTCACCGCCGGCCGGGAGCTCGCGGACGCGCTCGGCGGCGACCTCCACGTCGGCGTCGTCGCGGGCGACGTCGAGCGGTTCGCCGACGATCTGAACCGACCCGGCGTCGACCGGATCCACGCCGTCGCGAACGGCGAGGAGTTCGACCACACGGTCTATACGGCCGCCGTCGAGGCGCTCGTCGATCGAATCGACCCGGCCGCGGTGCTCACGCCGAATTCCGTCAACGGCCTCGATTACGCGCCCGCGGTCGCCGAGCGGCTGGACCTCCCGCTCGTGGCCGACGTCCTCGGCTTCGAGTACGACGCGGACGACGGTCTGACGGTCACTCGCGAGATGTACGGATCGAAGGTGGAGACGGCCGTCGCCGTCGAGGGCGACCGCTTCTGTCTGACGCTCCGCGGCGGCGAGTTCGTCCCCGCCGAGGGGGTCGGCGACGCCGAGATCGAGCCGGTCGAGATCGAGGCACCCGAGTCGGGCGCGCGGGTCAAGGGCTTCGAGGAGGTCGGCGGCGGCGACGTCGACATCGCGGACGCCGACGTGCTCGTCTCGGTCGGACGCGGGATCGGCGAGGAGGAGAACCTCGAACTCGTCGAGGAGCTCGCGGACGCGCTCGGCGCGACGCTCTCCTCGTCCCGGCCGATCGTCGACAACGGGTGGCTCCCCAAGAACCGCCAGGTCGGTCAGAGCGGGAAGGTCGTCACTCCCGACGTGTACATCGCGGTCGGGATCTCCGGGGCGGTCCAGCACGTCGCCGGCATGAAGGGTTCGGACACGATCGTCGCGATCAACACCGACCCGAACGCGCCAATCTTCGACATCGCCGACTACGGGATCGTCGGCGACCTCTTCGACGTCGTCCCCGAACTGGTCGCCGAGTTCGAGTAGAGCCGCGGACTCGGTGAACGCCGAGCTCGAGCGAGGACGGCGCGGGACCGAAGGAACCGGCGAGTCCCATTCACTCCGCTCGACGAAAGTCATATAATCCCCGTTCCGGATCCCTTGGATATGCCACATATACGGGGGACGATCCACGGCACCGCGGCGATGGTGACGCTCGTGGTCGGGTCGGTACTGACGAACACGATCCAGGAGGAGTTCGAGATGTTCGCGCAACTCGCCACGACGACGACGCGGCTCCTCATCGACGTCGCCGAACTGCCGATCTCCGAGGAGGTCGCCGAGGTCGTCGTCCCCGTCGGCGTGTTGATGGGGATCTGGGTGTTCGCCTACGAACTCCAGCGGCTCTGACGGGTCGGACGACGACGACGGCCGAGGTCGTGATCGCCGCCGTCGCACCCCACTACCGCCCCACTACCGCACCGTCACCGTCGCACCGCCCCACTACCGCACCGCCGCCAGCGTTTTCGGGTCCGGCCGTGTACCCGGATCCGAGGACGGTCCTCGACGACGTGTCACAGCACATCACACCACATGTTCCCGATCCGCGCCACGTTTCCCACGACCGCCGAGACACGGGCGCTTCTCGCCGCCTACCGGCGGGGTACCGGGGTGGACGCCGAGGCGATCGCCGCGGAACTCGACGACGAACCGGACTCGACGCTGCTCGATCTCGTCGCTGACCCCTTCTCCTCGGTCGAGGACGTCTCCGACCGGCTGACCCGAACCGAGGCGTACCTCCGCGAGCGCGACGACCGGCGCGCGGTGTTCCTCACGGTGTACTCCCGGATGACGGAGGCGGTCGGGGACGCGATCGAGGCGGACTTCTTCGCCGACCCCGAGTGGGTCGAATCGTACCTCGTCGCGTTCGCGGAGCGCTATCGGCGGGCGCTCGTCGCCTTCGAGCGCCGGGAGTTCGACCCGCTCCCCCGCGCGTGGCTGCTGGGGTTCGCCGCCGCCGTCCGCGGCGAGAACCTCGTCCTCCAGGACGCCCTCTCGGGGGTCAACGCCCACATCACCTACGACCTCACGTACACGCTTCGAGACGTGGGGATCGACCCGGACCGCGGCCGCAAGCGGGCGGACCACGACCGGATCAACGACGTCCTCGCCCGGCTCGTCGCGGCCGTCCAGGAGGCGCTCGTCGCGGTGTACGACGCCGCGGGCGTCGCCGGGGCGGACGCGCTTTCGGACCCGTTCGACGACCGACTCGCGCTTCTCGGACTGGAGGAGGTCCGGGAGTTCGCGTGGCGCAACGCCGTGCTGCTCGCCGACCTGCCGTCGTGGGCGGGCGATCCCTACGTCGACTGGCGGGCGCGGACCGTCTCGACCGGGGCCGCCGCGCTCGTGCTCGCACCCCGGATCGACCCGGAGACGCGCCGCAGGCTGAGGGAGGCCGAGGACGACGTGCTGACGCTTACGGCCTTCCACGACGAGTTCCGGCGGCGGTTCCCCTCGTCGATGCCGAGCGAGCGAGTGAGTGAGTGAGAGCGGATCGTCTCCCACCGTCGGGTTCTCGGTTCGTTTATCACCCCGCCGACCCTCCGATCGAGCAATGAGTGAGGCCGACGAGCAGCCGGCTGCGACCGCGACGGGACGCGAGATCTGGATCGAGAAGTACCGCCCGCAGTCGCTATCGGACGTCCACGGACAGGAGGAGATCGTCGAACGCCTCCAGAGCTACATCGACCAGGACGACGTGCCGCACCTCCTTTTCAGCGGTCCTGCCGGTGTAGGAAAGACGACCGCCGCCACCGCCATCGCCCGCGAGATCTACGGCGAGGACAACTGGCGCGGCAACTTCCTCGAACTCAACGCCTCCGACCAGCGCGGCATCGACGTGGTCCGCGACCGGATCAAGGGGTTCGCGCGGTCGTCGTTCGGCGGCGACTTCCGGATCGTGTTCCTCGACGAGGCCGACAGCCTCACGGATGACGCCCAATCGGCGCTCCGCCGGACGATGGAGCAGTTCTCCGACAACACCCGCTTCATCCTCTCGTGCAACTACTCGTCGAAGATCATCGACCCGATCCAGTCGCGGTGTGCGGTCTTCCGCTTCTCGCCGCTGTCGGACGAGGCGGTCGCCGCGCAGACCCGCGAGATCGCGGCGGCGGAGGGGATCGAGGTGACCGATGCCGGCGTCGACGCCCTCGTCTACGCCGCCGACGGCGACATGCGCCGCGCGATCAACTCGCTTCAGGCCGCGGCGACGACCGGCGACGTGGTCGACGAGGAGGCGGTATACGCGATCACGGCGACCGCGCGCCCCGAGGAGATCGAGTCGATGGTGACCGATGCGCTGGCGGGCGATTTCACCAAGGCGCGTGCGACGCTCGACACCTTACTCACCGACACCGGGATGGCCGGCGGCGACGTGATCGACCAGCTCCACCGGTCGGTCTGGGAGTTCGACCTCCACGAGCGCGAGGCCGTCCGACTGATGGAGCGGATCGGCGAGGCCGACTACCGGATCGCGGAGGGCGCGAACGAGCAGGTCCAACTCGAGGCGTTGCTGGCGGCGCTGGCGCTGCGCGAGGACTAGGGCCGCGGGTCGGAGACGGGATCAGAACTCGTCGAGGCCGGACTGTTCCGCGGCCGCGAGCACGTCCGCACACGTCGACCACGACCGCCGAGCGTGCGGCGGGACGTCACCGTGGTCGGCGACGTACTCGCGGAGGAACGTTCGCGTCGTCGGGTCGCTCGGGTAGCCGCTGCCGACGCCGTCGTAGTCGGGATACGCCGCGTCGATCGCGGCGACCCGCGCGTCGCGGGCCACCTTCGCGACGACGCTCGCCGCGCCGACGACGGGGTCCGACTCGTCCGCGCCGTGGGCGGCGTCGACGTCGACGGAGTCGACGGCATCAGTGTCGGTCACGAACTCGCGGAGCCGCCGCGCGAACCGCGCCTCGGAGGTGTCGCCCGCGTCGGCGACGACGCGGTCGCCGGCGCGGACGACGGCCTGGACCGCCCGCGCCTGTCCGCGGACGGTGAGCGTGTTCATGTCCGTGTCGGGCGCGTCGATCTCGGCGGTCTCGACGGTCGCGACCGCCACGTCGACCGCGTCGCTCGCGCGGAGTTCGGCCGCGATCTCCCGCCGTCGCTCGGGGGCGACGCGTTTCGAGTCGTCGACGCCGGCCGGCAGGCTCTCCGGGTCCGCACGCACCGCCGCGGCGACCATCGGCCCGATCACGGGCCCCTTTCCGGCCTCGTCGACGCCGACGTACACGTCTCGACCGGGGACGGGAACGGACAAATAGCTTGAGATCGGTCGGTATCGATGGACCGAAAGCGGTCGGCGCGTGCCTTCGAGTGCCCGGAGGGCACGAGGAGCCCGCGCGAGGGAGGTGGCGGGCCGGAGCGGCTCGCCCGCGACGGTCCGTCCACCGAGGCTGGGGAGGCGTGAGGCGCGGTGCTGGGGGTTTCGGTTCGGGTGGGATTCAAAGGGGCAGTCGCGAGGCTGGGGCTTCGATGGTGTTCTCCCCGTCGACAACTGCGTACAGCCGAGCGGCTAGGGAGTGAGAGACGGACCTCGCGACGATAACGACGGGAAATAAAGCGTCTACATCACCGTAGAGAGTCGAGACTACGGACCCACGAAAATTCGGAAAACCGGCGTCGCCGAAGTCGAGTCTACTCGATCAGGACGGCGTTGACCTGGCCGGTCTGGCCGGGTCGGGAGGTGACGCGGGCGCGGCCCTCCGAGGTCTCGATGACGGCGCCCTTGGTGACGATGTTCCGGCGGACGTAGTTGACGTTCGAGGGGTTCTCGACGACGTCCTCGATGTCGGCTTCGACGACCTCGCCGCCGTCGGCGACCTGCGCGACGTTCGTCGCGAGCGCGCGGACCTTCCGCTCGTTGCCGCGGGAGTCGATGTACTGAACGCGGGTCTCGCCGACCGTCGTCTCGGCGGGCTCGCGGCCGAGCTGGTGGCGCTTCTTGTTCGAGGCGTGTTTCAGTCGGCCGCCGGTTCGCTTGCGCGTGGAGCGTCCCTGGTCTTTCATGTCCGTACGAACAGCCAGCGAATACTTGAACCGTTCGACTCCGGACGGGGCGGCGTCTCGCGGCCGATCCCGACCGATACGGCCCCTTCGTCGGCCCCGGCGGGCCGCGCGACCGACAGACGAAAGTCCCGCCGGGACCGAACGACGGGTATGAGCGACGAGCGCGGGACCGGAGCCGACGGCGGCGCGGACGACGGCCGGAACGAGGCCGGCGACGGATCGGCGGCGACGGACGGCGGCGTCCTCTCCGCGAGCGACATCGGCGGCGAGGGGCCGCCGGTCGAGGAGAAGCCGTACAAGATCGTCTTCGAGGCGAACAAGTGCTTCGGCGCGGGCAAGTGCGCGGAGGTCGCCGACAACTGGGAGATGGACGTGGTGAGCGGGATGGCGAAGCCGCGGACCTACTACATCGGCGAGGACGACTTAGCCGAGAACGTCCGGGCCGCCGAGGTGTGTCCGGCGAAGAAGGAGCGCGGGGTCATCCACGTCGTCGACCGGCGGACCGACGAGGAGATCGCGCCGGACCCGCACGGCGACGGGACGCTCTCGGTCGACTGGTAGGGATCGGCCGGTGGAGGCGGGCCGTATCCGAAAGGGGTTTGACCGCGCCACCGGAAGCGGGGAGTGCGCGGGGGTGGCTGAGCCTGGCCAAAAGCGGCGGACTTAAGATCCGCTCCTGTAGAGGTTCGAGGGTTCGAATCCCTTCCCCCGCATACCTGCGGCGAGCACTTCGCGAGCCGCAGGTATCTGACCGGAAGGGATTCGAAGCAGGGAGCGGGAGGTGAGCGAGCCGCGACGCGGCGAGCGAACGGGAGCGACCGTGGTTCGAATCCCGTCCCTCACGGTTCCGTGATGCGCTACTCGCGAGCGACGGGAGCCACAACACGCCCTCCGAAGCCCCGCCCGGCTCGACCGACCCTTCGAATCCCGCCCCCACCGCGTTCCGCGGCCGCAACCGCCCCGCACCTCAGGCCTCCCCAGCCTCGGTGGACGGACCGTCGCGGGCGAGCCGCTCCGGCCCGCCACCTCCCTCGCGCGGGCTCCTCGTGCCCTCCGGGCACTCGGAGGCACGCGCCGACCGCAGCGACATTCGTGACGTTCGATCAGTAGTGCCAGGGATAGTCGCCGAACTCCGGATCGCGCTTCTCGAGGAAGGCGTCTCTCCCCTCCTGGGCCTCCTCGGTCATGTACGCGAGTCGGGTCGCCTCGCCGGCGAACACCTGCTGGCCGACCATGCCGTCGTCGGTCATGTTGAACGCGTACTTCAGCATCCGCATCGCGGTCGGCGATTTGCTCGTCATCTCCTCGGCCCACTCGAGCGCGACGGCCTCCAGTTCCTCATGCGGGATCGCCTCGTTGGCCATCCCCATGTCGACGGCCTCCTCGGCGGAGTAGGTCTTCCCGCGGAAGAACACCTCGCGGGCCTTCTTCTGTCCCACCTGTTTCGCCAGATAGGCGGAACCGAACCCGCCGTCGAAGGAGGCCACGTCCGGGTCGGTCTGGAGGAACTTCGCGTGCTCGTCGCTCGCGAGCGTGAGGTCACAGACGACGTGGAGCGAGTGGCCGCCGCCGACCGCCCAGCCGGGGACGACCGCGACCACCGGCTTCGGCATGAACCGGATCAGCCGCTGGACCTCGAGGACGTGGAGCCGACCGGCCTTCGCCTCGCGCACGAGGGGGTCGTCCGCCTCGTCCGCCTCGTCGTCGTCGCGGTACTCGTAGCCCGAGCCGCCGCGCACGGACTGGTCGCCGCCGGCACAGAACGCCCAGCCGCCGTCCTTCTCCGAGGGACCGTTGCCCGTGAGGAGGACGCAGCCCACGTCGGCCCGCTTGCGGGCGTGGTCGAGCGCGGCGTACAGCTCGTCGACGGTTCCCGGGCGGAACGCGTTGCGGACCTCGGGCCGGTCGAACGCGATCCGGACGACCGGCGCGTCGCGGGCGCGGTGGTACGTCACGTCCTCGAACTCGTCGGTAACCGGCTCCCACGCGTCGGGGTCGAAGATCTCCGAGACCATGGCGGAGGGTGGCGCGCGGGCGACATAAACGGCGGCGAGTCGAGGCGGGAGGTCGACGGCGATCCGACGGATCTCCGAGACCGGCAATCCTTACGGCTATCGGGAACGCGACGGATCGGACGGATCGGTGGAGAACCCGGTCGAGCGTCGGACATCGAACGATATCCGGATACCGTCGCGTCACCGGTACGGTCGGCGATTGCTGGTGGCGCGAGGGTATTGATCCCCGATCCCCTTGGATCGACATGAACCAGCGAAACGCGGGAGTCTCACGGCGGTCCTTTCTCGCGACCGCGGGCGGAACCGCGACCGTGGGACTCGCCGGATGTCTCGGCGGCGACGGCGGCGGACTCGAGGAGCTGACCGTCGCACACATGCCGATCTACCCGGACCTCCAGTGGTACGTGATGGAGGCGGAGGGCTACTTCGAGGACGTCGACGCCGAGGTCACCGGCGAGGAGTTCACCGACGGCCCGGCGATCGTTCAGGCGTTCGGGGGCGGCGACATCGACGTCGCGATGTTCGGGATCGTGCCGGCGATGATCGTCATCGACCGCGGCATCCCCGCGCAGGTGACCGCGGCGAACGTCCGCGAGCCGATGGGGATCATGGCCGAGTCCTCGTTCCACGACACCTTCGAGGCGGAGGGCGCGGGGGCGTTCGAGACCTGGGCGACGGAGCACGGTCGTCCCTTCCGGTTCGGCACGTTCCCGCAGGGCAGCGTCCCGGACGTGCTGCTCCGGTACTGGCTCCAGGACGTCGGGGTCGACCCCGAAACGAACGACGCCGTCGAGATCATCGAGATAGGCGGCGCGAGCGCGGTCTGGCAGGCGATCGCCAACGACGAGATCGACGGCACCTCGATCATGGAGCCGGTGCCGACGATCGCGGACGCCGAGGACTCCTCCGTGGCGATGCTTCGGACCGCCGCGGAGGTCCTCCCCGGCCAGCCGGCCGCGGTCACCCTGATGAGCGACGAGGTCCGCGAGTCGCCGCTCGCCGCGCAGTTCCTCGAGGGGCACGTCCGCGCCACCGAGTTCATCGACGAGGAGCCGGACGCGACCGCCCGACACGTCGAGGAGGGCATCGGGATGCCCGCCGACCGCGCCCGGCGCGCGCTCGACTCGCCGCTGTCGAACTTCGTCACCGACCCCGCGGAGATCACCGACGCGACGCCGGTGTTCGCCGAGTTCGCGGCGAACAACGGACAGATCGATGAACGGCTCACGAACGACGGGATCTTCGATCTCGAGGTCTACGACTCGCTCTGATGGCCACCGATACCTCGGGACGGTTCGACGAGAGGGACGGCTCGGGACTACGGGTCGGCCTCGACCTCGACGACCCGAAGCGACTGCTCCGCGGCGTCGCCGGGATCGTCGGGTTTCTCGGACTCTGGTATCTCGTCTCGCTCACGCAGCCGGCGTACGTGTTGCCCTCGCCGGCGGCGGTGGGGACGCGGTTCCTCGAGGAGCTCGGGTCCGGCACGATGACCGCGGCGCTGGCGTCGAGCGTCCGTCACTGGCTCCCCGGAACCGTCGTCGGAACCGGTCTCGGCGTCGGTGCCGGCGTCGCCTTCTCCTGGAGCGGGTTCCTGGACGACCTGACCGCGCCGCTCGTTCGAACCCTTCGACCCGTTCCGCCGCTCGCGCTGATCGGGTTCGCGATCGCGTGGTTCGGGATCAACGACGCCGGCGCGGCGTTCATCATCGCCGTCGGCGCGTTCTGGATCAATTTCTACGCGGCCTACGGAGCCGTCGAGGGCGTCTCCGAGGACCTCCTCGACGTGGGGTGGACGCTCGGAGTTAGCGGCGATCTCGACATGGTCCGGTCGGTCGTCCTCCCGGCGGCGCTGCCGGGGATCACGACCGGGATCCGCACCGGCCTCGGTCGATGTTGGATGCTCGTGGTCGCCGCCGAGATCTTCGGCGTGCCGGGCGTCGGTCGGGAGATACTGCGCGCGAGCAACAACCTGCTGGTCGACAAGGTGATCGCGTACATCCTCGTGTTGAGCCTGATGTACCTCCTCGTCGACGTGGCCTTCCGCGCGGTCCAACGCCGGGTGTTGATATGGCAGGCGTGAACGGGAAGCCGGCGGCGGTCGACGCGGACGACGATCCGGGCGTGGTCGTCGACGGGGTCGGCAAGACCTACGACGGGGACGGCGATCCCGTCCGCGCGCTCGAGGACGTCTCCTTTTCGGTCGAGGCGGGGGAGTTCGTCTGTCTCGTCGGCCCCTCCGGCTGCGGAAAGACGACGCTGTTCCGGGTCATCGCCGGACTCGCCGACGCCACGAACGGCGAGGTTCGGCTCGACGGAACCAGAGTGACCGGGCCGACGACCGACATGGGCGTCGTCTTCCAGGAGTACCATCTGTTCCCGTGGCTCACCGTCGAGGAGAACGTCGGGTTCGGGCTGGAGCGGAGCGACCGATCGGCCGACGAACGCGCGAAGCGGGTCGACGAGATGCTCGAACTCGTCGGGTTGACGGAGTTCAGAGGGACCTATCCGAAGTCGCTGTCGGGCGGGATGAAACAGCGCGTCGCCATCGCACGGGCGCTCGCGGTCGATCCACACCTCCTGTTGATGGACGAGCCGTTCGGCGCGGTCGACGCGCAGACCCGCGAGATGCTTCAACGCGAACTGCTCGACGTGTGGGCGTCGACGGGAAAGACCGTCCTCTTCGTCACCCACGACGTCGCCGAGGCGGTGACGCTGGCGGACCGGATCGTGGTCATGGCCGCCGAGCCGGGTCGCGTCCGCGAGGTCGTCGACGTCGACGTGGACCGCCCGCGCGAACGCGGCGACCCGGCCTTCGGCGAACACGTCGCCCGCGTTCGCGAGCTGATCGGTGCGCGTCCCTGACCCCGCACGCGTCCCTGGCCCCGGTTCGCGCCCTGATCGACTCGCTCGCCCGCTCGTCATTTGCTCACTCGCTCACTCCCTCGCGCGTTCCTCCTCGAAGGCGTCCCGCAGGTCGTCGGCGTGGCTTCGGAGCACCGACACGGTCGCGTCGGCGTCGGCGTATCCCCGTTCGTACTGGTCGAACGTCGCGTCCGCCTCCTCGAGGAACCGGTCGACCGCGTCCGCGAGATCGGTCTCGTCGTCGGTCATGCCCGGAGAACGTGTCGCCGTCGAGTTATATCGCTCGACGACCCGATCGCGGGTTTTATCTCCGGAGAAGAGTATTGTACAGTATGGAGAATACTGGGTGGTCGGGCGGGGCAGCGAAACGGGGACGGACACGGGAACGGGGACGGGATCGATGACCGGGAAGTCGGCCGTGCTCGCGACCGACCTCTCGACGGCCAGCGAGTCGATGGTCGAGTCGGAGACGGGGCTGAACTGCCTCTCCCGGATCGGCGTGGATCGGGTCCACCTCGTGACGGTGGTCCCCTCGAACGTCCACTCCGGGATGCCCGGGATCGACTTCGAGAAGCGACGGAAACGCGGGCTTCGACGATATCGTTCGACGGTCGAGGCGGCCGGATTCGACGTCGAGACCCACGTGGTTCGGGGGACGCCCCACCGCCGGATCAACGGGATCGCGGGAGCGGTCGGTGCCGACCTGATCCTCGTCGGGTCCCGTGGAAAGAGCCCGCTCGAGAACCGCGTCATCGGGTCCACGGCGCGGAACCTGGCCCGGACCACGGTGGTCCCGCTGCTCGTCGACCGGATCGAACGCGGCGTCGACGAGCCCGAGACGGTGCGACGACACCTGTTCAAGCGGACGCTCTTCGCCACCGACTTCTCGGAGAACGCCGAACGTGCCTTCGAGACGTTCGAGTACCTCCGGCACGCGACCGAGGAGGTCACGCTGGTTCACGTGCGGTCGCCGAAGGACGACACCGGCGACGAGGACGACGTGGAGGCACGTCTCGGCGACCTCGTCGACCGGCTCGACGGATGGGGGCTCGAGGCCCGGACGGACGTCAGGCGGGGCGACCCCGCGGCGGAGATCCTGGCCGCCGAACGGGAACACGAGCCGAGCACGCTGCTTCTCGGGTCTCGCGGCCGGAGCCGTCTGCGTCGGCTGCTGCTCGGTAGCGTGAGCGAGGAGGTCGTCGTGAACGCCGCCGGCAACGTCTTTCTGGTGCCGCCGCCGCGCTCGGCCTGAGCGGTCGGGGCGGTTAGCGGTACGAGGCCGGGCGTATCGGCGCGTTCGGACCCGTCCGCACGGAATTGTGTGTTCTATACACAAGCCTTTTAGGCACACGGGTCGTACTCGTGGGTAATACCATGCCAGACTCGTTGGCCGAACAGCTACGGAGCGACATGGAGTGTGAGGGGTTACTGGAGTGTTTTCACGGGCTCAAACCGCTGGATCGCGAGTGTTTCCAGGTGCTCGTCGACAGCGAGGAGCCGTTGACGATAGACGAGATCGGCGAGGCCGTCGACCGGGAGCGCTCGACCGCCTACCGTGCGGTCCAGCGGCTCCTCCAGACCGGCTTCATCAGCAAGGAACAGATCAACTACGACCAGGGCGGCTACTACCACGTCTACCAGCCGACCGATCCCGAGAAGATCTCGGGTGAGATGCAGCGGATGTTGAACGACTGGTACGCGAAGATGGGCCAACTCATCCAGGAGTTCGAGGACAAATACGAGGGCGCCGAGTCGGTGACCGCCTCGAGCTGAACCGGCTCGGAGCGAACCGGCTCGAACCGATCGAGTCCGCTGAAACGGCTCTGTTGAGATCTCAGCGAGTGACCTATTCTGACTCAGTTGCGATCAATACACTCCTCTTTCTCGTCGAGTGCCCTCGCTCACTGCGTTCGCTTCGGGAACCACTCCTCGAAAGACCTGGAGGGAAAAAGGGACTCCGCCGTCGAACCGACCGCGACTCACCCGACCGTCACGACCTGATCCGCGGTGGTCACGACCTCGAGGAGGTCGTTCATCGTCGAGATCGGGCAGACCTCGCTTCCGTCGCGTTTCCGCATCTCCAGACACGTCCCACACGCGAGCAACTCCCCGCCGGCCTCGTCGAACGCCTCCATGCGCTCTCGCACGTCGAACTGGTCGTCTTCGATCTCCTCGGCTTCGACCCCTTCACCGAGGAGGAACACGGAGACGTCCCGTCCGTCCTCTACTGCGGTGATCCCGAGCCGGAACGCGTTCCAGGCACGCTCGGGGTCGCTGGTCTCGAGCACGATCCCTAACTTCCCGACGTCGTCGTCCGGTGTGTCGGACATGTATTGTATGAAAATCCCAATAATACATAATACTGTCGTATCAAGCGAGAGGGGACCACGTTCGGCTCGGATCACGCCCGAAGGATCGAGTCGGATCGCGAACGCTCCTCGGCCGTCGTCGTTCGTCTCCTCGCCCCTGCCGCCGGGGTCTCAGCGTCGACGGAGCGCGTAGGCCGCGTAGCCGACCGCGGCAAGCAGTCCGGTGAAGAGCAGGCTTCCGGTCGCGGCGGGCGTGGTCGTGACGTACTCGCCGAACGGATCGGTGAGCGCGAGCACGCCCACGGTGAGTCCCACCCCGATCAGGATCGTCACCGCACCGAACGCCTTGAACGCCGCGTCGAGGTCGATGCGCGAGGAACGCGATGAGTGGCTCATACCCTCCGATACGTGCTGCCTACATAAATGAAGGGACGGAGATTCCCACGGACGGGGAACACGTCGTTTCGAGATCACGAAGAGTGTGTGATGTAACCCCATGGACGCACCGTATTCCATCGGCGGGAGGACCGAACTCGTCGAGACCAGGCGCACGTCTCGGACAGTAACGGTGACGTGTCGAAACGAGTCCGCGTCGAGTCGGCGGATCGGAACGGTCCGAAGGATCCCGCAGAAAATAATATCGATAAGTTATCCATCGTTCCCCGTCGCTCACGCGAATATAGTATTGTACAACTAACCCAAAACCGTTATATCTCCCTGTCGGCTATCCTCGGGTACATGACCGACATCGATCGAGCGACTCGACACGGAAGGCGGGCGTCGGGAGACGGGTGGAGCCGATGACCGGTACGGAGCTCCTCGCGGGCGCGTCGCCGTCGGTACAGGCACTCGCAGTGATCGGGGTCGTCCTCCTCGAAGCGATCGCCCTCTACGTCGGGTACGGGGCCGTCGAGGAGGCGGTCGGGCCGGCCGTCCTGGATCGGCTCGCGAACGGGAGATGATCGGCTCCATCGCGACGGCCGAGCTCCTCGGTCTCGGCCCGGAGATCTTCGGCCTGTTCGTCGCCTTCGGGTTCATGGTCGGCGTGTTCTTCGGGTTCTTCGGGATGGGCGGCTCGTTCCTCGTCACGCCCGCGCTTCTGATCTTGGGGTACCCGGCCCCGGTCGCCATCGGCAGCTCGATGGCGTTCGTGTTCGGGACCGCGGCGATCGCGACGATGAAACACCACGACGCCGGACAGGTCGACTACAAGCTCGGCGCGCTGATGTTCGTCGGGATCACCGTCGGCATCGAGCTCGGAAGCCGGCTCGTCTTCGGCCTCGAGGTGTTGGGGATCGCGAACGTCGTCGTCGGCGTCGCGTACGTGCTCCTGCTGGCGGCGATCGGCGTGTTGTTCACGCGGAGCGCGCTCGACACCGACGACGGCGACGAGGACGACGGAGGCGATGCGGACGCTGGAACCGACGAGACGGGAAACGACGGCGAGGGAGCCGGAGACGACGCCGACGAGGTTCCGGCGATCGCTCGGAAGATCCAGTCGTACGAGATCCCGCCGATGACCACGCTCGCGGACGGCAGTCGGGCGTCGCTGTGGACGATCTCCGGCGTCGGCGGCGGCGTCGGACTCGTCTCCGGGTTCCTCGGGGTCGGCGGCGGGTTCGTCCGGATGCCCGCGATCTACTACGTGATCGGCACGTCCCTCGCGGCCGCGGTCGGGACGAGCCTCTTCGGCGGGCTGATGTCCGGGGCGGTGGGCGCGTTCACCTACGGTCGCGCGGGCGTGATCGACCTCGGGATCGTCACGGCGCTGCTCACTGGCAGCGCGCTCGGCGCACGGATCGGCTCGAGCGCGACCGCCTACGTCGACGAGGACGACGTGACGATCTACTTCGGGCTCATGCTGCTCGTCGCCAGCGCCGCGGTCGGGATCGGCGAACTCTCCGCGTGGCTGTCGATGCCCGTCCTCGACCGGCTCAGCTTCGTCCTCCTGATCGGCTCCGCGCTGCTCGTCTGTGCGGTCATCCTCTATCACGGCGCGCTCGCGGTGCGGCGGACCCGCGGCGTCCCCGGTTCGCCCCAGCGCGGCGAGTGAGCGGCCCGCTCGGCGACGAGGCCGCCGAGCCGGAGTATTGTATTGAGTATCCAAAACCGTTATGACCGTGGGGTGCCTACCTACGGGTGATGACACAAACCAGCGAACCCGTGCCGGCCGAACCGGTCGCGCTCGAGAGCGCCGACGACTTCGACGACTTCGTCGGCTCACACGGCGTCGTGCTCGTGGACTTCTACGCCGACTGGTGTGGGCCGTGCCAGATGATGGAGCCGGCGGTCGAGGCGGTCGCGTCGGAGACGGACGCGGCGGTCCTCAAGGTCGACGTGGACCGGCATCAGGGACTCGCCGGCGAGTACGGCGTTCAGGGGATCCCGACGCTCTTGGTGTTCGCCGACGGCGAGGTCGCCGACCGGATGGTCGGCGCACAGACCGAGGACGCCCTCCGGGAGGCCGTCTCCGGCCGTCTCGAGTGATGTGCGGCTCGATGCCGACGCTCGCTCCGACGGCGGGGGTGACCGCATGACGCCGCGGGAGCTGCGGGCCGACGTTCCCGCGTTGGACGAGGACACGGCGTATCTCAACTACGGCGCACACGGCCCGAGCCCGGAGTACGTCGTCGACGCGGCGTCCGCGTTCCTCGCCGACCACGAGTACGACCCGGTCGGGACAGACCCCTACGAGCGCGCGTTCGGCACCTACGAGACGGTCCGGGAGCGGATCGCCGAGTTCCTCGGCGCCGATCCCGAGGAGATCGCCCTCACCGAGAGCACGACCGACGGGATCGCGCGGATCGCCGCCGCGATCGACTGGGAGCCGGGCGACGTCGTCGTCCGGACCGACCTCGAACACCCGGCGGGGGTGCTCCCCTGGCGGAAGCTCGAGGAGGAGATCGGCGTCGAGGTCCGCGTCCTCGAGACCGAGGACGGCCGGATCGACCGCGACGCCTACGCCGAGGCGGTCGCGGACGCGCGGCTCGTCTGCTTCAGCGCGATCACCTGGACGCACGGCACCCGGCTACCCGTCGAGGACCTCGTCGAGGTCGCGAACGACGCGGGCGCGTTCACGCTCGTCGACGCGGTCCAGTCGCCGGGACAGGTCCCGGTGGACCTCCACGAGTGGAACGCGGACGCGGTCGCGGCAGCCGGCCACAAGTGGCTGCTCGGCCCGTGGGGTTCCGGCTTCCTCTACGTCGACCGCGCGGTCGCCGACGGGCTGACGCCGGGGTCGGTCGGCTACCGCGGCGTGGAGACGCCTACCGCGCACGACATCGAGTACGCACCCGGCGCGAAGCGCTTCGAGGTCGGCACCACGACCCCCGCGGCACACGTCGGGTTGCTCGAGGGGATCGACGCCGTCGAGTCGATCGGGATCGACGCCATCACGGACCGGATCGAGGACCTCACCGACCGTCTGAAGGAGGGCGTCGGCGAGGACCGACTGTTGAGTCCCGAGTCGTACGAGTCCGGGCTCGTCACGGTCGACGTCGAGGAACCCGAGGCGACCGTCGAGCGGCTCCTCGAGCAGGGGATCGTCATTCGGGACCTCCCGCACCCGGACGCGGTCCGGGTGTCGGTCCACGCGGTCTCGACGAAACGGGAGATCGACGACGTCGTCGAGGCGCTGAACGGGGAGCCGTAGCATGGGGTTTCACACGTTCGACGCGGACCGGGCGGCGAAACTCGAGGACCCCGAGCGGTACGCCTGGGTCTCCCGCGAGGAGCTGATCGACGCGGTCGACCCCGCCGCGGACGGGACGGTCGCCGACCTCGGCAGCGGGACGGGATTTTACACCGACGACGTCGCACCCCACGCCGGGACGGTGTACGGCGTCGACGTCCAGGCGGAGATGCACGACCGCTACCGTGAGAAGGGGCTCCCCGAGAACGTCGAACTCGTCGAGAGCGACGTTGCCGACCTGCCGTTCGACGCGGACGCGCTCGACGCCGCCTTCTCGACGATGACGTTCCACGAGTTCGCCGACGACGACGCGGTGACCGAGCTCGCCAGGGTGCTCCGGACCGGCGGGAGACTCGCCGTCTTCGACTGGTCCGCGGACGGTGCCGAGGCGACCGGGCCGCCGCTCGAGGAGCGGTACGGTCTCGGAGACGCGACCGCGATGCTGGAGGCGGCCGGCTTCGAGGTCGCCCACGGAACGACCCGCACGGAGACGTTCGTGGTCGTCGCGCGGGCACCGTAGGAGAAGGGATCGAAAGGACATCGAAACGGGATCGGAAACGCCGGCTTCGTTGAGGGCCTCATCGGCAGCGGCGACCCGTTTCCGGTCCCGGCGGATGCGGTCCCGTATCGGGAGTAGACGCCATCACACGGACCGGAAGGCGACCCTCTCGAACCCAGAACTCACGGAGAGGTGGCAGGTCAGGCGTCGTTCGGTTCGTAGGCGTCGAACCAGCTCGTGACGGCCCCCTCGATCGCTCCGGTCGTGCTCCCGAGGTTCAGCATCCGGTAGCCGTTCGCCGCCTTCTCGTTCACGTCGTCCATGCCGAACCCGAGACCCGCAACGGGGACGTCCGCGTCGACGGCCTTCGATCGAACCGTCTCGACGGCTTCCTCCACGTTCGGATGATCGATCTCGCCGGGGTGACCGAGCGAGACCGAGAGGTCGAACGGGCCGATGAAGACGAACCCCAGCTCCGGAACGGAGAGGATCTCGTCCAGGTTCTCGACGGAGGCCTCGGTCTCGATGGTCACGCCGACGAGGGTCTCCCGGTCCTCGGTGGCGACGTACTCGTCGGCGAGACCCCAGCGAGACGCCCGCGGCGACGCCAGTCCTCGATCACCGGGTCCATCGTCGTAGCGAAACCGCGCGGATCGGACCGCGTCTCTGACTTCCTCGGCGGTTTCCACGCGAGGGAGGAACACGTTTCTCATGCCGAGATCCAGCGCTTTCCGGACGAGCGTCGGGTCGGTGTCGGGAAGCCGGAGGAGCAGTTCCACGCCCGTCCGTTCGGCCGCGCGAAGCAGGTCCTCCATCCGGCCCCCGTCCCGCGGGTCGGGGCCGCCGTGTTCGAGATCCAACCAGACGAAATCGGCGCCGAGTTCGCCGTAGAACTCCACGAGCGTCGGACTGTACGTGTTGTCGAGGACCCCGAGCGCGACGTCCCCGTCATCCAGGGTCTCGACGAGGTCGTTGGCGGGTTGGGAGGGGCTCATGGGCCGCCGGACGGGGTGATGTTCGTCGGTACGTCGGGGGGCGTCGATCCGGCTTTCGCGCGGTCGCTCGCCTCTCGAACCTCCGGCAGGCCCTCACCACCCTCTCCCTTCGACTCTTTGCTGAGCTGTACTTCGATCGCTTCTCTCATTGTTTCGGATGCGTTCATTGCGTCTCGTCCGCCCGTCCGAACGGGGCTTGGTTCCGATTCGATGTCTCCGCTTCGATACCGCTGCTGGATGGCCGTTAGCGCTTGAGTCGGACCTCGTCGTCGTTGATACTGGCGATGCGTCGTGATTCGAGCAGATAATCGTCCGAATCCGCGTCTCTCCACCCGAGTTTTGAGCGGATCGAGTCCGTGATTCCGGGGTCCGGGTCGACGTACGCTTTCCCGTTCTCGACTTCGGTAACCATCCCGATCTTCTTCCCTTTGGAGTTGACCACTCGCTTTCCCTCGTCGTCATCGGATATCTTCGTTCGTTCCATCGCACGTCCCCCGACGGGACTCGGGTGGATTGTTATGGGTATCGTATCCGTGTATGAAAGCGATAATCCTCCGTTATTGGCGTTTTAGAACGGCATGCCCGGCAGTTCGGATCTCGAATCCGGAGTGTCGGTATCGTTCGTACCGACTCCGTTGGAACCCTCGTTGGGGCGTTTTCGGAGTGTGGTCGATACATCACCTTTTCTCGTCGGGTACCCTCCCACCTTTTTCTCGTCGGGTACCCTCGCTCACTGCGTTCGCTTCGGGAACCCCTCCTCGAAAAACCTGGAGGGAAAAAGGCCGACTGCTCGGCGTTCGCCTCGCCGTCGGTGAACCGCTCACTACAGGGAACTCACGTACCGATCAGCCGATTGTGTCGTTCACGACCTGACATGAATGTCCTCCGAGATACAGAGCGTGTAGTCACCACGACAACGCCGATCTGTCACTCTAGATCTCACGATTGATCAACTGAGACAAACTAGGGTTTGATTTCCATTCCAAACCCACGTTCAGATAATGATTCGTCAATCACCGGTTGATAGGTTCATTTTTGTCCGTCCTGATGAAGCGAGCTACCCGCTGACAGAAACGACATGGAAGACGTAGAAACAGAGACGGATCCCGTTGAGGCGGCGGACGACGACCAAGATCTCTACGGGATCTCAACGTGGGAACAGCGATCCCTTCTCGATAGCGTCTCGGTCGCAGTCTACTGGCTGGCGGTTCGTTCCGGCCAGGCCCTCTTGGTTCTGCTTGCGGTACTGATTTTCGTCGCCGTCGGCGGACTCAGTATTGTGAGGGAGCCCCCTCTCGGCGTGCTAACGATCCTCTCTGCCCTCCCCGCGTTGGCGTTGGCGGGATACGTCTGGTACAGCGATGTCACGACCAGCGAGCCACTGTCGCTGCTGGCGGCCACCTTCATACTCGGCGTGCTCACCGCGGGCTTTGCTGCCGTCGTCAATAGCTTGTCTCAGCCGTTTTTCACGGCACTCGGTGGTATCGGGATGGTTCTGTTTTTCTACCTCATCGTGGGCCCCGTAGAGGAGTCAGTGAAACTGCTTGCCGTACGGCTCTACGCGTATAACGACGATCGGTTCGCCGCAGTTATCGACGGTGCGGTGTACGGTGCCGTCGCCGGACTCGGATTTGCGACCATCGAGAACGCCATCTACATCAGCGGGGTGGTCGGAGAAGTCGGCGGCCTGTCTCTCGGTTTGGACCTGATCGGTACCGGCGGTGATATCACTGCGACGCGCGCGTTGGCCGGCCCCGGTCACGTCGTCTACTCGTCGTTCGCGGGCTACTACCTCGGGTTAGCGAAGTTTAACCCCGAGAACCGCGGGCCGATCATCGTCAAGGGGCTCATCGTCGCCGCGCTTATCCACGCAACCTACAACGCCACGGTCGGTATCGGAAGCGGGCTGATCCAGACCGCGACGGGGCTTCCCCAACTTTCCGCATTCTTCGTCTACGTGTTACTGTATGTCGGGGGGTTCGGCTACCTGCTCTACCGGAAAATCCAGCAGTATAACGACGCCCACCAGACGGCACATTCAAACGAGACTGACGAAAGGGAAGACCCAGTGATCGACGCCGAGACTGAGTAACTGGCTGTTCCATCGTTCTCCCTCCCTCTCTTGTACACCGTTTGACACCCATCTGAATAGGGACGGAATCTCTCAGCAGTCAAGACGCAGTGGCGATCCCGTAATCAGTTCTGGATTCGTCCCGAAACTAGATCTCGGTACCGGATCGCGAGGGCGTACGCACGAACGCGGTCGTGCGAAATCATCACACACACTCAAGTCATCTGACCGTGACACGCCCGTATGGACGAAAGGTGCTTTCTGTTCGTCTCCGCGGACGCCGCGTTGATCACCGACCTGGCCTGGCAGGTCCACCGCGAGGGCCACGACGTGAAGTACTACATCGAAGCCGAAGGCGATCAAGAGATCGGGGACGGATTCGTCCCGAAGACGGACGACTGGCGTGCGGAAGTCGAGTGGGCCGACGTCATCGTTTTCGACGACATCTGGGTCGGATCGGACGTCGGCACGGGTGAACTCGCTCAGGAACTCCGTGAGCAAGGCAAAGCCGTCGTGGGCGGCACGCCGAACACCGACCGTCTCGAGGAGGACCGGGGGTACGCGATGGAGATCCTCGAAGAACACGGCGTGAACACCGTCGAACACCACGTATTCCACGACTTCGACGAGGGCATCCGACACGTCCTGGAGAACCCTGCGCCGTACGTGATCAAGCCGCTCGGCGAAGTCCAGAACGTCAAGCGCTTGCTCTACGTCGGCAACGAGGACGACGGAAGCGACGTCGTGGACGTCCTCCGCGCCTACAAGAAGGCGTGGGGCCACCGAATGAAGGGCTTCCAGCTCCAGCGGAAGGTCGAGGGCGTCGAGATCGCCATCTGCGGGTTCTTCAACGGCGAGGAGTTCATCGATCAGGTCAACTTCAACTTCGAGCACAAGAAACTGTTTCCGGGGAACATCGGGCCCTCGACCGGCGAGATGGGTACGTCGATGTTCTGGGCGGGTCAGAACAGACTCTTCGAGGAGACCTTCGGGAGAATCGAAGACTGGCTCGCCGACGAGGGGTACGTCGGGAGCATCGACATCAACTGTATCGTCAACGAGAACGGGATCTACCCGCTCGAGTTCACGCCGCGGTTCGGGTACCCGACGATCGCGCTGCAGGAGGAGTCGATCGAGTCGTCCACCGGCGAGTTCTTCTACGACCTCGCCCACGGCAACGATCCCGACGTGACCGTTCACAGGGGGTATCAGATCGCGGTTCGGGTCGTCCTGCCGCCGTTCCCGTTCGACGACGAGAAGACGTACGACGAGAACTCCCGGAACGCGGCCGTGGTGTTCGAAACGGGGGGCCGCGAGGGAATCCACCTCGAAGACGCCAAGAAAGTGGACGGCCAGTGGCGCGTCGCCGGCGACAACGGGATGCCGATCGTCGTGACCGGCAAGGGAGAGACGATGCAAGCAGCACGGGACCAGGCATACGACCGGATCGACGACATCGTCATGCCCAACATGTACTACCGCGACGACATCGGCGAGCGGTGGGTCAACGGCGAAGGTGACCGCCTACAGGCGTGGGGATACCTCGGGCCCTAGTCGTCCGTCCGCTGACCGGTCGCTCCGCTTTCTCGAGTCGATTCGGTCACGACCGGACCGCGGACCGTCGGAGACGAGTTGAGGTCCCGAACGTATTCGGCTCAAGGCCGATGCGGGCGGCTCCCGTCCCGTCGATCGCATGCCGACACTCGATGTCCGAGAGATCCCGCCGGTGGACCGTCACACGAAGATCCACGAGAAGTTCGAGGCGATGGAGCCGGGCGAGACGCTCACGATCGTCAACGACCACGAGCCGAAGCCGCTGTTCTACGAGATGGCCGCCGAGGTGCCGTCGTTCGACGAGGACGCCTACGAGGTGTACGAGGAGTCGCCCGGCGAGTTCGTCGCGGACTTCCCGAAGCGAGAGGAGTAGTCGCCGAGCGTTCGGCAAACCGTCGTCGCTGGCGCGGAGAACACGTCCAACGCTCCATCCCGCACCACGACCATCGATCCCACGCCGCCATCGTCCCGTACCTCAGGCGTCATCACGGGGGCTCCGTTCCTCGTCGACGCCGAGGAGCCGTGCGAGGGCGCGAACGCGGTCCGGATCGGTTTGAGCCGTCCGTTCCGGGCCGGGATCGAGGCCGACCGTCAGCCTCCCGACGAGGGTCGACGCGAGAGCCCGGAGCGTCTCCCGCTGTTCGTCGGCGAGCGTCCCGCGGGCTTCGAGCGCGGAGACCGCCTCCTCGAGTTCGCGCCGCTCGATCCGGGCCGCACGCCGACGGAGTCGCCGCCGGTATCGCCGCCGGAGTCGTTCCGGATCGGATGCCGGATCGATCCCGTCGACGCGGGACTCAGGCATGGCTTATCTCGACGTGCCAGACCGCGGCTCCGTCGTCGCCGGTCGGTTCCTTCCGCGTCGTCTCGTATCGGAATCCGCGACGTTCGAGGACGTCGTACAGCGGCTCCGGCTCGAAACCGTTCACCAGGAGCAGCGACTCGCCCTCGGGGAGGTCCTCGAGCGCGGCCATGATGTCGCCGAACGGTTCGCCGTCGATCTCGCGGGCGTCGAGCCGCCGGTTCGCGTCGGACGGGTCGGGCAGGTCGGTGCTCATATCGGATACCGGAACGGGTCCGGAGTAGGGGTTCTCCCGAACGGGTTCGGGGAGAGGCGTACGGGTCCGAACCCCGTATCCCGGGACATGCCCGAGACCGCGGAGTTCCTCGACCGAGCCGGAGTCCCGGAGGACGTGGAACACGAGACGCTCGACGCCCGGGAACTCCCGCCGCCGCGACCGCTCAAGGACACCCTCGAGCGGCTGGCGGACCTGGACGACGACGTGGCGCTGATCCAGTACAACGACCGTCGACCCCAACACCTCTACCCGCGGCTCGACGACCGGGGATACCGCCACGAGACCGTCGAGGACGACGGGACGGTCGTGACCGTCATCTGGACCGACGGCTGAACCGTCCTCTCCTCAGATCACCTGGTTCACGAGCGATTCGCCGGCGACCGCCCGGCGACGGTTCTCGCGGACGATGTCGGCGATCCGCCGGTAGTAGTCGCGCGTCGCCGCGGCCGCGTGCGGCGTGACGATGACGTCCTCGAACCCCCAGAAGGGTGAATCCCTCGGCAGCGGCTCCGTCTCGAAGACGTCGAGGGCCGCGCCCGCGAGCCGGTCGTTCTCGAGTTCCGCGAGGAGCGCCGTCTCGTCGACGACGCCGCCCCGGGAGACGTTCAACAGGTAGGCCGACTCGGGCATCGCCGCCAGCTCGTCCGCGCCGATCAGTCCCCGCGTCTCCTCGGTCAGGGGAGTGGCGACCGCGACGAACCGCGCGTCCGCGACGGCGGCCTCGATCTCGCCCGGAGTGTACACCTCTCGAACGTGATCGACGGGGGTCGGCGTCCGTCGCACGCCGACGACCTCCATCCCGCAGGCGTCGGCGCGGGCGGCGATCCCCCGGCCGAGCGTCCCGAGCCCGACGACACAGAGCGACTCGCCGGAGAGCGTGAACGGCTCGTCCCACTCCGGATGCTTCCACTCGCCGTCCCGCCCGCGGTCGCGGTAGCGGTGGAGCCGGCGGGCGAACTGGATCATGTAGCCGAGGACGGTCTCGCCGATGGCGTCGCCGTGGATCCCGGTACTGTTGGTGAGACGGATCCCCCGCGATTCGAGCTCGTCGAACGGGAACCGGTCGACGCCGGCCTGGATCGAATGGATCCACGAGAGCCCCGCCGACAGGAACGCGTCCTCGTAGGCGAACGTCACCAGCGCGTCGCACGCCTCGAGTTCGGCCGCGGAGCCGACGACGCGGACCTCGGAGCCGTCGTCCGAGTCGGCCGCGTCCGCGCCGTCGTCCGGATCGAGAGCGTCGCGCAGAACGGTCGGCGGAAAGATCAGGTCAACCGATTCGTGGATGCCGAGAGTGAACGCCATGCCACCGGCTACCGACAGTGGGGACAAATAGGTTGCTCCGGCGGCGGAGCCGCCGGCGACACCGCCGCGAAGGAGCGATAGTGACCGAGCGAGGAACATGGTTCGAGAGATCGGAGCTCTCTCGTCATCGCCAGAAATCTTTGGTTTCTGGCTAGCAGCCAGAACGCTCTGCGTTCTGGCCACATCACGAAAGGCGCTTTGCGCCTTTCGAACGACACCGAGCCCTGCGAGTCGTGCGAGGGCGACCGAAGGGAGCCCTCGAGTGGCGAACGGCGATCTTCGAGCGTCGTTCGTCCTGCTGGCGATGCTCGTCGGCTCCGCCGTGGTGGGATACCGCCGCCGTGAGCGGATCCTCTCCGCCCTCGAGCGGCTCGGCTGAGCCGACGACGGCCCGCCAGCTTTTACCGCACCGGGGGTGCTACGTGGGGTATGCCAAAGTACTCGACGGGGGACGGAGGCGGCGACGACGACGGCGACGCCTGCGAGCTCTGCGGACGGGAGACGACGAACCTCCAGCGGGCGAACGTCGCCGGCGCGCGCCTGCTCGTCTGTTCGAACTGCCGCCCGCACGACGACTCCAGACGGGGATCGGGCGGAAGCGGGGGCGGCGGAGGCGGAAGCGGGGGCGGGAGTGCCGGCGGCTCCGGCGGCGGATCCGGCAGCGCCGGCGGTGCGGACGGGAGCGGCCCGCGCAGCCGCACACAGGAGATCGCCAACAAGCAGGCGAAGATGTACGACGCCGCGACCGGCGACTCCTCCCACTGGGAGGAGGAGGGGACGAACTACGAGGAGGACCGGCTCCCGTACCTCGTCTCCGGCTACGGCGACCTGACGACCGAGGCGCGTCAGGGGGAGGGACTCACCGTCGAGGAGCTGGCGGCCGAACTCGACGTCGACGAGGACGACCTGTTGGCGATCGAGGACGGCCGGGCGGCGACCGCGGGCGTCGGCGGCTCCGTCGTCCGCGCGGTCGCGGAGCGGCTCGACGTGGAACTCGTCGAGGAATGAACGCGATCAAGGACAGCGTTCACGGTCACGTCCGACTGGACCCGGCGGCGGCCGAGCTGATCGACACGCCGGCGTTCCAGCGACTGCGCCACGTCAAACAGCTGTCCACGGTCCGGCTCGTGTACCCCTCCGCGAACCACACCCGGTTCGAGCACAGCCTCGGCGTCTATCACCTCGCCCGGCAGGCGCTCGACGGCCTCGATCTGGACCCCGACACCGCCGCGCACGTCCGGGCGGCCGCGCTGCTCCACGACGCGGGCCACGGCCCGTACGGCCACCAGACCGAGGGGATCATCCGGCGGCGAACGGGCCGGGATCACGACGACGTCGAGTGGCTCCTGACCGATCCGGACCGCGAGGTCACCCGCGTCCTCGAGCGCCACGGTCTCGACCCGGAACGCGTGGCGGCGCTGATCGCGGGCGAGGGCGGCGTCGGCGCGCTCGTCTCGGGCGAGCTCGACGTCGACCGCATGGACTACCTCGTGCGCGACGCCCATCACACGGGCGTCCCCTACGGCACCGTCGACACCGGGCGACTGGTGAACGAACTCCGGCTCGTCGACGGCGAGAGCGGACGGGGCAACGGCGGGAACGAACGGGGCAACGGCGGGAACGAACGGGACGGCGGAGGGAGCGACCCCGACCCCGCGAGCGCCGACCTCGTGCTCGCCGAGGGGAACGTCGCCACCGCCGAGAGCCTGCTTTTAGCCCGCTCGTTGATGAACGCGGTCGTCTACCGCCACCACGTCTCCCGGGTCGCCGGCGCGATGCTCGAACGCGCCTCCGAGCGCTATCTCGACCGGACGGGGACGGACGTCGAGACCTTCCGGCGGATGGCCGATCACGACCTGCTCGTCGACCTCCGCGAGCACGTCCCGGAGCTCGGCCGGCGGATCGAGCGCCGCGACCTGTACAAGCGTGCGGTCTGGGTCGGGCTCGGGGAGGTGCCGGCCGGAACCGTCGACGCCGACCACGAGGCGGCGCTCGCGGCCGAACGCGAGATCGCCGACCGGGCCGGCGTGGATCCCGAGAGCGTCGTCGTCGACGTCCCGTCGCGACCGGGACTCAAGGAGTCCGGCTCCACCGTCGTCGTCGACGGGATCACCCAGCGACTGTCGGACGCCTCCGAGCTCGTCGCCGGGATCCGGGCGGCCGAGCGCAGCCGCTGGCGGCTCGGCGTGTACTGTCCGGGCGATCACGTCGAGGCCGTCCGTGAGGCCGCCCGCGACGTGTTGGGCCTCCGGCTCGCCGAGTGACCGGCTCCCCTCACGCGATCACTCGGGCTTCGGCTTCGGGACCGCGAACACGGGGAGCTCGCTCGAGAGGATCACGTCCTGCGTGACGCTCCCGAAGACCGCCTTCCCGCTCGGCCGCCGCTTCCGCCCGGAGACGCAGATCGCGTCGGCGTCGACGTCGTCGGCGGCGTCGACGATCTCGGTACCGGGATCGCCGCTCGCCTCGTGGTGAGCGACCGAGACGCCCGCGTCCTCGAGCGTCTCGCGGGCGCGTCTGACCGCCGCGAGCTGGTTGACCGACGCTCCCTCGGGGTTGTCGGTGAACACGTGACAGAGGTGTGCGGTCAGGCCGTCTTCCGCGCCGGGCAGGTCCGCGACCGCGCGAGCCTGGGCGGTCGCTCGCGCCTCGTCGGCGTCGATGGCGATGAGCACGTCGTACATACCGGAGGATCGATCGGGTCGGGTAATAAACCGTGGCACCCGCGGGAACTCCGCGCCGCCGGAGGTCCGCACCGCCGAAGGTCCGCGTTTTTAACCGATCCCGACGAAGGAGGCGCATGGCCACGGTCAAGGACACCGTCCACGACCACATCGAGATCGACGGCGTCGGCGCGGACCTCCTCGACACGCCGACCGTCCAGCGGCTGCGCCACGTCAAACAGCTCGGTACCGTCCAGCTCGTGTACCCCTCCGCGAACCACACCCGGTTCGAGCACAGCCTCGGCGTCTACCACCTCGCTCGACAGGCGCTCGACCACCTCGGGATCGAGGGGCGACAGGCCGACCGGATCGAGGCGGCCGCGATGCTTCACGACGTGGGACACGGCCCGTTCAGCCACAACCTCGAGTCGCTCACCCACCGTCGGACCGGAAAGTACCACGACGACGTCGAGGAGCTGCTCGACGGCGGCGAGGTGGGTGAGGTCCTCCGCGAGCACGGCCTCGATCCCGGGACGGTCGCCGGGGTCGTCGCCGGCGAGGGAACGTACGCCGGTCTCGTCTCGGGCGAGCTCGACGTCGACCGCATGGACTACCTCGTGCGCGACGCCTACCACACGGGCGTCCCCTACGGCACCATCGACACCGAGCGGTTCGTCCGGGAGCTCACCTTCGTGGAGGGGGTCGAATCCGGGGGGGACTCGCCCGCGCTCGTCCTGGACGAGGGGAACGTCCAGACGGCGGAGAGCCTCCTCCTGGCGCGGGCGTTGATGAACCCGGTCGTCTACACCCACCACGTCGCGCGGATCTCGAAGGCGATGCTCCGACGGGCGGCCGCGGAGCTCCTCGACGCGACGGCGACGAGCGCGGCCGAGCTCCGCCGGATGGACGACCACGACTTCCTGGCGGCGATCCGCGACTGTCCGGCGACGACGGAGCTCTCGCGACGGTACGACGAGCGCGACCTCTACAAGCGGGCGGTGTGGGCGGAGTACGGCGACGTCCCCGACCGCGTCCACGACGCCGACCACGCGAGCGAACTGGCGCTCGAACGCGAGATCGCCGAGGAGGCCAGCGTCGCCCGCGAGGACGTGATACTCGACGTGCCGCCGGAGCCCTCGATGCGCGAGTCGACCGCGCGGGTGACGGTCAACGGCGAGGTCCGGCGGCTCGAGCGGCAGTCGCCGCTCGTCTCCGCGCTGCGGGTCGCCCAGCGGAACCAGTGGCGGCTCGGCGTGTACGCGCCCGGCTCGGCGACCGACCGGGTCGGCCGGGCGGCCGCCGACGTGCTCGGACTCGACCCCGACGCGCTCGTGATCGAGGTGCGGAAGGCGATGCCGACGACGCTCGACGAGTTCTGATCCGTCGTCGCGGGAGGACCGACTACCGCGACAATCCCGTCGACCGCGACGATCCCGTCGACTGTGACAACCCCGTCGACCGCGACCGCCGATCCGTCCCGGTACGTTTTATGTTCGGGACGGAGACGCCGGCGTATGGACATCGAAGGGACCGTCCTCCGCGGCCCCGACTTCGAGCCCGTCGAGGGACGCGTCGTCGTCGAGGGGGGCGAGATCGCCGCGATCGAGGAACGGGAGACCGAGAGCGACGCCGTGGTCCTCCCGGCGTTCGTGAACGCGCACACCCACATCGGCGACTCGATCGCCAAGGAGGCGGGCGCGGGGCTCTCGCTCGACGAACTCGTCGCGCCGCCGGACGGGCTGAAACACCGCCTGCTGCGGGCCGCGAGCCACGAGGAGAAGGTGGCCGCGATGGCGCGGACCCTCCGGTACATGGAGTCGACGGGGACGGGGACCTTCCTCGAGTTCCGCGAGGGCGGCGTCGACGGGGTTCGCGCGCTTCGGGACGCGCTCGCGGGCGACGGAGTCGACTTCGGCGAACGGGACCTCCGTGCGGTGGTGCTCGGCCGTGACGACCCCGGCGTGCTCCCGGTCGCCGACGGCTACGGGGCGTCGGGCGCTCGCGACGCCGACTTCGACTCGGTCCGGACCGCGACCCGCGAGGCGGGCAAGCTGTTCGGCATCCACGCGGGCGAGCGCGACGCCGAGGACATCGACCCGGCGATGGACCTCGACCCGGACTTCCTCGTCCACATGGTCCACGCGGAGGGTGACCACCTCGACCGACTCGCGGAGGCGGGGACGCCGGTCGCCGTCTGCCCGCGGTCGAACCTCGTGACGAACGTCGGCGTGCCGCCGATCCGCGAGCTCGCCGAGCGGACGACCGTCGCGCTCGGCACCGACAACGTCATGCTGGACTCGCCGTCGATGTTCCGCGAGATGGAGTTCGCGGCGAAGCTCTCCGACCTCCCCGCCCGCGAGGTGCTCCGGATGGCGACGCTGAACGGGGCGGCGATCGCGGGGCTCGACCGCGGCGTCGTCGAGCCGGGGAGGCCGGCGGACCTGCTCGTGCTCGACGGCGACTCCGACAACCTCGCCGGCGCGCGGGACGTCGTTCGGGCGGTCGTGCGCCGTGCGGGGAGCGCCGACGTCTCCCGCGTCGTTCTCGGCGGCGAGACGGTCCATCGGGCGTGACCCCTCCTCTCCGTTCGCCGAGGTCCGAGGTGACGGAGCACGCCCGGAGAGAAACCGTTTAGTCGCTGGATCCACCCGGTGAGCGCATGCACGCGATCACCCAGTCCGGGTGGGTCGAGGTCATCTCCGGCTCGATGTTCTCGGGGAAGACCGAGGAGCTCCTCCGCCGGCTGCGGCGCGCGGAGATCGCCGGCCAGTCGGTCGCCGTCTACAAGCCCGCGGTCGACGACCGCTACGGCGAGACCACGATCGGGACGCACAACGGCCGGCAGTGGGACGCGACCGTCGTCGACGACGACGACCCGCTCGGGATCCTCGACGACGACCCGGCCGCCGAGGTCGTCGCGATCGACGAGGCCAACTTCTTCTCGAACGACCTCGTCGAAGCCTGTAACGCGCTCGCCGACCGCGGCTCCCGGGTGATCGTCTCGGGGACGGACCAGACGTTCCGGGGCGAGCCGTTCGAGCCGCTGCCGCAGCTCATGGCGACCGCCGAGTACGTCGACAAGCTCCGGGCGATCTGTACGGTGTGTGGCGAGCCCGCCACCCGAAACCAGCGGCTCATCGAGGGCGAGCCCGCCCACGTCGAGGACCCGACGATCCTCGTGGGCGCGGCGGAGTCCTACGAGGCCCGGTGTCGCGACTGTCACGTGCTCCGGACGGGCGAGCGGAGCGAGCGGGGTGAACGGGAGGAGCGGAGCGAGCGCCCCGACCGCGCCGGCGGGGAGAACGCGGTCGACGCAGACCGGACGAACGGTGCGAGCGACGCGGACGACGACTGATCGGGTCGCTCTTGCTTCCGTCGACCCTTCCGTCTACCCCTTGATGTTACACACCGGGAACGTCCGTGCCACCGTGTCACCGATGCCGAGTTCGTCGCTGACGCGGACCACCTCGTCGACGTCCTTGTACACGCCGGGGGCCTCCTCGGCGACGGTCGCGCCGGACTGGGCCTTCACGTAGATCGCCTGCTCGCTCTCGAGGTCGTCCTGTACGTCGCCGCCCCAGAACTCCTGTTTGGCCTGCGTCCGGCTCATCAGCCGGCCGGCTCCGTGGGCGGTGGAGCCGAACGAGACCGACATCGACTCCGACCCGCCGCGGAGCACGTACGAACCGGCGCCCATGCTCCCGGGAATGATCACGGGCTGGCCGACCGACCGGTACGCCTCGGGGACTTCCTCGTGGTCCGCGGGGAACGCCCGCGTCGCCCCCTTGCGGTGGACGTATAACTCGCGGTCGGCGCGGTCGACCGCCTCGTCGCCGACGGCGGGCAGCCCGTCGGGGCCGACGCCGACCTCGTGGGTCTCCTTCTTCGCGATGTTGTGGGCCACGTCGTAGAGCAGTTCCATCTCGAGGTCGTCGATCGGGTCGGCGTCGAAGACGTCGCCGAACACCTCCCGCGTCCGGTGGGTGATCAGCTGGCGGTTCACCCACGCGAAGTTGATACACGCGCCCATCGCGCCGTAGTACTCCTCGGCCAGTTCGGAGCCCGCTGGCGCGGCCGCGAGTTCCTTGTCCGGCAGCGACTCGAGGAGGTCGGCGTGTTCCCGCTCGATCCGGCGCAGGTAGTCGTTACACGTCTGGTGACCGAGCCCGCGGCTTCCGCAGTGGATCAGGACGACGACCTGTCCCTCCGAGAGCCCGTAGGCGTCTGCGACCTCGTCGCGGAAGACGTCCGTGACGCGCTGGACCTCGAGGAAGTGGTTGCCCGACCCGAGCGAGCCCAGCTGGTTGCGGCCGCGGTCCTTGGCCTTCTGGGAGACGTACTCCGGCCTGGCGTCGGGCCGCCGACCCTCGTCCTCGCACTGCGCCAGGTCGCTCTCGATCCCGTACCCCTCTTCGACCGCCCACTCGACGCCGCGCTCGAGCGCCCCGTCGATCGCGTCGGCGTCGCCGTCGATCACGCCGCCGCCACCGAGCCCGGAGGGGATCGCCTCGAAGAGCGCGTCGACGAGTTCCTCCTCGCGGCCGCGGACGTCGTCGTAGGCGAGCGACGTGCGGACCATCCTGACGCCGCAGTTGATGTCGTAGCCGACCGCTCCGGGCGAGATACAGCCGGTCCGGGCGTCGATCGCGCCGACGCCGCCGACGGGGAATCCGTACCCCTGGTGGCCGTCGGGCATACACAGCGCGGGTTCGACCATTCCGGGGAGGTGCGTCGCGTTCCTCAACTGGCGGAGGGTGTCGTCCTCGCCGATCTCCTCGAGGAGGTCCTCGCTGGCGAGCACCCGCGCCGGGACGTTCATGTCGCCCTCGCGCGGTATCTCCCAGACGTGCTCTCGCAGCTTCTCCAACCGGATCCCGTCGAACTCGCGTGAAGTCATACGCGGGAGTTCGACGCCGGCGGGGAAGGGCGTTACGTCAGGTGGCCGGCGGCGGGATCGACCGACGACGGTCGAACCGGTCCCGCCTCGAGCTCAGACGTCGAAGACGACGTAGGCGTACCACCCGCCGTCGCGCCGTTCGAGCGTCATCTCGGAGTACGTGACCGCCTTGATCTCCCGGGCGGCCACCGCGTCGAGGGGGACGCCGCGGGCGCTGGCCTCGACGGTCCACGCCGGATCGTCGTCGGGGTCGAGGTCGCTTTCGACGGAAGGGTCCGGCGGGATCGCGTGACACTCGTGGTCCGCGGGGAGGACGAGTCGCACGTCGCGCTCGTAGATCAGCCGATCGAGGTAGTCGAAAAGCAGCGCCTCGCGGCTCTCCGCGGTCTCGCGGATCGAGAAACGGTCACCGTCGCCCGCGGGAACCGACTCACAGCTCGCGGCGGTCAGCCCGTCAGCGACCGCCGCGAACAGCGCCGAGAGGCTCTGGGCGGTCGCCTCGACGGCGACGTCGGCCGTGTGGTCCCGGAGTTCGTAGCTCACGGTCCGTCGCTTCGGGCGGAGTCGGCTTCCGCGTTGTCATCGCCGCCGACCGTCGCGTCGTCGCCGGCGCCGGCCATGGCGAAGACACGGCGGAGTCCGTCAAAACGCTTCGGCCGGCCGGCTTCGGTCGGTCGAAACGGTCGCGGACGCGCCGCGCGGCCGGTGGAGTTATATTCCACAGGCGTGTTACGTTTTCCCAGTGAGCGTCAACGTGGAGAGACGGACGGACCCGCCCGGCGATGCCGAACACGTCCGCGAGGCGTGGGAACTCAAAGAGCGGATCCACCGGGTCGACGGCGTCCTCCGCCAGCGACGCGGCTTCTTCACCGACGCCTACCGCCGGTCCACGACCCATCTCATACTCGAGGACGACGAGGTGATCGCGTTCGCCTCGGTCCGACGGGACGGCTACGTGCTCTTTCTCGCCGTGGACCCGGACCACCGGGGGCGCGGGCTGGCCGAGCGGTTGATCGCCGACGTCGCCGAGGAGTACCAGTCCGTCTCGTGTCACGCGCGAACGACGAACGAGCGGGCACTCGGCTTCTACGAACACATCGGCTTCGAGGTGAAACGGCGGATCGACGGCTACTACGAGGACGGCGGGGACGCCTACTACCTCACGCTGGGACCGAACAGCCTCCGCGAGCGCCTCTCGGAGTTCGTCCGCGGGTAGGTCTCCCCACGAGAGATCCGACCCCGCCAAGCCCCGGAATCGACACGCATTAGCACCCGCCCCGAGGAGACGCGGGCATGACCGATCCCACAGTCGAGGACCTCCTCGAGCGCGTCCGCGAGGGCGACGTGCGGCTCCACGAGCTGGACGACCACGTCGACGCCGGGACGGCCGCGACCGTCCGCCGCCGGCTGGTCGCGGACCGATCCGGAGCCGACCTCGACGTCGTCGGCGAGTACGCCTTCGACGCGGCCGCCGCCGACCCGAACATCGACAACATGATCGGCGGGGTCCAGATCCCGCTCGGCGTCGCGGGGCCGGTGGCGGTCGACGGCGGCGCGTTCGACGGCGACCGGTTCCTCCCGATGGCGACGACGGAGGGCGCGCTCGTCGCCTCGGTCAACCGCGGCTGTTCGGTGATCGACGCGGCGGGGGGAGCGACCGCCCGCGTCACGAAGAGCGGGATGACCCGCGCACCCGTCTTCCGCGTGACCGACGTGGCCGAGGCGGAGGCGCTCGTCGAGTGGGTCCGCGACAACGAGGACCGGCTCCGCGAGGCCGCCGAGTCGACGACGAGCCACGGCGAGCTGCTCGACGTCACGCCCTACGTCGTCGGCAACAACGTCTACCTCCGGTTCCGCTTCGACACGAAGGACGCGATGGGGATGAACATGGTCACCATCGCGACGGGGAAGGCCTGCGACGTGCTCGAGGCCGAGACCGACGCCGAACTCGTCGCGCTCTCGGGGAACCTCTGTTCGGACAAGAAGCCCGCCGCGGTCAACGCGGTCGAGGGACGGGGGCGGTCGGTGACCGCCGACGTCGAGATCCCCCGCGAGGTCGTCGAGGACAGGCTCCACACGACGCCGGCGGCGATAGCCGAGATCAACACACGCAAGAACCACGTCGGCTCGGCGAAGGCGGCGTCGCTCGGCTTCAACGCCCACGTCGCCAACGCGGTCGCGGCGATGTTTCTCGCGACCGGTCAGGACGCGGCGCAGGTCGTCGAGGGATCGAACGCGATCACCACGGCGGAGGCGACCGCCGACGGGAACCTCTACGTCTCGGTGTCGATCGCGAGCCTCGAGGTCGGCACGGTCGGCGGCGGGACGAAGCTCCCGACGCAGGCGGCCGGACTCGACGTGCTCGGCGTTCGTGGCGGCGGCGACCCCGCCGGCAGCAACGCCGACGCGCTCGCGGAGGCGATCGCGGTCGGCGCGCTCGCCGGCGAGCTCTCCCTTCTCGCCGCGCTCGGGTCGAGACACCTCGCGTCGGCGCACGCGGACCTGGGTCGGTAGCGGGACGGTCGTTCCCTGCGTCACTCCCGGTCGTCGCCCTCGATAGCTCGCGCGGCAACCAGCACGTCCTCGTGGAGGTGGCCGTTGGAGGCGACGAGCCCGGTCGAGTCGTGTCGCCAGCGGTCCCCCTCCAGGTCGGTCACCCGTCCGCCGGCCTGCCGGATCATGAAGACGCCGGCGACGGAATCCCAGGGGTTCGCCCGGAGGTTCGAGATCGTCCCCTCGAGCCCGCCCGCGGCGACCGTCGGGAGGACGACCTGTGCCGCGCCGAGCCGGCGCATGTCGCCGAAGCGGGTCACGATCGCCTCGCAGGCGTTCGCGTACTCGTCGCGGGCGTCGTGGTCCCACCACAGCGTCGGGTCGACGGTCCCCCGTCGGGGGTCCGATACGTCGCTGACGGAGAGCCGCTCGCCGTTGCGGTACGCCCCGTCGGCGTCGGCGGTGTAGACGTCCTCGAGCGCGGGACAGACCGTCGCGGCCGCCACCGGCTCGCCGTCGACGACGGCCGCCACCGCGGTCCCCCACACGCGGATCCCGCGGACGAAGTTGTGCGTGCCGTCGATCGGGTCGATCACCCACGCGGCACCCTCGTCGGGCACGCGCTTGCGGGCGTCCTCCTCCTCGCCGACGACCGCGTCCTCCGGGAACGACTCGCGGATCGTCTCGATGGTCGTCCGCTGGGCGGCCCGGTCGGCCTCGGTCACGACGTCGTCCTCGCCTTTCGCCTCCACGGCGATGTCGGTCCGGAACGCGTCGCTCGCGACGCGGGCACCCGCCCGCGCGGCCCGTTCGGCGAGCGCGGCGCGCTCGTCTGCGTCGGTCATGCCCCGGATCCGGCCCCCGGACGCGTATAAACGTCGATCCGGCGACGGGCCCGACCTCGACAGTATTAACTCAGTTCCGAATCCGAGTATACTTAAGTGCGTCCGGCGGAGAGGTACGCGTATGAGACCCGAGGAAGCGGTCCGTCAGCTGGAATACGCCATCGACGCCTCGCTCGACGAGATCGGCCAGCGCGCCGCCGCCGGCTACCGGCCGACGTTCGAGCGTGTCGCCGACCGCGCCGACGGTGCCGCCGTCTACACGCTCGCCGGCGAGCTCGCGGAGGAGGTCGACTGCGGCGACTGTCCGACCCCCGCCGAGGCCAACGAGACGGCCGAACGCGTGCTCGCGGACCGGGCGTACACCGACGGCGGCGAGTAGGCCGCAGGTCGGTCCGGACCCCGACACGAACTCCCTTTTCGAAGTTCCGACTCGTTTCCCGGAGCCTGCGATCCGTTCTCCGATCTCCGTCCGACCGCGCCCGGCGTCGATCACCGCGGCGCGCGGCGCACTAAGAACAGCGTGGCGAGGACGATGGCGACGAGCACCGCGAGTCCGCCGAAGTCCGCCGGGTCGAACGCGGCCGGTTCCGTCGGCTCCTGTGATGGGTCGTCGTCGCCGACCGCGCCGTTCCCGGAGACCGACTCCTCGCCGCCGGCGTCCGATCCGGTTCCGTCGTCGGATCCCGTCCCGGGAGTCGGCTCCGGCCCGTCGGCGGATCCGTCTCCAGGGTCCGTGTCCGCCCCGTCGTCCGGATCGGAGTCCGGATCCGGTTCGGGCTCCCGCACCGCGAGCGAGGCGACGGTCGCGGGCTTCCTCAGCCGGTCGCCCTCGAGAACGAGGTCGTACTCGCCGGGCTCCTCGAGGGACACCGCCACCGACTCGGTGGTCGTCGCCCCCGGCTCGGCGTCGACTGCGAAGTCGGCGAGGTCGCCGTCGGAACGGCCCTTGCGGTCGCCGTCGACGGTCCGGACCCGGAGATCTGCGTCCTCGGCGGGGACCGGGCCGACGTTCGAGAGTGTCACCTCGAGGGTCACCCGCTCGCCGGGCGCGACCGTTTCGGCGGACGCGGTCGCCTCGATCGGCTCGAGCGCGGGGCGGTGGGCCCCGATCGCGAACGCGGAGAAGCCGTCCGACCGGACCGCGAGCCGGACCGTCTCGTCGGCCTCGTCGATCACTCTCGTCTCGGTCGTCCGCCAGCCGTCGTCCTCGCCCGCGCCCCCGCCGTCGTCGGTCTCGTGGTAGGCCGCCAGCCGCTCGGGATCGACACCGGCCGCCTCCAGCCGGTCGCGGTCCACGACCACCTCCGCGGTCGCCGCCTCGATCGGTTGGTCGGGCTCCGAAAAGGAGACCGCGTAGTAGCCGAGCGGGTCGACGCCGGGGCGGTCCACGGGTTCGACCGACTCCGGGGGCTCTGCGCTCCCCTCGACCGAGAACTCCACGTCGCCCGAGCGGTTCCGGACGAACGACAGACGGTCGAGCCGGACCGCGGGGTCGCCCATCTCGAGGTCCGCCAGATCGACCTCGGTCTCCGACTCCACCGCGACCGAGTAGACCTCGACCTGGCGGGCGGTCGGATCGGGCGAGTCGACGAGGACGGTCGGATCGGAGTCGTCGTCATCGTCCTCGCCGTCTCCGTCCTCATCGTCCCCGTCTCCATCGATCCCGCCGTTCTCCTGTGTGATCGCCTTCGGGTCGGCGGGGCGGGCGTGGACCGAGATCTCGTCGAGGACGCGGTCGCCCGGCAGCAGGTCGGCGACGCGGGTGTCGACCCGGACGCCGACCGGAACGGTCTCGTCCTCGGCGGTCAGAAGCGTCGGGTTCTCACTGCTCTCGGCCGGTTGGCCCTTGATCACGAAGGTCACCGCCTGCGAGTCGTGTTCGATCCACACCTCGGCCGGCTCGCTCCCGTTGTAGACGACGTAGAAGAGGTCGTTCTCGACCGTGAGGGCGTTCGGGTTCACCCCTTCGGCGTCGAGGTTCGGGTTGTCCTCGCTGACGTCGATGACGAGTTCGCCGTCCTCGTCGAGGTTGGTGTACGGGTTGTCGCCGGGCTGGAGGGCGACCTCGTCGTTGAGAGGATCGGTGGGGCCGTCGACGATCGCAGCACCTGTGGAGAGGATCAGGGCAGTCGCCGCGATGGCGGCGAGGATCAGCAGTGTCGTCGTCGAACCGCGGATGCTCATCGACTTGGATATCAATCCACAGACACCAAAGTAATCGGTCCTCGATGGGGCATCGAGCGATGGTTTTTGACGGTGTAAAGTCTGATATCATTCAGGAAAGGCGTAAGAATACGTCCGATGGAAGATACAGAGAACCTTAGTGCTAGTCGATATTCGACCGCGGCATAATATATTATTCTGATCTACTAGTGTGACTAAAAGTGTATTAGATTGATTCCGCGGAAATGCTTAGACCATGGATTATATTTATCGTTCCACCATCGATGTCATCGCTGAGATCGAAATCCACAGTGACAGAGTTTTTGTGGTGATTAGTTAGGCGGATTCAGGATCGTCGGTGAATTCGTCGTGGCTTCCCGCACGCACGACGAGGGTACCTCCAAGACTCTCGCCAGAACCAACCTCACCTACTTCAACGATTATAGTAACTTCAATACTATGACCAGAGTCGACGTCTGTCGACCAATTCACATCTGGGTCATCGGTGTATAAGATACTCGCACGTCGCGCATCGGGCTCGGATGAGGCTACAAGCGCGCTGTTATTATCATCCGCTGGTTCGTCATAGTGTGAAATCATGTATAGCGAGGCATTATCCGGGAACGCATCGTTTGCCTCGTATGTGATCTCCACGTTCTGATCACTACCGGATTGGTTGAGAAGTTGGAAGGCGTATTCTTCTTCAATACTGGTTTCTGTATCGATTGCCAAGTCGGCGGCAGCATCCTCAGCAGGGGGATCCCCGGGGAGAGTGTCGAGACTGGGGACTCCACCGAGTCCACCGACCTGATAGGTGGAGTTCGGATTGACACCGGTGTCTTTGCCGTTAACCCCCGTATCGAAATCGATCTGTAGTTCGTCACCGGTATCTCCTCCACTGTCAGTAACCAGTTCGCTATCTCCGGCTTTGAGGCCGATCAGCCCTTGAGTGTCATCGACGACTCCAATAGTCGCCGTCCGTCCATTTAGTTCCGCAGCCGTAAACGCGCCCGTCCCCGTTGCAGCTGCCCCGCCGGCAGCGAGCGATCCCACACCGATCACGAACTTGCGCCGTTCCATGTCGTATCTCACCTGCGTTCACACACCCGCAACCCGGACATCCGGGCCGGGAGCGCTCGGATAACCCATACGGAGGGAAGTACTTCGTTATGATATCCTCGATATGAACCAACCTCAGCTCATTAAAATTTCAAGATTTTTTGATCAGAAAGAGCACGGCTCATGGCTCTATTATTCTAACCCTGTGATACTACTTACCGTAATAGTAGTCCTCAGGCACTTGTCTCGGGAGAGTAAATGAATATCTGGGTTCTCGAAGGCGATCCTCGATACAGTTCAATCGATACTCCAAATGAACTACAATAGCAATCACACCACTATATTATGTTGAGTTATATATTATATTGAATCTATTCGAAGCGAAACCGTTGTCACAATCTATGACCGGTTCCCCGGATGATTTTTGACCCTTTAGCCGGAACCCACCACAGTGGGAAAAATCGGTGTTTTAAACGGATTCCGCAGAGATGCTTAGACTACCAGAGATCGCATCACCTGTAGTACCTTCCAGCGCATTGATGATGAACGAAACTCCGATCGACTCACCGGTAGCCAACTCTGCGGGGAGTTCACCGGTGACGGGACTCGTCGTAACACCTTCCCGTGTACCGTTACCGCCTTGAGATGATTGTAGCTCGAAGGCATACGCCGTTCCGCCATCAATGTCGTCGTTGAGGTCAAAATCCACAGTGACTGAGAGGTCCTGTGGCGATTGGTTCACGATGGCGAACGCTGATTCAAGCGAATCCTGTCCGGTGCTCAGATCGGAAGGATCTCCGTCTGTAACCACGGAGAACGTGTCGCCTGTGATGTCACTCACTTCATCGTCAGTGACGAAGGCCCCAAACTGATACACCGAATTGACGTTTACTCCAGGATTGTTACCATCTCCGAGCGAGATCGTCAACTCGCTACCGCCATCCATCTGAACGCCCGCAATCTCCTGATTCGCAATCAATCCGACTAGACCATTGTTGTCATTGACGACGCTGATACTCGCCTGCCGAGAGACTTCCGCAGCGCTAAACGCGCCGGTACCGGAAGCTAACGCTCCCGTACTAACCAGCCCTCCCAGCCCAACCACGACATCACGTCTGTTCATGACGAGTTATTCAGGAGCGGAATCGTCTGAATCGTCCGTATCAATAAAGTCGTCGTGGCTTCCCGCACGCACAACGATTTCTCCACCGAGATCATCAGGGGCACTCACATCATCGACATCAACGATCAGGGTGACCTCAACGTCAGTACCACTGGCAACGTTACTGGAATATTGACTCTCTTCGTCGTACAGGATACTTGCGCTCCGATCGTCCGGCGTTGCCCGCGCTTCGAGAGCACTGGTTTCTTCAGGTTCACCGTCTCCCTGATCATAGTGAGAGATCATGTAGACCTCCGCTCCGGATGGGAGGCTATCGTTAGCCTGATACGTAATCTCGATCTGCTGGCTACTGCCCGATTGGTTCATCAGCCGGAAGGCACAATTGTTCTCGATATCCGAAGTAGTGTCAATCGCGATATCTAGGGCACTCGTCCCAGAACCACTACCTGGAACCTGATCGAGATTATCAATTCCACCAAGTCCACCAACTTGGTAGGTGGAGTTCGGATTGACACCGGTGCTTTTACCGTTAACCCCCGTATTGAAATCGATCTGTAGCTCGTTGCCAGTATCTCCTCCGCTGTCAGTAACCAGTTCGCTATCTCCGGCTTCGAGGCCGATCAGCCCCTGAGTGTCATCGACGACTCCGATACTTGCGGTCCGTCCATTTAATTCCGCAGCGGTAAACGCACCAGTCCCCGTTGCAGCTGCCCCGCCGGCAGCGAGCGATCCCACACCGATCACGAACTTGCGCCGTTCCATGTCGTATCTCACCTGTGTTCGCACACCCCCGCAACCCGGACGTCCGGGCCGGGAGTGCTTGGATGTCACATACGGAGGGAGGTACTTCGTTATGAGATCCTCGACATGTACGCGGGTCGGACTCGATGGGTCAAAGGGTCCCGATCGATGCGATTCGAGCACGGCTCACGACGCCATCGATCCGTGCTCGTGAACACCATGTGTCCCTCATAGCGGGTTTCAGGCGGTCGTGTATGGTCGATCGATGGCTCCCTGAAGGGCCGTACGCGCTCCCTGTCGTAATTCAACCGCTTCTCTCGCGGATACCGATCGCGGGCTTCAATCATCAGATTTCTGAAACTAACAAGTTAATTATCCAACCTATTTATGTCATCTCCTCTCACACGCTACAAGCGAAATCTACCGGTTCGGGGACGGAGGTGCTCGACCGGTAGGTGATCAAGGAGGGTCCCGACACAGATGCTATCCACTATCGCCACGGCGACCGAGTCGAACGCGAACGGAGGTGAGCTCTCCGAGGACGAGATCTTCGAGGTACTCTCGAACCGTCGCCGACGGTTCGTCATTCACGCACTCAAACGCGAGGAAGGGGCCGTCGAGGTCTCCGACCTCTCCACGCACGTCACCGCCTGGGAGGTCGGTGTCGAACCCGAGGAGGTCGAGTACGAGGACCGACGGAACGTGTACAGCACGCTCCAGCGCACCCACCTCCCGAAACTGGAGGAGAAGAACGTCGTGACGTTCGACGAGGAGGAGAACCTCGTCTGGGCGACGCCCGAACTGGAGAACCTCGACATCTACGTCGAGGTACTGGGAACCAGGGAGATCCCGTGGAGCCTCTACTACGTCGGGCTCGCGGGCGTCGCGGTCGCGCTGCTTCTCGCGGTCGCGACCGGCACGCCGGGGTTCGCCGCGTTCGCCCCGCTGGACGTGGGAATGTTCACGGCCACCGCCTTCGGGATCTCCGCCGCCGCCCACTACGCCATCGGCCGCCGGATGCGCCTCGGCAACACGGAGAAACCACCGGAGCTCCGAAAGCGCGAATAAGCGATAAAACTACGAATGAGCACGACCAGCCGAACGCCGCCGGCCCGCGTGAGCGCCCTGCGTACCCTGAGCGTCCTGCTCGCGTTCACGGCGGCGGTCGGGCTCGTCTTCGGCACGGCTGGCTTCTCCGCGATGGAGGCCGACCGCGGACTCGCGGTCAACGTGACCGATGACGAGGACGCGTATCTCGGCTACGAAGCGGTCACTGACACCGTCGAAAGCGGTGACCCCACAGTCGTCGTCGAGTACCACAATCGGTTCAGCGGCGAACTCACGCTCGACGTCACGGTCGAGGCCGGCGGGCAGCGTCACGAGGACGTGAACGTCACCCTCGACCAGGGAGAGGAAGAGCCGATCGAGGTCACGCTGACCTGTTCTGACGCGGACGAGGAGGTCGATCTCAGGTTCGTGGCGACCGGGAACGGGTCAGGAGTCAACGTCTCGCTGGAGCGTACCCACACCGTGACGTGTGAGTCGCCGGATACCTCCGGGAACACGACTTCGACGAATTCGACCACTACAAACACCACTGGGACGAATACGAGTACCGTCGACGCGAGTGATCTCACGGTCGTGACGTGAGACCCGTCGATTCTCGAAGCACCTTCCCCACCGCCGACGGCGACTATCCTCCTCCGATCCTCAGAGTTCGATCCGCTCGCCCAACTCCGGCGCGCTCGCTTTGAACCTGTCCGCCCGAAGGTCCTCGGCGAACGCGACACACCGGTCGCCGTGGTTCACGAGCACGCGCGAGTCGCGATAGTCGTCCAGAAACGACTCCAGCCCCTCGCGGTCCGCGTGCGCGGAGAAGTCGAAGGAGTCCACCCGCGCGCTGACGGGTCGAACCCGCCCGTTCAACTCCAGCCGGCCGTGTTCCTGTAGCTCCCGGCCGGGCGTCCCCTCGACCTGGTAGCCCGTCAGCGTCACCGCGTTCGTCGGGTTCGTCCGGATCTCGGGGAGGTACGAGTGGACCGGTCCCCCGGCGAGCATCCCGCTCGTGGTGATAACGAGGGCGTTGTCGGCGGCGATCCGCTCGCGCTGGCCGTCCCGACCCGTCACGAACCGGGCGGCCCCCTTCGCGCGCCGGAGCGCCTCGGGATCGCGCAGGAACTCGGGATGCCGGCGGACCAGCCGCGTCACCTCCTTTCCCATCCCGTCGACGTAGGGGGTGAGGTCGTTGGCGTCGGCGACGAGCATCAGCTCCTGGGTCCGGCCGATCGCGAACGCGGGCGCGACGACGGTCCCGCCCTCCCAGATCGTCGTCCGTACACGGTCGGCCCAGCGCGTCTCGACCGCGGCGCGCTCCTCGTGGGTCACGTCGGCGTAGGTCGACTCGCAGATCACGACGTCGGCGTCGGGCCGCGCCCTCGTCCCCGACACCAGCCGCTGGTCGTCGGTGTGGAAGTCGCCGGTGTACAGTAGGCGAGTGTCCCCGTCGTCGACGAGCACGTGCGCCGACCCGGGGACGTGACCCGCGTTGAAGAGCGTCACCTCGTATCCGGTCCCGCCGGCATCGCTCCCGCCGCCGTCGACCCCGCCCGCGACCGGGAACGACTCGCCGTAGCCGTGTCGCACCTCCACCTCACCCAGGCGGGCGACGTGCTCCTCGGAGAACGGACACAGCGGACTGTTCCCGTGGAGCTTCAGCGTGTCGCGCGCGAGGACCCTCGCGAGGTCGGCGGTCGGCGGCGTCCAGTGGACCGCCGGCCGCCGGTCGCCCTTCAGGAGCGCCGGCACCGCGCCGACGTGATCGAGGTGGCCGTGCGAGACCACGACCGCGTCGGGCTCGGGGTCGCGGATCGGGTACTGCGGCGGGTCGGCCGTCAACAGGCCGTAGTCGAGGAGCAGCGAGCCGTCGACGAGGACCGCGCTCCGGCCGACCTCGCGGGCCCCGCCGAGGAACTCGACGTCCATGGCCCCCGTAGCCCGCGACCGGGTTAGTGTCCGTCGGTCCCGCCGACCTCACGTCCGCCGACCACCGGCAGTGGGCCGACGAACCACACCCACGCGGCGAGCATGAGCGCGCCCGGAAGCTCTGGGAGCGCGAGCCCGGTCACCGGCCAGTACCCCGCGAGGAACGTCGCCCAGACGGCGACGTGGACCGGGACGAACGCGAGCGCGACCCGGCCGGTCGCGACGCTCCGACGGACGACTCCGTCGATCCCGAACGCGACCGTGACGAGGGAATAGAAGCCGACCGCCGCCGGGGCGTGGAGCGGCCGCGTCAGATCGAAGACGCCGACGCCGGCCATCGAGACCATCGCGAGCGCGAAGACGAGGGCTCGGAGCCGACCCGCGGTGTTCGCCCGCCCGCGTTCCCACAGCCCGGCCGCGTAGCCGAGCCCCGCGAGCCCGCCGAGGACCAGTCCCCCGTTGAAGACCGGGGCGCTTCGGTCGCGGACGCCCAGGTCCGAGAGCGCGTCGGCCGTCCACGAGAACGTCGGATCGAGGCGTATCGCGAGGACGATCCCGCCGAGCGCGGCGAGCGTCGCGGCCGCGCCGAGCGTGCGCACGGGAATCGGACCCTCCCGGAGCGATCCCGGACCTGCGTCGTCGTTCATGGACGAACGGAGGGGAGTCGGGACGAAAAGGGTCGTGACCGCGGAGCGACTCGCGCTCGCTCACTCGATCCGCTCTGCGGCGTCCCGTTCGACGAGCGGCTTCGCGTTCGCGGCGGGGAGGGTGACGACGTCCTCGCTCGCGAGGTCGTACTCGCGCTCGTCGACGCCGAATATCTCGCCGACGTCGCGAGTGATCCGGACGGTCTCCCGGTCTATCTCCGGCGTGTCGGTTCCGTCCGTCGTCGGAGCCTCGATCCCTCCGGACGGGGCCGTCCCGTCCCCCATCGGTCCCGGATCGTCGGCCGTCCGGTCGCTCGCAGCCGTCTCCGGGCCGTCGGTCGTCGGTTTCGGGGCATGGGTCGTCTCCGGGCCGTCGGCGACCGGATCATCCACGCCCGGCGCACCGGGAGGCGCGGGGTCGGGTTCCACGGTCGTCGGGCCGCCGTCGGTGCTCGCGGTATCGGCCGTGGACGGGTTCGAGTCGCCGCCCATCGCTCCCGCCAGTACGTCCGAATTCGGGTCGGCTTCCGGCGGGACGGACCCCTCGGATTCCGGCGGGACGGCCTCGTCAGTCTCCCGTGTATCGGGGTCGTCCGAGGTTCCCGTCTCGGGTGGCGGGTCGGGTTCGCTCGCCGGCGACCCGGCGTCGTCGTCGCGGGGGGTCGGGGTTCCTGCCGGCTCCCCCTCCCGCTCGGGATCCGGAGGAGTTCCGTCGTCTCCCGCGGTCGGCACGTCGCCGGCCAGCGTCGCGAGGACCTCGGACTTGTTCGCGCGGATCCGCGCGACGAGGTCGTCGAAGAGCGCGCGCTCCTGGGTCGTCATCCCCTCGGTCTCGACGGACATCTCGGCCGCCGCGAACGACGCGAGCTTGACCACCTTGCCGACGCGGCGCTCGTAGAGCGCCTCCGCGACCTCCTCCGCGGTCTCGAGCTCGTCGGACATCCGCCGGACGTCGTCGTCCGAGAAGGGGTTGTCGACCTGCTCCGCGCGCCGGTCGCGCGCGGCGCGCAGGTCGGAGACGTACGCGGCGACGTCGTCGTAGAAGGCGTCCCGCAGGTGCTGGAGGCTGTCCTTGCGGCGTTCCTTCGCCTGTACCGAGCGCAGTTCGTCCAGATTCATCGTTCGGGGGCCTTCCGCGCCTCGCCGCGGGCCATCAGGAAGACGCCCGCGAACTCGGGTACGGTGTTCTCGCCGGCTTGGATCGTACACCTCTTTCCGTTTAGTTCTACCGTCCGATCGGCGTCGACGTCGATCCGGATGTCGCGGCCGACGAAGCGGTCGGGGACCGCGTCCCGAAGGGGGTCGAACGCGTCGAGTTCGTCGCGCGCGATCGGCGTGACGACGAGTCCCGACCCGCCGTGTAGCGTTCCGGGCAGGCGGATGAGCCGACGCGTGTCGGTCGTCACCGGCTCGTCGATCGGGGCGGCGTCGGTCGCGGCCACCCGAGCGGCGAGCGCGGAGACGAGCCGTCGGACGCCCGGCCCGCCGGCCTCGACGTTCCCCTCGCGGACCGCGTCGGGGTTGCGGTCGAACGCGCCCAGGATCGTCTTCGCGCGTCCCTCGCCGATCCCGTCGAGCTCCATCAGTCGCTCTCGGGCGTCCTCGTCGTCCATCTCCCGGAGGTCGTCGGCGTACTCGACGAGCGCCTCGTGGACGCGCGCGCCCCAGCCGCCCTCGGTGCGGAGCACGCGCTTCGTCGTGCCACGGTCCGAGACGGTCCGGATCAGTCCGTCGACGTCGAGGTCGATCGCGCGGACGTAGTCGACGACCTCCCGGCGGGCCTCGCTTCCCAGCTCTCGAATCGCCTCGTCGCGGACGTGGACGTGGTAGCCGCGTCCGCCCGAGAAGACGACCGAGAGGTCCTCGAAGGCGAAGTCGTTCTCGAGGAAGTCGAGCAGCCGAAGGAGGGCGTCCTTGCACGCCGCGAGCATCTCCCGATACGTCGCCTCCTCCGGGTCGACCCCCGGCAGGTGGTCGGCGTCGAGGTCGAAGACGAGGTCGGCGGAGCGCCACCCCTTTCTCGACATGGTCGACGCGCCGGGGTCGTCGTAGCGCGCGGCCGAGAAGTACGCGTGTCGCGGGGCGTTGTCCGCGAAGAACGTGTCGAGATCGCCCAGGTCGTACATCGACTGGTGGCGGACCATCGTCGTGCCCGCGCCGGGCGTCCACGGGATGTGTCCCCACTCGCGCAGGTGTGCGTCCGGCGGCGGCGACAGCGAGACCTCCCGGTAGTAGTCGCCGAACCGACCCCGGAGGTACTCCCGCGTCCGATCGTCCATCGTTCCGTCGTGTATCCGGGGTCGCCGTATAGGCGTGTCGCTCGCGGTCGAACCGACCCGACGTCGGGGCGACGCCTCGCGGCGACCACAACCCTTTGAATCGGGCTCCCCTACCGGTTCGCATGCGCTCGGAAGAGGAGATCCGCGAGCAGTACGAGTTCCTGTGCGAGGAGTTGGCCGACGAGGAGATGTCCCACCGCGGCGTCGAGGAGCTGTTCACCCACTACAAACGCGCGCTCGGATGGGTGTTGGAGAAGGAACACATGTAGCGCGCGCTCGATAGGTTTATTACTATCAACCCAATACTGTCAGGTGACGCTTCGTCTGGAGGGCCGAAGCGTCAGCGGGGACCAATTTCGAACGCCCGCCTCACGCGGCTTTTTTCCGCGTGGGGCCTGCGTTCGTTCTCGACGATCGAATCGCGAGCCGACGGCTCGTCGACGTTGACGTCTCGGTTCGGTGGGGGTCCCTCGAGTTCGCCGAGATAATGTCGGATCCCATATGTCAGTTAGACGCCGAAAACGGTCGTCGATCCGGGAATGATGGTCTCTTATTTGACAGTACTGAACGGCTCACATCGGTGCGATACGTGTCGGATGCTTCCGTATTCGGGATCGGATGTAACGGTATATTTATTTATTTTCCACATATATGTCCGCATAGCCGCATGTACGACCTCACAGGTTTCCAGCGCGACTTGCTCTACGTGATCGCCGGCCTCGAGGAGCCGCACGGACTGGCGATAAAGGACGAACTGGAGGACTACTACGAAAAGGAGATCCACCACGGCCGGCTCTATCCGAACCTCGATACGCTCGTCGAGAAGGGGCTCGTCGAGAAGGGACAACGCGACCGTCGCACGAACTACTACACGCTCACGCGCCGCGGACGACGCGAGATCGACGCCCGCACGGAGTGGGAGACCACGTACATCGAACACTGACCGACCCGACCCGTTCCCTTCCGTTCTCCCATCGATACGTCCGTCACGGACCCTCCTCCCATGGTAGCCCCCTGTTTTTTCGCGGCCGGGATACACACTAGTGTATGGACCGTGACACCGTAACACCCGAAGTGACCGAGTTCCCGGGCGAGCGAGCCCAGGAGTGGGTCGATTACCACCACCGATCGGCGGCACCGAGCACGTACGTCTACGAGTTCGTCTGGGACCGCAGCGCGCCCGCGACGGGGCCCTTCTGTACCGACGTCGACGGCAACGTCCTCATGGACTTCACGAGCCACGTCGCCGCCGCCCCGCTCGGGTACAACAACCCGCTCATCACCGAGCCGATGGAGGAGTTCGGGGTCGTCGACCCGACGAAGATCGCGGGTCAGGACTTCTACGTCTCCGACGGCAACCCGCCGGGCGAGGCGTCCCCCGGTCCCGCCGACCTCATGGACCGGCTCACCGACATCACCTCCCACTACGACATGGACACCGTCTTCCTCTCGAACTCCGGGGCGGAGGCGGTCGAGAACGCGATCAAGATCTCCTACGACGACGCCGACGGCGCGAAGTACGCGCTCACCTTCGAGGGTGCCTTCCACGGCCGGACGCTCGGCGCGCTCTCGCTCAACCGCTCGAAGTCCGTCTACCGCCGGGACTTCCCCGAGATGAGCGGCGTCCACGACGTGCCGTTCTGTGACGACCGGACCTGTTCGGCCGACACCTGCTCGTGCGGCTTCTTCGCCGGCGGCGAGTCCAAACTGCGCGAGAAGCTCGACCCGAAGAGCGGCCACATCGACCCCGACGAGGTGGCGTACCTGATCATGGAACCGATCCAGGGAGAGGGCGGCTACCGGTTCCCCTCGGAGGCGTTCACCGACGAGATCGCGGACCTCGTCGAGGAACACGACATCACCCTCATCGCCGACGAGATCCAGTCCGGGCTCGGCCGCACCGGCGAGATGTGGGGCGCGGACAACTACGCGCTCGAGCCCGACGTGATCACGAGCGCGAAGGGCCTCCGCGTCGGTGCCACCGTCTCCCGCTCGGACGTGTTCCCGGAGGAGACCGGTCGGATCTCCTCGACGTGGGGTGCCGGCGACGTCATCGGCGCGCTTCAGGGCTCGCTGACGATCGACGCGATCCGCGAGGAGGGACTCATGGAGAACGCCAGCGAACGCGGCCGGCAGTTCCTCGAGACGATGCGCGACGCCGACCCCGAGGGCGTCGTCGACGTCCGTGGGAAGGGACTCATGCTCGCCGTGGAGTTCGACACGACGGACCGCCGCGACGAGGTGGTCGACCGGGCGGTCCGACACGGACTTCTCACCCTCGCGTGCGGCCAGAAGGTGATCCGGATCCTCCCGCCGCTGGACGTCACCGAACGCGAGATCGAGCTCGGCTGTGAGCTCTTGACGGCCGCGATCGAGGACGTCGCCTGAGGGACCGTCGCGGGACGCCCGCTCGCCCCCGACCGCCGCCCGACCACCGACCGACCGCTACGGCCGATCCGGACCGCCCCGGACCATCACCGATAAACCGCCCGCCGCCCGACCGGTCGTATGGTCGAATCCGACGAGGGGACGCCCCCGTCGCTGGCCGACGGCGACGCCCCGTCGCTCCCGACGGACCGCGAGTCGGTCCGCGACGCGCTGGTCGAGTGGTACGAGGCGGACCACCGGGAGTTCCCGTGGCGGCGGACGGCCGACCCCTACGAGGTCCTCGTCAGCGAGGTGATGAGCCAGCAGACCCAACTCGACCGGGTCGTTCCCGCGTGGGAGGACTTCCTCGAGCGCTGGCCGACGGCCGCCGACCTCGCCGCCGCCGACCGAAGCGACGTGGTCGCCTTCTGGTCCGACCACTCGCTCGGGTACAACAACCGCGCGAAGTACCTCCACGAGGCGGCGACGCAGGTCGAAACGGAGTACGACGGGACGTTTCCCGAGACTCCCGGCGAGCTTCGGGAGCTGATGGGTGTCGGTCCCTACACCGCCAACGCGGTCGCCTCCTTCGCGTTCAACGCGGGCGACGCGGTCGTCGACACCAACGTGAAACGCGTGCTCTATCGGGCCTTCGACGTCCCGGACGACGAGGACGCCTTCGAGCGGGTCGCCTCGCTGCTCATGCCCGACGGCGAGTCGCGCGTCTGGAACAACGCGATCATGGAACTGGGCGGCGTCGCCTGCGGGAAGCAACCGCGGTGTGACGAGGCGGGCTGCCCGTGGCGCGAGTGGTGTCACGCCTACGGGACCGGCGACTTCACCGCGCCGGACGTTCCGACACAGCCGAGCTTCGAGGGGAGCAGGCGACAGTTCCGCGGGCGGATCGTTCGGCTCCTCGGCGAGCACGACGAGATGGATCTCGACACGCTCGGCCATCGGATTCGCGTGGACTACACTCCTGATGGGGAACACGGACGGGAGTGGCTGCGAGGTCTCCTTTCGGACCTCGCCGACGACGGTCTCGTCCGGATCGAGGAAGGGGACGATCGGACGGTCGCTCTGCTCCGATAGGGCGGTTCACCGCCGCGCCCGAACCGTCACTCGTTTAGCGTCGGAACCGAACGATCGGGTATGAGCGAGACCCTGGAGTCGGACCTCTATCAGCGGACGAAGGCGCTCCTCGAGCCCGGCGACATCGAACTCGTCGGCTGTATCGTCCACACGGAGCTTTCCGGCCAGGAGGACCTCGAGATGCACGAGCTCACCGTCGACGCCAACGAGGTCATCGCCGACCACGCCGGGAAGGGCGAGACGTTCATCGAGGCTGGCAACGACGACACCGACTTCTCCTCGAACCAGTTCCAGGGGCGCACCCTCGACGAGGAGGCGTTCGTCTGGGAGTGTCAACAGCTCCTGCGCGAGGGTACCTTCGACGTGGTGTTCTACTACGAGGCCGGCGTCGACCAGGAGGCGCTCGCCGCCGACCTGTCCGATCTCGACGGCGTCGACCGCGTGACGCAGGTGCCCTGACGGCTGCCCCGTCCGTGAGCGACACCGTCCTGATCCCCGGCGGCCGCGACGTGCGCGCGACGCTGGACGTCGCGGACGGCGACGATGTCGACACCGACGCCGACGCGGTCGTCGTCGCCTGTCCGCCGCACCCGCGACACGGCGGCCACCGCGGAGACGAGCGTCTGACCGCCGTCAGCGACGCGCTCGCCGACTTCGGGATCGACTGTCTGCGGTTCGACTACGGCGAGTACGACGAGGGGTACGGCGAGTGTACCGACGCCGACGACGCCGTCGGCTGGGCGATCGACCGATACGACCGGGTCGGGCTGTTCGGCTACTCCTTCGGCGGCACCGTCGCGCTCGTTACGGCCGCGAGTCGACCGGATCTCTCCGGCGTCTTCGCGCTCGCGCCGACCGATCGGCTCGCGGCCGATGTCGACGCGGTCGCCGCACTCGACGACCTCGCGGCGGGGAACGTCCCCGTTCGGATCGGGTACGCGACCCGCGACTCGACGGCCGACTGGGAGCCGGTGGTCGAGCGCGCGCGAGTGCTGGGGATCGGGACCGTCGCCTTCGAGTCCGACCACTTCTTCGTCGGACGCGCCGTCGACGTCGGCGAGGCGGCGGCGGCGTTTCTCGAACCGCGGTCGTGAGTCCGTTCGATGGCGACCCCGAAACGCCCCGCCGCCGACTGTAGAGTTTTGTACCTCGCGTGCGTCGTGTGGGACATGAACGGAGATACATCGGAATCCGACGCGGGCGAGTCGCTCTCACGGCTCGGCCGGGTCGCGCTCGGACTCGGGCTCGCGCTTCAGGCCTCCGAGGACTTCCGCGACATGGAGGACACGATAGACTACGCCGACTCCGCGGGCGTTCCGCTGCCCGAGATCGCGGCCCCGCTGGGATCCGGGACGATGGTCGTCGCCGGGTTGGGGATCGCGCTCTGGCGGCTCCCTCGGATCGCGACCGGCGCGGCCGCCACCTTCCTCGCGGTCATCACGGTGACGATGCACGACTTCTGGGACGCCGACGAGGACGACCGCGACGGTGAACGGCTGGCCTTCTTCGGGAACCTGGCGATGCTCGGCGGCGTGCTCGTCTTCCTCCGACGGGCGTATCGGTCCGAGTGAGTCGAGCGCGCCCGTAGTTTTATTTCTCCGTACCGTGTGATTACGAATACACACGGAACCGACCATGGCCCACGACACCACTGCCGCCGACACGTCGCCGCTCGAGTTCGCGTCGCGACGACGGGTCGTCGCGGCGATCGCCGACGACGCGGTCGAATCGGTGACCGACCTTCGACCTCGCGGCCGCGCCGAGGAGATCGAGGCCGCGCTTCGCGAGACCCACCTCCCCGCGCTCGAGGAGGCGGGCTACATCGAGTGGGACCCCGAGACCGGCGAGATCGAACCCGGGCCGAACTTCTCCGAGGCCGCCGACCACGTCGCCGACCTCCCGATCCCGGTCCACGACCCGGAGTCCGCCGACGACTGACCGGTTTTCCGATCTTTCGATTTCTCCGTTCCTCGGCTCTCCGATCTTCCGAATCACCGAACTCCGACGCTCAGCGGTCGACGAACCGGTCGCGTTCCGCCAGCGCGAGGTCGGTCCCGTAGCACTCGACGAGGGGCTCGAACGCCGACCCGAGCGCGCGCATACACGCCGCCGTCGAGACGTAGTCCAGTTCGTCGGCGACCGCCTCCCACGGACGGCCCTGTAACACCTTTCGGACGAGCAACCGCTCCTCGCGGTCGTCGAGGCTGACATCGCCGCTTCCGCCGACCAGCACCGCGACCGCGAGGTCGCGGAACGCGCCCGGCGCGACGTCGTACATCCCCGGACCGAACGACGCCCCGACGACGGCTCGCCACTCGTGGTCCGTGAGATCGATCGACTCGGACGCGGGACAGGCCGCGAGAGCGCCGCGGACCACGTCGGCGTCGACGTCGCGGTGGGCGTCCGAGAGCGCGTCGCGCTCGCGGTCCCGGAGGGCGACTGCGTGTCGGTCGAGCAGGGACCTCCCGGCCTCGCCGTCCGGCCGGAGCATGACTGCGGAGTACTCGCCGGAGGCGTCGTTGCGGGTGGTCGAGAGGTGGACGTTCCGGTAGCCCGCCCGCCGCCAGAAGCGGAGGAGCCGCGGCGTCGCGCCGAACCCGACCGAGAGGTAGTCCACGTCGTCCGCGAACTCCCCGTGAACCCGGTCGAGCAGGCGGGATCCGAGTCCGCGGTCGCGGACGGCGTGGTGGACCGCGATCCGGACGGTTCGGAGCCCGCGGGGCTCGGCGGCGGACTCGTCGCGGAGCTGGCTCGTGAGCACGTCCGGCACCATGTTCCCGCGGACGCGCTCGCCCTCGTACATCCCCGCGCGCGTCTCCGGGTCGAGCCCGCCCTCCCGGGCGCACAGCGCGACGGCGACGACGCGATCGCCGGCGACGAGGGCCCGCGCGGCGAGGTTCGGCGCGTCGAGCAGCCGCGCGAGGTCGTTCGGCTCCGTCCGGTAGTGCGCGGCCACGAGCAGCCCGAACGCCTCGCCGAGGAGGACCTCGTCGTCGAGCAGTTCGTCGGGCGCGAGCGCCCGGTACCGGACGTCGTCGACGGTCGTCCCGGCGACCGCCTCAGGGACCGCCGGGCGGGCGTCCAGGAGCAGCGCGCGTGCGACCCACGACTCCACCGGGTCCTCGCGGGCGTACCGGATCGGCTCGTCGAGCCGGACGTCGCGGACCGCGAAGTCGCTCTCGGCCAGCCGGTCGCGGAAGCGCACCGAGAAGCCGCGGCCGGCCCCCTCGTAGCCGTGAACCGTCGTACAGAACGCGACCGCGGGCGCGGCGAGGAACCGCTCGAGCAGCCGCACCGGGAGCGCGGCCGCCTCGTCGACGACGACGCAGTCCGGGTCCTCGGGGAGTTCGGCCGCGGTCGCCGGCGACGCGAACCGGACGCAGCCGCCGCTGGGAGCGCGGATCGTTCGAGCGTCGTTCGGGCTCGTCCCCTCGTCGCTGCCCTCGTCGTCGTCCGCACCGACGACCTCCCGGGCACGGGCGAACACCTCCGCGGCGTTGCGATAGGCGGGCGCGGTGACCAACACGTCGCTCCCGTCGAGCGCGAGCGCGCCGGCGGCGAGCCCGGCGGCGCTCGACTTCCCCCGTCCCCGATCCGATTCGACGACCACCGCGGACCCCGGTGTCGACAGCGACTCCAGCACGCGGACCGCGCGCGACTGGTCGGCGGTGAGACACGCCTCGTACACGGTTTCCGGAAACGTCGCGGTCGCGGGGCGGGTCGGCGGCGACCGCGCCCGCGCCGGCGACGGGTGGGTGAGCCCCTCGCGTTCGATCGTGGGCGTCCAGTCTCCGCTCCCACCGACCCCCTCTTCCGTTTCGCCCAGATCGACGACGGCGACGCCGGGATGCGTCCGTATCGTCCCCACGAGCCGCTCGCGGAACCGACCCGTCACGTCCGCGAGCGTGAACGGCGGAACCGCGAGCGACTCGTCGAAGCCGTCCCGCCGCCCCGGCCAGTCGTCGAGCGGGGGCGTCAAAAGCACCAAGAGCCCGCCGCCGTCGACCGCGCCCGCGGCTCGACCCAGTGCGTTCGGGACGAACCGGTCGTGACAGTCGAGAACGACGGCCTCTCGCGTTCGACCGAGGAGGTCGTTCGCGCCGCGCGGGGCGACTCGCTCGAATCGAAACCCCTCGCGGGTGGAGACGAGAGAGACGCTTCCCTCGTCGACGCCGATCGCCTCGATCGCGTCGTATGCGGCGTCGATGCCGCGGTCGCGGTCGCCGGCGAGCACGAGGAGCCGCCGCTGGTTCGCCCGTTCGGCCTCGCGTTTCAGGTCCCTCGCCAGCTCCGCGATCATTCGACGGCCCTTCTCGGGCGCGGGGGATGTACGTTGCCTTCGGCGGTCGCGGGCGAGGCGGCGTGGGGGCGGTCGTCGTCGTCCCCTCCGATGCGGGAGGCTTACGACGCCGGGGGACCTCCCTCCGGGCATGCCCACGGTCACGCTCATCGGCTCGCGGCTCGCGGACACGGGGCGCGAGTTCGTCTACGAGGGGGAGTCGTCCGACTGTGCGGGCTGTCCCTACCGAAGCCAGTGTCTCAACCTCTCGGTCGGGACGCGGTACCGGGTCACCGACGTGCGCGAGAACGCCCAGACGCTCGACTGTGCCGTCCACGACGCCGGCGTCCGCGCGGTCGAGGTCGAGCCCGCGCCGGTCCCCGCCAACGTCCCGTCGAAGGGCGCGTACGCCGGGAGCCGGGCGACGCTCGCCGGGCCGTGTCCCCACACCGAGTGCCCGAGCCACGAGTACTGCGTCCCCGACGGGGCCGACTTCGACGAGGAGCGCCGGATCGAGCGGGTGCTCGGAGACCCGCCGCACGACTACTGCGCGCTCGACCGAGAGTTGACGCTCGTGGAGTTCAAAGCCGAGGAGGAGTGAGCGGGCTCGGAAGAGCCGGCGTCGAACCGACCCTACAGCCCGGTGACCGCATCGAGCGTGATCCGGATCGCGCGCTCGACGTTGTCCTTCGCCTTCTCGGGGAGCTCGTCGTCGGAGTCGGCGCCCTTCTGGGTGCCCGCGACGAGGTTGCCGTCGACGGTACAGATCGCGCCGGCGGCCAGGCCCTTCCGGCGGGCGAGCGAGAACACGGTCGCGGCCTCCATCTCGATCGCCAGCAGGTTCGCGTCCTCCCAATCGACCACGTACTCGTCGCTCTCGTTGTAGAAGGCGTCGTCGGAGACGATGGGGCCGACGTGGACCTCCTCGTCGTTCGCCTCCGCGCCGTCGACGAGCGCGGAGAGCACCTCGTAGTCCGGGACCGCCGGGTACACTTCGTCTTCGTAGCGCTTGCTCGTCCCCTCCTCTTTGGCCGCGCCGGTCGCGACGACCATGTCGCCGACCTCCATGTCGGCCTGGAGCGCCCCGCAGGTGCCACAGCGGACGAACGTCTCGACGCCGACCCGCGAGAGTTCCTCGACGGCGATGGCCGCGGACGGGCAGCCGATCCCGGTCGAACAGATCGTGAGGTCGACGCCCTCGTAGGTCGCGTTGACGACCTTGTACTCGCGGTTCTCGGCGACGAGTTCGCTGTCGTCACACAGGTCCGCGATCCGGTCGACGCGGCCCGGGTCGCCGGGAACGATCGCGGTCTCGTGGACGTCGCCCTCCTCCACCAGCAGATGCGGCTGTTTCGCCATACGACCGTCTCCAGCGGCCGCGCGCAAAAACGACCCGGTACTCGGTGGGGGATCAGGCCTAGATCGCGATCGGATCGGAATTTGCTATACCGATATGAAGTGTATGGACGGTGGGTCGGCCGGATCGATCCCGACCGTCTCGGGTCGTAGTTCGTCTCGGAGGAATGGTGGTTATCGCGCGTGAAACACGGTCGCGGGAATTTATAACCGTTGGCGACCCAGAGACGGCAATGAGTTTCAGTCACGACCGTCGGGGCCAGTCGGTCGTGGTGGGGACGGTGATCCTCTTCGGCTTCCTGATCCTCGCGATGGCGACGTATCAGGTCCAGTTCGTACCCGCGGAAAACGAGGAGATCGAGTTCGAACACAGCCAGCAGGTGGAAGGGGAGTTCCTGGACCTGCGGAATTCTCTGTTATCTGCCAGTACGACTGGAGACTCCGGACCCGTTTCGCTCCAATTTGGGACTCGGTATCCACCCCGGACGTTCTTTTTGAATCCCCCACCCGTCTCGGGATCGTTATCAACGAGTGAACCACGTGAGCTACGTATCGAGAACGCTAACGTATCCGAAGACGGGAATATAGGAGATTTCTGGACGAATGGGCCGAATAATGACGCCGGAAATCTCACGTTCAACACCCGTTCGGTTCGATATTCAGTGAACTACAACGAGATCCAAGGAGATCCGGATCTGCTGTATGAACATTCGCTCGTCGTTGCGGAATTCGACGAAACCGCACTCGGAAGATCCGGACAGTCGCTCGTTCGTAATGAACAGCGTGTCGTGATGATCCCACTGCTTGATGGAGAACTCTCGGAGAGTGGTGTTGATCAGCAGAGCATCGAACCGAGGACCCTCTCGGCGAGTCAACGAACGGTAACACTGACGCGAGAAAACCCGACAGAACCATTAGAGATCGTTCTTCCGACGAGCGTCTCCGGGGATCAGCAACTTGAGCGACTCACAACTGAGTGGGATGACCGGATCGAAAACGGTACTGTTAGCGTAACTTCTGAAGATAATATTCGACTGACGATCAACGCCGAGTCGTACGAGCTTAGGATCGGAAAGGCTGGGATCGGGTCTGGGCTCACGGCTGAGGACGAATCGAGCGGATACATCGTGCGAATTCCAGAGAGTGGGACCGCTATCGTGGAGGTTCGTGATCGATATAATAACCCAGTCACGGGTGCGAAAGTTGATGTTTACAACAGTACGACTGCCACAGATCCCGAACAAACGCTTCGGACAGATTCGAACGGGCAAGTTCGATCTGAGAGTGGAACGGTCTTCACGATCAATGGTGTCGATGCTGACGGCACAGACGGCGAGGGCTACGAGAGAGTCGTTATCCCTTCGGAGACGTCTGACAGCAACGGGAATGTGTCTGGTCCGGAGGTATACGATACTGCCGTCTCACCCACAACTCTCCCACGTGGAAATTCGTTCAGTCTCACTTCCACGATCAGCAGCGTTGGCGACGGATCCCCGATACGAACTGGAACGCCGATCCAAGCCGCGGAAGTCCTTGCTGAACATGAGAATGGTACATCCTACACAACCTCGTTCAACTACGACCCGGATACCACGGAACGAACGTACAGCCTCTCTGAGGTGATATCTACGGACTCCTGGGAAACTGGTGCGTATGACGTTACGGTTCGAGGGCAGGATGCCAGTGGTCGCTGGACTGACGAAACGGAGGTAGGAACTGCTGAAGTAACGATTACCGAACCTACTAATGGAACACAGATCACCGAATTCAGTTCGGTCTTCGTGACGAATATGGTTGAGAACTCGAACAGTGAGAGTCAGACATTCTCCTTCTCGCTGGACGGAGATCTGGCAGAGGGAGAAGAAATCGTTATTGATCTCAACGATCCGCAGGATGTTGGTGGTCCTCCGGGCAGCCAAGAGGTCCAGTACAACGGGGCGACCGTAACGGTTGATGCTGGATCAGGAACTGCCGAAATCACCGTTGGAGGACCTAATGCGGAGATCGTCTATACGGCGGGATCTGGTGGTGATCCGAGTGGAATCGAACTCCAAGTCACGGTTGACGGCGTCAGTACCGGCGATGTCGCGGGTGAACAGTATAACGTCGTGTTCGAACAACCGGCAAGCGGGTCGACAGCGATGACGACGTTCGGTATCGCGCCCGCAGCGGGAGACCGGACTGTGAGTAACGACGTTAACGGAAACGTCTTTTCGACCGGATCACTGACCGTCGCATCAGATCACACAATCAGCGGTGATGCGAGTGGTAACGGTGATGTTACGATGAACTCCGGTTCGGAGGTGAGTGGGTCCGTCACGAGCGGTGGAGCGGTGACAGTCGGCCAAGAGTCCACTATTGGAGATAGCCTTGATGCGCAAGGAGATGTAACTTTGAATCTCCGCTCGGAAGTGGATGGACCCGTCACGAGTCGTGGAGCGGTGACGGTCGGTCAAGAGTCAGTCGTTGGAGGCGGTGTCGATGCGCAAGGGGATGTCACCACGAACTTCCGTTCGGAGGTGGGCGGAACCATCATCAGTGATGGAGCGGTGACAATCGGCCAAGAGTCGGTTGTCGGGGGAGGGGTAAACGCACGGGGTGATATCACACTGAATTTCGATTCAGAAGTGGATGGGACCGTCACGAGTGAGGGAGCAGTGACGATCGGACAGGATTCGATCATCAGAGGTGATGTCGTTGCCAGCGGCGACGTGACTATCGAACAGGGGGCCATCATCGAAGGCAGCGTGACTTCCGATGGACAGGTCTCTCTCGGTCAATCGAGTGCGGTTCAAGCGGACGTGTTCGTCGATTCTGCCGGTGACATCAGCTGTGGACAGGGGTCTACGATCAGCGGACAGAACTGTTCCACGTATGTCAACGAGAACTATTAGTGTCGCCAGTGTTCGACGACCGACGTAACACCCTATCGACACACCCATATGCCTGTCCCATGAACGACCGTTTATGACCGCAGTGGGGATCGACGCCATCGAGATCCGATCCGGAAAGCTCAAACTCGACTTACCGGGCACGTTCGCCCCGCAGAAGGGCGACGACCCGGAGAAGTACACGAAGGGACTCGGGCTCACGAACTCCTCGTTTCCGGACGTCTACGAGGACATCGTCACCATGGGCGCGAACGCGGCCAAGCGCCTGATGGACCGCAAGGGGCTCGTTCCCGACGACATCGGGCGGATCGACGTCGCCACGGAATCGGCGTTCGACCACTCCAAGCCCGTCTCGACGTACATCGCGGGGTGTCTCGAGAAGGTGTACGACGGCGACTTCGTCCACGCCAACAAGGGCGAGCGCAAGTTCGCCTGTGTCGCCGGCACGCAGGCCGTCGACGACGCGTACAACTGGATCCGCGCGGGGCGGAACCGCGGCCGGGCGGCGCTCGTGATCGCGACCGACACCGCGCTGTACGCCCGCGGCGACCCCGGCGAGGCGACCCAGGGCGCGGGCGCGGTCGCGATGCTTATCGCCGAGAAGCCGAACCTCGTCGAGCTCTCGGACGACCAGGGATACGGCTCGAAGGACGAGACGGACTTCCTGAAGCCGAACCAGCAGTTCCCGAGCGTCGACGGCAAGCGCTCGATGCAGGTGTACCTCTCGCGGATGCGCGAGGCGCTCGAGGACTACGAGTCGGTCGCGGGGAAGATCGAACTCGACGACTTCGCGTACGCCCCGTTCCACACGCCGTTCCCGGGGATGGTCCGGAAGGCCGCCCTGCTCGCGTACCGCCACGTGATCCGCGACACCGAGTACGAGGACGACCTCGCCGGCGAGATCGGCCGCCAGCCGCGCGAGGACGAGTACGACGACCGCGAGGCCTACGAGGAGGCGATCCGCGGCTACATGGACGATCTGAAGACGACGGAGCAGTATCGGACGTGGTACGACGACGCCGTCGAGCCCACGCTGGGGCTCTCCCGGGAGGTCGGAAACTGGTACACCTCCTCGGTCCACGTCGCCCGCGTGAGCGCCCTTCGCGACGCGCTCGCGCGTGACCGCGACTTCGTCGGCGAGACGCTGCTCGTCGCCTCCTACGGCTCCGGCGCGCAGGCCGAGATCCACGCCGAGACGGTTCGTGAGGGGTGGCGTTCGGAGGTCGACGCGCTCGACATCGACGACCAACTCGAGGACCGATACGACCTCTCGTGGGAGGAGTACGAGGACGTCCACGACATCCACGAGTACGACAAGGACCTCGACCGCGAGATCGAGGAATTCACCGCCCCCGAAGGGGAGTTCGTCTTCACCGGCTGGGGCCGGATGAACGAGCGGAAATACGAGTACGTCGAGTAGCCTCCCGGCGAGCCGTCAGGCCCGCCGTTCTCCGTGAAAACGGCTCACACGACGGCTCTCGAATACGATGGGTTTAAACGACCTTGGGCTGAATTCTCCCCTAATGGTAACCATCTACGACGTGCCGGCGGACGCCCTCATCGAGGCCGTCGCGGCGCGACTCGAGGACCGGATCGACGAGCCCGACTGGGTGGAGTTCACCAAGACCGGCGCGGGCAAGGAGCTCCCGCCCGAACAGGACGACTTCTGGTACGTCCGCTCGGCGAGTCTCCTCCGCAAGGTCGCCCAGAACGAGCCGGTCGGCATCGAGCGGCTCGCCACGGAGTACGGCTCGAAGAAGCGTGGCTCCAACCGATACATCGTCCGTCCCGGCGAGCACGAGAGCGGCTCCCGCAAGCTCATCCGTGCGTCGCTTCAGGCGCTCGAGGAGGAAGGGCTCGTCACCACCGCCGCCGGCGAGGGTCGCCGGGTGTCCGACGAGGGCGAGGCGTTCCTCTCGGAGGTCGCGACCGAGGTCTTCGAGGACCTCGACCGGCCGGAACTCGAACGCTACGCCTGAGACCGGTCTTCTCCGTTTTTCGCGTTTCGTCGCGCCGTGAGCCGTCGGCTCGTCGGCGTCAGGGCTGCTCGATTCCGTCGACGTCCACTTTTCAGCACGATTCGAGGTAGAGCCCCCGACCTCAAGGAGCGACCGTGTAGTATACTCTATAACGATATATCAAAATTGAATTCGGCAGATCGGCCGCGTGTTCGTCTCGGCCAGTCTCGCCTCGACCTCCGGACGTATCCCCCGCCACGCCGAACGTCTCCCATGGACGACCCAACCGGTACCGTCCGACTTCGAGCGGATCGTCGGGTGATCCGACGATGACGGGGCGCGACGCTCGCGAGGACCGATTCGCGACGATCGCCGTCGGGGCAGCCGGCAACGCGACGCGTTCTCACGGGCGCGGGGCGCACGACGTCGTCCCGCCGGTCCATCTCTCGAGCACCTTTCGGTGGGCCGACGGTGACGACGCCAACGAACACGACTACTCCCGCGAGAGCAACCCGACGAGGGCGGCTCTCGAGGTGCGGTTGGCCCGTCTCGAAGGCGGTGACCACGGGCTGGCGTTCGCTTCGGGAATGGCCGCCATCTCGACGACGGTCCTGTCGCTGGTCCCGCCGGGAGGTCACGTCGTCTCGTCGGACTCCGTCTACGGCGGGACCGAGAAGCTGCTCACGGAACTCGTCGCCGGTCACTTCGGCGTCGACGTCGACTTCGTCGACGCCCGCGACCCCGAAAACGTCGCCGATGCCGTCGACCCGGATACCGACCTGATCTGGGCGGAGACGCCGACGAATCCGCTGGTGCGGTTGTGTGACGTCCGATCGATGGCCGACGTCGCCGATGACCACGACGTCCCGTTCGGGGTCGACAGCACGTTCGCGAGCCCGTACTTCCAGGCTCCGCTCGAACTGGGTGCCGACGTCGTCGTCCACAGCACCACGAAGTATCTCAACGGACACTCCGACTCCATCGGCGGTGCCGTCATCACCGACGACGACGCGGTCTTCGAGAAGCTGGCGTTCTCCCAGCGGATCGGGCTCGGGAACGTGCTCTCGCCGTTCGACTGTTATCTGGTCGCGCGGGGCATCAAGACGCTCCCGGCACGGATGGAACACCACGAGGAGAACGCGACGGCGGTCGCGAGGTTCCTCGAGGACCACGATCGGGTCGTTCGGGTTCGCTATCCGGGTCTCGAGAGCCATCCGCAACACGACCTCGCGAGCGAACAGATGTCGGGGTACAGCGGGATGCTGTCGTTCGAGTTCGACGGCACACTCGTCGAGCTCGAAGCGTTCGTCGAGGGCCTCGACGTGTTCACGCCGGGAGCCAGTCTCGGGGGCGTCGAGAGCCTCATCGAGGTGCCGTCGCTGATGCTCCCCGACGAGGTGAGTCACGGGGAGGCCACGGCGGAGATCCCCGAGACGCTGGTTCGGGTGTCGGTCGGCCTCGAAGACGCCGACGACCTCCGTGAGGACCTCCGGTCGGCGCTCCCGTAGGTTCGCGCTTCTCCTCGATCGGTTCGGGTCGGTTCGAGAGTCGCCCCGGAGGTCGCTCCGGCGGTGAACGTTCGCGTCACCCGGTGTTCTTCATCCCGGCCGCGATCCCGTTGACGGTGAGCCGGAGGGTTCGCTCCTCCGCCTCCGTCCGGTCGCCCCGCCCGAGCAGGTCGGCTTGGAGCAGGTTGAGCGGGTCGACGTAGGGGTTCCGCCGCTCGAGGCTCTCGGCGAGCCAGTCGCGCCGGATGAGCTCGTCGCGACCGCTGATCGCGAGCACGAGCTCCCGTCCGCGTTCGTACTCTCCGACGAGTTCCGGGAAGAACCGCTCTCGGAGGTCGTCGTCGGCCAGGTCGGCGTACTCGGCGGCGATCTCCGGCTCCGTCCGCGCGAGCGCGAGCGCGGCGTTGTCGAGCGTCGTCCGGAAGAACGGCCACTCCTCGTACATCTCCCGGAGCGTCTCGAGGCCCGCCTCCTCGCCGACCGCCTCGAGGTAGGCGTCGAGTCCGGACCCCAGCGCGTACCAGCCGGGGAGGATGAGCCGGGTCTGCGTCCACGAGAACACCCACGGGATCGCCCTGAGGTCCTCGACGGTGCGCTCCCCGCTCCGGGAGGCGGGCCGGGACCCGAGGTTGAGGTCCTCGACGACGGAGATGGGCGTCGCCTGTCCGAAATAGGAGACGAACCCGTCGGTGTTCAACAGGTCGCGGTAGGTGTTCCGGGCGGCCGGGACCATCGTCTCCATCGCGTCGACCCACTCGTCGGGAACGTCCTCCGTCGGCTCCTCGTTGGCCTCGTGGCGGGCGCGGATCTGCGCGTCGAGCATCTGTTCGAGTTCGCGCTCGGCGATCCGGTGGTTTGCGTACTTCTCGGCTATCGCCTCGCCCTGCTCGGTGAACTTCACCTGCCCGGTGACCGTCTCGTTCGGGAGCGCGAGCAGCGCCTCGTTCATCGGCCCGCCGCCGCGGGAGATGGACCCGCCCCGACCGTGGAACAGCCGGAGGGTGACGTCCTCCTCGCGGCAGAAGCTCGCGAGCCGGCGCTGGTTCTTGTAGAGGTCCCAGTTGGCCGCGAGAAAGCCGTTCTCCTTGTTGGAGTCGGAGTAGCCCAACATTACCTCCTGGATCTCCCCTCTGGTCTCGAGGGCGGTTCCGTACGCCTCGTTCTCGAAGAGCGTCCCGAGGATCCGCTCCGCGCCGTTGAGCGCGGACTCGGTCTCTAAGAGCGGGACGACGTCGAGCCCGCAGTGGTCCGGAAGCGAGACGACGCCGACCTGGTCGGCTAAGAAGAGCACCTCGAGGACGTGGCTCGGCTCCTCGGTCATCGAGATGCAGTAGGTGTCTATCGCCTGGGACCCGTACTCCGCCTGCCAGTCGGCGAGCTCGCGGAAGCGACGGAACACGCGGTCGGTCGTCTCGGAGACGTCGCCGGGCTCCTCGGCGTCGACGACGGGCTCCTCCTGGAGGATCGCCTCGGTGAGGAACTCGGTGCGGGCCTCCTCGTCCATTCCGCGGTAGTCGACCCCCTCGGCCGCGACCGCCTCGGCGACGGCGTCGGTGTGGTTCTCGCGGTGGTCCCGGAGGTCGAGCGACGCGAGGACGAACCCGAACGTGTCGACCTGGCGGCGGAGCGGCTCGATGAACGACGTGCGGACCACGTCGTTGCGGTCGACCGTCAGCGACTCCGCGATGACCTCGAGATCCGCGAGGAACGCCTCGCCGTCGGGATACCCGCCCGGCCGCACGTCGTCGACGCGATCGAGCCGCTCGCGCATCAGCTTCAGCTTCTGGCGGTACGGCTCGTCGGGGTACCGCTCGCGGGCCTCCTTCACCACCGTCGGGAAGCGCTCGGCGTCCGCCGCGAGCGACTCCCGAAGCGGGCCGTCCACCGCGTACCGGTCGCCGTCCTGGCTCAACACCGCCGAGAGCCGCTTACACTGGTCGCGGTACTTGTCGATGGCGACCGCCCGCTGTCGCTCGAGCGTCTCCGCCGTCACCTCCGGCGTGACGAACGGGTTGCCGTCGCGGTCGGAGCCCGCCCACGAGCGGAACTCGAACAGCTTCGGGCAGTCGACGTCCTCGTACTCGCTCGAGATCGTCTCCTCGAACTCCTCGTAGGCGTCGCCGACCACGTCGAACAGCGTGTTCTCGAGGTACCACTGGACGTTTCGGGCCTCGTCTGCGGGCTCCGGACGGCGCTGGCGCACCTGTCGGGTCCCCCAGAGGCTCGTCACCTCGGCGGTGACGTCGCGCCAGACGGCGTCGCGCTCGCGGTCGGTCATGTCGCGCTCGTCCAGCTCCTCGAGGTGGGTCGCGATCGAGCGGAGCTTCGCCTTGACGGTCGCCCGCCGCGCCTCCGTCGGGTGGGCGGTGAACGTCGGCTCGATGAGCACGTCCGCGAGCAGCTCCTCGAACTCGTCGGCCTCGACGCCGGCCGCCGCGAGCTCCGAGACCGTCGCCTCGAGGGAGTCGTGTAACGAGCCGTCGGCGTCCGCGTTCCTGACCGAGCGGACCCGCTCGCGCTCCTCCGCGAGGTTGATCAGCTCGAAGTACGTCGTAAACGCCCGCGCGACGACGTCCTGACGAGGTCCCGAGAGGTCGTCGATCGTCTCCTCGAGGACGCCACGACTCGACGCGTCGCCTTGGCGGTACTCGATCGCGGCGGTCCGGAGGTCCTCGACCGTCTCGTAGGCCTCCGTCGAGGTCTGTGCGGCGAGGACGTCGCCCAGCAGCGCGCCGAGCTCGCGGACGTCCGTCCGCACGCTCCGATTGTGCAACTCCATACCATCCACACTTCGGTGGGTTCCGGTTAAAACCGCCGTATCCCCGAACGTTTGCCTCGGATTCGAGTGAACGTTCACGATCGTTTGCGTGTGGACTTCGCCGAGGCGCCGTCGGGGGCCTCGCTTCGACCCGGGGAGAACCGGCGGGTTCGTCACCCTTTTTACCGGTCCATCCCGAACCGATCGTATGAGCATGTCCGACAAGTACCCGGCCGAGTCCGGGCGGCGGCGCTTCGTCAAGGGCGTCGTCGGCGGCGCGGCCCTCGCGGGGGTCGGCGCGACGGGGTCGGTGACGGTGAACACCCTGACGACGGCGGGCGGCGTCGGCGGCGGTCAGACCACCGCGATGACGATCGCCAAGGTGACCGGACCGGCTCCGCGCGGACTCCCGCAGATCCCGGTCCGCGTCACCGACGACGGGTACATCGAGGGGATCTGGCCCGAGGTCCAGACGATCGAGCAGAACGGGGTGGAGATCGAAGTCGCCCAGGAGCAGCTCGGCGGGCGCACGTACTCCGGCGCGTGGTTCCAGTACTGCGGCGTGGAGTCACAGGAGAACGTGGCACCGAACTTCGAGTCGGACAACCTCTTCCGGGCGGAGACGGGCCAGTACGAGTGGCAGGACGACACGTACGACTCGGGCGACCGCATCCACATCGACGACTTCCAGAACTACGACACGTGGGGCAACGGCGTCGGGAGCGACGGTGTCGGCAAGCCGGCGGCCGTGACGTGGCGCTCGGAGGACGCGGACTCCAGTCTCAACGCGACCGTCATCCGCTCGACGCGGATCGAGGAGGCCGCCCAGGAGGACGAGTGGATCGAGGCCTCGACCGACCAGGGGTTCATGGCGTACCTCAACGTCTGTACGCACTTCTGTTGTATCCCCGGCTACAAACAGCTCGAGGAGTCCTCCCGGTACGGCGTCGGCGACGGGACCTACTGCGTCTGTCACCAGTCCGGCTACGACCCGTTCACGCTCGAACAGGCGCTGTTCGTCGCGCGGCCGCGTCCGGACTGACCGCGTAGCGCGGCGTTTTTCCCTCGTTCGTCCGAAGCGCGTCCATGAGCGACGACGACCCGCGGTCGGAGGGCGGCGACGAACGTGACGACGACCACGAACGCGGCGACGACCACGAACGCGACGACGAGCGCGACGAGTTCGCGGCCGAACTCGAGCGCGCCCGCGATCTGCTCGACGGCGACGAGATAGAGGCGGTTCACGTCGGCGTCGTCCGCGACGGCGAGGTGGACACCACGTTCGCCCAGCGAACCGCCGACGACCCCGAGTCGGAGGGGTTGCGCGCGCTCGCGCTGCTCGCGGCGCACGTCCAACTGGTCGCGGACGAGGCGGGCGTCGAGGCGTCGACCGTCGCCGGCGACGCCGCGACGCTCGCGGGGCGGGTCGAACGGATCCCCGCAAACACCGAAGACCTGCCCGAGGAGTAGCCCCGTCGTCTATCGTTCCGCGTCCTCGGACGCCCGCGGCTCTTCGGTTCGGGGCGGCTCGGGATCGGCCGTCCCGCCGTCGCCGACGCGGATCCGGTAGAGCTGGTGGGCCACGCCGGCGAGCGCGACGAAGAGCACCGCGAGGTTGAACGCCGCGAGCGCGATCGGCTGGTAGGCGGGATCGAGCCACGTCCGGATCGCCCGCCCGGTCTGGCTGTAGAAGCTCCAGCCCGCGATCAGCGCGAGCAACACCAGGGCGGCGAGGCCGATCCGGTCGAGCAGCCCGCGGAGGTCCTCGGAGGAGAGCCGGGAGAGTCGAGACCCGCTCTCCTCGGCCGGTTCGGGGTCGTCCTCCGCGGTGCCCCCGTCCGGGGCGGTCGCCGGCTCGGCTGCTGGAGTGGTCGCCGACTCGGCTGCTGGAGCGGTCGTCGGGGCGGTCCGCGTCGAATCGGTCTCCGTTTCGTCTGAGGTGTCGGTCATGGCGTCGGTGTTCCGTGAGTCGGTCGGGCGGGCGTCTCGTCGGTCGGTGGCTCGGTCGCGATCGGTCCGGGCGTTCGGCGGCCCGTCGGAGGGGTCGTCGCTCATGACTCCCTCCGTGCGAGAAGCGCGGCGGCGAGGAGCCCCGCCACCGCGACGACGAACCCGAATCCGGGCGTCGCGTCGTCGGTGCTCGCGTCTCCGCGGTCCGGCGCGCCGTCGTCGGCGCCGCCGTCGAGGGCGTCGTCGCCGGCCTCCTCGGAGAAGTCCTCGATCTCGAAGGAGACGTCCCGGACCGTCTCGTTCGCGGTGATCCGCTCCTGCGGATCGAGGTTGGCCACGCCCTGCGTCTCGTCGATCAGGACGTCGTCGTCGAAGAGCGCGGCGTCGACGTAGTAGTTGTACCCGTCCGGGGCCTCGAGCGTCGTCGTCACCGTGGCGGTGCGGCCCGGACGCACCGACCCGACCGTCTCGGTCGCCTCGTCGGCGATCACGTTGGAGTCGGCCTGTCGGAGCAGCAGCCGGAGGTCGATCTCCTCGGAGGCGTCGTCGCCGCGGTTCGTGACCGACACCGACACCGAGAGGGTCGCCGTCTCCTCGCTCGTCCCGGCCACGCTCACGGCGACGGTCGGCCAGACGTTCCCGTCGGCGAACTCGACCGGGGAGTCCGCGTACGTCGGCGTGAGCGCCGAGACGCCGGCGACCCGCGTGGTCCGCTCGCTTCGACGCTGGCCGTCGGCGTAGACCACCGTCTCGAGGCGATACCCGCCCTCCCGTTCCACGTCGAGGCTGCCGTTCACGGTCGTCTCCCCCTCGCGGTCGACGTCGCCGACGTCGACGGTCGTCTCGTCGACGAGCAGCCCGGAGTCCGCGTCGATCGCGCGGTGGCGGACCGTGACGTTCTCGACGGTCGAGCCGCGGTGTCTGAGGTCGACGAGGAGGTCGAGCGTGGCCGTCTCCCCGCGGACCTCGCCGGGCGAGACGACGACGTCCGCGAGGTCGATCTGTCCGGGTCGGTCCGTCTCCGCCCGCGGGTCGTCGATCGCGTCGGGGACCGCGACGATCCCGACCGCGCCCGCGAGCACGACCGCGGCGGCGACCGCCAGGAGGGTGGTTCGCGTGTCCATACGCCGCGATCCGGGCCCGGGGGTAAGTGCTTTGTCCGCCGGATCAAAGGGTCCGGTACCGACCCTGCGACTCCGAGAGTTCCCCGCGACGCGTCAGTTTCTCCAGGAGGTCACGGGCCGCTTCGGCGGGAACGCCGTGGTCCGTCGCGTACGCGACGATCCGTTCCTCGGTCGGTTCCGCGGCCTCGTCGACCCCGTCCCGGACGACCTCCTCCCGCGAGCGAGTCGACCCGGCGCTCCCCTCGGCACGCGAGCCGGCGTCGAACACCGCGTCGGCGTCGAGCCCCGAGGCTTCGAGGTACTCCCGGTCGTCGATCCCGGCGTCCTCGACGGCGCGTTCGAGCTCCGAGACGTGCCCGACGTCGGCGAAGGCCTCGCCGTCGCCCCGTTTCTCGGCGAGCAGGGCCGCACGCGCCTCGCGGGCCGCCTCGCGGTCGTCGGACTCGAAGAGGCGTTTGAGCTTCGCGGTTCGATGGGTGGTTTCACACCGCGAACAACGGGCCGTCTCGCTCGATCGCGGGTCGCGAACGAGCCAGAGGTTTCCACACCGGTTACACCCGACGACCGCGTACATGCCCGACCCTTCGCCGGCCTCCGATTTGAACCCTCGGCTCCCGGGTTCGCCGTCGGCCGGTGGCGACGAGACGGGTCGACTCAGGCCTCGTCGCCCGGGGACCCGCCCGCTCCGTCGGACCCGTCCGCGTCGGGGTCGTCGGGCAGCGATATCAGGTTCTCCCGACCGAGCCGGAGCTTCTCGACGCGTCCCTCGTCGGCCATCGCCGAGAGGAGCTGGGAGACCTTCGCGTCGGACCACCCCGTCTCCCCGACGATGTCGGCCTGTCGCATCCGTCCGCCGTTCCGATCGAGCAGGCGCTCGACGCGCTCCTCGTCGGAGAGGAGCGAGAGGTCCTCCTCGGGTTCGCCGTCCTCGCCCTCGCCGCCGGGATCGCCGTCGTCCCGTGCGTCCGGGGCGTCGTCGTCCCCGGCGGCCGCCGAGATGCCGGCCGCCGCCCCCGGGTCGGGTCCGTCGGGCCCGTCGGACGACGTCGGGTCGCCCCCGGACTCGAGCCGGCGATAGCCGATGAGCCCTCCGGCGATGACGACCGCGGCGAGGACGATCGCGCCGGCCAACAGCGTCCACGGCGGCGTTTCCTCGGTCGGCGGCGGCGACGTCGGCGAATACACGACCGCCACGCGGTCGCCGTCGGCGAACACTCGCGGCCCCTCGATGACCACGGAGTTGTCCTCGAGTCTCACGTTCGCGCCCGGCGTCCCCGAGACGGAGAACCCCTCCGGCGTGGTCACCTCGATCGTCTGGCCGGACTGAAGCGACCGGAGCCAGGTCCCGTTCTCGGTGGTCGTCAACGCGTCGCCCAACACGAGGTCCTGGTCGTCCTCCGCGAGGAAGTCGGTCCAGACGAAGGTCAACCGCAACTCCCCGGCCGCAGCGACGTCCTCGGCTCCGACGCTTTCGTCGGTTCCGTCCCCGTCGACGCCTCCGTCCCCGTCCGTCCCGTTCGCCGTCCCGGGGTCCTCGATGACGACGAACTCGCGGTCGACGTTCACCACCGACATCTCGCGGTCGGCGCTTCGGCTCGCCTCCTCGGCGAACCGCTCGAACAGGGCCGGTGACGGTCCCACCTCCCCGTCGACGAACCGCTCTCCGACGGTCTCGAACGCGGCGGTTCGGTTCGGTTCGGCGAACTCGTAGCGAACGACGACCTCCCACCGCGCGTCGCGGTTCGGCCGTAAGTCGATCCGTATCCGCGTCTCGCCCGTCGGCACGGCCGCCCCGTCGACCTGGGCTGACGGGCCGGGCCCTATCGAACTCGAGTGCGTCGGATCCGGCGGTGACGGGTGGATGGAGGGAGCGGTCTCCCCGACCGCGATCCCCGATCCGCCCGCGAGGGCAAGGACGAGGAACGCGACGAGGAGAACGCGGGTCGCGGGGTTCCGCATGTAGTTCGGGGGCACTCGCGCCCCGGGCAAAACGCTTTCTATACCCGGTCTCGTCGATCGCGGAGACCCGTGACGGCGGCGGGTCTCGGTCGCCGATCGCGGGGATCTCCGCGTTGAGACGGCACGGGTCCCGCGCCGTCGGTCGTGGCGGACCCCCGCCGAGTTGAGGTGGGTTTTTCACCCTCGCCGGAGAAGCGGACGACGATGAGAGCCCTCTCGGTCTTCGTCGCCGTCCTCCTCCTCGTCTCCTCGATCGCCGCAGGGGTCGGTCCCGCCGGAGCGACGGCCGACGCTCGGTCCGCCTCGGCGTCCGCCGTCCCCGAGTCCGACCCCGCTCGGACGGGATCGATCGACCCGGCAACGGGACCGGCCTCGACACACGGCGAGAACTTCACGCTCCGCGTGTTGTCGACGCCCCCCGGGGTCGAGCCGCGGCTCTCGAGCCACCGGCGCGGCGTCAACCTCGGCACGTCCCTGGGGCTCGCGGTCGGCGACTCGGACGCGGCCCTCCGGACGGAAACGGCGGTACGGCGCATCGAGTCCGCCGAGACGAACGCCGAGCGTCAGCGACGCATCCTCTCCGCGATAAACGAGGTCGAACAGAACGAGGTGAGCCTCGACAGTCGACAGACGACGGCGATCAACGCACACGCCTCGGGAGAGCTGACCGACCGCGAGCTCCTCGACGAGCTGGTTCGGATCGCGGCGCTCGCACGCGAGTACGACAGTCGGCTCGACACGCTCTCCGAGCTCGCCGAGGAGACGGACGGGTTCAACACGCCGGACCGCGTCAGCGCGCTTCAGGTCCGGCTTCAGGTGTACGACGGTCCCGTCCGACGGATCGCGCTCGAGACGGTCCGCGGCGATCGGACGGGAACCGAGATCCACGTCCAGTCGAGTTCGAACGCACTGGTCCTCGCCGCGATCGACGGCGACCAATACGTCAGGGAGGCGTTCCGGCGCGATCGGTGGGACCGCGGTGGCGACGACCTCGGAAGCGAAGCCGCGATCAACGCGACGATCGAGAGCTACCCGGAGACGACCGACCTCCGGGAGCCGAACGCGCTCGGTGCGGGGGCGGTCCAGCGGATCACCGTCGATCACGACTTCGGGAGCCTCCGGACGTTCGTCAGCGGCGGCACGGAGCAGGTGTTCCTCGAACACCAGCGGATGGCGCTCTCGGCGTTCCCCGACACGGACTCCGTGTCGACGTCGGAGGACGGCTTCAACGTCACCGTCAACCGGACGTACCCCGGCGGACCGGTGACCGTCACGGTTCTCGATCCGGCCACCGACGACCCGCTCGAGGGGATCACGGTGACGAAGAGCTCCGGCGGCAGTCCGAGCGAGACGATCGGGAACACCGACGGGGACGGCGTGGTTCGGACGCTCTCGCCGGCCGCTTCGTACCGGATCACCGTCGTGGACGAGCCGCGAGTCGCCGTGATCGACGACATCGACCCCATCGAGACGCCGCGGGTGACGGACGACGTCGCGGACGGGTCCGAGACGGACGACGGCGGGTGACCGTCGGCGGCGACCCCTTTTATCCGATCACGAACCAGACGGCCCGTGCCGTCCCGAACCCCATCACACGCGTCGAACGCGTCGAACCCGTCCCACTCGGCGCGCGCGCTCGCTCCGCTCGCCGGGCTGCTGCTCGTCGCGATGACCGTCGTTCTCGCGGTCGGCGTCACGGCGGCGACGACGATCGATCCGCCCGCCGAACCGGCCCCGACCGCGATGGTCTCGATGGAGGTCGAGGGCGATCGGATCACGCTCACCCACGACGGCGGCGATCCGATCGCCGTCGACGATCTGTCCGTCCGCGTCAGCGTGAACGGGGAGCCGCTGGCTCGTCAGCCGCCGGTGCCGTTCTTCTCCGCGGCCGGATTCAGACCCGGACCCACCGGGGCGTTCAACGCCGCGAGCGACGACGAGTGGGTCGTCGGCGGGTCCGCGTCGTTCCGGATCGCCGGGACGAACGATCCCCACGTCGCTCCCGGCGATCGGGTCGAGGTGCGCCTCGCCGTTCGCGAGCGACCGGTCGCGACGCTGGAGGCGACGGCCCGTCCGGGATGAGCGTCGGCCCGGGACCCCTCGGGGACCCGCGCGACGACCTACTCCTCGGGGACCCGCGCGACGACCTACTCCTCGGGGACCCGCGCGACGGTCGTGATCGCCCGCGGGCTCCGGGGCGTCGCGCGCTGGATGTGGTGTTCGAACGTCTCGTAGCCGGCCTCCTCGAACATCCGATCGGCCTCGGCCTCGTCGTAGAAGAGCATGATCGCGTCGGCGACCCGCTGGAGGACGCGGTTGTGCGGGTAGTCGGGGCCGACGACGAGCACCTGCCCGCCCGGCTTCGCGACGCGACGGAGCTCCCTGAGTCCCTCGACGGGGTTCGGCCAGTACTCGATCGAGCCGGACGACCAGACCACGTCGAAGACGTCGTCCCGGAAGGGGAGTCGCTCGGCGTCGCCGCGGTAGAAGTCGACCCGATCGCGTTTCCCGAACTTCTCGAAGGCCTTCTCCATCTGGTGGACGCTCTGGTCGAGCCCGTGGACGTCGTCGGCGTGCTCCAAGAGGCCCTCGGTGCCGAATCCCGTCCCGCAGCCCACGTCGAGCACGCGGTCGTCCTCGCCGAACTCCAGCCACGAGAGCGCCTCCGCCCGCATCTCCTCGTTCCAGTTGAATCGGTTGACCCGGTCGTACACCTTCGAGAGGTACTTGTAGAACAGCCGGGCGTTCGACTTGTCCTCGAGGATCCCCATTGACCGCCGGTTGGGGAGCCGACCCCATAACGACACGGATCCGGTCCGGGCCGGCGACGCTGACTCGACGGCGGGGCCGATCCCGACTCGACGACGGAGTCGGTTCCGATCCGACGCCGTCCGGTTCCGACCGGCTTATCCGACGACCGTCCGTCCCGTCCGTATGAACCCGACGACGACCGGTCGATTCCGGGTCCACGACCGCCGACCACGACCCGTCGACGGCGGCGACGGGCCCGCCGAGTTCGTCCTCGTCGAACTGCCCGAGGACGCGATCGACCCGACCGATCCGGACGCCGCGGAGGCGTACGACCCGCTGTACGCGACGGCCACCGGGTACGAGGGCGAACTCGCCGAGCGGGTCGCCGATCTCGATCCCGGTAACGTCGTCGACGCGACGCTGGCGTGGGAGGACGGCACCGCGCGGTTCACCGAGGTGACGACCGTCCGCGAGAGCCGGTTCCGGTTCGCCGACGGCGTCGAGGGGATGTTCGAGGCGGCCGTCGACGCGTGGCGGACGATCCGCGCCGACGGTGAGGCGATGGGATCGGTCACGACGCGGTCGACCGACGGCGAGCCGAACGGCGCGCTCTACCTGTTCGCCGACGGTTCCGGAACCGACACGTTCGCGGAGCTTCGGGCGGCCCGGCTCCCGGTGGAGCCGCTCGTCGATCGGGTCAACGAGACCCGAGGGGACGACGCGCCCCGAGAGGTGTTCGTGCTCCGGCCGGCCGCCCACGAGTTCGTCGCCGTCTACGTCGTCTTCGAGCGGGACGGGGTGCTCGCGAGGACGGTCCGGGACACCTACGGACTCGGCGATGGACTGGCCGCCGGACTGGAATCTGCCGGCGTCGACACGATCGAGACGGGGGGATCCGAGGACGCCGGCGGTTCGGACGACGCGGACGACGAGGGTTCGGACGACGCGGACGACGAGGGTTCGGACGACGGACCCGACGGTGACGGATCGGAGTTCGATCTCACCGACCGGCTGTGAGCCCCCGACCTACGGCCCGTGACCGCTCGACCTACAGCCAGTCCGCGTTCGGGTCCACGCGCCCGTCGGGAACCTCGCCGGTGAGAACGGCGGCGACGTCGGCGGCGGCGCTCCGGTTCAACTCCTCACGGGCGTCCTCGCTGTACCAGGCGGCGTGCGGCGTGA
>NZ_FOPZ01000006.1 GCF_900113615.1 Halorubrum aquaticum
TTCAACACCTATGAAAGCCTGCTAGCGCAACAAACCACGTCTGCGATACTATATTTTTCGCCGAGATCGATCCGAGCTTAGTCACGAGAGAGAAACCACACGCAGGCACGGAGATGGCTCAGGAACCAGCCGGCAGGCGGTCAGAACGTGAACGCGTTAGCTGTGGCTCACACCCGCTGCGACCGGCCGATGAGGGCCGCCGAGCCGGCGGCCCTCAGGCACTCACCTCTGGTGGATCGTACACCTCCGTGCGATCAAGCATATGGAAGATCGACACGAGCAGTTTTCGCGCCGTTGCGACAATCGCTATCTGGTGGTTCTTCCGCTGTTTCAATCGAGCGTAGAACCGTTCAAGATACGGATCGTTACACCGGTGAACCGCTGTTTGAACACACTGAACGAGGATCCAGCGTAAGTCTCCACTTCCGCGCTTCGAGATCGATCCTTCCGTCCGCGAGTCGCCTGACTCGCGGACGACCGGATCCAATCCCGCGTAACTCACCACCTGCTTTGCCTCGTCGAACCGGTCGATCTCACCGATCTCCGAGGTGATTAGCAGCGATGAGTAGAAACTCACGCCCGGAATCGTCATCAACAGCTGCGTCTCCTCGAGAGACGCAGCGGTTTCCTCGATCAACGATTCGAGTTCTTCTATTTGAGCGGTTAACTCGTCGATGATCGAGAGGAACGACTCCATCAACTGATCGCCGACCACACCGAGCGAGACATCCTCGCCGGCGAGGATGTCTCGCCCGTTCACACTGAACGGATCCCAATCGTAGGTGATCCCGTGTTTGTCGAGCAGGGCGTGGACTTCGTTTTTGAAGTCCGTGCGCTTTTCGACGAGTCTCTTCCGGCCGCGCACAAGTGCGCGGCGCTCTCGGAGCTCTTCGGACGGGACGTAACTCTCAGCGATCATGCCGGCTCGGCGAAGTTGCGCAAGCAACTTCGCGTCGAGCCGGTCGTTTTTCACCTCAGCATAGCCGATCGCCTTGGTTTGGGTAGGATCTGCGACAACCACGTCGAGGTGTTCGTCGAGGGTGTCGTAGACCGTGTAGTAGTTGCTGGTTGCTTCGAGCGCCGCTTTGGCTCCAGCGTATTCTTCGGCAACGTCGTCGAGATTCGCGTTTTTGACGCGAATCTCTTCGACGACCTCGGCATCGTCGTCCAAAACAGCGACGTGCGACTCATCTTTATGAAGGTCGATTCCGAGGTAGTACATGGTTCCTGTGAGGCGGTTTGTGCGTGAAGGGAGCCACACCTATTCGGGTTCGCCGCCCGGATGCTGACGGCATCCGGGCGGCCTCCCATGATAGTGCGTCCTTGGCAGGTAGGCCAATCAGAGCCACGCGTTCTATGACGCTGTTGAATCATCGGCCTTTGACCGCCCCAGTGCCTCTTCACGCACGCTGGGGACTTAGCAGGCTTTCATCCCATCAGAGCCGATAACTCCGAAGAGATGGTTCGGAAACAGTACTCACATATTGAAGCTGGAGAGCTCGGTGATCCCGCTGTTGAGGCGATCGAAGAAATCGACAGATAACCGGCGTTCGATTATTGTTAAGTACTGCCCGTATTTTATATAAAGTTTATATAGTAGTGAGCCGTAGCATGGCACATGAGCCGTGAGACGGAATCGAACGCCACCCAGGGTGTGTCCATATCCGTTCCAATACCCGCCGCAGACGCGGATTTGTTCAAAAGCAAGGCAACGAACGACATCTTACTGTTTTTAACGAACCACCGATTCAAACAGTTCTCACAGCGCGAAGTAGCTGATCAGATTGGCCATTCCCAACAGACGGTTCGGAGAGCGATCAATACCCTCGTCGAGAACGGATTAGTGGTTGAATCGCCCGAGAACAATCAACGGCTCGTTCAGATCAACCGAGAGCGACTCGCTATTCCGGACGACCCTCTCCTCCGAATACCGCAACCAGAGTTCCAGAAGCCGGTGAAGGCCGCGGTCGACGAACTCACTGAGCGTCTCGACGGCGTCATCGGGATCGTTCTTTACGGAAGTGTGGCGCGCGGCGAAGCCGATCGGCGCAGCGACATTGACCTCTGGGTGCTCACGACGAACGATCGAGCTCCAAACCAACGAGAGGCGAACGCTGTTGGTCGCGACCTCGAAGACGCCGAGTTCGACGGGAACAGGTATGCTTACGACATTGACGTTGAGGCGGTCCAAGCGATTCCCACGTATACAGAAGACGTCCGGGAAATTGTCGTTTCAGGAATCCCAATCTACAGCACTACCAAGTTTGAGACGGTCGAAAAGCTCCTCCTCGAGGAAGGTGATAGCGATGAGTAACAGGTCTGATCCAACTGACATCCTCGAGTCCTTGGAGCGGGCACAAGACGCCTTCAAGATGGCAGGCCGTGGTCGAGCAGAGTTCGAGGAAGGGATTAGTGCTGACGACGACTGGAAGACCCAACTGACGAAAGCGTGCCGGCTCATAGAGGTGACTGACACGCTTCAGGCGCAGGGAGACTACTACACAGCGGTCATCGAGGTGAGTTTTGGAACCATAGAGAGATCCATCGAAGCGTACGCCCTCGCGATGTCGAACGATGAGCTTCAGGACTTCAAAGATCACGAGTTCAGCTACAAACGCGCACACCAGATCGGTCTGTTCACCAAAGAAACAGCAGAAGACATGAAGGATCTGTATAGTGAGAACCGGACAGAGAGCTACTACGGGGGCGGGAGACCGACAGAAGAGCAGGCAGACGCAATGGCCAATCTTTCCCTCGCCGTCCACCAGTTCAGCGTGAACCAGATTCGGGAAGGAGGGGTCTGTCTCTGCGACTGACGGGCGATACGTCTTTGCCGTATATGGTATATCATTATATCGGTTCTGTTGAAATCCTTAGAAAGTGATATATTCTGTCTAGGGTGTGGTCAGTACAGGGTACATATTTTGTACCCTGGTAAGTAGTGTATTGAAACAGGGTTCATTACAATTACAGCAGTTTCAGACGGGATTTGTTGTAGTGAAGCAGGAGATAGTACACTTGGATGATGGCCAGCCGCTAGGTCCTGTTATTAAGGCCTATTTCTGAATTCGCAGCCTGCCACGAACATCTATTTCGGAGGAGATATATCTGGAGAAGGGATCTTGTACAAAGCCACGAGATACCTACTCCACGGCCTCTGAGTCACTGTATCGGCGATGTAGCTGCTGAATCAACGAGTGAGTACTCGCGATCTCGACTCGTGCCTTCTGCTTCGAGGAGGTTGTACTGGGCCATCTTCGAAAGGTAGGTCCGGACGGTGCGCTTCGTCCGCGGATCGTCGACCGCCTCAGTATAGCGGTCGTGGATCTCGCTGGGTCCAAGCGGGCCGTGGTCGCGAACAATATCGTAGACGACCCGCTGGTGTGGTGTGAGCGAGTCGAGACTCTTCTGTTTGATTTGTGCCCGAGCATCTTCAGCAGCGTTTATGAGAATATCGTTGGTGATCTCCTCGTGATTTTCGCGATCAGCCGTGCTGGCTGCGCTGCGAAGCATCCCGATCGCGAGACGGGCGTCGCCAGCGGCGGCATCAGCGATCTGATAGAGTTGCTTGTCGGTGATAACGTCCTCTTCAAGGCCCCACTTCGTTCGAGCACTCAGAATATCGTAGAGTTGCTCGTTGTGGTACTTGTCCATCCGGACATGCTCGCTGGAGCGCAATCGACTCACAAGGCGGTCGTCGACGCGGCTGAACAGCTCTTCTTCTTTGTTCGCGATACAGATCACCGCGAACTGCTCCATGCTGTGGAGGTCGTAGATGAGGCTCGGGTCTTCGAGTTGGTCGACCTCGTCGAGGATGACGACGGTTCGAGGGCCGTCGTACTGTTGGAGCCGATCAATGAGCTCGTCGTGGGGTGTCGACTGGCGATGGATGTCTATCGTCGCGCCAATGTCGTCGAGGATCTGGTATAGTGTCCGGAAGCGGCTGTAGTTTCGCCAGCAGTTGACGTAGGTGGCCTCGACGTCGAGAACTTCCTCGCGGAGCCGTTCGGTAACGAACTTCGAGACACAGGTTTTGCCGACGCCGCTCGGGCCGGTGACTATGGCTGTGTCAGCCGGCTCGCCGTTCGTGATCGGTTCGAGAACGCTCGAGAGATGGTTGACTTCGGCGTCGCGATGCTCGACTTCTCGAGGGACGAACCCAGCGCGGAGGACGCGAGCATCACGGATCATCTGTGAGTAGGTAGCTATTCTCTGGGTAAGTGGTAAAAGTGTGACTGGGTAGATTCCGGAAAAGCTCTGATCGCAGTCGTATATCCTCCTCGATTGCTCCGACGTCTCTCGATTCTGATTGTGGAAACACACTGTTTCCGGAAACATTCAGAAACCCAGTCAACAGTGTGGTGCTCGCTCTATACTAATCACGATAGCCCGAGCCGGATGGACCTCATGGAGGGTACTGTCTGACGTGCTCATCGAGATCGCTAGGTCGTAGATACAGACAGACAACTCTAGCTCTGGTTGCCTGCGTCAAATACGGCGGCAAAGTCCTCGAGAAGCTCCTGTGGTGACCTCTCATCATCGCGAGATGGAAGTGGTACTTCCCAGCATTCGATTTGGAGTGTGTGCGCATTCGATACCGGCTCCGGATCGGTTACTACATTGAAGATACCGGTGTGATAGATAGCAAGTAGTCGCTGGTCATGAACACCGACATAATCGATACCAGCCCGATCCAGGACTGCTGGAATGTCTGTGGGCGCAGATAGCGAGACAGAGGCGCTTGGAGACGCCGAGTCGCTCATACCTTGGCTTGGTCCATCACACGGATAAAGACCCATCTCGGGAAAGGTCCTACTCTCGATGATTAATCAACAGAAAGCAACAGTAGCAGGATCTTGTTGGTTAAGTTATCCGCGCCGCTAGGCCCAGTGACGATGGCGGTGTTGGCGGGTTCTCCGTTCGTGATAGACTCGAGGACGCTGGAGGGATGGTTGATTTCGGCGTTGCGGTGCTCGAGGCATCAGGGATTATCTGTCGAACACCCCTCGTTGCCGCTGTAAACATCTCACGGAGAGATGGTATGGTGGATCGAAAGAGATGGATCCCTCGTTGCCGCTGTAAAACCACAGTAGAGCGGTTTATACAGTGAATTAATTCTGTGAAAAGAGTTTGTGAAGAGAATGTATAATGTGAAAACAAACGGGGTATCTACTGTGAGCGGACAACGGGAGATCATATCGGTAGCTCTCACACCCCATATTCGATATGAAATCGGAGATTGACGTAGAAGTAAGATGACTCTCATACACCGTCTTCGATATGAAATTGGTTCTTCCACAGAAGAAATTGCTCCAAATCCAATTTGTACGGTCTAATACGGCAGTATTCGTGTTTTGTTCGAGCATTTCATCTCGAAGAACCTGCTGCCATTCCTCACAATGAAATCTCATGGACGGGCTCGCACACAGTGTTTTCGTATTTCATTTCGATGACGGGGTGTGTGGATGGGACTGATTTCCGGGCTAGATGGCTTCATATCGACTGAGGGGTGCTCACTTCGAAGAAGATCTACCGCGGCCAGGACTCTGAGGTGGGATTTCATTTCGAAGAAGGGGTGTCTGTCTTGCTGTCTGAGATTTCATATCGATGGAGGGGTCTTCACTTCGAAGTTGGTGTGTGATGATATGAAAGGGGCAGGAAATTCATTTCGACGGAGGGGTGTTCATATCGACATCGCCCATTTCATTTCGACTCCACCCCCTTCATTTCGACAAAGGCTATTAAGGGTTAGATCACAATGACCACTATGGAAGGCGACGAAACCGACTCGGGGCAGCCAGATACCGAGTCTGGTGGGTCACAAGAGTCCGGATCATCTGTCGTGGATAGCATCCTCGATGGCGACGTACAGACTGTTTTTGAAAACAAGGACCTGGTTGACTCGAGTACGATTGTCGATCAGGATCGGATCTACGGCCGGGACGAGCAACTCGCTGCCGAAGCTCGGGCGTTTCGGGACACTCTCGATGGTGAGCGACCGCCGGATCTGCTTTTGTACGGTCCCAGTGGTACAGGCAAGACCCTGACGGTGAAAGCCGTCGCGAACAAAGTCAAAGAACGAGCTCAGGAGAGCGGTATTGAGTTCGACTTTGTGGCAGTCAATTTCAAAACGATGGAGTCCCACACGCTCGACCGCGCTGTGTGGAAGCTAGGCCACCAGACGGCACGGAAAGCGGGCGTGGTTTGGGATGTACCTCGGTCGGGTGTCTCGACCGATATGAAATACACTCGGCTCTACGAGATTGTCGACGATCACTTCGACTCACTCGTGTTCATCCTCGACGAGATCGACGCGCTGACCGGCAGTACGGGAGCAGACGAACCGGCGTACTCTCGACTGCTCTATAGTTTGAGCCGAGTCATGTCGGAACAGCATGTTGATACGCAGCTGTCAACGGTGGTTGTCACTAACTACCCGAAGTTCCGCGAGAACCTTGACAGCCGGACTGACAGCTCGTACAATCCGAACGGGATTCATTTCTCGGATTACGACGCCAACGAGCTCATCGAAATTCTCGAACGACGTCGAGATGCGTTTAAACAAGACGCCCTCGAAGACGGAGTAATCGAGATCGTGGCTGCGTACGGTGCTCAAAACGAAGGTGACGCGCGTCGCGCGATCGATCTGCTCCGGGATGCTGGAGAGATCGCGAACCGGGCGGGCGACCCGGTGGTGACGCAGGACCACGTCAGATCGGCAAACGACTCTGTGGTGAAGAATCGGGTCCTTGAGATCGTTGGTGGGATGTCTGTCCAAAAGAAGCTGTCTCTGTACGCTGCCGCACTTGTCGCGAAAGAGAATAAGGGAGCGGCTCCGAGCCCTGTGGTGTACGACATCTACAAAATTCTCTGTGAGGGAAGCGACATGGAGATATACACACAAGAAACAGTCAACAGCCACATCAATAAGGCCGGAACGTACGGCGTTCTGGAAAGCGAACGGGTCAGTGGTGGATTCAAATCGGGTGTCCACTTGGTTTTCAAGTTTACCGAGCCTGTTGGCGCTGTTCTAGATACATTGAGCGAAGACGAGCGACTCCAAGAGATTCCTGCGAAAGAACTTGGGGAGGTCGTGAAGAGACGGTTGCGGGATTAGTAGTCCGGTCCGCAGCCAGTTCGTACTCTTTCTCAACCGGCTGTTTCAGATGTAGTGTGAAATAGTTCGAGGTCCTCGTCATTAAGATATGACTCAATATCCTCAATTGGGTGCCCATCTCGGATGAACTGTTTGTAGTCCTAAAACGCGTCGTCGCGACCAGCGGGGAGGATCACGATTCCGGTCATGGTTGAGTGGAAATCATCGGGAGGCAAATTATTGGCTACAACCGGGTCTATTGAAACCCTCCGGAAATGGTGTATTCCTCTCTGTTGAATCCGCAGAAGGCGGCGGGATAGCGTCGTTGTAAAGGCAGTAGCGAAGCGGAAGAGTCGACCGTGACCAATCTACTCATCCGGAAAGCGAAGAGACTTCGTAGATCCTGAATCAGGGTATAGGAGACTCATTCCAGGTATGATCTCGTCTTCCGTAGCCCCGATATTGGTGGTTGAGCCGGCGTTAATCACCCGAACGTTCTGTCCATCCACGGAGATTTGCTCATCGATGATCTCGTGCATGTGTCCGACGATCACAACCTCCGGAACGCCGTCAATTGCAGTACTGACTCTGGGAAGCATTGTTCGGAGGTCGAATTCAGCTGTCGACGATTTCCGGAAGGGTTCGATCGATTGGTGGAGACAGAGAACCCGAAGGGGAGCCGAGCTCGGTTCAAGCGTGGGTGCCGACTCCCACCACTGTTCGGAGTGGTGGTCGATTCCATAGATCGCTGTGTTGCCCAGCACATATGGCGTCGTAGAAAGGCTCTGTGCAAGGCCGGCGGATTCAAATTCGTTCCAAACCTGTCGGCCCTCTGAGCGAGCATGGTTACCGCAAATATAGAGGACTGGCAGCACATCCGTGGGTAAATCCTCAAAAATCGCTCGTACTGCTGCGACGTCATCGTTGCCTATCCCGCCGCGATTATTCTGGAATAGGTCTCCCGTATAGAGGATCTGCTCAAAGAGCAATTGGCCTTCTTTTGTGTCTACTTTGTGTAAGCTATCCACGAATCCAAGGACGGTCTCTAAGTCTTCAAGCGGATCAATTTTCCAAGTAGAGGCACCGTAGCCACCCGATTGTTTGCCAACGTGACTATCAGTAAGGATTGGGAATACTGGGGTCGGTTCCTCAGTTGATTGAGTTTGAGATTGTTCTCTTTTGTAGTGACGCGCACCGTCATATCCAAGCCGTTGCCAGTCGTGTCGCTCATCCCGTTTTCCACTCACATGTCCTGCGACAGATGCGGGTTGCCCCCTATAAGAACAGCCGGTGACTGGACAGGAGACTTCCTCCCGGCTTTGAGTCATCTATTAGATAGTTCAACTGTCCACATATAAATATCAGTTACACTGTTAGAGGCTCCCATCGCTGGCTGGTTTCTTCCAGAAATCTAATCCCCTCGATATATACTGAACAGGTCGGATCGTATCCGGGACGTGCCGATCTCCTAACAAAGGCAGGAGTGATCGACAAGGATACACGGGAAGGAATCCGGCATATACGAAGATTCGACTTGCCTTAGTGGACGACGTTGAGGAACGATTTACCTTGTCCGTTCTGGACGATCTCAACAAGATTGACGAACTCCTCGGCCTTCTTAATGAATTGTACGAAAAGGTGTACGACATACCGGCCTACCGGTATATCGACGAATAATCCGATTTCGACGGCCTACAACGCTCCGAAATTGCCGAGATCCGTTTCCGGATCAAATTCATTTTGGGTCTTATCATAAGCCAACTGTCCAACTTGGACCTTGGCCGCATTATCTGAATACTTTGATTTTACAGCATTCTCCGCATGATCTGGACCACGAGTCCCTGAATACATAATCCTGTAATCTTGATCTTCTGACCGTAAGTCATCATCCTCATCCGAGAAAACACCGGTCTTCAACGCCATATCCAGCAATCTATCCACTTCTGACGACACCACACGCTCCCGTCGTTTACCACTACACTGGATCTGAAGGCCCTTTTCGAATAACTCGTAGAACGTCTCGTGAGCAAACTCGGATTTGTGTTCGTCGTCGAACTCAAACTTCTCTTTGACAACCTGATATACGATATCCTGTAGGGGGAACACTGGATGGGTGCCGACTGTGTACTTCAATGGGTCTTCACGACGCATGTAGTCCAATTTCTCTGAGAAAGCGGAGCGAAGGTCGGTATGGACGAATGAACCGTCTTCGTACATCATCCACTTGTCCTCTACATCCGTGGACCAGACGGCATAGGTGTCAGCGTCACAGTTCCGATCAAGCACTGAGAAATCCATCTCAACGGTGTCATCCGTCCGAGTCAACGTCACATACTGGAACGAGAGATCATCATTCTCGATTCCCAGCTGCTCAGTCAGGACACTCCGATTCTGCTGTGACTCGAACACGTGGCGTGCCTCGTTCACATTGTTCACCCAGTCCTTCCTGCTCTCACCACCGATCTCGCAGCAAACCACGCAGAAGTAGGCTCCGTTGTACTCCGGCTTTACCAGTAGGATATCTGCGGGGTTCTCGTCTACAGCTTGTAGGGGGTCCACACCAACATAACGAAACCCGCTTTCAGAACGTCCTGCGCCTTCCCGAGGATGGAAACAGGCAGCTGCGGCCTTAACCAGTTTCAAATGTTCTTCTGCTTGGTTGAACCGGGTCTGTAACCGTCGTTCCACCGTATCCTCGCTAAACTCATCCAAGTTGTCATCGAACTCTTCTTCAAAACGCTCCTGGTTACGCGAACTAAGATCCTCAAGATATCCGTCATCGAACGTCCAAGGGTCCTCGGGATCCTTCATACAACTTCGATTGCCTCAGGATCTGCCTCGATGTGATCGTCAACGAAATTGTAGATACGGAACGACTGATCGATCCCTGTCTCTTCTCTTGGATAGATCCTTATCGCATCCTCTTTTGTCCGGATAGCGGTTTTCCCGTAGTTGTTCCTATCCATCAGCTCGGCGTCGAATCCGCGTGAGTCGAGGTAAGAGTCGAAATGGACGACGCTGAACTCGAGATTGCTTGCTTCAACGTTCCCCTCGAAGTGACGGATGTCATCCTTTGCAGGCCTGTCATCCAGTTGTATCGCCCACGGCTTGCTGTACGGCAGGGAGACATCTTCGAGGAAGCCGGACCCGTTCTCATCGTAGTCCGAAGTATTGATGATCTTCTTGACGAGCCGAAGCCGCTTCGTGGACTGGTCGATCAGGGATGCGATGTTGTCAACGCCGCCGTCGATAGCGGTGAACACTCCGTCCTGAGTGATCTGGAATTTGAAGTTACCGGGAACCTCGAACTGGATGTTCGTAGGCAGGACACCGTATCGGCTTTTCATGTGCCGGTAGGTCTCCAAGCCGTCGTCCGCCCAGTACCGCATCGTCCGGTTGTATTCCGGCCTCTTTTTGGCTGGAATATCAGTGTGTTTGGAGCGTTTGGCGGTGAACTGTGGGATAATCAGGTCCCGGTGCTGATCCACCATTTGCTGGCGGAGACGCTCCATTTCCCGTTTTCCGACCCACATCCGGCTCATTGCGTGATCTTTCTTCAGGTATTCGACGAGTGTGTCTGGGATTTCGTCGGTCTTGTTCGCTGCAGTGAAGAAGATCGGGAACTCGTTGTCCTCCAAGTGGACGTAGTACGGGACTCGTTCGTCGGAGGCCCACAGTAGAAGCAAGTCGTCGTTCTGGTTGACGAGTTTGAAGTGGTTGCTAAGCCGGTCTATGAAGGTTTCTCGGTTGTGGTCGGAGACTGAGCCGATCAAACTGAGTTTGTTGTCCAGTTTGTTCAGGTTTACCTCAGATTGGATGTAGGAGATAAAATCAGCTCTGGAGGAGAAGCTGCGATCGATCGCGTTGAGGAAATCCGCTTCTGTACTGGACATTTAGAACTCTTGGTTGGCCGTGTACTATGGAAATTATATCCAAGGAGCAAAAAGCATTTGTTTCAGGTGTTTGACTGGTTTCACCGGCTATTCCTTGTCGTTAGCGGATTGACTTAGCGTTCTCTAGTGTATCGACGAGTGAGGAGCGTTCGTCTTCTAGGTCTGTGATCTTATCTCGGAGTTCTTTCTGGTCGGCGGCCATCGATCCGTTGTCTGAGCGGATTGAATTGATGATTGCTTTCTGGGTGAGGAGGCCTGAGTAGTAGGAGACGATGTCGTCGACTTCGTCCTGTGATAAGATGCCAAGGCTGCCGGCGTTGGATGTGTAGATCTGGGTGGGGAGGGTGCCGGCAGGAGGCAGTTCTGATGGATCAAGTTCCGGGCTTTCACCGTTGTCGTCTGGTGGCACAGCGGATTCTGAGGAGTTGACGGCTTTGATGACCCGATCGAGGTCTTGTTCTTCGAGTTCGGAGATCAGGGAGCGCCGGAGCTTGGTTTTCTGTTGACTGCGTCGGAGTAGGTAGACACCGACACTGGTGATGAGTGTGACGACGAAGCCGAGCCAGGTACCGAGGCTTACGTCGGTGAGGAGGGACCAGACATCGACTTGAAGCGGTAGCACGGTTATCACCCTTGTTTTCAGTCCTTATGTATACCAGTTTTCTACCAGGGTTGCCTCTCCGAATTCTCTTGATAACGACACTGAATCGATTGTATAGTGACAGATCCCGACGCCTTCTGTGGGTTCAATAGAGTAGTGTATGCCGAATAATGATATCGTCATTTGATTACCTTGTGTAACATCTTATGCTCTATTCTTACCAGGTTGTTACATAAGACTCCAAGCCTCAATATCACGGGAACAAGATTGAAAACGCTCATTCCGAGTCGACTAGACTATTGAGTGGCTGGGACTAGCGCAATAATCACGACCAGAAGCGGGTTACTGTGCGTTGTCTCTCCCTACCCACCACGAATTTAAATAGCCCTTCCACAAACCAACAAAAGAACACCCACGCGCCGTAATGGATCCACTTTCACCGTGGATTGCCAATTACTAACACACCTAGTGAACTAGGATCAAATACGAGAAAGCTGATGTCCACTTCGTCTATCCAGAGCAGACGAGACCTCTTCGACGTCTTCCAGCACACCATCGAGGGTACGTACGACGAGTTGGTGGAAGAACAAGAATTGCAACCCGGGCAGACAATGCTCAAGACCTTCCTCATTGAGTCCAATGTCACTCCGGAGGAACTCCACGAGAGAGTGGACATAACAGAGGCTCGCGAGGTTGACTTCGACTTACAAGAACTCATCATCCAACGCAACGCTACCAAGTACACCTTCTTCCTCGATCACGAGGACTCTCGATTCTGGACGCTCTACACCCTCGAAGAATCCGAGGACGCAAAGAAAGTCGTCCAAGACATGGTGAGCGGCATCCGCAACGGACTCGACTACACGTGGATGCCGATCGAGCAACAGCGTGAGGTAATGGACATGGGCGAGTTCCGCGATGTGGGCGTCAGTTACGACGCTGACGACGTGTTCTCCGAGGACTACATCGACGAGAGGCTGGACTTCGGCGATCTCTCGGTGCGCAGTAGCGGTCGTGGAACCGGAACTCTGTTCGACATTCTCGACAGTCATGACGAACTATCCAGCTTCCTCTCCCTCTCCAGCGTCGGCATCAAACGGAACGTGAACGGCTCGTTCATTTTAGAGCGAGTAACCCACAACGGACGGTTCACCACTAGTGGAGGGGACTCTATCCAACTCCATCTTGACACCGTTGCTGAGATTAAGGGGCGATACGCAACGCTTCTGCGGAAGATCGAGGAGAACCACCGGCTCTCCTACGAATCTCAGGAACACGGGACGGGGATGGACGGTACCCCACTCGTGATCGAACTGGACAACGAGATCGAAGACGTCCGGCAGTTCATCGAGAATATCATTACGGCGAAGAACCCGCTTCGACTCTGGGGTGCGAAGACCAAACTCGATGACCAGTACTGGAAAATAAAAGGCGTGGATCTCCACAATAACGACAAATACACCATTGAGATTTGCCCCAAGTGGCTACGACTCTACCTCGGCGACGAGGCATGTGGGAACACCGCTCTCCGCATCTACTCGAATCTTCAACGGCACTATGACTCGAACGCTACGATGGAGGTGGAAGAATGAGTGTGATGGAGAACCTCTCCGATCACACCCTCCAGATTAATGCGTGGATTGGGCTGTGCCAGCTCGACAGGACGTTCCCCGACGCTCTGCGGAACCTAGGCTACACCGTCGACATCATTGATCCGAGCTTTGTCCATGAGGGCGACTCGGTGAATCCAGATTTGATTCTCACCAGCCGCGCCCATAACCATTCTATCATCATCGACTGTAAGTCGTACTTCATTAAGGAGGAACAGAACCAGAAGTATGAGTCAATACATCACTCACCCGAAGTCCTGCTGACTCGCGGTATCGTCTCTGCCGCCGATGCCACAGAGGACTTCGACGCTGAATTCTCGTACTCATCCTTCGAAGACCTCAACGAAAACCCACACCTACCTGAGAACGATTTTGCGGTCGTTCACTTCGATGAGGACGCGAACCAGTACATCATTCGGACGCTAGACAACTACGAATTCAATCTCGTTGATCTCCAAGACGAATTTCCCATCTTCACGAACACACGCCGGCTGCCAACAGACTACTTCCCATTTGACGTGGGGACTGGTGATGATGACTACCGCCAGTTCACCATCAGCATCCTCCAATCCACTGTTCACGTTGCACTCAAACAGAACACGTTTGACGCCGACGATCTGCTTGAGAACGCGCACCCGCTGTGGATTGACCTCGATAACAACCTAAAAAACGAGCTACGAGCACACACGGAGACCATCCTCACGGAGTACCAGCTGCAGGGACTGGATGAACACATCGAGAAAGTTCAGGCAGGGAGAAAAGACGAATGGAGGGTGGTCTCGAAGTCCTTACAGGCGCTCCAACGGAAGGTGGACGGATTCGTAGATGACGTTCAGGAGAAGTTGGAGCAAACGTCGCTTGACGACTTCGAGTGACTATCAAGCAGCGCTAACGTCTCGGTTTCCACGGCATTGAAGAACGACTTGACCGAAGGATCATCTTGTAGGGTCGCTGAGCTCATCCACCTCAGCATTCACCCTGCTCTTTGGTGTGCTAATCGTTCTATGACACCCTCTCTACTAAACACTAAGTTGCCTCCCCGTGATCCTCTTTCCTAAATGATCTCTCTCCCTCCAATCGTCGACAATGCTGATAGGACGGTCGAAGACGTCTACAAAAAGATAATCCCACAGACCGAAGAAGCACGTATCGCTACTGGCTATTTCTATCTTTCCGGTTTCAATCTGTACCGCGAGGATCTCGAACAACTTGCTGACCCTGATGAACTCGGTCATGCTCCCATTCGTATCTTGATGGGCCGGCAGACGAATCGGAGTACAGCAGATGAGATTGGGGACGGACAAAATCTACGCAGTAATCTCAAAGATGAGGTTGAAGAGAGTATTGAGGAGCTGAATAACGCCCAATTGGGGCGGTTGGATCGGCTACGAGATTTCATAGCAGAAGATCAGGTTAGCGTCCGCGTGCGAAATCCAGAAAACGGATACTTCCACGCCAAAGGGGCCTCGTTCAGAGCCCCACGCGACGATGATGACTGGGCGACTGAAGACGATACAGACACACGTCCATGTGCGACTGTCGTCGGGTCGTCGAACTTCACGGCTAGCGGACACCGGAACAACATTGAACTGAATCTCACGAGCCAGGATAGGCGCGAGGCGGAGGCGTTCGAAAGTTGGTACGACAACCAGTGGGCGAATGCCGAGGACTTCAGCGAAGAGATCATCCGGGTCATCGAGAACAGCACGAAGTATCAGGACTGGCAGGAGCAACAAGAAGACGATTCTGATGACGACGAGACACCCGATGACCTAGGGACGTACATCGAACCGTTCGAGCTGTACAAGCTCCTCGCGTACGACGAATTAAGTGGGAACGTCAACATCCGCGACAGTCCGCTGTACTACTTCCAGACGCTCGGGTACGAAAGCGCGAAAGAGAAGCTCTCCCAGTTCAACGGCTGTATCATCTCCGACTCGGTCGGTCTCGGGAAGTCCTTCATCGGCGGCGAGCTCCTCCACGACTACCGCCAGCGTGGAGACCGTTGTTTACTGATCGTGCCAGCGAACCTCACCGAGCAGTGGGAAGACCTCCTCCAAGACGACACGGACGAAGACGGCAATCCGTACTTCGGTCTCGAAGTTGATGGAACGCACCTCGACGTAATGAGCATCAGTAAGTTCCAGAATCTCGCGTACGACGAGGTTCAAGACCTCAAAGAAGCGTTTGACGTTGTACTCGTCGACGAGGCCCACCGGTTCCGGAATCACGGGAAGTGGCGACCGACCCCGGATCACGACGACGACTACAAGGGAACGCGTCGCCACGCCAACCTCCGTCAGCTCCGTGGCAAGACGATGATAATGCTGACGGCGACGCCGATTAACAACTCTGCGACCGACTTAGAGAACTTGATCAGCCTGTTCACTAGCCCCGAAGAACTGCGAAATAAGGCGTCGTTAGACTTCGGTGCCTTCGAAGAGTACATCGAACTCTCTGAGACTCGGAAGAAGATCGCCGCCGGGAAAGAGGAAGCTAGTGACCAAAAGCTACAGAGTATCACCGAGCAACTCCAGCGCCATTCAGAGGAGATCTCGAAGATTCTGAACGAGGTGATGGTACTGCGGACGCGGAAGCACGTCAAAGACCAGATCCAAGACGAGGAGGACTTCGAGATGAGCTTCAAGCCGCCGACGCTCAGCAAGGAGCAGTATTCGCTTCCTCCGGCGTACCAGCCGGTGTATCGGATGCTGCCGGACGTGATGGACGCACTCCATCTCCCGCACATTACGGTGAAGAACCCGAAGGCAGGCGGGACGCTGAAGGCGCTGTACAAGCTGAACCTGCTCAAGCGGCTGGAGTCGTCGACCTACGCGTTCGTTCAGTCGATCCAGACGCTACACCAGAGCGAGCGGCGGCTTCTCGGGCTTCTCGATGGACTCCCCGAAGAGAAGGAGATCGACCTGTTGCGGGCGGCCCAAGACGAGGAGCAGGCGGAGACGCTCGACGACTTCGTGGAAGGAGACGACGCCGCCGAAGATCTCGAACAGACGCTCGAAGAGTTCGGGTTCGACACGACCGCGGTTCGTGCGGACGAAGACACGGAGACCGACGCGCCGGACGAATTGGCGGACGCGACAATCGGTGAGGTGAAGACGTACATCCGAGAGGACCTGACGCTGATCGCGTACTTCCTCTCGCAGTTCATCGGCGATATCGCACAGGACTCCGGCGACGTGAGCGACCAGGCCGTTTCAACGAGGCAGTGGCTTCACGAGCACAACGCCGGTGTTCTTCCCGACGTTCCAGAGGAGGAGCTGAATCCGATCCTCTACCCGCGGAGCGATCTGAGTGACGTCGACGGTGCGACTCGCGAGTTCTACGAGGCGGTGTTCTCGCTCCGGGAGTTCCGCGATCCGAAGGTCGAGCGGCTCACGGACGTTCTCAACGGCTACGACGACGAGAAAGTCCTCGTCTTCACGCAGTACCGCGCTACCGCGGACTACGTCCACCGGACGCTGCTCAACGATCCCGACTCACCGCTCACGGAGGCGAACAGCGCGGTCGTCAAAGGCGGCGACGACAACAAACAGGACGTCATTCAGCGGTTCGCCCCGGAGGCGTCGGGGTATCAGCAGACGCTCGCCGAGTCCGGCGAGGACGAACTCCAGTACGTCATCGCGACCGACACCCTCTCAGAGGGGGTTAATCTCCAGGACGTATCGGTCCAGATCTCCTTCGACCTGCCGTGGAACCCGATGCGGATTGTTCAGCGCGTGGGGCGTATCGACCGGATCGGGAGTACCGACGAGAAGTACGTCCACAACTTCTACCCTGACGGTGACATCGAGGCGGCGATTAAGCTGCTGAAACGGCTTCAGGCGAAGATCAACGACATCGCGCTCATCGTTGGCAAGGAGAACAACATCCTCGATCCGAACGAGGACCAGATCTTGGAACAGACCGGCGTGGAGACGGAGAAGACGATCGGCGAGCTCCAGGTGGACGAGATCGAGGACTCGCTACAGAAGTCGCGGGAGGTTGAGGACATCAACGAGCTCGACGACACGAGCAAGAACCCTCTCCTCCGCAACGCTGGGAGCAACGAACACGCTGCCTACGAGCGGTTCCTGCTCAAGAAGGAGCTGAACGAGGAGTTCGGGCTCACCGAGGACGATTTCGAGTACGCCGCGGACTACTTCGAGGAGTCGCCCGCGGAGCGTGAGCGCCTGTACACGAACGTCACGGACCACGACTCCGGGCCGCGTCCGGGCGTGTTCGGGCTCGCGCACCTCTGGTTCGACGACGACGATCACGAGTCTCCCTTGGGTCGCGTTCGGCGGGCCTTCTACTACAAGCCGTTCGGGGACGAGGTGAAGGAGCGTCCCGTCGGCACGCTCAAAATCGACCCCGAGGTGAGGGGCGAGCCGATCTCGGGTGACGCCGAGAGCGTCCTGTCCAACCGAGATGCGATTCAGGAAGTCCTCGACGAGCGGCTGGAGGCGATTCGGGAAGGCCAGGTAGAAGGCGCGTTCAAACAGGGCGACTCGTTCTCGAAGGAGCAGGAGACGATTCTGGATTTCATCGCGTACCATCTACAACCGAACTACGGGGAGAAGTCGGTCCCTGCGGAGGAGTACGACACGCTCGATGAGTGGGCTGAGAGCCTCAGCGAACGCCTCCAAGACGTGAAGTTAGCCAACACCGACGAGGATCGGATCCTTCGAGAGACATTCCGAGACACGACGGAGTACGACTCGTTCCCAGATTGGCCGCCAATGGAGTTCTTAGATGAGTTAGAAGCGTTCTTAAAAGAGAACGTAGAGGAGTCGACGGAGTATCAGGATACGCTCGTGGGTGAAAGTGAGGTTCAGGCTCGACTGATGTGTTGGGGAGTGGTCAGTTCATAATAGACCCATTCTACAAGTGTTCTTCTGATAACTCAGTGTATTTTGAATTCACAAGATCAAAGTAGTCATCATCCATCATACGCGGATTCTCTACTTGGTGGAAGTCATTTAGAACGAACTCTACTTCGGACTGGTCTAAGCCATACGCATGGAAGGCGGCAGCATCAATTTCGGATTGGATTTCACGACGCTCTTGGTTATCTGTCGCTGGTTCTATCCCTCCTAACCGCTCACGCATTCCTTCAAATTTATCTCCATAGCAGTTCAAGCGAGCAGCTCGTTTGCTAATGTATTCGAACCACTCATCGCCTGCGGCGAGACGAGGCATCTGAGATTCTTCAAATCGGAATGCTAGCAAGTTTTGAGCATCTTTTGTTCTCATCAGGAAATCAAACGGAATGCTATTACAGAGCCCTAAGGCAGCGAATAGTTCCTTATCAGTAAATATCCGATCATATGCCGAATGTAAGTTACCTTCTACAGTATCTTCTTTTTGAACATTCAGTTCAAATGGACGAAGAGTATAAACAGAATCTACGGTCACGCTACCGGTCGGGAGTACAGCAGAAATGACGGTTCTTTCGTTAGTGGGGTTTGATATTTTTCGAAATACAAGCCGGTACTCAGATCCGTCCAGCTTGACGTCAGCATTCTCTAGTCCCCTTCCTCTATTTTTCTGAAGTAAGTCATTTACAAATTGCTTCTGCGATCCCGAGCCATCAAACGCATCATAAACGGCTCTTTTCAGTTTTCTAATATTTCGCTCTCTGATTCGCTCCTTCGCGCTTTTCACGCCATCCACCTCTTTTTCAACGCCCCACAGTTTCTGCTCTTCAATATCATCAAAGAACTCGTTATCATATGAATACTGATATATGTTCTTCCCCTCAAAAATGGGGTAATCTCCGACTTCAGCATCTTCGGTGTAGCGATCATTATCATATCCCTTCCTCAGTTCATAATAGACATCAGCATACCAGTCGTCTCCGTGCTCTTCTCCGATAGGAGGCCATTGAACAATCTTCTCAATGACGTCTAGCTCGTCTTTGGACCGGATATTCGGGAAACTGCGTGCTTCGGGAGAATATTTAACCAATATCTCTTTGGAGATCTCTATGGCATGTTCTGAAATATTGCGAAGAATGTTAACATTATTCTGTAAGCCAATACCGCTAACACTCTGTGTCTCTCCTCCAGATTTGAAGACCGCAATATTGAATTTGTACCGATCATCAACATGAGAAAATATTCCTTTATTTTCGAATCCGACAATCGATTGTACTGTATTCTTGTTTAGAAGCTCCATTCGGAGATCTTTGCCCATTGCGCCACTAAAGACGACATTTGGGAGTATTAACGAGATAAGTGATCCGTCTTGTGTGAGATTGAAAATCCGCTCAAAAAAGAGAGCAGACAAGTCATTAGGAATCGGTTGTTTTGTGCCACCGACTACAGGCTGTTGAAGATTGTACTCTCCACTCTTCTTGTAGTATTGTGCTTTCTTTTGGGTTCTTTCTTTGTACTTTTCCCAATTTTCACTTACTAATGGATCGTCCAGCAAATCATTCTGCTTTGTCTCTTTTTGTTTACTAGGTAGTGAAGAGAAGGTCGGTTCATATTCAACAAAGAATTCATCTGGATTTGCCTGAATTTGATCCCAAGGGGGATTGCCGATAATAACGTCAAATCCACCGTCCTCGTAGACTGTAGCGAATTCCAATACCCAGTGGAATGGATGGTATTCTTGAATATGTTCAAGAGTCAGATCGTCAACATCCGCATCTTCGAATTGTTCCAGTATCTTCTTATCTAACTCTTCACTGTGATTCTCAATTTTTTCTTCTGCGGCGTTACGCCATTTTGCTGCTTCTTTCCCGGAGTTAGCGTGTTGGTGTTTTTTAACAGCCTCAATAACGCCGTCATATAGCGAGTGTACGCTCTCACCTACACCGCCACCATAATTGGATAACTGCGCATCTCCGTCGTTTGCTGTTTCTACAAGTTCAGTAAACCCGATAAGCGAGTTCCCCTGCCGGATGTTGAAATCGATGTTCGGGAGCGGTTCGACCTCGCTGGGCTCATCCTCGATGTCCGCGACCATCGAGAGCCAGAGGCGGAGTTTACAGATTTCGACGGCGCCCTCGTCGATGTCGACCCCGTACAAATTGTTCAGGATGACCGTCCGCTTCGCGTACAGCGACGCTCCGCCCTGCCCCTCGTTGATCGTCTCTAACTCGTCACGGGTACGAGACTCCAACTCCCAGCCTTTCCCCTCCGCTTCGAGCTGCTGGAAGTACTCGATACACTGAATGTAGATGTCCACCAGTACGTCCTGCGCGGCGAGCAGGAACGCGCCGCTCCCGACCGCCGGGTCGAGGACGTGCGCCTCCTTCAGGATGTCGTGGTACAGCGTCTCGACGTGCTTCGTCTCCACGTTCTCGGTGGCGGCCTGCTGCGTCATCGTCCCGCCGTCCGCGACTGCCGTCTCGCCCTCGGCGGCTTCGAATTCGGGAAAACCGAACACGTCGTCGATCTCGTCGTACTCGGCGTCGACAGCGTCGTTGAGTTGATCGAGAAGGTACGGATGGATCGTCCGGCGAGACATGAAGCCGGTGATCTCTTCGGGCGTGTAGTACGCGCCCATCTCCTTCTGGTTGACCGTCTGCTCGAAGATGTGACCGAGTATCGCCGGTGAGAGGTTCTTCGGGTCGACGATATCGAGCCGCTCGTCCACGTTCCAGTTCCACCCCGACAGGAACTCCAAGACATCATCGAAGAGATCGTTCGTCTCCTCGGCGGACGCGCCGAGCTTCGCGTCTGGGAACTCCTCCTCGACGGGATTCTTCGCGAACAGCCCGCCGTTCAGGTACGGCAGGCTCCCGAACTCTGGGTTCTGCTTGTCCTCCGCGAGATAGTCGAAGAACAGCGGCCGGTAGAAGTTCTCGTACCGATCCTCACCGTCATCGACGACGTCGCCGGGCTGTTCGTGGAGGTAGTTCGGATTCCGGTCCAGCAGGCGCTTTTCCTGGATGAAATACAGGAAGATCATCCGGTCGAGGATGACCTGGACGTACCGCTGCTTCGCGTCGCCGCGATCGTCGGGGATCCCGGACACCTCCTGAACGAGGTTCGTCCGAAGTTCCTCGAACTCCTCGTAGAACTCCTTTACGACCTGCTGGGTATCGTACAGCGTGTCGTAGATCGCGGCGGAGGAGCCGTACTCGATGGAGTTGAGCTTCTTCAGAACGGTGTTCTTTTCGCCGCTGTCGCTCGTGAACTGCTCCTTGGTAAACGAGATCTTCTGGTGCTTGATGCGCCCGTGCTGTTGCCCTTCCCAGCTACGCATCCGGGTGAGGAAGGTGAACTCTTCAAAGTCGTTCGTGGCGACGAGGTTCGTGTGTCGAGATCGGTTGTCCGGCTTGAAATCCGTCGCCGTCTCACCAGGACCCGCGTTGACGAGTACGACGAACTCGTCATCGGCGAGCTGAAGGACAAGTTCGTTGTCCTCTCCGAGGTTTTGACGCGGTTTCAGTCCGCGCTTCTCGAAGGAGTCGGCGATATCTTGGAGGGAATCCCAGCCTGCGATATCTTTCGCAGTAATCTGCTGGACTGACATACATATTGGGACACCCGTTACTTGTATGAAAGTATGGGAATCCTCTGCTAATGTCCCAATCTTAAGCATTTCAACGGAGCCAGATTTATCCTAATTGAACAACCCGAACTATCAATTAGCCCGCTAGATACCACTCAGAGATGATGGACGAAACGACCGCTCGTAAGCTCCTCTCGGAGATCGACAAGCCGACAGAGCCAACGCTTCAAGAGCTACAGGAGATGGCGATCGGAAGCGTCGAGACGGTCCTTTCGGACGCTGGGTTCCCTACCCGAGAGGAGGTCAACCGGCGACTCTCATACACGTTCTACTACGACTGGGAGACTGACGATCCGGACATCGTCCTCCTCGTTCAGGACCCCGGAAACCTCCATGAACGTCACCTGTCGGAACTGCGTCCGCAGAACCCACTCACCGGCGAATGTTCGGCTCGCGACCAGATCGGCGTCTACCGCGAGTTTGCCAAGAGCTGGCTGACCGGGCGAAACGCCGACTTCGCGGAGCGTTTTTTCGAGACGCTCGCCCGTCACGATCTCATTTCGCTCCCGAACGGCTGGCACCAGTACGTCGAATCCGGGCAGTTCTATCGAGACTTCTACCTCGGCGACGTCGTGAAGTACCGCGTCGACGGTTTCGGAGTTGCCGCCGAGCGCGCCTCGTATCAACACCTCCTCAAGCAAGAACTCCGGGCGTTGGATCCAGAGCTTGTGATCACCTTCGGCGGAAACGCGTGGCCGGCACTCCGACGCTCGACTGCACCCGAACCCGTCGTGGATACCGACGCCGACCCCGAGAGCATTATGTCCATCCATGGGACACTCCACCGAATCTCCGATCCGGTCGATACCCACGTACTCCCGCTGGCTCACATGAGTGGGCAGGTCTGGTGGCGGTTCCCACCTGACGAGTACATCTCGCGACTCAGCAAGGCGCTTGAACTTCTCGAACGTCAGTAGCGAAAACGACGGAGCCTGACACGCATCGTCTCGATATGAGATAGCGACTCAACTGATTGTGGGCAGTCACGTGTTTGGGCGGACTACATGGCGAGATAGGGGCCGTAACCCCGAAACGTAGTACTACGGTTGAGTGCCAGACAGTCTATGAGATACTCATGTTGATCAGTACGTTATGTTAGAAGTTGCTGTGGAGGGCGCTGTCTGGTTAACCACGGCTTCTTGATGTTTGTCTGTTGAGTGGTTGAGACGGTCTCTGGTGATTGTAATAATGCATGAACTGTTCAAGCAATTTGGGTGCGCTGTCCCGACTGTCGACCCACGAGTTGTGGAAACGGTCGATTCGTATTCTGACTATATGAACCGCTTTTCGATGAGATTTCGGTCTGTGTCGTTGACCCTACCGCGGGGTCCTAAGCGAGAGACTGTAGCCCGATAGCTGAACTGATCAACAAGACACACGCCATCGGAGAGATTGTATTTCTCACGGAGCCATGTAGCACTTCAGCCGTTGGATCAGCCCCGTGCTGTCCGAACAGCCCCACATCAAGAGACAGTTTTGTGCCAACATCTATTGTAGAATACAGTCAAGACCACTCGCGGGTAATCTTGATAGCGCTCTCGTCAACTGCGATCCGTGACTGCTGGGACGTCGGTGGGTTTCCAACGCGATCTACAACCGATGAATCTACTGGCAGATCGCTTGAACTGAGTATTCTAGTCAAACAATCGGAGCATTTCTTTCGTTTCTCGAAGCGTACGGTCGGTCGCGTGGAGCCGGACGGGTGTCGGAGTCTGCTTGTGCTTCCTGTATCAAATATTCGCCGTGTTCAACGTCTCTTTGAGCAGCTTTGGATCAAGCGGCTCTGTTGAAATCCTATTCTTCAGACATATTCTTGCCTGAAACAGCCGGTTACTGAAGAGTGCGCGTCTATCACGCGCTATCAAGACATCGTCACCTTACAGATTCATAAAGTATTACCCTGGCCCCCGGGACGGTCCAATATGGCTGTCTCGACGACATCTCCTCTCTTTCTGCTCTATGTTGGTCTCTTCGTCGTGGCTGCATTGGCCTGTTTTATAAGTCTCACACGCCTTCAACGTATCACAAATGCTGATACGCGACGGGGATTGTGGGCACTCCTCCTGACGAGCGGCGGGTGGGCGACCGCTCACGTCGGATTTCTTGTCTCTCCAACGATATCACTCAAACTCGCGTGGTATACGTTCGGGCTCGTGCTGGGACTCGCAGCTGTCGGCGCATGGCTCTACTTCTGTTCAGCGTATACTGGTCGGACCTACCATCGAAATCCGACATACCGTCGCCTTGCTATCGCCGTCTACATCGTACTTGTCGCGGTGAAGGTCACCAATCCTCTCCACCAAGGATACTTCACGACGACAGCCGTCGCCACCCCGTTCCCCCATCTGTCCGTATACACAGGGCCGCTACATTGGACTGCAATGGGGCTCTCGTATGCACTCGCCTTTGTCGGCTATTTCATGCTGTTGGAACTGTTCACCGAGATCGATCTCGACACACGAGCGCTCCTCGCTCTCGTTGGAATCACCGGCCTGCCCGTCGTGTTCGATATTATCGGGTACACCACGCCCTACCTCATCGATATTACCTACGAGCCGCTCGGGGTCGCCGTCTTCGCCGTTGGTGTCGCGTTCGTCTATATCGACCAGTTCGATGCCATCCAATTGGCCGGCGAACGGGACGAGCCAATTATTGCGCTTGACGCGAGCAACCACATTCGAGACACGAATCGCGCTGCGCAGACCCTCTTCCCTGACCTTGACGGTGCCGAGGGCACCCCTCTGAAGACGACACTTCCACGAGTAGCTGACTGTCTTGACAGCGACGACGCTATTTTGAAACTCCAACAAGAGGGCCGCCCCCGGTATTACCATGTTACAGAGACACCGTATGGGACAGCAAAAGCTGGGCTCGGTCGAACCATCCTTCTGACCGACGTGACTGACCGTGAGCGGTACCGAGAGGAATTAGTGCGACAGAACGAACGTCTCGAACAGTTTGCCAGTTTAGTGAGTCACGACCTCCGTAATCCTCTCAACGTGGCCACAGGGCGGTTCGAATTACTCCGCGGGGATGTCGAGGAGGTTGCAGAGAATGAACACGCAGCAGCCATCGAACGGGCGCTAACTCGGATGGAGGACCTAATTAGGCAAATTCTCTCGCTCGCCCGTGATGGCCGACCAGTCGAGCAGTGGGATGCAGTGTTGCTCTCGTCGGTCGCACAGAACAGTTGGGAGATGGTTGAGACAAACGCTGCCGAGTTACGCGTCGAGGACGACCTGACGTTCAAAGCGGACCCGACACGGCTCCAACGACTGTTCGAGAACCTGTTTCGGAATTCAATCGATCACGGCGGCCCGGACGTGACGGTCTCCGTCGGAGTGCTTCCTGACCGGCCGGGATTTTACGTGGCTGATGATGGGCCCGGTATCCCTGAGAGTGACCGTGAGTCCGTGTTCGACCCGGGGTATACGACCCGCGAGGAAGGGACCGGGTTTGGACTCGCTATCGTCGCCGAGACAGTTGCTGCACATGGGTGGAAGATACAGGTGACTGAGAGTGAGACCGGTGGCGCTCGCTTCGAGATCCTCGGCGTTGAAATCGTAGCGTGATTCTGTACTGACAGGCTCTGACTGTTCTGCAAAATGTGTCCGCTGTACTGAGCGATTGGGGTAAAACTGTCAGCTGCTGAGGATTTCAACAGAGCCAGAATTTTCAATTACTACAATCTTCGATATTCGGAACAGCCTCAGCCGAGGAAGAGTGTTTGTTTCGCTATCCTTTGTTGTGAACCGGTAGGTCGTCAAGGGCCTCCATGTCACAGTCGAATGGACTCGGGAGTTCGTCAACCAAGGCCCGCACGAATCCCGTGTCTCCCGGCTTGATCATCACCTCACCGTCGGCCTGAACCGTCTCACCATCCTCGTTCTCGTAGGTCGTGGGGACGAGTACGGGTACACCCGCTTCGAGATACTCCTGCGAAACCTCGCGTAATACGTCGCTCTCCGTATCGAGGTTCCCGTCCGTGTCTATCGTCCCGACGACCTCACCCCGCTCGTGATTGAGTATCTCAACCTCGACGACCTCCTGCTCGTCGTCGGGTTCGTCCTCGTCATCTACGCTTGCAGCCCCTTCGGCAAGCGCCCACCCGAAGTCTTCCTCCATCCACCGAGCTATCTCGGCGGCATCAGCGTCGGAGCCGGGACGTTCGGGCCGTTCGGGGTTATCCATGCGTTGTAGTATTTGTCCTGACAGGGTTTAATCGCCGGCGGTGCTTTACTCGTCGCCTCCGAGCGCCCACAGCGCCATATCGAGCGTGCGGAGACTCACGTCGTACTCGTTCGCTATCGCCCAACATACACCCAGATACAGTAAGTAGTCCTCGACGGATGGGTCATCAGGCATCTCATCGGGCAAGTACCCATTCTCGTGTAGTACGTCCCATGCCCGCCAATCAAGGACGGTAAAGCGGTCGGGATTCACGAACAACAGAATTGCCGAGGCCATTCGGACCTGTACGCCGTCGAGTCGAGTGAGGATATTGACCTTCTCGCTCACGCTGTTCGCACTGAGGGCGTCGTCGACGAGGTGTTTCACCTCTTCGGGGCCGTTCCGCTCGAAGTACCCGATACTGCGACTGCTCTTCCAGCGAACAATCCACTCCACGTCCTCAACCGACCATGACCCATCCTCGAAGGCGAGAGGTAGTGTTTCGAGGCGGTCAATCTCCTCGGTGTATTGACCTTCCTCTGCCTCGTATGCGATTTCTTGCTCTTCGAGTAACTGCTGGGAAAGAGTCATATGAGAGAGCTCTTACACAACCCTCCGAGCAGTAAGAAGTTATAGCTTACCCAAGTCGGAATAGACTACTTTAGATGTTATTTCTGCTGTGTTGAATAGCGATCTAATCGGCTTATATCACGGAGTAGAAGGACGAAGCCGAGGAAATCGATTCTGTCCATGGAAGTCGATCTCCTCGACTTCGTTGAGCAGTGTCGGCACCTAGTCAAACAAGCGTTGGGGAAGCACGCGGGCGAGCCCGCCAGCGGCGGGTTCGCCCGCTGGAAACACGTCGTTCTACACTGTTTTCGGCTCGAAGAAGACCACAGCTACCGCGAAACGCCGAATCGGCTGGATTACATGGCCGAGATTCGTGACGTACTCGACTTAGATCGGGACGATCTGCCTGACTATAGCACGCTCTACAAGTCGTTTGATCGGCTGAAAATGTGGGCGTGGCGGGCGCTGCTGCGCGTTTCCGCGCAGCACCACCCGCAGTCCGGCCACGCCGCTCTCGACAGCACGTTCTTCGACCGCCGACGTGCGTCGTCGTACTTCCGCCAGCGGGCAGGACGAACGATACAGACGCTAAAAGTGACGACATTGACTGATGTGGAATCGCTTGCTGTTCTTGATGTTCACATCGCAGCTCGGTGGAAGCATGATACGAAGATCGGACCGCAGGTCGTCCGCCGAAACGCGGACGACCTGCAGTCCGTCGCCGCCGACAACGGCTTCCAAGACTGGCATACCGAGTACGAAATCGCCGCATATGATGTTGAGTACCTTGTTCATTACCGCGGATCGTCAGCGAAAGCAGCCGCGAACAACGCGCTCAACCGAGCAAACGGCTACTCTCAGCGGTGGATGGCCGAAATATCGTATTCGACAACGAAGCGCTCGCTCGGCGATGCCGTGCGAGCGCTGGGCTGGTATCGGCAGTTCCGTGAAATCGTCTTGATGTTCACCATCACTAACATAGAACCACTGTGTGAGCCGCTGTAACTGTGACTCATCATCTATTCAACACAGCAAACCATTCTTCTGTGGAACAACCACTCCGTCATTTGACTGGGGAACGGTAGGGGCGGGAAGAAATACCGCGAGGCGTTGAGCAACAATAGGCGGCTATGAAAAAATTGCGTGAGAACTACGAAATTGGTACTTCATCTGGCCTATCAACCAACGATCTACCCTGTGCTCGCGAGTCGATTTCTGAATCGATCTCTCGCATAAACTCGTCAACAGTATTTCCCATAAGTATCACGGGTCGACCGTGATCGAGCAGCCGGTCTAACACGGCTTCTGGATCGGCGTCAGCGTCTATCTCCGTGACCTCGCACTTCGTTTCTTTCGCGAATACGGAACTGTCACTACCCATCACGTATCCAGCATCGATGATCCCCTGGTCAGCAAGGTGATCGAAGTACGAAACGAAGGAGGCAGTTCGACCGCGTCGGTCTGGCCGCAAGAATACAAATGGTGTGATACGATCAGAGTTTTCAAGAGCTTGTCTAACCGCTTCAGTACTCTCGACGTCGTTCACCTCTGCTGCATTAAAAACGAGTCCATTCGGGACAGTAGTCCATGCCGGCTGAATCTGCTCGAGATACGCTCGGATCTCATCCGAAGGAACAGGGGATTCACCGACAGCTGTAAGAGTGTGGTTCACCGCATGAGCTGTCTCCGCTCCAAGTAGCCCCTCGTGCTCTTCTGGGATTGCTACTTGTTCGATCGTTGCCTCCGTGGCCGTGATCTCACGTTCCAGATACTCATAGATGACCGGATGCTGTTCACCGCACACGATGTGGGCTTTAGGCGGAACTGATTTGGCAAACGACCGTGCGATCTCGGCTCGGGTTTCGCCAAGCGTGTCCTGATGATCACGCCGGATATTAGTCAGAACAATAACATGAGGATCTAGGAATGATTCGTTAATCAAACGTGTCGTGTACTCCGTAATACCTTGATTTTCAAAAATTGCGACATCTTCAGGGGAATATTTCGCGAGCTTGGGGACATACTCTCGAAAAACGTCGATATTCTCATATAGGGTCGTTCTGGGTCCTTCGCGGTTCAACGGGACTACACCACCGTTGTGGATCAGGTGGGGTTGATTCCCAGTGATTTTTGTTAATGTGTCATATCCCCGCCGCCTAAACACGTCGTCAAGTCGGCGAGTGGTCGAAGATTTTCCACGAATGCCAGAGACAACTATCCGCGTGTCTATCTTCTGGATCGTCCGACGGTGTTTGAATCCCCGAATTGGGAGCGTAGCTAGGGAACGAAGCGCCGCCAGTACGGAGGTTGAGCCGACATCAAATGCTGATGATTGTTGGTTCTGGTTCCGAAGGAGGAACGCGGTTTCTGTAACGCTGGCAGCCGCACAGAATGACGTGGCTGCCGTCACAGCATTGGATTTGGCCTCGTATGTCGCCGTCGATCGCGCAAGTACATTGTCGCCATCAACAAGCACCCACTCGTACTGGCCGCCATTATTGACGGTCATACACTGTACGTCAGTAACCTGGGTACTCGCCTGAGAACCATTGAATTGTTGCTCCGGCAGATCTTCGACGACAGATGCCGCTGCCCGGACGTGATTGACTGCCGATCGAGCCTGTTCGGGTGAAGAAAACGTCTCTGTAGACTGGCTTAAGACGAGACTGTTGGTTCGCAATCGCCATCGCCACCCCGCAGAGGTATCATACACCTCGAACCGGCTATCACGGGTCATGTATCTATCTCTCGCGACGTTTCATTGTCGAGTGCGGCAGCATCTTGGGTATTGTCAGGCTGATTAAAAATAGATCGATCAGAAATTGCTTCTTCGTCGGGTTTTCGGATCGTTCGCCACTCAGCATATCCGAAGCATACAGCGACGATGCTCAGGCCGATTATTATCTCAGTGAGACCAAATTGGCGGGGGAATCCCCTCGGGAGGACCGCTCCGGTGAGTCTGGTCAAGCACAGCAAGAAGACGAACGATCCAAACTGAAGGGGGACGAACAGGCGTCGAATAGCCGGCTGTGCGACGTGAACGTTGTACGCGTTTACCCCCGCTAAGATACCGACAAAGAACGCTGAAAGACCACGTGTAATCCCCAGTTCAATCGACAAGGGTATGGCTGTGACGATTCCAACCGCTGCGCCAATACCAACGAGCACACGCCCATATAACAACGAGGAACGGTGGACCACTTGTACGGCGATATATGAAATGACGATTAGACAGATGTATAGATAGATGAGCCGACGGTCAGCGAGCGAAAAGATCGCGAGCAAGGCTACCGAAATCACACCAATCCGAATGTCGTACCGCTCGCGGACACGCTCTGACAGGAGCATTCCAACCGCGAACAACAACACGGTTACAAGTCGAGGGAGGATGACCGGCGATAGGGGCTCAGTGACGGCGACACCTTTCCAGGTTGCCACATCTGCTGTACGCGAGTAGAGCGTAACGGGGGCGGCAGTCGCAAGTGTGGGTGCGAACTCCGCTGAGACAAGAAACCATCCAAGCCCGAACAAACATACGAACACTACCGCTGCGGTCAATAGATCCCAATAACGGGTCTCGTCATCAAGCTGGTGATAGTTGTATGCGGCAAGGCCAGGCAGAATACTCCCGATAAACACAACAGTCTGGAAGAGATCTTGGATGAGAAAGCCGAATGTCAGGAAGATTGTGACTGGTATCAGGCTACCAATCAAGATCGCGTAGATCAGTTCAGCCCGGCCGTAAATCAACGTCTTGTCCTTCAACAGCCCGAGTCCAAGATACGCGACGGCACTGCTAAGAACGTAGATTGGGAGCATTACAAAGCTTTTGAGCGTGTACACGGCGAGAATCGGTATCGCAATCGTACCGCCAAGTCGGTACCCATACACCTGTGTCAATCCCGCCACTGCGAGGAGCCCGAACGCGGTGACGATGACAGCGACGATCATTGCCAGCGCACCTCGCCGTCAACCGGGATTGTGCGAATAGTTGCCCCCGATGGACCTCGAATGGTATCGAACTGCCTGCCGCCTTTGACATCAGCCGGTTCCCACTCAACGAGACTTAACGAGTCAAACGCCGCCCGCAGGACATTGACACCGTCAGGCGGACTCAAGAACAGGAAAACATCGATATGTGTGGCATCGACAGGACGCTCTAATTCAACTGAGAAGTTAGCCCATTCACGCTCTGTCGGCGCCAGCGACGTTTCCTGTGATTGGAACGAACTCCCAGATGTATCGTCGTACCACGAGACTAGTAGGCGAAGCTCTCCATCCGCGTTCGTTCGGTATGTTCCTGACAGTGTGAACTCCTCATTGGAAACTGGCAGACGGTTCCATGGCGACAGTAATGCTCGATTCTCGTTTGCTCGAACACGGACAAGTTCGATCCCGCCAGAATCGTTCTGGCCAATCGGTTGGTCACTATTACGTGATTCACGACCGTAGCGCCACAGGGTTCCCTCGTACGCGTCGCTGTCAACATCGTGATCATCGAACGATCCGGTAATGAATCGTTCACGACCGACCTGTACTGAGTCATCAGAGTCAGTAATCCACCCACGCACTCTGCGTTGGATTCCACCATCGAGCGTTAATTGTTCTTGTGGGGGCCGTTCGACACTAGGCTGGTAGGTTAGTGTATCATCAGCGATCGTGAACGAACTGTCTGAGAGTCCGGCGAGTTCCCATGTCAGCCGGTTTCGGAGTGGTCCGGTCACGCCCCGTGGAGCGTACCCTTCAATGAGGATCGGTTCCGCTCGTGCGGACTGTATTCCGTTCGGAGTAACAGTCACCTGTAGGACGAACGATCGATACGTAGTCCACAGGTTTTGGTCGAAAAAGAGATTACCCATCGACCACGCGATCAGCGCGCCGTCACGGGTCTCAAGTCCTCCCGACACGTGTGGGTGATGGTTTACTACTAAGTCTGAGCCAGCAGCGATCGCGGTATCAGCCAGATCTTGAAGTTCCTGTGTAGGCGTCCGTTGGTACTCCTCGCCGCCGTGAATCTGTGTCACGACTACATCCGCACGTTCGGTCGCAGCCTGTACGCCGGCACGGATCGTCTCGGGCGTCGCTTCAGCAACCCCCGCACGATCCTGGACTGTGAGAGTTTCGCCGTCACGATCGACTGTGTACGTCGCAGTCGTCTCATCAGCCGCCCAGTCGCGGTCATACTGTCTGCCTGCCGTCGTCGTTGCCGAAACGAAGCCAACGGTTACCCCATCACGTTCGAGAACGGCTGGGGAGATAGCGGTGGAAGGCTCCAAACCGGCGCCGGAGTGAGCAACCTCGGCTTCATCGAGAGCTGTAACTGTCTCTTCGAGCCCCGGTGTGAGAGCATCGAAGGCATGTGTGTTCGCAAGTGCCGCGTAATCGATGCCGGCATTAGCCATCGCCGCTGCAGCGACGGGATGGCTGGTGAAAACAAACGTCTTCGACGGGTGTCGCCATTCTGATGTCGTTAGCGGCGTCTCAAGGTTTATCGATGTAATGTCTGCGTCCCCAAGGAGCGGCGAGACCGAATTGAGCAATCGGTCATGAGAATCACGGCGGTCACTTGGTTGTAACCGGTAGTAATATCGAAGCGGGTCGTCTCTTGGTTCGTAGTACCGCCGTCCAAACATCGCGTCTCCACCAAACGCTAAGCTGACTGCCCCCTCTCCCGACTCTAGTGTGATGTTCCTCGTCGATCCTGGTGAGAGTGCCCTCGTAACTGAATTGTACTCTTGGTGGTCGAAGCGAACCCAAGCTGGGAAGCTACCGAGAGAAATGTCATATGACCCATCAACATCGGTGGTAGTTTGTGCGATTTCGCTGCCGTTTCGATAAGCGGTCACCGACGCGTTTGATAGCGGATCATTCTCTGTGGTGACGGTCCCAGTAGCTGCCGTCTTGTCGCCATCGCTATCTGAGACTATTTTCCGAAGTCGCTTAGAACATCCAGCAAGAGAGGCCATTCCAGCGGCTGAAAGCCCCAAGTACCCTCTTCTATTCAACTTAGTTTACTTATCTTCTCTACATATTTGAGATCAACGATGTGTCGGAGACGTTCTTTGCTCAACTGTGCCGAGAAGGAAGTGGTATACACTAAACCGCGAAAAACCCGTTCGTTTATACAGTAAACCACCAGCACGAGAACGACGTGTAGGAGAATACCTTATTGCTCAGTGTAAGGAACTCACGTAGCGCTCAATCCCCAGAGTTAGTTGCGCCCTATCAGGAACGTCGTGCGAGATACAGAGAATTCAGTCAGCATGAGAACTGCGTTATTTTCTTCGTCTAAATTCTGAACCAACCGATAGAATGAGTCTGCGAACTGACCGAAATAGAAACTCGAGTCGTTCTCGGTGAGCGGCATCTATTTCACTCGAAACGGACTGGTGCGATTATGGAAATCCGTGAATTGGTCTCTACTCATCTCCCTATGGCAGTAGTAGCCTCAATCGTGATCACCCTTTTCAACATCTATACTGGCGAAATAACTACTCTGACACCACTTGTTTCTGATTTTCTCCTACACACTTTCGCAATCTTCGTAAGCTTCGTCGTCTTCGATGCGGTTTGGTATAGATTGTTTGATAAAAGTGGTGTATGAGTCCCCTCTCATTAGCAATTGGACAGCTCCGCGGTTCCACATACGAGTGGGGTTATTGCCTCACGTGCGCCCGTATGCTTTTGTTCCGCAGTCCTGAATCGCCAGTATGTCGTTTCGAGTGACGTGGGACAATCTCCTCGACAACGTGGAGGAACTTCCAGCAGACGCCACACTCCTCACTCCGCTCTCTCGGAAGCCGTTTCACATTACCGACGTCCAGCAACACCGAGTCCTCATCGAGTATCAGGCTGACAGTGAGACCGTCCCGCTCCAGCGAGACCAGTTTGAGACGCTGTTTGAGCGCGTTGACCATGCGACTGGGTCGTTCGATCTCGATCGCCTCCCCCCCGGCGCTGAGCCGTATGCAACCGTGATGAGTCTGCATCCGCGATTCACGATCGATGATCGAGACGGCACCCTTGCCGAAAGCGAGACGCCAACACCTTCCCCACTCGTCGATGCACACACGGTCGAACACGACGATGCCCCGCGAGAAGAGCCCGATATCTCGGTCTATGCAGACGCCCTCCTGTTGATCGACGCGCTCGAGCAGCATGATGTGACGTCACTCACCGAACTAGACGTGCCGACGCTTGTGAACCTCTACACGCTGCTGTCAGATGTCCAGCGCAACGCCAACGATCTTCGGCAAGAGGTCCGTGGAGTCCTGCTTGACCGTCTCCATCACGATCAACCAGTAAGTGGGCAATACGGGTCGGTTCAACGGGCGGTTCGTCGAAATCGAACACTCAAAGATGACGAAACGGTCCTTGAGCGACTGGAAGCGGAAGGGATCGATCCCGAGCGCGTGATGAGCGTCGACACGAGCAAACTCGACGACGCGTTGGAGGTAACGTCACTCTCTGAATCCGATGTCTACGAGATTGAAGAGAGCGAGTATGTACGGAAGGCAGACGTCGACGAAGAGATGAAAGAAACCCGTCTCCAAGGGCTCAAAGACCAGTTGGCTGGAGCCGACGAAGACACAACCGAGCTCCAAGCTGAAATCGAAGAACTGGAGCAGCGTATTACCGAGCTCACCAGCTTTGACTCCGGGACATCCTTCCATACTCGTTCAACTGGTGGGTAGCCGGTACCCACATCCGTACCCGTTGGGAGACGACAGACCGGCCACGGGAATTGGCTAGATACTGTATCCGGACCTTCCTCGAGGCTGGTCTTTATCGGTGTGATGGACGAAGCCACCGTATGAGCGACTCGGCGTCACCAAGCGCCTCAGTCTCGCTATCTGGGCCGACTGACGTTCCAGCAGTCCTGAATCGGGCTGGAATCGATTACGTCAGTGTTCACGATCAGCGACTACTGGCTATCTATCGCACCGGCATCTTCAATGTGGTAACTGAGCCGGAGTCAGTGTCGAATGCGCGCACACTCGAGATCGAATGCTGGGAAGCACCCCTCCCGTCTCGTGGTGATGAGCGATCTCCACAGGAGCTTCTTGACGACTTTGCTGCTGTGTTTGAGCGTGGCGATAAGCCCTGAATCGCCTCTCGGGTCTCTCGCTCGGAATGACGGTGATCAATTGAGAGCAACAGAAACGCTAGAAACAAGTTCTCTAGCACGAGTCGAGAGATACGCAATCTATGGATATCTCTGAGACACTCCAGACACTGTATACTGCGACTGTTGAGCAGGATGATGGGAGCTACCAGATCACCGTGCCGGAACGCGAGATAGCCACCGGGACAATCGCTGAAGATGAGACATACCGTGTTGCGCTTATTTCGACGTCAGCGTCGGATGCTGACGATACAGAGACGACTGACTCCACCCAACGTGCTAACCACGAAGATCAGCAGCAGGACTTTGAGGGCCCGCCTGTTGAGGAAGGTGAGCAGCGAGATGTTAAAATCGAGAACCTCGGTGACCAAGGTGACGGGATCGCGAAAGTTGAGCGCGGCTACGTCGTGATCGTTCCCGAAACGAGCGTCGGAGACCGCGTCACCGTCGAGATGCGACAGGTGCGCGAAAACGTTGCGTTCGCAGATGTCGTCGATCGCAACCCTCGCCAAGAAGTCTAGGACTCGCTGACTCGCACTGGCAAGTGCGGTATCGAGCACTTCTCACACCCCAGTGGAAATCAGTTAGTGGGGGAGTGGAAGGAGCGTGTGACACTATCCTTCCAAATGAACGTTAACAGGCCTTGAACGTAAGATTTTGGCAGCTTTCTGGGTCGAGTACACCGGGTTCTGGAGGATACAGACTATCAGTTGGAATTCTGAGTAGGTAACACATGTTGATCCGATTACGGTCAATACTGCTGAGCTCTGTCACGAGCGTCGATTAAGTGATACACCCCACAGCAGGAGAACAACACCTGCGATGAAGTAAACGATAGCAGGAGGAGTGTACGTGAAAACATTCGTCCATTGGGCTACACCATATATGAGCAAGAGAAGACCAAGGCCCGTCAGTAGTGCTGTCTCTGGTCTATTGTTTGTCATACTATAACCCTCTACGTTAGTCCGTATAAGGGCATACGTACGCAAGCGCATTCTATCGGCTGATTCAAAACAGAGCCACGGTATTCTAAAAGAACAAGGATTGAGACGGTAATCCCAGAGCTAGGGCTTTCCCCCGCTCACTGCATGCGATTTGATCCCGAAAAAGTCAGATGGTTCTCCCGGTTTTGAGACTAACTCGCTGAAATATACAGCAGTAGCTGGTCGAGTTGCGTGTCAAAGGAGAATGAGGTGGACCTCTACAGCTCGACGTCGTCGTCGAGCTCGAAGAGGCGATGGAGTGTGAGGCCCTGTAGCTTGTAGAGTGTGTTTGCCAGCTCGTCGTCGTTATTTAGCGTGTATCTCGTGGTGCCTCCGACCTCGACCTCTTCGACGATTCCCAACTCGGTGAGGCGTTCGAGTTGTTCGTAGACGGTGGTGCGTGACGTGTCGCTGAGGCGAGCGATATCACTCACGTTCAGTTCCCGGTTGCGGTTCGTGACGAAGGCCTCTATGATCGTGGCGCGCGCCTCGGATTTGAACAGCGTTGGTAGTGCCCCTTCGCCGGCGAGTGTCTCCCGTTGCGTCGTTCCTGTTGTTCCCATACCTGTATCCAATATGTCTGGAGCAATAAAACTGTCCAATAGGATGAACAGTAATATCACAAAACAACACAAGTTTTAACTGCGAGTAAATGTAAGTTATAGATACATAATGACTGATCAGGACCTCAAAAACAAGGTGGTGAATACCTTACTAAACAAGCGAGTAACAGGCTCTAACAAGACATCTATCGATACCCTACTCAACTACTCTGTTCGTGACAGCGAACAGGGGAAAGCCCGTGACCTATTAAAGGATGAAATGTTACCGAACGCAGAGGCATCGATCCAACAGGTGGGAGGAGGGGCACGTGAGAACGTGCAACTTGCCGATGTCAAGGAAGCAGTTCGGTATCTCTATGAACACGGCGGCGACGTTCCGTGGGGATTCAGAGAGTATATCGAAGATGATTGGGAACCACCCGAAGACGAGTAGGTTGATGTCCTCTGAGAGAGTCCATCTTCCACGCTCACAGGGAATAATAGTACACAGTTGATGCTGTCCCAGCAGATTGTATAGGAACTCAGATCGTACGGAAATGGTCGTACTTTCGGAGCGTCGTCTGGAGACTGGCGTGGCGGAGTCGGTTCCGGACGAAGTAGATATCGAATTGGCCGTCATCGCGGTCGCGATCGTGGAGAAGTCGATAGGCGAGGCTGTGTCGGAAGACGTGAGGGTGGATGTCGTCTGGGTCTCCCCGACCGAACTCGCCGCTTTCATCGTACCTGAACGGCTGTATATCGGCCTCGTGCGCAAGCTGCTTGACGACGTTCCGGACGGATCGAGTCGTCATCTGGTCGGACTGTCGTGAGGGGAAGAGGTAGGGACTGTCCTTCCACCGGCTGTCGAGATAGGTATTGAGCGACCGCTGGGTGCCGATCGTGCCGTCGACGTCCAGCTCGAGGTGGTGTGAGCGGGGCCAGTCATCGCGACCATTCCCAGACTGTTTCTGGATATTTGTTGGGAGGTACAGCTCGCCGGCGTCGCGGAGGTACATCTCGGTGGTGAGTTGAGTCAGCTCCTCGTTGCGGAGGCCGGTATCGGCGAGGAGTGCGATGATGGTCTCGTTCCGAGCCCGGAGGTACTTGGCGCCGGTGTCGGTGGCGGCGTCTCGAATCGCGTCGACCTGCTCGGGCGTAAGCCAGACTCTGGCCTGCTCGCTCTGAGTTTCCGAATTCGTTGACTCGCTCATCTCTTTAAATAACTCGTGGCGCTGATTGGGCCGCTTGGTCCTTTGAGTTTCTGATTTTCTTAACAAAGTCGGAAACTCAGTGAGCACAGGCAGATCTATCTTCTCCCTCAAAAGAAGAGAGTGCGAACTGTTCGGTGATAAAACTGCTAGCTAAGAATAATATCTGTACTGGTATACAAGATACAGCGCGCGTATCGCACATCGACACTCAGTGATTGTGAACGCGTACTCGCGCTAGAACAAACGGATACGTTCTCCACAAAAAAGATACTTGTAGACTAAGAATAAAACCAGATTATGTCAGTTGAACGGATATCAACGGGCGTTAGTGGTTTGGATGAGGTTCTGGACGGTGGTCTCATTCGGGGCCGAAATGTTCTCGTCCGTGGGTCGCCGGGTTCGGGGAAGACAATCTTCGGATTACACTTCCTTTCGGCTGGGATAGATGACGAAGAGACCGCTCTGTACATTAATATGGGTGAGCCGCAGGCGTACGTCGAAGAAACAGCCGACGCGTTCGGTCTCAATACTGAGCAGATACAATTTCATAACCTCTCGCCGACCCAAGAGCAGTTCTCAGAGCGCAACTCCTACAGCGTCTTCGAATCAGCTGAAGTCGAACAGCCGGAGTTTATTGAAGATCTACGCGACGAAGTCGACAAAATCAAACCAGATCGTGTGTTGCTTGACCCGATCACAGAGTTTCGATATCTTACCAGCGATGAACGGCAATTCCGCTCCGGTGTTCTTGGCCTCCTCGACTATCTCAAAGAGGTTGGCGCGACGGTGATGCTCACTTCGCAGGCTGGCGGTTCAATCACGGACGACGATATTCAGTTCCTCGTCGACGCTGTCATCTCACTTGATGTGACTCCCGAAAGCAGGGCAGTCAACGTCTCCAAGTTCCGAGGGTCGTCGTTCCGACGTGGAAATCACTCCTACGATATTACTGACGAGGGACTGACGGTCTGGCCGACACTCGTTCCCGGCGAACAGGAGCGAGAGGTCGAATCGGGGACGCTCTCTTCGGGTGTGGCGGAACTTGACGATTTGCTCCACGGTGGCTTAGATCAGGGAACCGTAACAATACTCAGCGGTCCGACTGGCGTCGGCAAGACCACGACCGGTCTCCAGTTTCTCATTCAGGCGGCTCTTGAGGGCAAACAGAGCATTCTATTCCAATTTGAAGAGGCAGAGCGGACCATCCGCAAACGAGCCGACGCGATCGGCCTCCCGCTACAGGATGCGCTGGACAGCGGACAGCTCTCCATCGTCGAAATCGATCCGGAAGAGTATACGGTCGGCGAATTTGAGGATCTCGTCCGCGAGGCGGTCACCGACGGTACCGAAGTGGTGATGATCGATGGCTCACAGGGCTTTCAGGAGAATCTCCGTGGGCTTGACAACACGACGGGTGCGTTGTTGCGGATCGGCCGATTCTTGCGGGCCGCTGGCGTCTCCACGATCCTCGTCAATGAGGTTCACAATATCACTGGAGACTTCCATGCGACCGAAGAGCGGACGAGCAATCTCGCGGACAACATCATGTTCTTGCGTCATGTTGAGTATCGCGGGAAGGTGCGGAAGGTCATCGGGACGCTGAAGATGCGGACGAGCGACTTCGAACGTAGCCTCCGGGAACTCGAAATTACGGCGGACGGGATCCGTGTCGGAGAGCCTCTTCCGCAGCTTCGGGGTATTCTCACCGGGACGCCGGAGTGGAACGATACGGATACTGCCAGCAAACACGACGTTGACAACGACGAACAGACGTAACTGTCGCACGAAATGAGAGAACAGTCATAGGAGTCGCCGATCCGAACATCATGCCCACGAACGAACAGCATACGAATCGAGAAGCAGTCGACGAATCCAAGCGCGTGCTCACTTTGGTCACTGACCCGGGAAATCAGCGTGTCCTCGAAGAGTGGCTAACCGCACACGATCAGTTCACGCTCGTCGAAACCTCGGATATCGCCGAGGCTGCATTCGACTGTTGTCTGCTCGACAGAAAGCAGTTGGACAAACACCGGTCGAAACTCCTGAACCGAAAAGAAAGCGAGCAGATTATTCTCCCGTATCTCTTGTTGGTTCCGGAGTCAAGACATCGAGAGATCCGTAATCGTCTCCGGGATGAACATCCGGAACTGTGGGATGCGATTGACGGGTTGATCGACATGCCACTCGCAGAAAGTCAACTCAGTGAACAGCTAGAGACATTTCTACGCCTTCGGGATCAGTCGATCGCCGCATACAATCAGCGAGCACAACTCCGGCAGATCCGGAATCAACACGCCGGTCACGGGGTGTTAGTCACCGACACAGACGGAACAATCGAGTACGTGAACGAAGGATTTGAATCTCAGTCAGGCTATACGAGCGAGGAAGTTGTCGGTAACACCCCGCGCATTCTCAAATCAGGTGAACACGATGAGGCGTTCTATGAGGAGTTGTGGAACACCATCACATCGGGTGACGTCTGGGACGGTACAGTCATCAACAGTCGAAAAGATGGGGATCGGTATGTTATCGAACAGACGATCGCTCCGGTAGAAGGCCCTGATGGAGATATTACGCAGTTCATCGCCGTCAACCACGAAATTACTGAGCTGAGAGAGCTAGAAGAGAGTCTCCGCCAGCAACGCGAGCAACTCGACGTGTTGAACCGAGTTCTCCGACACGACATCCGGAACGATATGAACGTTGTTGTCGCGTGGGGCGAAATGCTTGAAGATGAGGTAACGCCAACTGGACAGGAGAAACTCGACAGGATTCTCCGGGCGGGGCGACACGTCGTCGAACTCACGAATGTCGCCCGAGATCTCTCAGAAATCATTCATGGTGACGGGACGCCGGACCTCAAGCCGATCTCACTTCGACAGCTCCTTAGTGAGGAACTCGAAAAGCGCCGGGAAACGTTCGCAAATGCCGAGATCACGATGGCAGATCCTCCCGATCAGAGGACACACGTGCTGGCGAACGAGTTGCTCTCGTCGGTGTTTCGGAACCTCGTCAACAACGCCGTCCAGCACAACCATACAGCTCAACCAAAGGTGATGATTTCTGTTGAGGAATCTGACGAGTCAGTCCGCATCAGAGTGGCCGATAACGGGCCAGGAATCTCAGACGATGTGAAAGAAAGCCTGTTCCGAGAGGGTAAGAAAGGGCTTGAAAGCGGGGGAACCGGAATGGGCCTGTTTCTCGTCGACAGTCTTGTTGAGAGTTACGGCGGAAATGTCTGGATCGAGGACAGAGTGGAGAGCGAATTGTTCGATACTCCTGACGAAGCGGATCCAGCCGGCACGGTTTTTATCGTCGAGTTACGGACGACGGCGAAACAGGACAAAATCGATCGAGGACGTGAATGAACGACGCGTACCCTACGGACGATTCACCCGATGATGGCGCTGGGCAGGCAGCCTTGTTCCCATTACTCTCTGGAGAGGGGAATCAACGGTTGGTGGTTGAGTGGATCCAAGCCCATGACCGCTATACGCTGGTCGATCCGGACCAGCCGGTCGAAACAGCGACGTTCGACTGCTGTATCCTCGATGGGGAGATGCTACAGACACACGCTGAGACGCTTCGAGCCCGAAAACGCAAGGCGAAGCCGGCTCTGTTGCCGTGTCTTCTCCTCATACCGGAGGCGGACCTTTCACTCATTGAAACTGACAGTGGGGAGATTGCCGACAGCGTCGTGTTCGAAACCGCCGACGAGGTGGTCTCGATGCCGATTAAAAAGGCTGAACTAGAGTGGCGGACACAGGCGCTCGTCAGGCTGCGAACCCAGTCGCAGCGCCTCAAAGAACGGACAGAGACGCTGGAACTGTTCAAGCAGGCCGTCGAAGCCTCCGGTCACGCCATCTGGATATCCGATACGGACGGAACGATCAACTACGTCAATCCGGCGTTCGAATCGATCACGGGCTACAGCCGAGACGAGGCTGTCGGCGAGTCACCGAATCTTCTCAACTCCGGAGAGATGGACGACGACTTCTACAGCGACCTCTGGGAGACGATTACCGCTGGTGACACGTGGCACGAGGAGATTACCAACCAACGCAGCGACGGCTCGCAATACGTCGCCGATCAGACGATCGCACCCATCGTCGAAGACGGGGAGCCGAGAGCGTTCGTCGCCGTCCAGACCGATATTACCGAACGGAAAGAACTCGAAGGTCGGCTCTCGTTGTACCGCGATATCATCGAACGGCTTGAGGATCCGATCATGATCCAGACCTGTGAGGGGGAGTTTCGGCTGGTTAATGACGCGCTGTGTTCGTTCGCCGGGCTATCGAGAGATGAACTGCTCGGCGACGGCGAATACACGTTTATGGATGAAGAAACTGCCACGACGATCGCCCGACAGAAACAGCGCGTGATCGAAACGGAACAGCCGGTCGAATACAGCGTTGAGCCGACGTTCAAGCACAGCGACAGAGAGGCGATCTTCTATACGAGTCGGTACCCCTACTACGAGGACGGAGAGCTCGCGGGGACGCTGGCGATCTGCCGGAACGTGACTGATCTCGAAGAACGGACCCGACAGCTCCACGTACTCGATAATATCCTGCGGCACAATATCCGCAACGAGCTGAACGTGATCCATGGTCGGGGTGAGCAGCTCCGAGGCGATCTAGAGGGCGAACTCGAAGCCGCTGCCGGCACCATCGTCGACCGGGCCGAAACACTGTTGACGACGAGCGAGAAGTCGCGGAAGATTACGACTGTTCTCAGTGACCCACGCGAGCCGATCTCAGCAGATATCGGGCAGGTGGTTCGGGTTCTCGCCGAAGAGATAGCCGGCGACTGGCCCAACGCAGAGATTGACGTTACAGGCCCGACAGAGCTCGTCGTCTCCGCAAACGAATCGATTAGTGCCGCACTCGAAGAACTGTTTACCAACGCTGTAATCCACAACGACAGCGAAGAACCCCATGTGTGTGTCGACCTCACTGTCGACGGATCGTGCGGCGTTCTCCGCGTGCGGGACAACGGTCCGGGCATTCCGGAGTTCGACACAGATGTCCTCGAAGCGGGAGAGGCTATTGAGACACTCTCACACGGTAGTGGACTGGGACTGTGGCTGGTCTACTGGATAATTAACCATTCCGGAGGTGAGATTCACGTTGACGAGCGCGAGCCACGCGGCACCGAAATTACAATCTGGCTTCCGCTGGAAACCGATGTATAGTGTTCTATTGAAAATGGAAGACAGAAGCGGGATCACGGCGTAATGAGTTTAGGAAAACGAGGTCGAGAAGACGATAATGGGCGTCGCCTTGCTCAACCTCGTTGAGACAGCACTACGTGTAGCCAAACAAGTGCTGGGGTAACGAGCGAGCAAGCCCGACTCAGGTGGGCTTGCCCGCGAAGCACACATCGTCGTACACTGTGCTCTGTTGAATCCGATGACGGCACAGGGATTACGATCTCTGAAGGCGCGGTTATCTCGCTCTTCGTCGTCGATGAATTGGATCGATCCATCCAGTGATCTTGATCCTCTCGCTCTTTGCCAAGATTCCATCTCTGAATTCTCTCGGTAACGGTCCAGAACCGAGTACAGAATGACTCGATCCCGACGCCTTCAGCGGATTCAACAGAGCAGTACACTGTATTCGGAAAAGAAGGCCATAGTTACGCTGGGCTCGTCGATCGGCTCAGTCTCATGCCGGAAGTGTGTGGCCGACTTGAGATCAGCTCGGACACTTCACCTGATCCAACCACGTTCTACCATTCGTTCGCTCGATACGAGATCAGCGAATAACGCGCTCATCTGAGCAAAGGGTACACAGCGGTGGATGTCGGAAACGTCCTACTCAACGGTCAGGCGAACGCGGGACGGAGTCCTGCGTTCGCAGTTCTGGTACCGATAGTTCCGTGAGAGCACCCGACGAGGTCTTCGCGAGAAAATCGTTCTTGATCGACTTGTATTCGTTCTCTATTCAGCTGTCTGGACCATCTGGTGACCAACGCAGCCCTTCGAGACGAACGTCTTGATTGGGAACATCGTTCGTCGGGTGACGCGACCGCGTCATCCTTGCCCGCTGTGACTTCCAGTTACTGCTGAGAACTGGTCAACAATCTGCTACCGAAGAACGGTCAAGGAAACTCTAGTAAGAGTTTTCCGACGTGTAGGAAGCGACGATCCATCGTGAGGGCTTTTGGTCGGGGCAAGGTGGGAGAATTGTTCGTTTGATTGGCTCATCGAGGATACTCTCTCGGTAGAGTGGTACTCGCTGATCAGCGGTATTCGAGAGCCAATCCGACATGTTGACGAGAATATTGTACTTGCTCCCGTCATCCAGCGATTCCAAGCGCCCGCCGAACTGGCCATCATCAACTAAGACGAATTGAATGGTTACCCACTCGGGATCTTGGATGTGGTACTGAAGCTGAGCAGAACCTCCTTCTGCGGCACATATATGATGGAGAACGTTAGGCATTGACATTTCTCGGAGCAGAGGAAATCATTGAGGCTGTTTGTCTACTAAGGAGAGCACACTCTGTTCAAGTTCATCCATATTGGGACTGTTATACGCGTCTTCCGTTTGCCACTTGTAGCAGATGTCGTGCGACTCGTTGAGTGTCACAAGCGCTCGTTTCGGAACTCCTGTGTGATGCTCCCACTCATCGTACATGAGATCGAATTCCTTGATGACCTCGCCTTCCGTGTCGCTCAATAGGGGAAACGAGAGATCGTACTTCTGAATGAATCGTTTGTGGGCGTAACACGAGTCACGGGAGATCCCGAAGACCTCGACATCATCGGTGAATGTGAGCCACTCGGCATCCCGAAATCCACAGAGTTCCTCGGTACAGATAGGGCTGAAATCGAACGGGTAGAACACGAGCACTACTGCCCCACCGTTCGTGTGGTTGCTCAATCGGTATTTGCTGATTTCATCGCCTTCCGTGCCCGGTAACGAGAAATCAAAGGCTAATGAATCAGCGTCTATCATGGATTATACTTCTTTCAACAACAAGTACCCCTTAGGGATGGTCAGCAATGCTATTTATATAATTCAAAAATTCGCACACAGTACGTCTAGATGTGCCCGAAATCGGAGCGAATCAGCCGTGTTACCGTGGGCTTGTCGCACGGTACTCACTTAGTGAACCATCCGTCTTCAGTTAAGCAAGAAACCGCGTGATAGCGGAGGCTTATCGAGACATCTTTCGGAAGGAATGAGGAAGCCGAGTTTGTGCCCAACGGCTCCTCATCTCGGATTATGCGTCGGCTCACTACACTGTTTCCCTCTGAGTTTCTCGAAGAGCACGCCGAGGAACTCGGCGTGGTCGAACGTGACCGCAAGCTTCAGATCCCTGCCTTTGTCTGGACATTTGTGTTCGGTTTCGCCGCAGGCGAAAGCCGAACACTCGCCGGGTTCAGACGATCTTACAACTCAACTGCCGATGAGACAATCTCGCCCAGCGGGTTCTATCAGCGGTTGACGCCGACGCTTGCGGAGTACCTCCGCGACCTCGTCGAGCGCGGTCTCGACGAGGTCGCTGTTCCTGATGCTGTTGACGCTGATATCGACCGATTTAGAGACGTGATGATCGCCGATGGAACGGTGTTGCGGTTACATGAGTTTCTTTCAGATCAGTTCGAAGCCCGCCATGAGGAGCAGGCTGGAGCGAAGCTCCACCTGCTCCACAATGCCACAGAGCAGACGATCGAACGGATCGATACTGCTGACGAGAAAACACACGACAGCACCTTGTTCAACACAGGGCCGTGGCTTGAGAATCGCCTCATGCTGTTCGATCTCGCCTACTTCAAGTACCGCCGGTTTGCGCTGATCGACGAGAACGACGGCTACTTCGTGAGTCGGCTGAAGCAGAACGCGAACCCGGTGATTACGGCAGAATTACGGGAATGGCGCGGCCGCGCCATTCCCTTAGAGGGCAAGCAGCTCCGAGCTGTTCTCAACGATCTCGATCGGAAGTACATCGATGTAGAAGTCGAAGTAGAGTTCAAACGAGGGCCGTATAATGGGACGCAGTCGCTAGATACGAAGCGATTTCGCGTCGTCGGCGTCCGCGACGAGGACGCCGACGACTACCACCTGTACATGACGAATTTAGCGAGGAAAGAGTTCTTTCCGGCGGATTTAGCGGAGATCTACCGCTGTCGGTGGGAAGTTGAGTTGCTGTTCCGGGAGCTGAAGACACAGTACGAACTAGACGAGTTCGACACGAGTGACGAACACGTGGTGAGGATCTTATTGTACGCAGCGCTGCTGTCGCTGCTTGTAAGCCGCGATCTGTTGGATCTAGTCACTGAGCAGGCGGATGATGAGCTTGTGTTTCCGACAGAGCGCTGGGCGGCGACCTTTCGGTCGCACGCCCAGCTTTTGCTCCACGAACTCGGTGAGTTCCTCGGCTACTCACCACCGCCGCTGCTCGACCGGCTGATCGAAGACGCTCAAAAGGTCCACAAGCAACGACCAATCTTACAAGAGACACTCGCTACCGCTACACAACCGAGGTGTGAGTCTTAACTGAAGACGGATGGTGCTTGTTCTCGGTCGGCAATTTCTTCTTCACGGTGTTTCCGCTCGGTGATGTCCTGGGCTATTGTCATGCCCGAGAGCACGTTCCCCGACTCATCCGTGATCGGGACTGCATGAATCACCCAGTACCAACCACTATATTCCACTTCCACGGACCGCTCTTGCCCGTCAAGGACGGCCTCAAACGCCGGTTCTAATACGTCTCTACCGACATCCCCCCAGACTTCTCTCGGGGTAGATCCTTCCACGTCCGCTGCGGCGACGGGGAGGTACTCGAAGGCGCGTCCAGAAGCCAGCGTGTATCGCAACTCCTCGTCAAACAGCGTGACGATTCCGTTGGGGAACGACTGGGCGAGCGTCCGGTAGCGCTGTTCCGATTCACGGAGTTGACGCTCACGCTCTTTGCGGTCCGTGATATCTCGAAAGTACACCGATAGCCCCGTCTCGGAGGGGTAGGCCCGCACCTCGAACCAGGCATTCAACGGTTCGGGGTAATACTCTTCGAAGGAGACGGTTTCCTGTTCGTACATCGCCTGTTCGAACTTCGGCTTGAACTTCCGCTCTGTCGCTGCCGGGAACTCGTCCCAGACGTTCTTTCCTTCGAGTTCACGTCCATCTGGATTGATCACGTCGTGGGCCTGCTCGTTGAGATGGGTGAACTCCCAGTTCTCGTCGAGTGCGTAAAACGCGTCCGAGATTCGCCCGTAGATTTCCTCCAGTTCACGTTCGTGCTCTTTGCGTTCGGTGATGTCATGCGTGACACAGCGGGTGTTAACGAATTCGCCATCCTCCCTGTTCACGCAGGAATCGATCAAGACGTGTCGAATAGAGCCGTCCTTCCGCTCCATCCGCGCCTCGTAGTCGTTCAATTCCTCATCCGAACGCAGTCGGTCGAGAATATCGTCGATAACGTCCTGATCCGCATGGAAGTCGGCGATGTGACTCCCGACGTACTCCTCACGGGAGTATCCGAGAGCGTCCAATTCGGCCTGATTGGCATGGATGACGGTTCCGTCGGGTCCAACCCAATGCATGGGCACCGGCGAGTTCTCGAAGAAATCGACGAACTGCTCGTACTCGTGGCCTGACCGGTGGTCCGGGTCTTCCACTCCCTGTTTCCGAGAGGTTTCTTCGGAATCCGACGATTCCCTGCTCATAGTATGTTATGTTTCCCCACAGGGAAGTAGCAGGGGGTTCTCTACTCCGCACAAGCGTGCAATACGAGCCCTGGATGGTCTATCAGCCTGGAGTCTCACTGATTGTGATCAATAGTGTGCTGCTCAATACGCAGCTCTCATTGACCGGCTAATTCAGGCGAGAATATGTCTGAAGAAGAGGATTTCAACAGGGCCAATGACCTAATGCCGAGATCAGCCGAGGAAGTCGATTCCGGTCACTTCGAACCTCGCCCCACCGGATCGCGCGTCGGTGGCGATGATATCCCACCCATGTGCGTTGACGATCGTCCGAACTACTGAAAGCCCGTAGCCGTGGCCGTCGTCGCTTGTGGTGAACCCATGATTGAAGACATCCCCTTTGTGCTCGTCGGAGATTCCTGGACCATCATCCTCGATGAAGAAACCTGTGTCGAGCGGGCCGACACGGACCGTTACGTCACCCCCACCATGGTCCACGGCGTTCTGGAACAGGTTCTCGAACAGCTCACAGAGTCGGTCGGGTTCGCTGCTCACCGACGGAATCGTCTCGTATCGGAGGGTTACACCGGCGTCGGCGTTCAAGCTCTGCCAGGCCGTCTCAATGACGTCACCGATATCAGTTGGTTCTGGGTCGGTGATGACGTTGCCCTGTCGCGCCACGCGGAGCAGATCCTCGACGAGCCGTCCCATCCTCTTGATCGTCTCGTTGATCGTTTTGAGATGCTTCTCGTCACCGGTGTCCTCGTACAGGGTCATATTCCCTTCAATAATGTTTAGTGGGTTCCTGAGATCATGCGCGAGGATATCGGTGAACTCTTTGAGACGGTCGTTTTGGCGCTCCAACATCCGTTCGTACTCCTTCGTCGTTGTTGTGTCTTGACTAACCGCTGCGTACCCGTGAAACGTTTCGTTCCACAGAGGAGACAGCGTCAGCGTTCCCCAGAAGACGGATTCGTCGGCCCGCCGATGCCAGTGTTCGAACTCAACCACGTCAGTTTTCGGTTCCTCAAAGAACTCTTCAGGGAGGGGATTGGGCTCTGACCCGTCTTCGTCGTCGGCGAACAACAGCCTCACGGTCCGATCGATCACCGCTTCTGCGTCGTGTCCGTAGAGTGCTACCGCTGGTGCGGGCCACGAGATTATGTTTCCGTCGGCGTCGAGCATGAAGATCGCGTGACTGGAGATACCTTCGAGAAGACGATGGGCGACAGCCTCTCCCGATTCGGACTGTTCATCCGGATGACTAGGTGAATCGAGAGCATCCATCATACAAGAATATCAGTCCCTGTATGTGAACCCTCTCGGGATGGTCGACCATGGAACTTAACATAGCACCCACCGGCGTGGGTAGCCGAGCGTTAGTCCGCCAGCTCGACGACCATGACCTCCATGTCCGAGCCTTTGTCGGCGCGGTATTCCCACGTTCCGAGCGGATCTATATCGTTCTCAAGCGCGGCGAGGATCACCCGACCGAGGGCGGCCTCGAACTCCTCTGTACTCGACAGCTCGTCGTCGGGTGTGAACTCAGTTGTCATAGTGTGGGACACATGCGACTGGGCTCTGGTTGGAGCCGTGTGGGAATTGCCGCTGTACAAATAACGGGACCGTAGTCGCGTGTCTCTTACATTATTACTCACATCCTCACACGTCATAACACTACCGAAAAGCATGGTACACCATGGACACATTCGTCAGAAGAAGACCTCTACCGAGGCTTTAACGCAGTTGCGTCAGAACGGACACGTATTGAATGAGTGTTATTGTCGAGCTAACTATTCCATCCGGGGCGTTCGAGTTGGGACGGATCCTCCGGGTCGAAGGGGCAACTCAGATCACGCTCGAAACAATGGTGCCGTTAGGTGGGAGACCTACACCTTTCATTCGGATCCGGAACGACGAACGGGAGATGTTCGAACGCTCCGTCCGCGAGCACCCGTCAGTCAACGCGATCCAACTCGTCAACACACACGGGGACGAAACGCTATACTCGCTGGACTGGGAACCATCTGACTCCTCGCTGCTGCGGCGGATTCTCGATCTGGACGCGGTACTACTGGATGCAACCGGAACCGCCGACACGTGGAAACTCGAACTTAGATTTCCGAGTCATGAGGCGCTCTCGAAATTCCAGGAATTCTATATTACGGAGGAGATCAAGGTGTCGATCAAACGAATCTACAATCCAACGAAACCCGATGCAGGGCCTTGGTACGGATTAACACCGCCGCAACGCGAAACGCTTACGCACGCTGTAGAGGCTGGATACTACTCGCTGCCGCGGCAGATATCGACACAAGAGCTCGCAGACACGTTTGACATCTCTGATCAGGCCGTCACTGAACGTCTTCGGCGGGGAATATCCACGATAGTGATGAACACGCTGTTGGTCGATAAACAGGAAGACTAAAACCTGGATCCTTACAGTAGTTGCCGAATCAGTTTGTATCGGCCAACAGTCTTCAGTTATTGTTCAATAATGGGATGTATAAATAGAATGCGCCGAATTTGGCGATCAGCATCCTCGATATGCGGCGCGTTGAGAGGCTCGGCAGCTACTGTTCAGGGCGGGGAGGATTTCAAGCAGCATTGACTGTGAGATATTCTCCATTGTATACCTTAACAATGGAGTTACTGTACGCAAATGAGACACAGGCATTTGTTCTATCTACAAATATTGTATCTAATGCATCGGGGTCTATCGCCGTGATTAGTTCCGGAAGATCAGAGATCGCGATATTCTCCAATTTACTTACGGCAATCGTAACTCCGTGACTTACTGACTCCTCAGTATCAATCTCATATTTCATCAAATGGGTAATGACGTTCTAATGTAATAATCCCTCCCTAATGTAATCTTAACTGATCGTCTGAGTCAAATCTTATAAATTCCATTGTAGACCAACCCCAAAGACAAACATTGAAGTCTAATTAGTTGCCCGACCCCGGAAGAGGGGCGTTGATCGTTCAGTCGCTCGTTTTTGCTACTATTCCCCGTCAAATTTTGATTTCAGAGTAATATCTACATATAAATTGGATTGTTGACCAAGCCCTCAATCTAACTGTTGATATGATTAGACATAATATATGAAAGAGACTTCTGAGCCTGAAAAGAGTAAACCGGCTGACGACGAATCAATAGGGGGCTCGGAGCGGGTTAGAGAACAACTGACTGACGTAACACATCTGAATTACATCTCTAAAGACAAAATCAAGCAGGTCCTGGAGTTCGGTAGAGAATTTCTATCAGTAAACGATAAATATCCAATAAGTATCGAGGAACCCAATCACTGGGAAGTAAGTTCTAGTACCAGTTCACAAGCGGTACAGCTTCTCCTGGCCCTCAGTTCCACTCTTGAGAACACTCACTGTCGACGAATAGGCAGATCACGATCACAGAGGTGTCTCAGAGTTGGTCGGATCCGATGTCGTGATAGTAAAATATGAGTGACAGTATCGAAACAGAAATTGATTTTGATCTCTCTGAATTAAGTGACAACCAAGACAAGACGCCTTCGCCAAGTCAGGCGAGACAGCAACTCTACGAGGTGATGCGCAGTGATCGTTCATTCGACCAGAAAGCTCGGATTGCGCTCGAACTCGGGAGACGGTATCTAAGTGTGGACAACGCGCACCTCACACGGATCGACGAGAAGACCGATCACTGGGAAGCCATCATGAGTACAGATTCGGCCGACGGAGACTTCCCGCCCGGGCTGGAACTCGATCTCGAGACAACGTACTGTAGACGAACGATCAGAGCCGACGACCAGATCGCACTCTACGACGCCCCAAACCAAGGGTGGGCCGATGACCCTGCATTCGAGGCGCACGGACTCCACTGCTATCACGGCACGACGCTCGTCCTCGATGGCGAACCGTACGGTACGCTCTGTTTCGTTTCAGAGAATCCCCGTGCTGATCCGTACAATGAGGGCGAGACGATGTTTACGGAACTGATCGCCCGCATGCTCGAACGCGAACTCGAGAACGAGCGCCACGAGTCATTACTCACTCGACAGACCAATCTCGCTGTGGTGCTCAACCGCGTTCTCCGGCACAACCTGCGGAACAACATGTCCGTTATCCGCGGATATACCCAGATTATGGCCGATAAGCTGGACAACAAAACCATTGGGGAGATCTCGCTTCGCAACATCGATCGCCTCATAGACCTTGGCGAAAAGGCGGGCGAACTGGATCGTATCATCGCCAGTACAGAGGAGAGCGTCCAGACCGATGTCCAAGCGCTCGTTCAAGAACTTGCCGACGAAATCCAGCAAGAACACCCGCAAGCTTCGATCTCAGTACTTTCGGACGAACAAATCACCGCCGACCTCCTGCCGAGTTTCGAGCGAGCAATCACAGAATTGATCAAGAACGCGGTCAAGCACAGCGGTACCACTCCCACGGTCACGATCACCGTTACCCGCGTGCCGAACGCGGTCGAGATCACTGTCTCGGACGACGGGCCGGGGTTAGCCCAACACGAAATAGACGTATTCGAGGCAGGTTCCGAGACTCCACTCACTCACGGGTCAGGGCTGGGACTGTGGCTCGTCTACTGGATCGTGACCAACCACGACGGCTCGATCGACGCCACATCCAGTGACGACGGGACCACGGTGACCGTGTCCGTGCCGGGACAGCAGGTTTCGACTACTGAAGACCAAGTTGCTTCGCTTTCCCGGGCGCGCGATCGGTACAAATCCGCCTTCGAAGAGGCCGGCGACGGGATGACGATCACCGATCAAGAGGGACACATTCTGGACGTGAACACCGAAGCAGCCCAGACATATGGGCTGGATAAACAGCAATTGCTCGGCCGTTCGATCGGAGAGTTTCTCCCTGATAACGTCGGCTACGACACGATCTGGGAGAACGCCGACAGTGATTCGAGACACTGTGAGATGTCGGTACAGAGCACAGACGGGACGCGTCGTCTGATCGAATGTACGGCGAAAGCAGATTTTGTGCCCGGCCAGTCGCTCATCATCAGCCGTGATATCACCGACCGAAAAGAACGCGAACGGATCCTCGACTCCCGGACTCGACAGCTCCGAACCGTAATGAACAACGTGGACGCGGCGATGTGGATCCGAGACGCCGACGACGGATACGTCCTGATAAATCAACATTTCCGAGAGCTGTTCGGCATCGAAACTGACGCTCCGGTCAACGGAGAGACGGCCGACGATCTGTTCTCGGAAGACATTGCATCGCAATTCCAGGCAAACGATCAGCGCGTCTGGGAAACGGGCGAGCCGGTCGAGATCGAAGAAACGGTCGAAACGAGCGACAGTACCCGAACGTTTCTAACGCGGATCTGTCCGATTTTTGACGACGGAATCGTGTCGGCCACGTGCGGTATTGCAACGGATATCACCGCTCAGAAAGGCCGAGAACGCGAACTCGCCGAAGCCACTCAGCGGCTCGAATCGGTCGTTGAGATCTCGCCGGACCCGATCTTCGTTTTGGACGTCGACGGGCGGATCGAACTGTGGAACGACGCGGCGGAAGACGTGTTCGGCTACTCCAGAGATGAGGTGATCGGGACACAGTTAAAGTCACTGGGCCTGTTGGACGCCGTCCAGAGCGGATCGTTTGAAGATCGGTTCGCCCGTTTGCTATCGGGTGAAACAATTCGTGATCTGAGAGTCACGAGGAGAGCGAAGAATGGCGACGTCTTACAGCTAGAACTTTCGGCAGCACCGCTCAGAGATGCCGCTGGAACGGTCACGGGAGTGGTCGCGGCGGCCCAAGACGTTACAGAGCGAACGAACCGTATCCAGAAGCTAGAGCAGTACGAGGCGGCGTTTAAAAAGGCGGGCGATGGCATCACCATCACTGACGACGAAGGGAGTATCTTAGAAGTTAACGCGGAAGCGGCACAGATCTACGGCGAGGAACGAAGCGAGCTTCTGGGCCGCTCGATGCAAGAGTTTCTACCGACAGAGTTCGACTTCGAGGCGGAGTGGGGGGCAGCCCAGGCCGCGGAGATGAAACGCGACGAAGTAGACGTGTTGAGTGCTGACGGGGGTCCACAGACGATTGAGTACACGGCTGTGCCCTACTTTTTGCCGAACCAGCATCTCATCGTCAGCCGTGACGTTACTGACCGGAAATCTCATCAACGGGAGCTCGAAGCAAAACTCGAACGGTTGAACAAGTTCGCAGGGACGGTGTCACACGACCTCCGAAATCCACTAAGTGTCGCACAAGGGAGACTAGACCTCGCATCCGACGAACTCGACAGCGAGCATTTCGAACCGATCGAGCGCGCTCACAGGCGGATGGAATCGCTGATCGACGACGTACTCACGCTGGCACGGTCCCCTTCGACAGTCGCAGACACCGAACAGATCAACCTCTCCACGATTATCACTAGGTGCTGGGCGAATGTTGAAACGGGCACTGCGACGCTTTCCGTCGAGAGTATGCAGCCGATTCAAGCGGATGAGGGACGGCTAAAACAACTCTTCGAGAATCTATTCCGAAACAGCATCGAACACGGGGGCGAAAACGTGACGGTAACGGTTGGTGAATTAGACGATGGATTCTACGTCGAAGACGACGGTATCGGTATTGATACCGCCGAACGTGAGTACGTGTTCGAGGACGGGTATTCGACAAGAGAGGAAGGAACAGGCTTCGGGCTGACGATCGTCAAGCAGACCGTCGAGGCTCACGGCTGGAATATCCGTGTAACAGACGGACCTGACGGGGGCGCACGGTTCGAGGTCACCGGGATAAAGTTCACCGCAGAGTGAAATCTCGCCTCAGATTATTTCAAAAACACAACGTAATTCTCAATCTACCTTTTCCATTTGTACTCCGTCGATGAGTATCTCACCGTTTCCTGTGACTTCTACGACGTGGTTTGGAATTTCAAACTGGAGTCGCCATGAATTACTCTCATGATTATTCAAGTTAGTAATTGCGTCAGTTGAGACGTAGTAATAGATTTGCGAATCAAGGTCGCTGGGTTCAACGCCCTCTACCTCCGCAATGCTCTCGATGATCGACTCAAGGAGAATTTCGTTCATATTGAAATGGCTTAATTGTAATCAAATATAACAAAATTTATATTAAATTTTGCGGCTCAATTGTAAAACATTGATTTGCTCGTTAACTCGCTGTGATACGTGCGGTGATTGATCTATGTTATAACACAGTTCTAAGCTTTCGAAGCCCGCCACTAGTTGGTACATCAGATCTCATATTCTTCGTCTTGTTTACGAGTGTTCAACTCCTCTACTGCTGTTGCACGCCACGCATTACCGCGCCGCCCCACTCGTTTTACCTCTACATCGAGATCTGTGCCAATTTTGACTCTCTCGAGTTTAGTCTCCACGTCGGCGTCTACGCACTCAACAATGTATATCGTCCCATTAGGAGGCTTTCCTTGTAGCATCATCGTGCCATGCTTGTTTAGATCTGTTATAGCGGTGTATCTGCTTGATTGTATCATATTATGAAGTTATTAATCGAAGATAATGTGTATATCCCATGGTAAGCAAAGTATATTTTATACTGTGGGTCTTCTACTTCCTACAATCAGTGGTTTTGGAAGGACTCCAGTAATCAGAGCTTACTGCCGATCAATCCGTCCAACACGGCTCGTCGATTGGATCAATCCTGATGTCTTTGATACCCTCCAATGGTCCTCGAATCGCCCGCTCTATCTCAGCACCCAGATCTGGGACCATCGGGTCGTTATTACTGCAAAAGAAATCAGGATCTACAATTAATCACGTCATCGGTAAGCGAGTAGGGTGGGGTCGTTCACTAAGGTATCTCCGACTGGCTGAAAATTGCTTCCTGTAGTGATATCCTCGAGCCAGGGTGAGTAGCTCTTGGCACTTCCCGACCCACTTACCAATGAAACTGGGCTACTCTTCCACAAGAATATCCACGCCCTCCGCTGACACACTCAGTCGAATCCCCTCGACAGTAAATTTAACAGTCACATTGCCGTCTGGTGAGGCTATCAACTTATCGAGTGCTTCAACATCGACGTACTCATGCAGTTGATAAGCGTCGTACTCTAGTCCGCAGGCCTCCAGTGTTTCGACGATCTCGACCACGAGATCATCTGGTCCGTTGGAACTGTTCGATGGCGAGGTATACATTTGAACACTTGAAGCACTAGTTAGAAGGCGTTTAAACAGTTCGGAGTCAATTACAGAAGCTTAGAGATTTGTTACTTGACTTAGCGCGTTTGGGATAGCGTCGGCGCAACCAGAAGCGATTATGCGCTTTGATGCTGAATGGATGTCTCGCGCCGATGACCGGATTCTTGAGCATCTCTCTGAGGATGGGCCTGACACTCCGAAGGAAATGGCAGACAGCGATCGGGTTCGATTCTCTCGGCAACACATCAATGCTCGCTGTAAGACTTTGATCACCTACGGTCTTCTCGTCCACCTTGGCAACGGAGTCTACGATATAACCCGACTGGGAGAACAGTATCTCGCTGGAGACCTCGATGTTCGTGACCTCAAGCCTGAATAGTGTTAGCTGCTAGGGACGAGAAAGCTGAGGATAGTATGCTCGTCAGTATCTGGAAGCGCTGGAAACGGTGTGTCGTTACTAGATTCTCCCATAATTAGTTGAGTTTCACACTAGAGGTTCGCCAATCTTCGACTACTGCTTCGTAGAGTGGATAGCCACCAAGTCCTCCCGTTTGATTATTGAGTAGCATATCTCGATCGGTTACAGTTTTTAGGGGAATGAGGGGAAGCGTGTAACACTGCTCGGAGCTGGACCGTCCTCAGCGAAGCCTGCTTTGCCCCCCCCTGTAGCGATATAACTATCCATCCACCTTATATTTCAGGTAGACAAAATGAAAGCAGAGCAATCCGCACTAAGCGTGTTGGGTTCATTGTGGGCACTATCTGAGCCACACAGACACAGTAGCATTCGGGTGCCGATACCGACAATATCGCCCGTGATCACTCCGACCGCGCCGGCTGTGCTTGTTCTCCCGATGAACAACACAGTAGACTGGCTATCAACGGCTCGATGTCTGAAAGCCGATTTGCGTTCAGGACAGATCGGGACGTCTCTCTGTTGACTACAGCCCCTGGGCCTTGTTTAGACGCCAGCGTTCAGCGGTGTGCCCCCTCGATCGCGCGTTCAATGTTTCGCACCGCTGATTTCATGACAAGTTCGCGGAATTGACCGAATCACATTCTCGACCACAGCGTCTCACTGTATCGCTGCCGTAAGCCGAAAAACACCGATTCAGCGTTCGAACGCTGATTATACGCCCGGTCGTGGATAAGCAAGTTTCTCGCCCATCCTCGGAAACCGGGGCCGCGTTGCGGAATCAGCGGTGTGATACTTTCAGCACGCACCCTCGTCCGAAGTGCTTCCCAGTCGTATCCTTTATCAGCCGCTACAGCCGTCAGATCGTCGAGATTCCGCACCAAAACCTGTAAACCGACCTGTGTATCGTGCGGTTGTTTCATCGAACAGTGTATGTCTAGAATTGCACTCGTTTCACAATCGATGAGCAGCGTGGTTTTGACCGCCTCGAACGTGTAATCCGTCCGCTTCGCGTAATGCTGGCTCGCTTGAACGCGATCCACGCGGGTTGCGTCGATTGCCTGAACATCTCCGAGTTCGTATAATTCAACCGATCCGTCAAGGATCGCTCGCCACCGCTTCATCGGAATCACTTGCTTCCGCGCACAAACTGTTGAGAAGTGAGGAAGCGTCTCAACCGTCAAACCAATCGATTCAACGACTCTCGGCATTTCTCGCAGAACATCCATCAGCTTCCGGTAATCGTGGTCAAGATACTCTTTGAAGCCTTGTACAGCAAGAATCACCCAGTCGGCATACCCTTCTTTTCCGGGTCGGTATGCCGGAGCTGGCTCGCCAGCGACGGCTTTTTTGGAGAGCGATACAACCATCTCTGCGAAGCGGGAGATCTTGGTTTGCACACACAATCTGTCCCGCTTCACTTCTTAGTAAATTTGGTACTTTGTCGGAGCTACTAGCAAGACGACACTAGTTACACTGAGCGACTTTCTCGTCTAAACAAGGCCCGCGCTCTGTATCTCGCAAGCAGATCCTTTCGGCTCTTAAACATTTCAACAGAGAATCAGAGACAAAGAATCAAATAGTCAATCAGAGTATAATTTATTGTCATGCTTCCAGACGATCTCCCAGTTGATCGCCAGAAATTGCTGACGTGGGAAACAGAATGCTGGCAGTGTGGCGAGCAAACGCCTGTGGTCTGGCCACGAGGAGACCATCTTGATACGCCCCTCGGAGATATATTAGCGAATTACGAAACCCCTGTTGAACGGGTCTACAGCAATACCCTCGGCAAGAAAGTCTGGGGGAACGTCTGTCAGCACTGTGATTCTTACCAAGGAAATCATTTCATCCAGCAAGAGGCACTGGAGATTGACCCGCCACTGGTAGACTGTCCACATTGTGGGGATGAACACGAATGGAGCCCGGACCAAGGGATGGGTGGGGCATTCGGACAGGGATGGGTCTCATGTCCAGAATATGGTGAAATACCGGTTGGTGACCCACGAGGAGAGTGATGAATCCCTTCGCTCTATACAGGGCTAGATCAGTAGTATTTCAAAACTCGAATGAGTAAATTGCGACATGTACGATCTCACTGGCTTTCAGCGCGATCTGCTGTACGTAGTTGCCGGACTTGATGACCCCCACGGACTCGCGATCAAAGACGAGCTCGAAGACTACTACGAAAAAGAGATCCACCACGGTCGGCTCTATCCCAACCTCGACACGCTCGTTGAGAAGGGACTCATCGAAAAAAGTCAGCGGGATCGACGGACCAACGAGTACAGCACTACTCGCCGGGGCACTAGAGAAATCGAAGCTCGGACTGAATGGGAAGCCGGGTATATTGACCACGACGGGTGATCGAACCGCTGTGTTCGAGGACTGTTTGACTCTAGTATTTCGTGCTCTTCTCGAGTGAGATCCACTTAGCATCACTAGACATCGTAGAAAGAGTTTTAGATTAATATTATGCTTAAGATTAAGATTAACTCGCATCGTTCCAATTGCCGAGCTATACTTGGAATCTGTTCGAGAAGGGCATCAGCCGGGCAGTAGCTCAGACAGGCAACGGACAGTTTTCTAGGTCTCGTCGATGACGACTCCGACGACGAGTAGTACCGCATTAGCCACGCTCGATGTTGCCGTCATGGATGCTATCTGTTTCTTTGCCTTTGTTAGGTTTTACCCTAACACATATCGGAACAGGGTGCGTCGACACGTGTGTGGATGAGCGATGATGTCACCGTACTCGAAGACGAGATTGAAGCCTACGCCGACGTCACCGTTGCGCGGGTACGCGTGCTTTCGGTCCCGACCTCAGACCGGTTCGAAGACGGGATCAAGTACGCCTACCACTACAGCGAAGCCGGCGCAGACGATCCGATCACCGATTCGACAACCACCACGGCGTCCACGAACTCCACCTCGGCGGTGAGATCTTCGAGATCGACTACCCCGGCCTTGAGAAGATCCTCCGCGCCTGGCGGGCGGCGCTCCCAGAAGAGAAGCGCGACGACTGGTAGCCCGTTCAAATATGGTGACTGACGTACAGACCCGCGACCAATTCCGATCCACAACCCCACACCCACCCATGACCCAGACACTCCACGTTCAGATCAAGTCCGCCGACCGCAGCGACCTCGAAGATCGCCTCAAAGCGATTGACGCCGGCGAAGACGTCGACCCCAGCGAGCCGACGCTGTCGATCGAGAACCTCGAAACGTTCGGCCGCGTCTTCCGCTCAACCAACCTTGAGCTCTTGGAGGCGATCGTCGAACACGAACCGGAGAGCATCCGCGAGCTCGCTCGCCTCGTTGATCGGAACCCACCAGAGGTCCTCGAGAACGTGAACGAACTGGCTGACTACGGCCTCGTCGAACTCGAGGAGAATGGCCGGGCAAAGCGGCCTGTCGTGTGGTACGACGAGATCGACGCGGACCTCCCGCTCACGACTAAGTCCGGACAGGGCCCGAAGGCGAACGCCTGACCCAACGAGGACACACGATGGGCGACGACGTCGATCCCGAGGATCCGCGCCCCGATGGTCACTACCATGTCGACCGCAACGCAAAGTGGTACTACGTCGACGACGACCTCGCAGGGACGGTTGCCCTCGGGCCAGCGACCGACGGTGAGCCAGGTGACGACTGGGTGCTTACGCTTTCAGCTGCGACGCCAGATGGCGATCCCGAGCCGGCTAAGCGTGTCGCCGTTCGCCTCACGCCATGGGCGCTCCACGAGCTCTACATCGAGGCACGGAATCTCTCACCAGACGCTCGCCAGGCAGGCCACACCGCCGAGTGTGGGCTCTGTGGTGAGCAGGTTGCGCTCGACCGGGCGTGGCCGGACAACCGCAAACGACCGTGTCACCCGGACTGCTACACCGACGCGTTCGGTGCGCCGCCTTGGTACGATGGACAGTAGCTTGGTGTCGCTAGAGCGTCACAGATGAGCGGGAACAAGCTTCTCATCGCTGCTAGTGCGACTGTGATCTGGGTCATCTCGGGGGTACTCTTGTTTGAGGTGGCGAGTTTGGCGTCGGCCTTCGAACTCGCAGTTTCTGGCCCGATCTTGGACCTCACATCGTTGCTTGATGCGTGGCTACTAGCTGGAGTTATCCTCGGTGTCGTTGACGTCGCCCTCCTCTGGGACATGGCCACTGGGTGGTGACCACGAAACACCGACACCGCCCTAGTACCCGGCTAGCAGCCGTTTGTCCGGAAAAAGCTGTCAGACCAACCTTAAGGTTAAGATTAAGATTAATTCGTTTAAGTGAAATACTCTCTTAAGACGTGAATACGAATGCCAGTATCTACAAATCAGTTATCTAAGAACAATTTCTAGGAGCCTCCATACAGTCCGAAACAACTGCCACAAGATATTAGTTCTCGGTTCACGTATCATGAATTACGATGGTGGTAACAAACGCCCCGGCTGCGGACGAGAACGGCTCGAAAGAGGGCACCGCACGCTCCTTTATCGCAGCCTCAGAGATACTGGTGAATCCCGACATCGCCAGAGTCTATACTGACATCCTGCTGAATCAGCCTACTACGAACAGCAGTATCGAGCGTAGACTCGACCTTGCCGGAAGTACAACCTCAATGCGGGTTGGAAAGCTCAAAAACTTAGACATTGTCGAGGATGTCAGTAGCGGGAAAGAGAGCCAGCTCCAGACTGATTCACTATTTCTCCCCGTTGGGGAGGGAGAGACGCGGATACTGTTTGACCCGCTTACGATCGCCGCTTACGGTGCAAGCGGCGAGGTCAGTGAGATCGAACTCTTCCTTGATCGGCACGGCAAGGCGAAGCTGCTGATGGCGGTTGAGCAGACACGGGCATATCTCAGTGGCGAGGTGACACGTCGTGGAGCAGCAGACCGCCTCAATGTTGATGAGATCGAGGCTATCAGCATCACGCAGGCGCTGGAGCCGATCATCGCCCTGTTTGTCAAAGCAGGGCTCATCGATGATTCCTTCGAACACGACGTACATGATCGGAAGATTCGAGATACTCCGTACGTGTTTGAGCAGGAATGAGCGATCGGCCGAAATTAGTTGACTCTTCACCTCTCTACCCACTCCCGGATGCGCTCCTCGTTGACTCGAGCGTCTTGGGTGGAATCGGGCGATCTACTCCAGAACGGCGACAGCTAATCAACTACATTCAGTCGACTGATAGGCAGTTGTACGTCTCCACTGGAGTAGTCGAGGAGTTGGACAAGGAATGGGCTGGTCCCTACGGTGTCAATGATTGGCTTGATCCAATACGTAACGAGGACTGGATTGTTGCCCTTCCAGAGCCGGATTACGGTGCGCGAATCCGTGACGGCCCTACCGTGAGCGAGATGGTTGACGAAGCACACAGAGAATTAGCCAAGCTCGAACAGGAGCGAGAAGATGAACTCCCGAAAACGGACGCCAAATTCGCCGGTAATCTTGTTCAAATCCGGGTGTCTGAGGGTCACGATTCCGTGGGGCTGATCATCGACGACAGGAACGCAGAGCGCGCACTATCCCAGGTAGTCAGTGAGACGGAGTACGAGCAGTTCTTCCGGATACTGAGGGGGCCAGAGGTGTTAGAAGAGATACAATAACGTTCCCCTCTTCATTGGGGCCACCCTCCTCGCGCGGCGTGTGAGATGAGTATCCGGTAAGTCAACGACCTCACCATACCGCTCGCGCCCACAACCTCGGAGGATGGATTTGATGTGTGCCTTCTATTCGCCATTCATATGTACAAAATAATATGCGTATTTTAGTCACATACTGCCTGTTAATTTCTATTTTCATTGTTGCCCCTAGCTACACTCCAGGTACTCGAGAACGCCTCACCCCAGTACGCCCCTTCGTTGCTCTACAGTAACACGTCCTCAGTACTGCCCAGTTTCGTTCGAGAGATACACCAGACGACACAAATCCATACGAAGCCAAGAACGACTATGATCGAGTCGCTCCTCCGGATTGACGTCGTACTCTTCGTTCTCATCGGCGTGCTGGGCGGCGCACACTGTATCGGGATGTGTGGGCCGTTAGTGACGATGTACTCGAAGCAGATGACGCCGCAACCTGACGGCGGGGCGGTGACGGCCAACGACGGGCGTTCCGGTCATCTCACGACCTACGAGGTTCGCCAACACTTCCTGTTCAACGTCGGCCGGGCGACGACGTACGCGATTCACGGGGCCGTCTTCGGCGCGCTCGGAAGCGTCGTGTTCGTCACCGCTGACCAGTTGACACCGATCGCTGACCTCCTGCGAGGTGTTGTCGGTCTTGCGGTCGGAGGGTTCATTGTAGCGACCGGCGTTCGATATGTCATTGGAGGAAGCGGAGGTGATATTCGAATACCCGGCGTCCAGCGCGTTACGTCGTGGCTCGCGGCGAGAGTTCACCGACACGTGAACAGCCCGAGTATTGTCGGTCTCGGCGCCGTCCACGCGTTTCTTCCCTGCCCGATGCTGTATCCCGCCTATCTGTTCGCCTTCGCGAGCGGCTCCCCCACCACTGGAGGAATCGCTCTCGGTGCCCTCGGTATTGGAACGATTCCGGCTGTCTTTCTCTATGGAACCATTATCCAGTCGATCGATGTCGCCCACCGCCGTCGCGTCCATCGGTTGCTTGGCGTGGTGTTCGTTGTGCTGGGATACGTGTTGTTCGCACACGGATTGATGGCACTCGGTGTTCACCTTCCACACCCGATGTTCCCGCATTATCAGCCTCTTGGGGGCGCAATGAGGCACTGACAGAGCACTAGACACTTTTCGCTGGCTCGATATCGGCGACGGGCTCCAGTCAACAACTACGATGCGGAAAACGACAGTAGCTGGCCTCCCGGAACCCACAACCCGTCACGCGGTGGCCACTCGTTCAAGCTCGTCGACGAGACGTTCGATGTCGGTTTGCGGGCCCCGTGGGTACGCCCGCTCGATAATCCCTTGCTTATTGGCGAGGATGATGAGCCCATAGTGCGGGAAGCGATACTCTAGGTTCTCGATATCATCTGCCGGTTGCTTCTCAATCTTCAGACCGAAGTGCTCATCGTGTATCTCTTGGGCCCGCTCGTAGGTCTCTGGGCGGAGGTAGTGCCAGTTACCCGCATCGAGGTTGACCCCCTGCTGGCCAGCGTACTCACGAAGCGTCTCGGCGGTGTCGCGCTCTGGATCGAACGTGATGGGGAGAAACGTGACCTGGTCGCTATACCCTTCCTCGGCAGCGGCTTCCTGTCCGCGACGGAGCCGGAGAATAAGTGCGGGACACACCCCGTCCGGACAGTTGGTGTAAAATGACGTCCACAGCACCGCGCGCTCGCCCTCGAACTGGCCTGTCGATATCTCCTCGCCGTGAATCGGGTCGGGGACGGTGAACTCAGGCATGTCGTCACCGTAGCTCGGAAACGATGCCTCGCTGAGGTCTCGCTCCGGCGGTCCGAGAACAGTTCCTTCGGCGCCACTACTGCCAAGAACACCAAGACAGCCGGCAGTGCTGGCGGTGACTCCCGCGACGCCGGCCCTTTTACAGAAACTCCGTCGGTCCATACGTTCGCGTATCGGTCCCGCGGTCTTGAGGTATCTGGTGTGACCTTCGAATGCGCCACTCCCGTCCAATCCGGGCGGGTCTAGCCAGTCAGTTCTTTATATACACCAGGGTGTTGGCAACCGATTAAGGTGCCTGGTGATGCTCAACAAAGTGTACAGCTACTGAAAAAGTCCCAACATCAAGGATATAAAAAGTGTTCTGAGCTCCGATCCTCGGCACTGCCGGTGACCATCTCGGATTGACTACAGAAGCTACGGCTCTGCGGATATAAACCATCGTAGTACAGTTCTCGAAAGGGGGAATAACACAGCTTCTCTTTTAGTTCCGTGAGCAAATAGAGGTATGTTCCTGACGGCGCTTCCCGACGTCTTGATTCAGGGATGGGCGCTACAGCTCTCGCCGGAGCTTGCGAGCCGTGCGCAGTTCGGCTGGACGATCAGCGTTCACATAATTTTCGCCTCGCTCTCGGTCGGGCTGGCGCCGTTCATCGTCTACTTCACTTGGAAGGACGTTCGGACCGACGAAGAGCGGTTCACACGGCTGCGATCATTCTGGGTAAAGGTGTTCGCCGCCGGATTCGTCATGGGAACGGTCACTGGCATCCCGATGAGCTTCCAATTCGGGACGAACTTCCCGCAGTTCGCCGAGGTGGCTGGAGAGCTGATCGGTGGGCCGCTCGCATTCGAAGCGAAGATGGCGTTCTTCCTTGAGGCTGTTTTCCTCGGGGTATTGCTGTTCGGTCAGGAACGCGTCAGCGATCGGACCTACATTCTCTCGTCGGTACTGGTGGGAGTCGGGGCTTGGCTGTCGGCCTTCTGGATCCTGATCGTCAACGCTTGGATGCAGACTCCACAGGGCTTCGAGATGATCACGCGTAACGGTATGGAGGTCGCAAAGCTAACCGACCCGCTGGCTGCGTTCTTCACGCCCCGGATGCCGTGGATGTATGTACACATGGTCAATGCGTCGGTTATTTCTGTCGCGCTGCTGGTCGCCGGGGTCTCGGCGTACATCGTCTGGAAGAAGCGCGATGCCGCTGCGTGGAACACCGCGTTGAAACTCGCGGTTATCATCCTGCTCGTCACCGCTCCTCTGCAGGCAGTCCATGGTGACGCGTATGGGCGTCACGTCGCAGATACACAGCCACAGAAGTTCGCAGCCATGGAAGCTCACTACGATACCGGCACGGCGGACTTACACCTGCTCGCGTTCCCAAAGAGCATTGACGCAATCACCGATCCGAAAGCCGAGAACCTCCTTACTGTGAGTCTTCCGGGGGTCGGGTCGTTCCTCGCTACCGGTGGTGACTTTGACGCCGAAGTGCTTGGATTAAACGAGTATGAGGAGAACCCGCCCGTAGCGATAGTGTTCTGGTCGTTCCGGTTCATGGTCGGACTCGGATTCCTGTTCATCGGGCTGGCACTATGGGGCGGGTATCTCATCTACAACAGACGCCTCTCGGAGAGCAGTCGATTCCTGAAGACGATGATCGCTGCGTCGCCGCTCGGCTATGCGGCGCTTCTCACGGGGTGGTACGTCACAGAGATCGGTCGACAACCGTGGGTCATCCAGGATGAACTCAGAACTAGTGAGGCCGTTTCCTCGACATTGAGCGGATCCGAAGCGACTCTGACGCTCGTTGGCTTCGTCGTTATCTATATCGGATTGATCTTGGTAGCTCTTCATGTGCTGCGGTGGCTGGTCGAAGACGAGCTCCGGGAACTCGGAGTGAAGGTATCGGACGACGATCGCTGGTACGGTCCGGTCCCGAAGGTGAGCGACGATGACTGACCTTGTGTTGCTCGTCGACGCGTATCTTGTCGACGCACTCCCCGAGATCTGGTTCGGTGCCGTCATGTTTGCGCTGGCGATGTACGTAGTCCTCGACGGGTTCGACTTCGGAATCGGAATGCTGTACGCGACTCGCGACGACGAACACGAGAAGGAGACATTCTTGACGGCGTTCGGTCCGGTTTGGGACGCAAACGAGGTGTGGGTTGTCGCCTTCGGAACGATGCTGCTAGCGGCGTTCCCGCCGGTGTACTCGCGAGTCTTGGCCGACCACTACCTGCTCGCGCTCGGGTTCGTGCTCGCGCTGCTGTTCCGCGGGCTCGGTCCAGAAATGCGCGAACAGCGCGACAACGAGCGCTGGAAGCGGTACTGGGATTACTCCTTTATCGGAGGAAGCTTTCTCGCACCGCTGCTGTTCGGTACTCTCGCTGGTCGGTGGATCTTCGACGCGCCGACGCTGTCGCTGCCGGCACTGCTGACTGGTGTCGGCCTCGTAACCGTCTCGGTCGCCACCGGGGCGGCCTTTCTGACGGCTAAAACCAAGCCACGGCTAGCGTCAGACCTGCGCACGTACGGAATTATTGCGACGCTGGCGTACTTGATCGGAGTTGTCGCTCTGCTGACGACCGTTGTCGTAACTGATGCCGGAGGTGCTGCCGAAATGGTTCTTTCGCTCCCCGTAGGTGCGATTGTCGTCTTGTCGGTTGTTGCGGGAGGAGGGGGAAGTGTTCTTGCCCTGCGCGGCAAGTACCGTGCTTGGCTGGTGAGCGCACTCGGGCTTCCTGCGCTGTTGAGCCTGCTGGTCGCGCTCCTGCTGTATCCGACGATCTATCCGCCAACTGGCTTGACGGTTCGAGAAGCGGTTGTCTCACCGTTAGCCCTGAATCTCGTGACGATTCTCGGATTTCCGGCGCTTCTCCTTGTACTGTGGTACTTCAAATTCCTCTATGGCGTGTTTAGCGGTCCGATCGAGGGTGAGGGATACAAAAATTGAACGTGGATACCACCGCGTTGGCGCCGACGATCTGTTCGGCATCCATTCGAATGTTGGCCGTCGCGACGGTGAGCTAGATACAGATCTGCTAGGTAGGTCGTTAACTACCACTACACCCTCAATCTTAACGAGCCTATCTCAGAGCATCTCACCGGCGACCGGCGTCTGCTGGAAGAAGATCGCCCCATTGTCACGCAGGACCCACAGCACACACCATCTGCCTTCAGTTAAACAAGAAATAGGGTGACTGCGGTGGCTTATTGGGACATCTTTCGGAAGGAACGGGCAAATCTATCGCCAGAACCGGGTGAAATACAGTGCTGCTCCGCCGAGGAAACCTAGTCCGTTGAGCACGAAGAGGACCGCCAGTACAACGCTCATCTCAATGGCCCGTGTCGTCGCCACGAGATGAATGATTCCCGTAGTAAAAGCCAAAAGAGTGGACTGGGAGGCCGCCCGCAGGATTTGTCGTCAGAGCAATGAGAGAGCAAGACATCGATCTCAGCGACCGAACGCCACGAGAGGTGACGCCAGACGAGCTCCAGGCGGTCGATCTCGTCGTCAGGATGGGACGTTCGGCATCGAACGTGTGCCCGGCGACGTGGAACGGCGAGAATTGCGATTGGGGGCTCGACGACCCCCACGAGCGTCCGATCGAGCAGGTTCGTGAGATCCGTGACGAGATCGAAGAACGTGTCGTCTCGCTGTTCGACGAACTCCTGTCGCAAACTCCGTCCGCGGAGTGACGATTGGTAGGGTCGTCAGCCGGAACGACTTTTGTGATCTCCCCTAACAGCAGCCGTCGTCGGCGCCGCAGACGCTCCCGTAGTCGACACCAGTCTCGTCGCCGATCGCCTCGTTCGCTGCGATCGATATCACGACCATTCCCTACTACGGGGATGTCGAGGAGATGTCGATGGTCAGCGGGACGAAGGATAGAGACGGTCGAGCGTTCAAATTTGCGACGCTTTCGATCATCGGGCAAAACATCCCGCTGATTTTGGCTGTCGAGCCGGTTCGAGAGAGCTCTGAGTGGGATGAGAACCCGTCGAATCAGATCCATCGTACTGTGCGACGGCTCGTTCGACGAGTGAAAGAGCATGTTCCAATCGAGACAGTGCTGTGTGATCGAGAGTTTGACTCGATACAAGTGTTTCAGACACTCTCAAACCTCGATGTGAACTACCTCATACCCAAGCGGGCCTCCAGTTCCGAACGGGATGTATTTGAACAAATGGAGGAAGACGAGCAAGAGGTGCCTGTTGAGTCGGCTTCTGTCCATGTGGAATCTGGATCGCATCCAATGCGGCTCCTGTACGTGCCGTCGACGGGTGGGGAGGGGACAGCCGTCTTCGCGACGAATCTCCGAGTGGGGCCCGATGAGGCCGAGGCGTTCTGTCGGCGCTACAGCCGTCGGTGGCAGATCGAGAGCGAGTACAAATCGATCAAAGGTGACTTTCTCGCGAAGACCTCCTCGAAAGACTACCGCGTTCGCTTGTTCTACTTCGTGTTCGCGGTCCTCTTGTACAATATCTGGCGGCTCACCGACTTCTTGCTGAAAGCGGGCGTGGGCGGTGAGATGGACTACGCACCTGTGGTTACTGCGGGTGAGTGTGTTGAGCTCGTTGCCTCAGCATTGATTCCACACGACTAACCCGCTAAGATCTCGCTGAGTCTGCCGTTCGGGAGTGGCAACTCTATTCAGGAGCGCTAAAATCCATACAATTTCGTACGCTTGTCCGGTAGTTCAAACTCAGAGATTCAAAAACGGTCCTTGAGTGGTGAGAATAACCATGAATAGATGGCGATTCAACCCAAAACTAGCTCATCCTCCGAGACTGTGCGAAGCGGCGCCAGAGAGGATATATAGCATTTACAAGTTTATCGCTGGGCGTTTTACCACCGATGCTCGGCACGCTACCCCTGGGTTGGCATCTTGAAGACCGCCTTCCACGTGGCAAAACCACCAGACTGTAGCGGGTTGAAGGTGTCGCGGATACAGAAATGTTCGATTCTACCAACGGAATCGAACATTATTAGACCGCTCCCAGAGAGGCATGGTTCACAGATGGGTGACGAGAAGCACTGGGTGAAACCCGATCAGGTCGAGGCGATGCGAGATGGCGCTCGTGCGGGGCATCACCCCAAGCGTGACGACGCGATCATCACCCTCCTCTACGACACTGGGCTCCGTCGCAGCGAACTCGCCCATGTGGACCGTGAGATGCTCGATCTTGAGGACGGGCTGCTCCGACTTCCGACGTCAGTCCAAAAGGACTACCCAAACGACAGTACCCCGCCGCCCGTTACCTTTGAACTCGATCGGGACGGCTCGCTGCGGACCGTCGCAACGCTTCGAGAGTTCCTCGAGGCCCGCGTCGACGACGATCTCGCCCTAGTCCCTAGCCAGAAGGCTGGTCGGATGACCGGGAAGGGGATCAACGACGTCGTCCAACGGGCCGCTCGTCGCGCTAGCGTTCGCCCGTACTGCTTCTCGGGGCGAGGCCGGCCCGAAGATGTCTCCGCCCACACACTCCGCCACAGCGTCGCCTGGCGGATGCTACGGATCGAAGAGGGAAACACGCTCTACGACGTTCGAAACCGCCTCCGTCACGCCTCCCTTCTCACGACTGAGCGCGAGTACGACCACTTCGAGACGATTTGACTGTAGCGGGGTTGGTGTTAACCAACACTCGAACGCATCTCTATCGGAATGTTGGTTAATTTGCTGACACACAGCGTCAGAACTCCCGCTCGATTTCGAGCTTCCGCATCGCCCGCTCGAAGACCTTCGGATGCCGGTGCGCCAGCTTCTCCAAATGGTCCCGGACTGACTGGGCTGGGTTCACCTCGACCTCATCGGCGTTCTGAAGTTCATGGTAGAACGCGTGTGTCTCGGTCGTCACCGCGACCCCGACCGTCTTATCCTTCGGTGCGCTGTCGCTGTTCAGCGCGTCGAGGTACCGGTCGACATCGAAGTTGTCCCCGGCGTCGCCCTTGTTCGTCTCGTTCTGTTCGTCTTCCGCTGCGTCGAATGCGTCCGTCATCGGGTTATCACTCATAGTTTTAATCTTAAGCTTAAGGTTAGGCGCATGTCTCGATTGTCTCGTCAGTGATCTCGACGCCGTCACCGGCGGCGAACTGCTGGGCGCCAGCACGGTAGGCGTGATAGCACTCCTGCCGCACCGAGCGCGGCGTCCCATCCGAACGCTCGACGATCGTCCGGATCGCCGAGGCTGTGTACGGATCGGAGAGATACCCCTCAGTGTACTCCTCGTCGCGGGCCCACGCCAGCCACCGAGCGATCAGCTCCTCAGTCTCGGCGAACTCGAAGCGTTCGAGCGACCGGTCCTTGGCGACCAGCCGCGACGACAACGTCTCCCGCAGTTCGTCGAGTCGGTCGCCGGCCTCGGGTGTCCCGAACAGGAAGAGGATGAAGGCAGGCCCGGTCTCGCCGAGGTCGCCGATGCTCTGAAGCCCGGCGAGCAGCTGCTCAAAGGTACGCGTGTTCCGCGCCGCGTCCTCAAGCTGATCCACTTGGACAATACACGTGAGGTCTGCCGCCTCCAACTGCTCGGCGACCTCCTCAACGACTTGGCGGACCTCGTCGGTTGCCCGCGGGTAAGTCTCGGGGATGTCCAACTCATCGTACGCATCGAGTTCGTCAAGCAGCCGCGTGTAAAGCCGGCGTGTGGTGATGCTCTCGACCTCACGAATGCGGGCGATTGCGAACTCGTCGCTGCGAGGGCCCTCGCTCAGCGCGTTGTACACAAGCTCTCGGAAGTGGGTCTTCCCAGCACCTCGCTTGTCGACCACCGAGACGTGCCCGGCACGGGTGAGGATGTGTGAGGCAACCTCTTGGAGAAGGTCATCGTTGACTCGTACGGCGACCCGCGTGTCAGGAAGTGATTCCGCCGCGAACGGTGTGCGGTCCTCGATGAGCCCTAACTGCTCGGCATACCGAGCATGGGCCTCTTCGGCGTCATCGAGTGCCGCCGTGAATTGATCAGCCATGATACGGTTATCCCTAAGGATATCCCTAAGCTTAAGATTAAGTCAGACGCACATCGAGAGAGGCTGAAGTTGTTTCTAATAAAACGGATTAGACGACCGGTTCAATAGCGATGTGATTGTGCTTGAGCCGTGGCGCTTTCGCACGACCTTCTTCTACATATTCGATGACGTCGATACGGGCAAGCTTCTGGAGATCCCGGCTGACGACTCCTTTATCGTAGCCCAGCTCATTCGCAAGGGATCGAACCGAGTCAGGATCGTGGTCTTTCAAATAATCGAGTAGATCGAGACGCCGGTCATGGAAGATATCACCAGCACGCTCCCGGGTAAGAACGAGCGTGTCCGGGAACCCGTGCTGGGTAAGCGTCTCCGAGAACGCAGCTCGGAGTTCTAAACGCTCATCAAACTCTGCGTCCTCACTCTCGAAGTCGTTCGGATCAGGCACCGATGTTGGGGATTCTTCGAATTCAGGCATATTCATTACTCCTTGACCGTTGTTAGAACCACAACAGTCAAAGGTGTTTTGACAATATTGACCTCGGAGAGTACCGAGGTGATAACTACTTTATCGTCGGGTATGTCGAACCAGATCCCGACGGCTTCGACGACTACGACCCTGCAGAAGATGCCGAGAACTATGGGTGGTCACTCGTTCAGAAAGCCGAGTCTCCACTCGACGAAAACGACGAAATCGTAGGGATGGATACTCGCCACAACCAACCTCACCTCGACAAGGAGTATCTGCCACCCGACAGTGATGAGGATAAGAAGGTGTGGCTTGATGATGGTTACTCCTATCAGCGGATGCGAGACTATCTTCTACAGAATTGGCAGAACTTTGCCGACCTCCACATCTACTACAACGAGTGAATTTCACCCGGCTGTGGAGTTGTTGTCATACGATTGTTTCTACAGCGATAATATGGGCTGTGACAGATAGTCCAAAAACGTCGGACTGTACCGCCAGTTGATCTATCTGACCGATGGGATTAAGAAGAGTCGTTACATCGCCATCTAATATGCACAGCTAGATGACGTAGAATCAGGGGGTCATCCCCCCTGGTGGCAGCAGGGGGTCATCCCGGGAGACCACAGGGCTTGGCAGCCCAGTGAGACAAGCGTACTCCCACGTTCTCCCGAGATGAACTTAATCATTCCGGTGCTCAGAGTGGCATCTGTGTTTCACCGGAACTAGGCCCTGCTGCTCCTCTCCCGCGTGAATTCGGTGATTTACGCGATGTTTGGCGTCAGATAGCGTGCGAGAGCGCAGTATGCACGCAACCGGATCAGATCGAGGTGAGCCCTCCCGATGAGTCGCTTCGCTGTCGTCGGATGTGCCGAATGTACGGAACACTGGGTCATCGAGGATGTAGTCGGCGTGCGACCTGCGGACCAACACGAGTGTCCGCAGTGTGGAACACGCCATACAGACGAGAAGTTACGCCGCAAAGAGAGAGCAGAGACGTGGGTGGACGCCGTCGAGAAACGGTCGGTACTGCTCGCGAACAAGCGCAGCGCTGGCGATGAGTTCGCCGACGTCGATCACTATGCTGAGCTTGAAGACGAGTGGAACCGCGAGCTCGTCGACGACCCGCTCGGCGTCCAGGTGGTCACTGGTGAGTTCTCGAATGATCACCATCTGGACGGCGACGAGATGGATGAAGAAGCCGGCGATGAGCCCGATTACCGTTCCCTCGAAGATCTCCGTCACCATGGGGACTCTGGTCTGTGGCTGGTCCAACAGTATCCAGCGGAGTCGTCAGGGACGGTACGTCTCAACGAGGACAGCCGGCCGGGTGAGCTGTGGCAGCGTCTTGTTGATGTCCTTCAGGAGGATATCGCGCTTGCCGTTCGTGAGCTCGTTGGCGGCGCCGGCGACGGGGTCGCGTGGCAGGCACTCGAGGCGATCGTCGACGACCAGCTTGGCATGGTCGATCGGGGCGCCCTCGAGGATGCCGAGAACCTTCGTGGGTCAATTGCCACGTCGACGTTGCTCAGCCTGTGTAAGGACGTCGGCTCCGAGCAACACCAGCAGGCAGTGGAGTTTCTTTCTAGCCTCGGTGATACCGACTTCAGCCCACTAGGTATTGGGTTCAACGGCGAGATCGAAGACATCCGGCGTATTGTGAAGCCGTTACTCTCGGCCTCGGTTCATACGCCGACGATCACCGTGCGTATCGACGAGTCGTTCCGAGAGATCGACCATGCTGACCAGCGCCGGCGGATGGTCCAGCTGCTCAGTTGGCTCGGGCACGGTGTGGATGTTCGAGTTGTGTTTGAATCACCAATCTGGATGCGCCGCTTTGCGTGGACCTACGATCCGGAGATCGATATCGACGAGCTTGACGGCAACGTGCCGGACGTGGCAGCGTTCGATGTGAGTCAGCAATGCAACACAGGCCAGCGCGCTTCCGGTGCCGTTGACGACCACGTAGCTGCGGCTCTGGAGGCACTCGATACGGATGGTGAGGTCGTCGCGACGCTCGAACGTATCGGTGTAGAAGCCGGACAGACTGCGTCCTACGAGGCGCTCTACCGGGCTGCCCCGTACGACGAGCCCGACCAGTCACGGAACAATGTTGCGTACCACCTCCGACAGCTTCGCGAACACGAACTGGTGACCGATCGGATCGGGACTAGTGATGGGAGCAAGGTAGCGATTCGCCCAGCTGGGATGCGGCTACTGGAGGAGATCGGACGATCCGAGATGCAACAGAAGCCCCTTCAAAAATTTGTGAGTCGGGCCGGAAAATCCGACGACAATTTGGAGTCTAGACCCGCACACACACGTGAGGGGGCGACCGGGTGGAGCCGCGACCGCCTTCCCGCACTCCACACCATCCAGCCGCTTCCCCGTTCTACCTACCAAGCTGCCGTCGCGACGACCCCCGAGAACGGCATCGCAACAGTCGATGCGGCGGTCTTCGGGTGGGACGATCGAGCAGCTCCTCGGCGCTACATGGACTGGGAAAATGATCGGCTCGCTGTGGCCGCCGAAGTCGACAATCCGATGCAGTGGGCAGTCTGTACTGCTCGTTCGTTGGGTGACGGGTTTGTCTGGGACAATCTGCTAACTGACGAGCGACTCGACGAGAATGGTGATTTCCGCCGACTGCTCCAAGAGGCACCCAATATCCTACAGAACAGTGCTTGCCTCGGGTGGATTGCTGAAGAAGACGAACTCGTCGACGATGTCGATGAGTTTGGCGACCGCATACAAGCTGTTCTCGAGGAGATTTGCGAGATGACGCGGGACATGACTCACGGCGAGTACCGCGAGTACAACTCTCGAACGGCGTTTCGGACGAAGATTCTCACTGAGTCACTCGGCGTGATTGGCGTAATGACCCGGTTACTGGACTTCGCCGGCGTGGACATCCTCCGAATTGGTCGGATGCCTCGGTTCAAGAACGATTTTGCCGACAAGAAGCTCTCAGCTATCGCGAAGTTCGTTGGAATCAACTCGGCAATTGCGTCGAAATACGGGATGGCGTCCGTGTTTCGGCAACTCTTTGAGGACCGTGACGAGGTCCTCCGTTGGTCACTGGATGTCGATGTCAACGCCGCAGAGCCGTTCGGTGAACTCATCGGCTCGTGGTGTCTGTTTGCTGATTACGGTGACCGCCAGGAAGTGTTTGCTGAGAAGCTTCGATCAAACGTCTCGCCGAGAGGCATCCGGGATGACGCCCCCGAGATCGGTGTCCGCGTCCCCGTCCAGACATCGACGAGTCGGGAGCAGTACCGGGATCTGCTTGAGGAAGCTCTCGAGGCGAAGAATCTGCTCACAACTCCAGAGGCAGTATCGGTGCTTCACGGACTGTGTCGGTCACCGCTAGCAATCGCGAACGGGGTCGCCCGAGCGCTAGAGCCTGAAGCCGAGATACGACACATCCGCTCTGTAGAACTCCGACACATCATCGCAGCACTGTCCCCAGAGCAGGTACTCCGAGATGCGTCGTCAACGCCGCGAAAGGCCTTTGTGGCACTCGCCGGTGCTGAAGAATTCCTGACGCAGTCTACACTCGCCGAGCGAGCCGGCGTGTCGGCTCGCTCGCTTCGTGACCATCTCCCTGACCTCGTTGATGCTGGAATCGTCGCGATGACAGATGCTGGCTACCGACTCCAGCTGTCGTTTGCGGAAACGGACCGGGACGACGGAGAACTTCCTGAGCGATACCAAGATATCTACCCGCACTGGGTGAGCGATCCGACCGTCAGCAACGATGTCCACGCTGCGGCCGGAGCGTTACGGACAGCTCGGGAGCATCACGGGCCAGATGGACCTGTCTCATCAGAGGAAGTCGGGTTCGCTGGCGACGTCTTGCTAGAACTTACAGAACCATGGCCGTTACTCGATGAGGTGCTGCCAGCGCTGTGGGCAGTGACTGCGAGAGCGTGTTATCGGGAGGATGCTGCTGTCGCTGGTGGTGCCCTTGTTGAACGTGAGACTGAGATAATGGGGAGACGCCCGCGTCAGCTGAGCCTTCAAGAAGCGACTACTGGGGAGCTTGTCGGATGAGTTCTATAGGGATTAAGGCGTCTGTCACCGGTGATTTGTGGGGGCTTGGTATACTGTTCTCGCCATCATATTTCTTGACGAGATTGTTGGGCCACCCATGCTGTTCCTAGGTGTCATAGAAGAGTTGTCACGATATTTATTTCGTGAATTTACAGCCGAATCAGCCGATAGAACGCGCTTGCTTCTGTATCGGTCACCAGTCGGAAGTACTGGTCAGTTGATTCAACAGCTTGATGATGTTGTGTTCGTGACATAGGCGATATGCCCCCGCGTTCCCGTCGCGCCCTCCTCGCGACAGTCGCAACCGGTATCGTCGGCTCTGTCGCTGGCTGCGGATCCGTACTGAACAGTTCGCCGTCGGCGGCTGCTCCGCCCGTCCACGGTATCGGTGGACGGCGTATCTTTGTCGCAAGCGGTGCCGATTTTCCCAACACGGACGACGTCTCGCTCGTCAACGACCCGGACGATGCTGATGTTGCCGTATTCCCGTCCAGTGACGACCAGATCAAGGGAATCACTGGCGTGCTCGCCGACGATATGCCTGTTGTCGTCGCTGGCAGGGACGCCCAGTGGATCGTGATGCAGGCCTGCGATGAGACCGATCGGTCCTACGGCTTCGTCCGGGACAGCTGGGGAGCTAACACCCGCATCGCAGCAGCCGTTCCCAACGACGACCGGCTGGATACGCATCTGTTCGTCGGTGCGGACCTCCCGCGCGACCTGCCGTGGGCTCTGGGCGAACTGTTCGACCCTCTACTGAAGGACTGTACTGTCCCGGTCGAAGCGCCATCGATCCCGGATGACGGTGTGTTCGTCGGTACGTCTCGCATTCGTGGAGTGAACGATGCCGGTGGGTTCGATCGCTGGGACCGCGTTCGCACTGTCTCCAACGATGAACCCACTTCGTTCTTCCTGGATATGGAGGCGACGATTTACGGCGGATCCACGACGGGAGACGACGGCGCGTATCGGCCGGAACAGGTCCGCCTTGTCGCCGATTTTGACAATTTCGTCGACACGGTCGGGCCTGGTACGACCGACGCAAACGGACTCTCGATCGCCCACACCATCGTCTCCACCGAGAACGGTGGGGCGAACGTCGACCACACGTTTATCCCCCAGACCGCAGCGACTCGCGAGTCATTTACGGGCTGTACTCGGATGGAAATCCACGTTGAGGACGAGTCCTTGCCCTTCTCCTACATTGGGAACGGTCGCTTCCGCTGGCACGACCCACAGATCCTCGACGACGACACTTGGGTCCATCACACCCCGGGGAATGCGGTCTGGTACCCTTGAGATGGACGTCACATATCTCACCAGTATTGACTGATCTGGCCTGCTAGTCTTTCGAGGAGTTTCTGTTCGGGATCTGCGTGTTCTCTTCAGCATACACTAGATTACCACCTCAGAGTAGCGCAAAACGGGAGATTTAGATATGTTGACTAGCTAAAACTCTTGATACCTGATGATTGAGATTTCTGATTCGCTTCGCTCTGTGTTTAGTGCTCAAATCGAAGAACGTGACGGATCGTATATTGTGGATATCCCCGCGAGTGAAATCGAACACGACGCGCTTGCTGCCGACGAAACGTATCGCGTCGCGATCTTGAAATCAGAATCCTCGACAAGCAAGAAGACTCAGGAAGAGCAACCCCAATCGGCTGCTCAAGAACCAACTCCGACGTCGGACGGTCCTCCCGTAGACGAAGGTGAAGTCCGCGACGTGACGATCGAGACGACTGGTGATCAAGGTGACGGCATTGCGAAGGTTGAACGCGGCTACGTCGTGATCGTCCCCGGCGGACAACCAGGTGATGAGCCGTCGGTCGAGATCGAGCAAGTCAAAGAGAACGTCGCGTTTGCCAGCATCGTCGAACCAGACTCACGGGTGCTGTAACGTCGTTTTACTGGCAACTGTCTATTTGACTGGGATCGTTGGAACCCTGACTATCCTGATCCACCCTACTCGCTTCCTGGCTTCCCGATGTACTCCGATTTCATCGTCCCGTTTTCACGATAGTAGCGATAGAGATACGGGCCGTGCATATCCGCGGGATCTCCGCTAGCGCACTTACAGCTATCGTCGCCACAGGTGACTTTCTCTTTGACGACGGTCCCGCTTTCTGCGCTATCGGACTCGTCGACGGGCTCAGCAGTCTCGGGAAGCTCGTCAGTGTTGAGTGGCTGGTCGCGATACTCGATGAGCGCCTCGCCGTAGTTCCGTATCTCATGGAGTGTTTCCGTGTCCTGTTTGGGGAGCCCCTCAGCGAGATACTTCGGGAGCGAGGTGGGTGGTGACGGCTGCTCCATACCTTATGTAACAACCGGAGCCATGTTAGCGTTCAGATGCTACATAAGGCACTAAACCCTCTCTCCCAACCGTGACCACCTCCGCAATTACTTGAGATCGTAGGCCGCAATCTCGGCAGAGCCACACTGTGGACATTCATCGACGTCCTTCTCCACGGTGTACCCACAGTAACGGCACTCGTGGTGCGTTGTCGATGACGGCTCGAGACTGACGATCTGCCGGATGAACTGTTTACTAAGCATGGGTGGGGTCAACGATCTCGCCACAGCCGGGGCATTCGGCCCATACGCCAGGGTCACCGCCAGCGGTCTCATAGTGGATGATTGCGTGCCGACTCGTGACTGTCTCGCCGCAGAACGAGCAGTCGCCACGGACTGTCTCTGGGTCATCAGGGCTCATTCTCACGAGTTCACGAGCTACTTCGAGGGGGAGAGGGAGCGTGTGACTCTGTCTTGGAGCTGGTCCGGTCGGTGGGACCGACCCTGCTCTGCTCCCTCACCTCAAAATCACACGCTCTATAACTTATACTTCGGGCGAGCGGAGTGAAAGTACTTCTCTAGGACGGCTACATGACCACGGTTCGCGAGTGGCCACTACGCAGCTACGATTTCTAGTGACGATATGTTAGATACCTATAGTAGCCATTAGAAATAATTACTCACATTTGGGATGGAGAGTTGATCAAGAGCGGTGTCGATCGCTGTTGTCAGTTCATCGAGTGAGTCGAAGAAGCGGTTGCTGAGCGCTGCTTGGAGCTGTCTCCAGCATTCCTCGACAGGGTTCAACTCCGGCGAATATGACGGGAGCGTTACAAAGGCGAGGTCGTCACGGGCCGCGAGGTCCGTGACGGCCGATGCCTGAAAATACGGTGCTCCATCGAGCACGATGATCAAATCCTTTTCAAATTCTTCACATAGTGCTAAAATGAAATGTCTCGCGTGATCGGCGGTAATATACTCGGTGAGACGAGAGAAAAAGCGATCTCCGTCCTCGGTGATCGCGCCTAACAAGCACGTCCAGTCCCGTTGACCGGATAATTCGACGGAAGGCCGCGTGCCGCGCGGAAACCACGCGGCACGCGGCTCGACTTGGACAGATTTCTTGGTTTGATCGATACAGACTACTGTGGCGTCCATCTCTCGCCGCTTTTTTTGATCTCGTCGTGAAACGCTTCTTGGTCGTCTTCGTCGGATTCAGCAGCTGAACGGCGTGGTTTTTGATAGCTCAATCCCGCCTCTTTCAACAACCGCCGACAGCTCGGGAGTGAATACTTGACGCCGTACGTTTCTTCGAGAAATTCTTTCACAAGCGGCGGCGTCCACGCCGGCGCGTCAAAGCCGATCTCTTCGGGTGATTCGTGGACTGTCTGTTCAAACTCTTGCTGCTGTTTTTCTGAGAGTTTTCGCTTTCGACCAGATCGATGAGCATCAGTAACGGCCTGTTCAAGCGGCTCGTCCGTATCGAGCCGTTTGAGCCAACTGTAGATCGTTCTTCGGCCGGTATTGTGCCACTCGGCAAGTTCAGTCTGCGTGACGCCGTTTTTGTACGCGATCGCAGCTAACAACCGTTGCGTCGGTTTGTTTCCGTCAACGTTGTCAAGTGCGTCTTGGAGTTCTTTGACGGAGATCTTGTCGAGATGATCCATTAGGTACTGTACTACTCTCTGAGCAGAAAGTTCTAACGACAACTATAGCTGTCCTCACCATCGGTATGTCGTTCCGCATCTCGTGGCCCATCTCTCCCATTGTGAACTCCTCATCGAGATGGTGGCTGTAGGTTCTTCATCTTGAAATCCGACCGGGCAACAAACTGCCCGGCGAGTTCGGCTAACTTTCGAGTCCGCTGGATATCGGCCAGATTGTGCTGACAGAGCGAGAGCCAGTCACCTGTCTGGAACGCGTCAACGGCTTCAGCGCTATCGTCGAACGGGTCGCACGTCTCGTCACCAACAAGAACATCATACACACCAACGAGGTCACTGTGGCCATGGGTATTGAACCGGTCAACAACCTGTATCATATCGGCGTACGCAATATCGCCAAAGGGCCATCGTAGTCCATGTTGGAGAAATCGCGTTCGACAGAAGGGAAGATCGAACCCACCGTTCCACGTCTCACCGTTGAATGCGGTCACGTAGTGGGTGTCACCATCGAGTTGGTTCGTAACAAACGACGCGACCGCCTCGAGGAGTTCGCCCTCGTCAGCAACGACGTCGAGTTGGGCTGTCCCAGTTGACTCCTCATCAAGCGCCCTCACCAGTGTGTTGCGATCAACCTCGCTGTGGCCGCCAGTATTGAGAATAAGCGATTCACCGAGACCGTGCGCGAACCCAGCAACGGTGATGACAGCGTCCGCATCGAATCCGGAGGTCTCGATGTCGAACGCAACTGGAGTGAGTCGTGAGTCACTCATCTGTGAGGTCGATAAGGTCCTCCGATTTGAATCGATCTACCGAAACGCCTAATCGCTTCAGTAGGAGGTGCCACGAGATCTGACGGGTCCTCTGTTCGCCCATCGTCACGTGCTCTTCAAGAGACCAGTTATCAAGCACATCGTCAACTACCCCAGCAGGTACGAGTAATTTCCCTACCTCTTCTTCGATCCCATATCTGACTGAATATACGACAAAAAAGTAAATCGGTGCGCGTGAATCGAACTGTGAGGTTTCAGCTATCAACTGGTCGTGATGATGCTTCCAGATTCGGAACTGTCCATATCGGCCAGGCTTGCTAGTACTACTCTGATAGCGAGCGACACAGGATTTGACCTCAACGTCGTAGGCTATCTCACCAGGGACATAACTATCAATATGTGAATCAATTGTCCCGCGGAAAGCGGTGCCAGACTCGTCAAATATGGCATTAAAGAGGCGTTCAGCGTTGTATCCTCGTCCAGATGCAGTTGACCGTCCATGTCCGTCACAGGTATTGGCATTTACCCTGTAGCGAATATCTTCTAATTTCATCTCGGGATTGATTACATCGGGATTTGGAGAGCAGTTCTCTGTCATCGCTCACACCTCGCTATCGACCTGGAGCTAGCCCCGATAAGGGGTTGTTCATCAGGTAGTTCAACAGCCGCTGAACCCATCTGTTGAATGAGTCCATTCCAGGCTACTTCTCGGGTCAGAGGCTCACTATGTGATGCCATGGCTCACGAGCTAGTATATGTAGAATAGGTATAAAAACCTCACCTATTAGTGAGGTTATTTTCATCAAATAGTTATCAAACTTGATATATCGGTTGAAGAAGTGATGTAGCATAGAGGAGAACCGTGAGAGAGCCAGCCCCGTGGATGCAAATGCCCATTGACGACCGCATTCTTGAGGCACTAGCAACATCTGGGCTGGTCCTGTCTCCATCCGTTATTGCGTTCAACATCGACAAGGCACGAAGCGAAGTAAACCGTCGACTCTCAGTGCTTGTCGATCATGGCCTCGTCGAGCGCGTCAAGCGAGGCTACTATAGGGTCACCGAGACTGGTGAGCAGTATCTTGCCGGAGATCTCGATCCTGACGAGCTCTGATTAATCTAGAGATGAGTGAAATGGGCTTCTCGCAGTTGAAGGAAGACGACGGCGAGAAGCTGTGCTCCCGGAACTGGCCGTGCCAGCTCCGGGAGCTGACTCGGAAGTGTACTATCCATAACCCAACGCAGGCGGCGAATTAAGGGCTCGCGGCCTGCTCTCTTTCTCCGGACGTATCTAGGAGAGGGATCGCCTTCATCACTGAAGCAAGGACGTTGGATACCATAGTTCTGAACATTCAGCTACCGACGGCAGCTGCGGATACTGTATCTTTTGAGTTCAAGAATCGGTTTTGACACCGTGAAAGCGTGAATGATCGCCCCTACCCCGATACAGTCTTGTGTTCAACAAGGCACGATGAGACCAACCTCAATGAGATCGGAGAGGTGATCTCGTCGCGATCGGCTGGAGATTCCGGCTCGCTCATCGAGTTCAGCACTGGTCACCGGACGGTCAGCCTCGAGGAGCGTCGAGACAAGCTTGCGGGGCGTAGTCTGCCGGCCGTCGAACCCATGGAGGAGTTGTCCAGGCTCCAGCTGGGCGAGGACATAGCAAATGTTTGTTCGCACTGTCTTTTCATTCACCAACAACGTACTTCCCATGACGGAGTTCAAAGTGTCTTTGTTTTGGTAAACTCGACAGAAAATAGACCAAGAATAGAATATAATAATTCTGTTATGTGTGTGTTTTCATTCCAATACAACCTGGCTAAGTATTGGAATAGAGAAAATATTGGGCATATAAAAATGAAAGGAAATCTCTAACGGCAGATCTCTGAAAATTTTATTCCGATAGTTTACCCCAAAGGGTTTCATACTCCGACGCTTAACTTCTCGTAATAAGAACAAATGTCTCGACGTAACACGATTCCACTCCATAAGAACCGGCAAGAAATGTTCGTCGATGTGCTCACAGCCGATGAAGATCTCGTTGATCCTCACAAGGCGATGACATCACACCTCCTTCTCGGCACCGGTATAAGAAATGATACTTGTGGCCACACGCACAAATCTTGGTTCACTTACCGGGGAGACGAATTGTATCTCGATATCCCTGACTTCGACAACTGCCGCAAAGAGATTGACAAAGCTCGAAAGGGGCCTAACAGCAACGAAAATATATGCGGCTCTTGTGAGGGATCAGGTGATGGTGGATACACACCGAAAACGCCCACATCTGCTGGCCGTCAGCTGCTTATTCCAAATTCTTACAAGAACCATGTAACTGGAGAGGTGGAATACTTCGGATTGAAAGATCGTTGCGAACGCTATTTTGCATTCGACGAACCAGCTGCGCCAACTGGGAGTGAATACGGATTTGACATGATTCAAGCAGATGGCAAAGATGGCTTTTCCGCTGCGTTTGCAAATAAAGCCGTTCGCGCAGTCGGCGCTAAATCAGATATAAATCCCACATTACGGAAGAAACGACTTATACAGGAAGGTGTGCCAAACGATAAAATTCGAAAATTTGGGACAAATAAAGAAGGTGATAAGATCCCCGATATAGTGGCACACGATATGAGAGCAAGCTATTGTACACAACTGGCACGGAACGACGTAAGAACGGCGTACGCAATGACCAAGACCGGCCACAAACTTGAGGAAACCTTCTACCGGTACGTGAATTTCGCGCGCAATGAGCTTGATAAAAATAAAGATAAGTCCATGTTCTAACACAGATGCCGGGCCGTAAAATACCCAAGAGACAATTGCTCTCTGATCTCCAGAGAGTCGCTGATCAACTCGAAAAAACACCCACGACGACAGAATATCAAAAGCACGGTAATCATAGTCTGAATACTATCCTGAGCCGTTTTGGGTCCTACAACGATGCAATTAGGACTGTTGGACTTGAACCAAACCAGCAGGTGGCAGATCCAAGTGATTCTATATTAAATATCTCAAAAAATCAATTAATTGACGATCTTCGAAGAGTTGCTGAGCTTGTCAAAGAGTCACCGACACAACACCAGTACGAAAAACTTGGAGACCACGCAGCAAATACGCTTGTCCGTGAGTTCGGAAGTTACAACAACGCACTTAGAGCTGCTGAGTATGATCTCAACAGGCATACTGCTGCCTCAAAAGATGAGTTACTCGCTGATCTGCAGCATGTCGAATCAAAGCTTGGTAAGACCCCGACCAGTGATCAATACGATGAATACGGAGAGCACAGCCTCGGCCGTCTCACTAATGTATTTGGAACATACAATAACGCCCTCAAATCCGCTGATATCGATGTTAACTCGCGGATAGATATTCCAGTAGAGAAACTGTTAGCTGATCTTGCGGAGGTTGCTGATAATCTCGGTGAAACACCAACACGAGATCAATACAACGAACACGGAGATTTTCATGGGAGTACGCTTGGGAATCGTTTCGGGAGTTTCGGCACCGCTTTGAAGGAAATCGGATACGAGCCGAATCGAAAACAGCCTGTCTCGGACACTGAACTGATACTTGACATTCAGAGAGTTGCAAAGGTGATCGGAGGCCCACCTACGTATGACCAATACGGAACTCACGGCAGGTTCTCTATTAGTACATTAACATATCACTTTGGGAGCTACAACGAGAGTATCAGAGCAGCTGGCTACACACCCGTTCGTGAAGTAAATATTGCAGACGAAGTGTTACTGAAAGATCTCAAGAAAGTTCAAAAAAAGGTTGGAGAGACACCAACTGTGATGCAGTATAATGAGTATGGGGCCTACCACGCGGACACACTCTACAGACGGTTCGGGAGCTACAACAGCGCACTTAGAACAGCTGGCTATGAACCGAATCTATTCCGAGACATTCCTAGTTCAGACCTTCTATCTGACATCCGCAAACACTCAGACGGACGAGGGCGTGCACCAACCTCTCCGAGCTACGATGAGAGAGGAAAATACGCTGTAAAAACGATTGTAAACCGATATGGGACTTGGTCTAATGCAGTCAAAGCTGCGGACTGTGAGCCCCCATCCTACCATCATTACTCGGATGAGCAGTTACTCCGTGACCTCCAGCGCCTTGCGAACGGACATAGAGCACCAACACCCAGAGAAGTAGAGGTCTCTGGAAAGTACTCTCATCACTGTTATCAGGACAGGTTCGGGTGGTGGCAAGCATGCGTCCGGGCAGGTCTAATACCACACATGAGGGTGCCACTCAAAGAGCGAGAGTACAGTGCATTCGTTGAAACCGCTGTTCAATATGAAAACCCAATCACCAAAATTATCAGTCTTCTCTCTGCTTTCACCGGTCTAACGACAGCATTACTGGGAGAATTCAGTACAGAGTGGGTCGATCGGTTGTATAGTGATAAACATGACACACTAATTATCGTGCCGTCCGAACACATAGCAACTACCGAGGACTGGGTCCTCCAGATTCCGAAGAGATGGCATCCACCTAGCTCTGACGGAGCGCACGAACTTCCACTTGAAGGACTATTAAAGTGGCATGACAAATCAAAAATATCTGACATCGATACAATGGGCAGAGGAGGTGTGACAAGACATATCCACAAAATAGCTGAAAAATCAGGAATAGACCGCCAGCGAAATCGTCTTGACTCCAACCTTAGACCAAGTTTAGCAGCACATCTCATTCGGCAAGGGGCAGAAACGTGGGAGGCTGCCATGCAAGTTGGATTTGAATACACTAATTGGAGTCGCTCAGGAAAAACGGGGATCGACGACTACCTTTTGTGGGTATACCAGATGGACGGGACCGTCCATCATGAATATGAGCCAAAAGGAGTGTTTCTCGACCCGCCCAAGATTCATCAATGAGTTCTCAGCAATGAATCCGATGAGAGGCTCGAGATCGACTACCTCGGACTCGCCCAAACCTTCCCGGCGTGGCGGGCACTCCTACTGAGAAATAAACCGACTAGTGACCCCCGAGTACGCTGACCGACGCATCATCACAACCCCAGCCCAACCCCACAACATCATGACCCGAACACTACACGTCCAGATCAAGTCCGCGGATCGAAGCGGCCTCGAGGAGAGGCTCGAAGCGATCGACGCCGGCGACGATGTCGAACCCAGCGAGCCAACGCTGTCGATCGAAGATCTCGAAACGTTCGGTCGCATCTTTCGGTCGACCAACCTCGAACTGCTCGAAGCCATCGTTGAGCACGAGCCAGAGAGCATCCGTGAACTCGCTCGCCTTGTCGACCGGAACCCACCAGAGGTCTTCGACAACGTGAACGAGCTCGCCGACTACGGGCTCCTCGAGTTCGAAGAAAACGGCAGCGCAAAGCGCCCTGTCGTGTGGTACGACGAGATCGATGCGGACCTCCCGCTCACATCGGCGTCAGGACGGGAGAGCAGGGCGAACGCCTGAGTACTGAAAAAATGGTTGATGATGTCGACCCTGAGAATCCCCGGCCCGATGGGCACTATCACGTGGATCGAGATGCCGACTGGTTCTACGTCGACGACGAGTTGGCGTCAACGATCGCACTCGGGCCTGCGACCGACGGGGAGCCGGGCGACAATTGGGTTCTAACGCTCTCGGCCGCGACGTCGGAAGGGGATCCAACAGCTGCTGAGCGTGTCGCTGTTCGCCTCACTCCGTGGGCCTTACACGAGCTCTACACCGAGGCGAAGAACCTCTCGCCGGATGCCCGTCAGGCCGGCCACAGTGCTGAATGTGGGTTGTGTGGAGAGCAGGTTCCCCTCGATGAAGCGTGGCCTGACAACCGAAAAGAGCCCTGCCACCCGGACTGCTACGCTGAGGCGTTCGGTGCGCCCCCCTGGTACGATGGCCAGTAGGTAGATGTCTACGAGAACTCCGCGGTGACAGTCTTATCCAACACTAAAGTGTGAATCTCCAAGGAAGTGACTGTCATCGGTGACCGCTATCTGGCCGATCTGAGTTGTTTTTGAGCATAGAACCGCCAATCAGTGAATCCAGCTGTAGCTGTTGCTCAGTGGTGCTGAAAACAAATCGAAATAGTAGTGCTACCTGTCGACATCGACGATGGTCGCCCTTTCAGGCGGTGCGATCTCAAGTTTAGCAGCGCCGCGCTCGATCTCCTAGGGCGTCGTCCCCTCAGCATCGGCGAGCAGCTCGGTGAGCTCCTCGTCCGAGATCATGTCGGCGTCGGAGAGTTCACGGCTCATACCACGTTCTACCCGGCGTGAAGGATAAACGTAGGTGTCGACCTCCGGTAGGTCAGTCCTCCCGTTCCCACCATTCGTCTATTTCTTGTGCGCCGATGTCGACGGTTGCGGTGACCCCGCACGAACAGTGGATGCCAACGGTGCCGGGATGCGTCGTGATCGGGCCCTTCTCCTGTCCACAGCCCGGGCAGTTGACGCGGAAGATATCGCCCATACACACCGATCCGTGTGGTCCGGGAAAGCCGCTCCGCTCAGTCTTAACCAACAGTCGGTAATCCGATGGCTGGTCGTTGGTTAAGATCGAAACCGCAGGACGGTAGGGGTGATAGGGTCAGTGTTCTAGATAGCGTGAGTTATCCCGGAATCTGATCATACTACCACTGGAAACCCAATATACACCACGCTTACACCTTCGAGAAGCCGTTCTTGCCGTCCTGAATCAGGGGGTCAGACCGCCGAAGATACACTTCGATAGTGGAGTGTTTGCGGGAGACACCTCATTTCGTCTGTTTGTATAGTGTATACCGCAATAGAAATTCGGCGTCTACTCGCCAAGACCGAGCTCTTCCTCAATCGATGACTCACCCAGCGCCGCCCGGATCGCCGCCGGGTAGAACTCATCGTTCTTCGGCATGTCCTCGCCGTGCCGACGTCGCCACTCGACATTCAACTCCGAATACCGCATCTGGAGGTCATCGACGAGACCCTCTGGGAGATACATGTTCACGTTCTTCCGCTCACGGACGGTCCCGCTGCTCTCTTCGCTCTCTGCTGTCTTTTCGCTCTTAGACATTTTTGTTGTCTTTTGTCTCTTTGAGGTCTTTGATGTATTCGATGCTTCCGACATCTCCGTAGTCTCTGAGGATGCCTCACTTTCGATGGCGGCATCGTCCCGATCGTCTTCATCGCGGTCGTAGCGATCGTCCCACGGGTTTCGGTCCCGCTTCCCGTCACCATCAGTCATCGGCGTAACCCTCCAAGTGCTCGGCGACATCCAGATAGACCTCCTCCATGTCGCAGCTCTCATCATGCTCGAAGATGGAGACGCCAGCGTTCCATGCGCGCTGGAGTGCGACACGCTTTCTGATCTCAAAGACCTCACAGCTTTCTTTGTCCTCAAAGACATCTTTGAACCATGCCATCATCTCCTCAGCTTCGCCGTCGACGCCGACCTCGTTCGCAACAAGTGCGATCTCGTCGACCTCGCCAAACGCGGACTCGATGCTCCGGAGTTGCTTGAACAAGAGTTCGATCGCGCGGATGCTGGTTGACTTCGCCTGAGCGGGGATCAGGGCGTTCCCCGTTGCGACGATCGCGTTGTCGGTGAGGACACCGAGGTTCGGCGGGCAGTCAACGAGGATATAGTCCCAGCGCTGGTCGGCGTCGCTCTCGTTGAGGAGCATGTCAAGTCGCTCCTCGCGTTTCATCACGTTCGCGAGTTCGTCCTCGGCGTTGATCATCCGCTCGTGGCTCGGGACGACATCGACCTCTTGATGCTCGACGACCAGCCGCTCGAGGTCGTCCATCCGGTCGATATCTGGGAGGACGTCGAACAGCGAGTCGCGGTCGGGATCGTCATAGCGATCCTCGAAACCGAGCCCCTCGGTCGCGTGGCCTTGCGGGTCGAGGTCGATGACGAGCACGTCGTGGCCGTGCTGGTTCAGCGCGCCGGCGACGTTCAGCGTCGTGGTCGTCTTCCCAGCACCCCCCTTCTGGTTGGTAACTCCAATTCTCATAGATGTCTTTGCCCTCAAAGAGCGCAGAGATGTCGAAGAGTCTTAATACTGCGTCAGACGCTCACACCCACCTAAGCATTGAGATTCATCGCCGGATGAAGATGTTAATGCCGTCGTGAACTGCCTCGGGGTCAAGCCCCGAGGCACTCGGCCTTACTATCTGTAGAGAACCTACGACCGCTCGATGATCTTTGAGGTGGGTCGGCAGAAGATCTCGACGAGCGGATTCAATCTGTTGTTCGCGAGGAACTCGAGGCGACTACTACTGAGTGACGACGAAACGGTTGTCGAGGAGTACGAGTACGGTCACACGATCGTCCGGATTATTGATGAAACCGGGCATTAAGCATTATCTCTTCGACTTTTTGCTCGTAATCATCGCGGCGCGCGTCGAAACAGGAACAGAGTTGTGAGGACAATTCCGATGAGCAACGCAATCCCTCCAAGATCAGTAAGATCGATGCCAGAACGTTCAGTTACTGCTTCTTCCCTGTCATCTCCCACTTCTGTCTCGCCTGAGACACCCGTATCGGCAGAGCCATCATTTGGAGTGTTAATACTGGAAGCACCTCTGGTCTCGGCAACCGTCTCACCATCGGGTTGTTCGGTCACGGTAACAGACTGCGTGATTATTTGATCGGTACCTATTCCGGAACCGCCCGATCCAGCTTCGAGGGCTGGACCTGTCAAGACGAGGTTGTACTCTCCAGGGGAGTTGAGGCGGACAACTATTGATTCGGTCGTCGTCTCGCCAACCTCAGCGTTGACTGTGGCTGCCTCGTCACTCACCAACTCCCTTTCATCAGCGGTTACAATTTGGACCTTCACGTCATTCGCGGGGGCCCGCCCGTTGTTATCGAGATTAACAGTAACGGTCAGCGTCTCCCCAGCCACGACTTGATCGGCCGAGAGGGTCGCCTCAACCGGGACTAATACTGGGCGCTCGGCTGCGACCGCGAACGCAGAGAACCCCGTGGAGGTAATTCGGAGTCGGACTGTCTCATCGTTCGTGTTGACGACCGTCGTCTTCGTTCGCTTCCAGCCTGCCTCCGTCTCATGGTAGACGGCGAGTTGTTCGGGGTCAACGTCCGTTTCCGCGAGATAATCACGATCCACAACGAGCTCAGTGGTCGCCTCGTTGATTGGCTGGTCAGCTGTCGCAAACTCGACTGTATAGTAGCCGAGCGCGTCCACACCAAGCGGCACGGAGGAAGTTTCTGGCGGCGGGTCGGTAGTACCTCTTACTTCGAACTCGACGTTTCCGGAATCCTTACTGACGAACGTCAGGTCGGTGAGTCGGACCGCTGGGTCACCGACATGGAGCTGTCGGAGATTGATTTCAGTCTCTACCTCAGCAGCGAGCGAGAGAATTTCGACTTTCCGGGCGGTTGAGTCGGGTGACTCTACCGTCGTAACTGTGCCCGGATCGTCATCATCGTCACTGTTGCCATCGTTATCTGCGTCACCAATCGCCTCTGAACCGGCAGGACGGGCGTGGACCGAAATTTCATCGATAAGTCGATCGCCGGGGGCGACTTCAGCCACACGGGTGTCAACTTCGACGCCGACTGGAACCGCGTCGTTTTCTGAAGTCAACTGTACAGCATTCGACTCACTCTCGATCGGTTCACCGTCAATGACAAACGTGACGCCTGTCCCCTCGTGGTCAATCCATGCTTCTGCGGACTCGTTTCCGTCGTAGGTGATGTAGAAGAGTGTTTCTTGAGCCGCGAATGCGTCTGGGTTTACGCCCTCATTATCGAGGTTCGGATTGTTCTCAGTGATATCAACTGCGAGTTCGTCGTTCTCATCGAGGTATGCGTAGGGGTTGTCGCCGGGTTGGAGTGCGACCTCATCGTTGAGCGGATCGCTCGGTTGATCGAGAACAACTGCGCTGCTGGAGACAACGAGCAGGACGACTGCTCCTAACGAGATTGTGATGAGTAGGGTGGTCGACCCACGCTGCCATCTCATCGCCCCATACTTATTGTCGTTAGTATATAAGAAATCGCCGCACATGACCGTATCGAGGTGTGCCTGAACCGGCTGGCGGCACAGACATCAGTCAGTGAATCGGCGCGTTGGGAGCCTGTTTTCACGGAAAGACACTACTCTTTTTTTGATAATCTCGAGCAGAGATGACTGGTTCTATCGTTGAGCCAGTTAGCGACAGTTGTAGGTAGGCTGGCTCGCCGATAAGAAAAATATAGTCAGTTAGCGGCAGGGTCTTCTGTGTGATATTTATTGGGCACCCTGGTCAATCGATTGTAGGATTGGGTAATCACCGGAAACCGTGTCCCACGTATTGGTGAAGTCCAACGCTCGCATATTGTTGGGTGCGTCGTCCCCAGTCATCTCGTTCGCAGGCTCTGTGTTACTGGTGCTACCGAATCCTACGAAACCACTGCCGGAACTGCCACCGGGTCCGACTGCGCCGTCCTGATTCGTCGTTCCCTTATCCCAGTAGGAATCTTTGAGCTCACCGTTAGCCGCGTTTCCAATAAGGCCACCACCACCAAGACCAGCACTAACCTTTCCAGTCGCATATGCGTTGGTAACGACCGAACCAGAGAAGTTATTATTTCCGACGAGGGCACCACCAAAAGCATACTCACCAGTCACATCGACGTCACCGGTAGCGTATGACTTCTCGATTGTCGCCTCCTCGTTTTTCCCAACGAGCCCACCGACGTTGTCAGGGCCTTCAACAGTAGCAGCAGAGAACGATTTGCTGATATTGCCATCGGTCGTCCCGACAAGCCCGCCTGTTGTAGGTAGCGTTCCGTCTCCGCCTTGGACGTCACCAGTAACGTATACCCTTGTAATAGTCGCAGAGTTAGACCCGACAAGCGCACCAACCGAACCTTCGCCCGATATATCCACGTTTTCGAGGCCGAGGTCTGTGATTTCACCAGGCGATCCGCTTGCCCCAGTTTGACCAAATAGGCCACCAAATCCGTCGGTATCAACCACTAGATCCCTAATTACGTGACCGTTGCCGTCGAAGGTGCCGTAGAACGGGGTTATCGGAGTGAAACCACCTCCTGCGGGATCAACCACGCTATCGTATCCGGCAGTACTACTATCTAGATCATTTAGTAACGTGTAGGTAGCACCCGGATTATCACGAACCTCATCAAGATCGTTCCAGTCCCCGATTCCCGTTGGACTTCCCTTTGTGGGGCCGCTGGCAGGTGGGTCCCCGGTTAGGTCAGCCAGCGCGTCGTTGATCCGGTTCTGCATCTCCGGCGGAATGTCGTCAATCGTCAAACTATCCTCCTCTTCGACAAAATCGGTGATTGTGAGGGCCATTTATGAGCTTATCTCGGTGTCTGTTTTGCTCCTCTGTACGTTTCTATCGTCGTGAGAGGCACTCACGGCGAAACTACTCGTCTTCGACCTACTACGGTCGAGTTCCCAACTCTGTTCTGTACTCATTCCAATATTATTCCCTCTCGGGGAGTCCCACCAGCGGAGTCGAACCGCTGTGCTCCAAGTGGGTAGCAATAGGGATCCGGCGTCGACCGAATTGGCGCTACTTCGTTGTATCATAAAGGTCGGTTACCTCCTGTGCGGAGAGAACTCGGTCATAAACTCGAGCGTCATCAATACGACCCGTGAACAGATCTTTCCCGGGAAGATGGGCAGGAGAACCCAGAACGACTGGTGACGGGCGGCTAACGAGGGAGTCGCTTACGGACGTATTGGCGGCTTCTACCCCGTCAACATAGAGCCGAACCGCATCGTTCCGATCGAACGTCATCGCGACGTGATGCCAGCTGTCGTCAGCGATCGGTATTGTCCCAGACACTTCGACACCGTTCGACGATGCCGTATCAACGACAGTCCGTGGTTTGGTCGCGGAAGGGTCTAGTCCGAGATTGTACTGCCGATTTCCCGCTCCTGACTGCTCGCGAGAAATGATCCGAGCATAATCGTCCTGCGAGGATGCCGGTCGTACCCACGCTACGAGACTAAGCGTGTCTGTCAGATCAAGGCTCGGGTCGTCCGGTACCTCGACGTAGTCGTTGTCTCCATCAAAAGACGCCGCATTATCAACCTGCCCGGTGGTGGCCGACACACCGTTCGGCGTCCCGTCGTTGGAGCCGGTGACGTCCTTGACCGTCCCTGTCCCGACGCTATCCAGCGGCCAGTAACTTACCAGTCCGTCAGTCGGGCCTGGAATCGTCGTCCCGCTCCCGTCGACGACATTCCCGCCCGCAGGATTCGCCACGTCGGCGTTGACAGTCATCGTCAGGGCCTGATCCTCGTCGAGGTCGTCCGTGTCGACGTGGACGCCGACGTTCGCGGACTTCCCGACGCCGAGGTAGAGCGCGTCGTCGTCGCTGTCCCGGAGTTTGTCGCCAGAGTCGCCGTTCGGATACAGCCAGACGTCCGTATCGGTCCCGCCAGCTTGGAACCCTCCGGCCCCTCCGGCGAAGGTCGCCCAGACGTAGATCGGCTGGGTTCCCTGGTTAGTCACCTCGAACACGTCGTCGAAGTCGTAGATCGAATCGGTGCCCAGTCCGTCGCCGCCGGCGGTCGTCGACGAGAAGTCGAGCGCCAGCGTGTCGTCGGCCGTCGTCGTCGCGAACGTTCCGTTGGGTCCGCCACTCGGAGCCAGTCCGAGGTAACCGCTCGCGTCGTCGGCGACGGCGACGGTCACGTCCCGATCGGCGCTGACGCTCGTGAACGCGCCGGTTCCGACGATGCCGCCCGTTCCCGCCACGGTTCCGATACTGAACAGCAGTTTTCGTCGTTTCATGGTTCTATCAGCTCGGCGGAGACGTCTCGGAGACAGGCGGGAACGATCCGACCACTAGCAAACCAATCCGGAGGTCTCTGTAGTAGACGTCAGCAGTCGACCCGCTACCGCCGATCGTCCCCCGACCGGCGGCTATCGCGAGCAGTTCAGCATCGTCGCTGTACACGCTGCTGAGATCGGAGGTACTCCCCCCGTCACCGAGATTGACCGTGGCACCAGTGGCGGTGATCTCGAACCAGTTGTAGCCCTGGTTGTTGTCAGGATTACCGCTGATCTCCTTGTGGACGTTCCGAGTTTTCCACTCCTCTGCCGCGGGCGATCCATCTTCGGAGGTCCGATAGAGAACGTGACGCGTCCCATCGGTCTCCTCGACGAGGAGATACACTTCGTCGGGTGCGGCGTCTTCGTTGTCCGGACCTGCGTAGTACTCGTAAGTAAGGTTCGTCCCGCCGGCCAGCTCACCGAGCGTCAGCGATTCAGGTCTTTGGGCAAGCGAGATCGCCGTCGTCGCGTAGTCGGTCGTCTGCGTCCCAGCCGACGTGATGTGTGCGGACGTGGTCTCACCGCCTGTCGGCGATGCGGCCACGACATCGGTGTCGAACTCGTCATCGTCGCTGAAATCGAACTGGTTCATGCCCTCGGTGACGAACTTCGACGGGACGAGCACCTCGTCGGTTCCGTCATCGTCGAGGTCACCCTGGACGGCGACGAACTCGAAGACGTTGCTCTCGATGGTCGCCACGAGATCGACCGCACCGGCATCGTCACGGACGTACGGCAGCGTGGGCCCGTCGCCGTAGTCGAACGAGGTTCGGGAGATCGACACGGACCCGCCGTCCATCTCAGGGACCGCGATGCCGGCCGGTCCGAGCCCCTCAGGGGTACCGTTCGTGTCGATGGTAATGTCCGAGTCTTGAATGGTGACGTCGTTCGAGTGTCCTTCGATCTCGACCTCCTGAGCGTTGTTCCCGTTGGTCGTGAGGTTCGTTACTGTCGCACCTCCGTCGACGCTTTCCCCAGCCGCGTCGTCGCTACTGAGGTCGAGTCCTTCGTCGCCGTTGCCGCCGACGGTGATGTCCTCGAGCGTGTTGTCGTCACCCTTGACGTAAATACCGTTGTCGCCGTTGTTTCGGGAGGTGACCCTCCGTAGGGTGCTGTCGTCCGTGAACCACAGCGTGATCCCGTCGGCGTCACCGGCGCTGCCGAAGCCGTCCTCGGGCGGATCGCCGCCCATCTCGCCGCGATCGTAGTTGTCCTCGACCAGCGTGTCCTCGATCAGGACGTCACTGGAGAAGTCGACGACGAGTCCGCGATCGTCGTTGTTCCGTACCGCCAGATTTTTGAGTTCGGTGCCGTCGGTGTCGTGGGCGTTGCCGTTAACGTCGACGCCCTGTCCGGTCTCTCCACCACCGCTGGCACCGGCGATCTCGAAGCCGTCGACGACGACATCGGGAGCGTTGATCCGAAGGATCGGTCCGGACAGCGACGGTCCGGACGGATCGCCGATGGACGTCTGATCGCGACCCTGGGCCGACTGGAGGGTGAGTCCCTCCTTGTTGACGACGACCGTCTCCTCGTAGGTTCCGGGTTCGACGAAGATGGTGTCTCCGGACGTGGCACCGCTGGCTCCGTTCTGTCCGCCGGTACCGTCGATGGCATCCTGGATGCTCGTGAATCCGGCTCGGCCGTCAAGGTTCTTGCTGACGATGATCGCATCGGGGTTCTGTGGCGCAGTGCCACCGCCCGGTCCGCCAGTCAGTTCCGCGAGCGCGTCGTTGACGCGCTCCTGTACCTCCGGTGGAACGTCGTCGACGGTCAGTCCCTCCTCCTGTTCGATGAAGTCGGCGATAGTGAGTGCCATCTATGAAGCCACCTCGTTGTCGGTAATCGTTTCGCTGGTTCGTGTGTCCGTTCGGTCGTGAGAGGTGTTCACGACGAGACCGTTCGTCCTCGACCTGCTCTGACCGCGCGTCCGGATCCGTCGCCTCCTCATGCTGACATCACACCTTCTCGGGTAGGCCCACCGGCGGAGTCGAACCGCCGCTCGTCGCCTCCGAACCAGAGGCGAAGATTGCTAGCATGGATTAGATAGCCTCTCGTTCATCACGCTGAATTCGGAATGGTTCGTCGAAACGTCGTTCATGTCCCGGATTCCTCTGGATACGGTTGGGTGGTTAGTTCCACGAACTCGCCCGACGAATCCTCGTCGGCGGCACTTAGAGTCACGGAGACCGGTGTTTCGACGGCTTGCTCGGTGAACAACCCGACTTCGGGGTTCGAACGCTCGGCTGCTCCAGTGTCCGGTCCGTCCGGGAGATTCTCGAAGGAGTCGTTCTTTTCGTCCGCACTGGTCGCTTCGAGCCGAAATCCGGTAACATCGTCGTCGTCGTCGCCGTCGGAAACTGTCACTTTGTAGAAGAGGTTCATTATTCCCCCTTCGACAGGACTGCCCGATCCCTGAAACTGTTCGATGCGGAATCGAGTAGATGGCAGTTCGGGCTCACCGCCGTCGTCGGGCGGGCCGATCGTCACGCCGAACGCCTCCTCTACCGCAGTAACTTCTCCCGAAGTCAGTGGGGGTGAACCCAACCACGCCGGATCGATATTCAGGATCCCCCTAGTGATCCGATCAAGGACATCGTTCGGTGCGTTTCCCTCAAAGTCGGACCAGGTCGTACTTGGGATTCCCTCTCCTTGCTCCTCATAAACCACCCTCATCGGGCCATGTCTGTCTGGCATTACGGTGCCTCCCCAGTGACGGTCATGGTATCGTCGAGTTCGAGATTCGGACTCGTTCCGCTAGGGAACACGTCCACGACGAGGCTATACGTCTCTCCGTCTCCGGGCGAGACTGTCACTGACGGGAAGCCGGTTTCCGGGACAATCAATACGATCAGGGTGTTCCCTGAGTCCGTCTCAACGAAGGTGAGCGGTGTGATCTCCACCTCGACGTCTTGGGTACCCTGATTCTGTACCTCGAACATGTCCTCAAACACCGTGACTGCGCTGGTGTTGACACCCTGCCCGCCAGATATCCCCGACGTGTTACTCCCGGTGAGATCGATTCCTAACTGTCCGTTGCTCGTGCTCATGTACGGAGCGTTCGGACCGATAGCGTTCAACGCGAGAAACGCACTCGAGTCGTTCGCCACTTGGACCGCCACGTCGCGATCGGCCTCCACGCTGGTGAACGCGCCCGTTCCACTCGCGATCGCTGCTCCACCGCTGATCATGCCAAGCGCCGCCAACACGTTGCGTCGTTTCATGCTGTATGCCTCCCCTGACGGGGGAAACCCACCGGCGGAATCGAACCGCCGTCAAACACCAGCGTGGGTTGAAAATCAAATAGATGGGAACGTCCCATCCGATGAGACAACTCAGGGATTAACGATCAGGTTAGGTGTTCCAGGATCGATTGTCGTTCCACTATCGTCGGTGTCGGCAACGATCGTGGTCATCTCGCCTTGGGTAGTGTTGTTATCGGTCGGGTTGTTGACGTTTCCGTAGGTGGATTCGTCGTCAGTAACAATTCGTACACCAACGGGTCGCTGTCCACCGACCGGAACTGTCAGGTCTGCGGTGGTACCATCAATCACGGTACGGTTGCCGCTTCCGTCTTTCGCGATGAATTCCAACGTAACATCGCCCGGATTTCCACTTCCATTTTGCAGCGGGACGTCAATCAACGACGTGATATCCACATAGACATCCTGGGTTCCCTGATTTTCAATCCGGAACACGTCGTCGAAAATGTATGTCGAATCTACGCCGACCCCTTGACTCGATGTTGGGGTCCCCTGCCAAGTATCATTTGCATTATTGAAATCTAATGCGATCTCACCATCTCCTGAATCTGCCGTCGCGAAGGTGGCATTTGGTTGACTACCACTTGGGAAGATCGCGAGGAATGAGTCAGATTCGTCAGCAACAGCAACGGTTGCCATCCGATCCGCATTGACACTCGTGAAAGCCCCAGTACCGAGCATCCCGCCTGCCCCAGCCACGGCGGCTCCAATACCTGCGATGAGACCTCTACGTTTCATGTCATATCACCTTTGTTAGAGTGAACTGTCCTGATCGGCGATGAACGTTATACTCCCACTCGTTGAGACGTCTGCAGCCTCGAAGTCCGTCGTATCGACCGTGAGATCGAGGTGGACGGATTCTCCCTGAGTGAGTTCATACGCACCATCGTTGCTCGGATCAGGCACGGTGGAACCGTTCCAGGGATCGGGATCGCCCGAACTGTCGAACGCGATATTATCGTTCAGGTTGGATGACGTAGTCTCGTCTTCCCGGACCGCTAGTCCGACATAGGCAGTACCCTCGGGAGTACCGGTGTCGTCGGTGAGATCAAGATCTGCTAGGTCGACACTGAGGTATGCCGACTGGGTTCCTTGGTTCTGAACCTCGATCAAGTCGTCGATCTCGGTCACGGAGTTAGGGTTGAAACCATCACCGAGATCAGTAGTTCCGTTGCTACTACTGAAGTCCAAGGAAACCTCAGCACCGCTCGTATCTAAGTACGCATCCGAGTTCGCACCCGGATCAGTGTTCGGGCCTGCCGCCTTCCGCAGCCCGAGGTACGCTGCGTCGTCGCCTGCAACCTCAACGTCCACGTTCCGATCCGCTTCCACACTCGTGAACGCGCCTGTCCCTACGGCAGCTGCGCTTCCTGAAGCCAATGCACCTAGTCCGACGACAAATTTGCGCCGTTGCATGTTGGATTTCACCTGTGTTCTGGCACCCCCGAACCCGACCGTTCGGGCCGGAAGCGCTCGAATGAAGCATGTTGGGGGATCTACTTCGTTATGAGATCCTCGAGGCTACATCGTGGAGCACTCGATGAATCGAATGGCCAACTCGATTCAGTTCAAGCACGTCTCGTTGTTCGCATCAAGCAGTGCTTGAAGTTGAAATCCACATATATCGCGGATTTCAGGGTATCGTTTTGGACAAATCGAGAAGAGCTTGAAGACCCAAGAGTGGACCCTGTGTCATTTCAATCAGTCCTATCACAACTGACAAGGAAGCCCTGATAACATAAAATAGAAAATAATAACAGATGAAATATGCTAGTAGTTTACAATATCTACCCTCACAAATATCAACTGACACTCGGCGGCTTGGGACTGGGATACCTTGGCCGGCGGACAAGGGGGTCGATCCAATGCCACCAATCACTACACCGGCAAACGAATCAAACTCAAATGGGAATGAACTGTCCGAAGACGATATTTATGGTGTTCTATCGAACCGACGACGACGATTTGTGATCCACGCGCTCAAACGCAAGCAAGGACCGGTCGATATCTCTGAACTTTCGGCGCACATCACTGCCTGGGAAACCGGTAAAGATCCGGACGAGGTCGAGTACGAGGATCACCGAAGCGTGTACAGTACGCTCAAGCGTACCCACTTGCCAAATCTCGAAGAGAACAACATCGTAACCATCGACAAAGAAGAGAATGTGGTTCGTCCCACACCTCAACTAGAAAGTCTTGATATTTATGTCGAGGCTGTCAGCAGCAAGGAGATCCCGTGGAGCCTTTACTACGTCGGGCTCGCAGGTGTCGCGCTCACACTCCTACTCGCGGTCACAGTTGAAGCACCGATATTTGGAGCACTCAAGCCGCTTGAAGTGGGTATTTTTACAGTCACCGCCTTCGGAATATCGTCAGTTGTCCACCACATCATCGGCCTCCGCACCCGTCTTGGTAATAGGGAGAAACCACCTGAACTCTATCAGTGAGAATGAGAGCACCTAGTCGGACGTCGCCGATTCGTGTGGGGAAATTCCGTCTCTTGAGCATTCTTCTCGCATTTACAGCAGCAGTCGGACTTATTTTTGGTACCGCTGGGTTCACCACTATGGATGCTGACCGCGGAGTTGGGATCAACGTAGCTGAGGACGACAATGCATATCTCGGCTATTTGCCGCTCGTTGACGGGGGTGAGAATATTACTGCAGGGGAACCCACACCGCTCGTAGAGTACCACAACCAAGTCGGTGTTAACCTCGACACATTGGAGGTCGACGTTTCGCGCCCAGATTCGTCTGGACCCACAATCAAAACCTTCGATTCCCCCGATCAACTCGATCGAGGTAGCGCTGGTACCGTCATCGTTACGCTGACCTGTTCTACAACACAGGTGGTCGAACTCAACTTTGAGGTGACCGGTAGCGGATCAGGAACAAGCGTCTCGCTTGATCGTACTCTCAGCGTTACGTGCGTACCGAATCAAGAGGAGGGGGAAGATGAGGAGTGAGATGCTCCCTCGCTCGTCTGAGGCAGGGTGAAAGCCATCCAATCTTCACACCTGATACAGCAGTAAACGTCCAGCACAGCCAGCGACTCTGTATCGGTCAACATCGTTGATGTCTCCGAATTTGTGGCATTATCGAGGATAACGAATGGTTTCCGATTGGTGGTCTCGATAGTAACCCTCTCAAGAAATGTCCACCTTCGGTTACACATTCAAACTGACAGACCACCGAACAAATAAACAGGTGACCTACCCCAAGTTCTTCTTCGTCCTCAAGGGTAACGGCTTCAATCAGAGATCTGATTTCATTTCGATAACGGGGTCTTCATTTTGAAGGCGGTGGATATCGTCCTACCTGTGCTAATTTGAGTTTCTGACTTTGGTAATGAAATCGGGAACTCAAAGGGCCAAGCGGCCCAATCAGCGTTACGAGTCATTTAAAGAGATGAGCGAGTCAACGAATTCGGAAACTCAAAGCGAGCAGGCCCGAGTCTGCCTTACGCCCGAGCAGGTCGACGCGATTCGAGACGCCGCCACCGACACCGGCGCCAAGTACCTCCGAGCTCGGAACGAGACCATCATCGCACTCCTCGCCGACACCGGCCTCCGCAACGAGGTGCTGACTCAACTCACCACCGAGATGTACCTCCGCGACGCCGGCGAGCTGTACCTCCCAACAAATATCCAGAAACAGCCAGGGAACGGTCGCGACGACTGGCCCCGCTCACACCACCTCGATCTGGACGTCGACGGCACGATCGGCACCCAGCGTTCGCTCAACACCTACCTCGACAACCGCTGGAAGGACAGTTCCTACCTCTTCCCCTCACGGCAGTCCGACCAGATGACAACCCGCTCTGTCCGGAACGTCGTCAAGCGGCTTGCGCACGAGGCCGATATACAGCCGTTCAGGTACGACGAGAGCGGCGAGTTTGGTCGGGGAGACCCAGACGACGTCCATCCTCACGTCTTCCGGCACAGCCTCGCCTATCGGCTCCTCCACGATCGCGACCGGGATGACAACCACTTCGATATCTACTTTGTCCGGAACCGGCTCCGGCACGCCAGCCTCCAGACGACTCTCCGGAAGTACGACCACTTCCGTACGATCTGATCACTTGTTGGATGACAGCTACTCACTCGCTTTCTCAGAGAGGATAGATTGGATCTGTTGAAATCCTCAGCTGGTGATAGTTTTCAGTAACCGTGCAAGATACAGGGCACGAATATCGCACGTTGAGGTAGCGAAATCAGGGATCGCTTGATTCGGTCAGTACAGGCGACTCACGTACCGATCTCTGACACCGATCTTTCCACAATATGTCAGTAGCGGCGTACAAGATACAGAGTATTTATCTGTTAGAACGGCTGTGTTGAATCGCCATACGGCAGCGAGGTAGGCCACTAAATCAAAGGAGTTGAAGCGGGAAGACTCGGTTGCCTATGACACAAATCTCCCGCTTCATCGGGGAAGTTGTGCCGGTTGCTCAAAGAGTTACTGGCGATGGAGGCGAATCCGCCGCCCCGGACGGTGGCGGCGGATTCGCCGACTACGCACTCGTTTCCCTCCATTGTCTCCGGATTTACCTCGATACGTCATACCGCATGACAATCGACCTGCTCACAGAGATGCCACAAATAACGGGGGAGATCGGCCTCAGCGCGGCCGATCTCCCCGCGCCGTCCACGTTGTGTAAGGCGTTCGACCGGATCAGCATGAGCGTCTGTCGAGTGCTGCTGCGTCAGTCGGCGCAGCTGCACGATCTCTCTGAACACGCTGCGATCGACGCCACATTCTACGACCGCTCACCAGCAAGCCGCCACTACTGCCAGCGAATCAGCTACCGCGTTCAGAAGTCGAAAGTCACGAAACTCGTCGATACAGCGTCGCAAGCCGTCCTTGACGTTCACTGCTCAACAAATCGGGAAGGAAGTGACGCAGACCTCGCAGAGCAGATCGCCCGCCGGAACGCGGACGATCTGCGGTCTCTTGCGGCCGATAAGGGCTACGACAAGCAATCGCTCCGCGAAGGTCTGCGTGAGCTCGGGATCAGACCGCTGATCAAGCACCGCATCTTCGCACCGTACGACCACGCGCACAACGCCAGAATCGACGATAACCGCTACAATCAGCGCTCAATGACTGAAACCGTGAACTCGGCTGTCAAGCGCTCGCTCGGCTTCGCCGTGCGAGCGCGGTCATGGTTCCGTGAGTTCCGCGAAATCGCGCTGATGTGTGTCGTCTATAACATCAAACGCTTCGTCAAACAGTGAATTCCTCCGCCTTACAGCGATTCAACACAGCCGTTAGAACCCATCTTAGGACCGTTCATCTCTTCTGATACTATGCGCTGTAATGCCGACCGAATGTGATAATCTTTTTCTAGGGGATCAGCTTCATCCAACGCCTCTTTGAGATGCTCCTTGACCATGGTTTCGGCCATCTGACTTTCCTGTTGGCTAATATCCATGTTAGCAACATTATGCTACCACATATAGTTATACACAGCTTGTTAACGAATATACGACTCCTTGATGCGGTCCGATGCCGCTGTATTTGCGCTGTGTATCTTACACGGCGCTCAGAACATCACTTGAGACTGGTAGGATTCTCGTCGGTCAGTTTGCGGGACTCAGTATGAGGCAGTTCAGTCAGCCGTCGTGATCAATATACTCGGCTTCCCATTCAGCCCTCGCCTCGATTTCTCTGGTGCCTCGACGAGTCATGGTGTACTCGTTGGTTCGTCGATCGCGCTGGCTTTTCTCGACAAGTCCCTTCTCAACGAGCGTGTCGAGATTCGGATAGAGCCGACCATGGTGGATCTCCTTTTCGTAGTAGTTCTCGAGTTCGTCTTTGATCGCGAGCCCGTGAGGGTCATCAAGGCCGGCAACTACGTATAGCAGGTCTCGCTGGAACCCAGTAAGGTCGTACATATCACAATTTTCGTGTTCAGGTTTTGAGATACTACCGATCCAGTTCTGATGGAATTCTCTACTTTGTGCTCTGTTGAATCCTCAGAAGGCGTCCGTATCAGGTCATTCTGTGCTCGGTTTAGAGCCGCTGCCGAGTGAATTTGGAGATAGAGTCTTGAGAGAGAGCGAGAGGATCGAGATCACTTGGTGGGTCGATCCAATTCATCGTCGACGAAGAGCGAGGTGAACTACCCCACCCTACTCAGCCACATACGTGGCTTCGTTGAGGGTGGGGCTTCCTGTTTCCACGACGCGCTTTGCAGACACCGAAATAGTGTCCGTAGGGAGCGCAGTCTCCACAGACGTATCTTCGGGCCATCCCAGCCCTAGCTCAGAAAACCCTCTCTGCAAGATGTTTATCGCCGCGTTCGCGTCACGGTCACACTCAAATCCACAACTGGGACACGAGTGGTCTCGTACCCAGATGGGTTTTGCTGTTTCCACACCACACGTCGCACACTCCTTTGTCGTTCCCGCTGCGTCGACTTGTACGACGTGTGTCCCGTACAGCTCACCCTTGTATTCGAGCAGGGTGATGAACTGTCGCCACGCAGCGTCTTGCTTGTTCCGTGCGTTCCCATCGCTTTGAAGCATCCCAGTAACGTTCAGGTCTTCTACGAACACTGCATCGTACTCTGTGACGAGCCACGCCGTGAGCTTGTGCTGGTAGTCCAGCACCTTCTGACGGATGTGGCGTTTGACCTTCGCAACTGTTTGGCGCTGATTCTCGTAGTTGTTTGACCCGTATTCCTTCCGTGAGAGCTTTCGCTGCTCTCGACGGAGACGATCGTACTCGTCTTCCAACTCAAGCCAGTCCACGGTGTTGCCGTCCGACGTGTGGATGTAGTTCAGAATGCCGAGGTCAATTCCGATACTGTTGCTCGTATCGAGCGTCTCCACGTCGGGTTTTCCAGGCAGATCTGCCGTGTCAGTTTCGAGGCCGAAGGAGACGAACCACTCGCCGGTCGTTTCCTGTTTCACCGTGACTTCTTTGATGGTTGCTTCGTCGGGGATTTCGCGATGGTAGCGAATCTCGATATCTCCGATTTTGGAGAGCCAGAGTGTCGCGGTGCGGCCACTCGTGTTTTTGAGCTCGAAGCCGGACTGCGAGTACGTCATGCTCTGGTAGTCTCTGGGTGATTTCCACGTGAGCTTCCCGACCGTGTTCCCGTTCTGTTTCTGTTCGGAGAGTCCGGTGAGGTTCTGATAAAACCGAGTGACGGTTCGTTGGAGAGCCTTCGAATTGACGTCTGAGAAGATGGAAAACTCGTCTTTCCAGTCGGGAAGTCGAGAGTGGTGCTTGTACGCAGAGCCGATGTCGTCGGCGTCTGTGTTTTCGTACTCGTACAGGGTGTAGTTGTACGCTTGACGATGAACGTCGATGTGGTAATCAAGCCGCTCCGCTACCTCTTGTGTTGGGTAGGCGTGGTAGCGGTGACTGTACTCCATCGCTGTCTCTTGATTAGAGATATGTCGATTTAATGGTTTGTACTGGTGTGCGGCGATTCATCCCCTCCCTACTCGCTCGCGATACTCGCTCGTGGAGGAAGGGGCATTCTCGCCTCAATTTTGGTAAACGGTCCTTCAAAGATCGTGATCCCCGTGCCATCATTGGATTCAACTGAGCAGTTCAGTGTACCCCGCTTGGCAGAATGATGGATAAACAGAACCTCTCGTTCTGGCACCGAGTGACCACTATTCCCCAGGTCACCGCTCTTTGATGCCTTGTAGGGATTAGCATAAGTAGTGATACACTTTTGGTGTAGTGAGTCTCGGGATTGTTGCTGTGAGGAAGCGTTTCACGTCGTCAATCGTCTCAAAGAGTAGGTTCTTTCGAGCGGCTTTGAGCTGGAGCCAGCAGTTCTCCAGTGGATTCAGCTCAGGCGCATACGGTGGTAGATATTCAAGAAGCAGGCCGTCGCCAGCGGCCTGCTTCTTGAGATCCTTGGCGATGAAATACGGCGCGTTGTCCAAGACGATCACGAGCTTCTTGCCGAAGCGATAACGGAGCGCTCGCAAGAAGTGCTTGCTGACCTTAGCGGTGAACGAGTCGGGCGTCAGCGCGACGAAGTGCTCACCAGTGTCAGTAACTACACCGAGCATATTGATCGCCGCTCGCCCGCCCGAGACCGGCAGTCTCGGGCGGGAGTTCACCGGAAACCACGTCGGTTTCTGATTCGTCGAAACCGCCTCCGTATGCTGATCAATAACCGCAATCGTGTACCCGTCAGCCTTCAGCGCCGACCACTTTTTTTGAACTCACCACGCCAGCGTGCTTTCTCAGCGGGATCGGCTTTGTAGTGGTACGGCCGGGCTGTCTGCCGTGACAGCCCGGCCTTTTCGAGGAGTCGGTACATGTGCGCGTGAGAGTACTCGACGCCGTAGGTGTCGAAGATGTGCGACCGGAGGAGTTCAGGTGACCACGCAAGCTCGTCGTAGCCGACCTCTGTCGGCGACGCGTGTAGCGTCGCCGTCAGTTCCGTCCACTGGTCAGCGGACAGCCGGGGTGGTCGCCCGGCCTTGGGTGCGTCGCCGAGCGCGGTTACGTCGCGCTCGGCGACTACCTCCAACCAATTGTATCCAGTTTGGGCAGGAACACCGAGCAGATTTTCAATTTCATAGGCAGAAAAGCCCGCATCGTAGAGGAGCGCAACCGTCAGTTGCTTGGTCGCTTTCGCATCAGTTTCCCTCCGCAGTTGCTGGCGCAACTGCTCCGGATCGACACCATCCAACTTTGCACCCTCACGAGTCATACTACCTCTACGCGCTCAGAGAGCATCAAGACCTCTACTAATCCCTATTGGAAGCGCCCGTAACTTCAGTACCCAGTCACGCCGAGTAGTTGGATGGTCGGGGGCACGATTTTCGCCATCATCGGAGGGTACGTCGTTGGGCCCGATATATCCCCGCACAAATCGTCTGGTGTCGATACGTGAAAGGCGTATTTACACCCAATTTTTATCCCCCTACCGCTATATATTACGTGTATGACTGAAGTAGATCAGAAAATTCAGCTGGTCCGTGAGGCCGGGGAGATCGGGCTTGAGCTCTTGGAGTGCGACACTCCGCCGGTCAGCCGGTATGCGCCCGAGGGCGACGACGGCGTCCCCATCTTCCAGGAGGACGAGCAGTTCTGGAGTGCGTGGACCCAAGCCCGCGACCTGGCGGCTAAGTTCGACGACGACCCCATTTTGGAGGAGGTACGAGACGACTCGGTTCCTCACTTCGCTATCCACACCCGTCGCCGGATCGGCGGAGAACGGTTTGCGAATGTGGGATTCGTCTACGGGGCGGATGGGAAGTGCGTCATCAACTTGGAGTTCAAGATCGAAGACGGCTGGCGGGCGATCAACGACTACCAAGAGGAGCTGACCGCGCTCGACATCGGCCGGCAGATTGCGGCGGTCGAGCTCGCCGTGCTGGCGAACGAACTCCAGTCACCCGCTGAGACCTTGGACTACTGGATGACGCAGACGCTCTACTCGACTCGGCAGTCTTCGTGGGCTGATGATCGGAAGGCCAGCCCGCAGACAGTCAGCGACCGGGTCCGGTCGGCGAAGGAGAAACTCGATTTCGAGGAGGCATGATGGCGGAATCTACACACACTTATGTGAAGGCCCACCTGGCTGAATACAGCACCAACTGAATCACTAATGGCGCTCCTTCCCTTCCGTACCGAGTCAGACACCTACTCGACGTCTGTGACGATGGACGCGAGCACTGTCGGTGATACGACGGTGACGGCAGCCGTGTATGCCTCCCGGGAGCTCGAACCGGCGATTCTGGAGGCGATCTACGACCACGGGAGTGGCATCGAATTCAAACCGTTCTACAACAAGGCGAACGACTACGAACACGCCGTCCGCCGAGACTTCACCGAAGCCGTCCTGCAGGAATTTCCGGAGCACATCCGTGTGTTCTCCCACCGCCAGAGCCTGGATGGGAACGAGGACACCCAGCAGGTCGAAGCGGTCCACTCCGCGATCCACGTCCACGACATCTTGAACACGGTCGCCGAGCCCCCCGCGGTAATCGTCGATGGGAACGAACAGCAGGCCAAACCGTTCGTCGCCGCACTCGGAGGGCTGCGAGACGATCGCCCGCTGGTGGCTCACTGCCAGAAGTCGGAGTTCTACTACCCGGCGGCACTTCTCGCCGACTTGGTCTCGAACCACCTCGCCCACCGGATTAACAGCACAGACACGATGCCGCGGGCAGGGGAGCTCGTCATCCCGGCCCCACGGGCGAAGCACCATCGTGGCCAGGACTGGGGGCAGGCTATCAGCGCGACCTATCGGAACTCGCCTGAGTACACCCCTCCGACGCTCCCGGCGCTTCGAGGCAACACTGTCCGAGAGCGAGTCAATTGCTGGTACGAGGGTGCCGTCATGCCGCATGAGGGTGTGGACGAGCCGATGTCAGACTCCGTTACGCGGGTGGTCAACGCTCTCCAGCGGAACGGCTACGATGACCTCGCTGAGAAACTCCGAGAGTTGTAACTGCTGAAGTTGGAATAGCGCCATTTCCCGCCCCCACGTCCGTCGAGGGACATGGTCGAACGGGCTCAACACGCTGGCGCGCAGCGCTCACTTACTACTACTACCGGCCGCGGTGATAAACCTTCACCATAACTAATGCGAGACGACGACGGTAACAAATCCACAGTCAGACAGTGATGATCCGATGAAGGCACCCACGTTCTTCGGTGTGGCTTATCTTGGACACGGTTCTGACCGATAGATCTCCAAAACTATACGCCCATTCTGCTCTGTTGAATCCGCAGACAGCGTGTGGATCGGGTCTGAATACACGGTCGTCAAAACTCTGGAAGTGACGGATTCTCACCCGCAAACTTCGAACAATGGGGTGATTTTGGAGAGTGAAAACCGTATCAGACCAACTATCTGTCGCTGACTCCTGCTCGAACGCTGGATGCTAGTCCGCTGATCCGGCCGCCGTCGTCAGATTCAACAGAGCAGAGATGTCTATAGATTGCGTATGTCTTGACTCGTGCTAGAGAACTTGGAAGTAATGGTCGATGATGTCCTGTTTGGCTGTCTCTCGGGTCCGTCCCGCACCCTCTGTGAGTGGTCGGAGATCAAAGAATGGCATCCCTGGGACCTTGCCGTCCGCCTCCGGAATCTGGATGTATTCGACGTCCGCGAGGTTTCCGAACAACGTCCGGTGACACCGCAGATAGTTCTCACACATCTCGCCGTCCTTGGGATCGATGAGGATTGTCGGCCCCTCGAGATTGTGGTGGGAGGTGAGCATGTCGTTGAGTGTCGCGACTGTCTTCCCGCTCCCAGTGGTCGCCGCACGGATGTAGTGCTGGGTGAGATGGTCTGCTGACAGCGACAATGCTTCCCGCTTCGCGAGGTGGTCCCACCACTCGTTTTTGCTCTCGATGGTGCTGATCTTGTCTGGCTCCTCGGAGTCATCTCGGAGTGCGGTGACGGCGTGACCGATCGTCATGCCGGTCGAGAACTCTTTGAATACTTCTTCGTTCGGTGAGGTGAGCGGCGACTGCGCCGTCGGTCTCCCACCGGTCCCACCTCGGCTCGCTTTCGGCAGCGTGTCGATTGACGGAACTGTGATGAAGTTTGAGAGCTCGTTGATGTTACAGACGAAGATCGGCTTTCGGCGTGTCAAGGATTCGAACCCGTTCGGGTAGGTGATGCCGTGGCTGAGCATCCGCTTATACTCAGGTTCGTTCGTACCGAGGTAGTTCCCCTCGATGGAGTAGAACTTCCCACTGAGCTGGTTGAGTGAATCTTGGAGATTCCGGGCACACTCGGTGTCTGAGGTGGCCGCTCGGAGGGTGACGTTATAGGTGTGAGATGGATCTTTCAGGTCGATCTGACCCATCCGTCCCGTGCCTGAGCGGTAGCCTGCGGTCTGTGAGTCGTGGATTGAGCCGCCGATTTCGTGGGGCGTGTCGCTCCGGTGGCGCTCCTGTTTTTCCTCATCAGAGACGCCGAGGACCCCGTCGAGAAGAGTCCGAAGGAAGAGCCCGCCGGTCGTGTGGACGCCTTGCTTGAGGTTTCCTTTCTGCCGTTCGGCCTTCGGAGACCAGTCTGCGCGTGGCCCGAAGACTGCCTGAAAGAGGACTGCGCCGTCTGATTGGATGATGGTTTCGAGGAGATTGGAGAGTGGTGAGCGTTCAATCGCTTCGTTGTCGAACGACGAGAGCGTCGTCATCCAGTCCCGTCGTTTTTCTTCGACGCCTTCCCAACGAACCATATCAGGAACGTCATCGAAGATGTCCGTGATGTCGAAGTTTTCTCGACCGAACTCGAAGTCCTCTGGATACTGCGATCGTGTTGTACTTTCGAGACGGTCACAGGTGACATCTCCGTACTCTCCCGGTCCGATGAAAAACTTGAACTGAGCTTCATCCTCCGGCTTGTAGATGATGAACTCAAAGTTAGGGGAGGATTCGATGCCGGGAATATGGAGATCCATATCGAGTGGGAGCTTCCGTCCGTTGCCAGATCGATGGAGTCCGTACAGCTCCCGTGTGACGGTCTCTGAGTTTACCTCCTCGCGTACAGGCGTGATCCGAATGTATTCTTGTCCAGACTGGATCTCTTCAATGAAGTTCTCTGCCTCATCAGCGTCTAGCGTCCCGCTTAGTGACGGGTCAACTGTGGATTCGTAATCCGCAGGAATGTTGAGATCGTCTTCATCATATTCCTCATCAGGGCCGGTTTCGAAGAGGTCAAAGCCGCCTTGATCTACCTCTGGAGTGGGAGCACCTTCCTGCTTGTTGGATAGTTCATTTGTCTCTTCATCTGGTGCCGATGAGCTGCTGTCGACAATACTGTCGGAAGTCTCATTAAAGCGAGATTCCTGTCCCTCAGAAGGTTCGTCTGGATCGGTCGGTCCTCCAGGTGATGGAGGGCTGTCTTTCGGATGATTGTCTTCTTGACCCACGATAAAAAATTCGACACAACCGGGTTAAATGAGTCTTTTGGGGGGGGGAATACCGGCGCACTGTTCAGATTAGAATTGAAGGATGAAGCGACTGATTTTCTGAGTGATCTATGTCCGACGCTCTTCTGTAGGAGATTGTGACTCCAGACTATTGGGTAGCAGCGTCCTCGAACGCCTCAGCAAGCCGCTCATACATTGCGTCGCGAAGATACTCACGACGCTTCTCTTCGGAGAGATAGTTCCGAAACACGACCATCGGATCGCTGCTGCCCTGTTCGTGAGCGACACTCTGGAGGCGCTCTATCACCATCTCGACGGCGTCAGCGTACGCGCTGTACCAAAACCGACGTCCCATCTTCGAAGTCGGAAGCTCACCGCGAACTCGCACATCCGCACGCGTGGCGATCGACTTGAACCGCCGGTTGAGCGTCTCGCCGGTCACATGATCACGTCGAGCGTCTGGCGAGGGGAACAGATAGCCATCCCATCCCTGCCGATCCGACAGCTGTGAGATCCGGTCCGCAAGGGCATCTTGGCCGTAGATCAATGCCACTGTTCCGGGACCATTCTTCCGCGTGTCGAAGGAGAGATACGGTGACTCAGTTTGGAGTTCAACATTCTCGACGTGGAGGGTTGCTAATTCACTCCGTCGCAAGCCCCAGGCGCACAGCCCTAAGACGATCAATCGCTCTTCGATGTTCTCAGCCGCAGCCGCAAGAGATCCAACCTGTGCGGGCGCAAGCGCGGGGTTATCGCGCTTAGCAACGTCCCACTCGTGGTCGTATCGAACAGGGTTGAACGCACCATAGCCGCGATCGACGAGCCAACTGTAGAGATCGTCAATATCAGACCGGTACCGACGCTTCGAATCATTACTCTCGAGCTCTTCATCAAGGACATCGAAGACCGCTGTGACGCGCTGAATCTCTTCAGGTTGGTCAGCGACATCGGTGATACGAGAGACGATGGCGGCCGTCCCGTGGAGGTCATCGTAATGGCGAAGGAACTGACCGAGTCGCGAGCGCTTTGACTGGAGGGTGGTCTCCGCAGCCGACCCCCGTTGTTGTGACCGGAAGTACTGTTCGAGGTACTCGATCATCTGCTCGTTATCGATTGGCCACGATCGAGTCTCCGGTGGGGTGTCGTCACCAAGTCCAACAGCCTGTTCGAAGAACTCGGTGAGTGTCATTTCATGATGTTCCCGAACGGTGTACTGGAGACCGCTAAAGCCGTGGTCAACGAGCCACTGGTAGGAGGGGATCTCGTTTGGATCGTATCCGTCTTGCCGGCGTTCAGGAGCGATTTCGCGCTCGTAGAAATCGCCGAGTTCGTCGAGTGATTTCCTTGACCAATTGTAGGTTTGCTCACTCACGGAGATCCCGGGGGAGAACCCCGCGTGCTGCCCCCTGTAGTAATTCTAAGCGTGGTGATCTCATGGGGTAGCGTCTATTTGACAGTAGTATAATAGTATTGGTTATGCGCGTGTCCGTTGGAGACACGCGAAATAAGCAACTTATCGGACAGAGAATGCTCAAGAGTAATGTATCATATATCGCTATACAAAATGAGAGTTCGGCGGAGCGATCACGCTGTCTATTCGCGTCGCTATCTACCCATGCGGCACCACTCCCGTACGTGTGACCCGAAGATGATTCCGAAACGCATAGACGACCGGTTCGGGAAATGACATCCGTTACGTATGCCCTCCACCCACGACGAATCCGCCATTCTGGCGACCGATCTCCGGAAGAGCTACGGCTCAGAAGTCGCTCTCGGCAGTCTCACACTCGACATCCCGCACGGGACCGTCTACGGCTTTCTCGGCCCGAACGGTGCGGGGAAGACGACGACGATGCGGCTCCTTACCGGTCTCAGCGATCCGGACAGCGGATCGGTACGCGTCTGTGGCGTCGACCCGAGCGACCGGCGTGCGATCGCCGGTCGGGTCGGCTATCTCCCTGAGACGCCGCCGCTGTACGACGAGTTCAGCGCCCGCGAACAGCTCGAATACGTCGCCGACCTTCGCGACATTTCGCGGTCCGTTGCCCGAGAGCGCATCGGCGAGTACCTCGACCAATTCGGGTTAGCTGGTGACGCAGACAGGCGGATCGACGGGTATTCGAAGGGAATGAAACAGAAGACCGCGTTCATACAGAGCGTCCTACACGAACCGGACGTCCTGTATTTAGACGAACCGACATCGGGGCTTGACCCCCGAGCGGCGCGCACCATCCGAGAATCGATCACCGCGTTCGCCGACGCAGGAACCACGGTGTTCCTCTCAACACACATTCTTCCGGTGGTCGAAGCCGTCGCTGACGAGGTCGGGGTGTTGTTTGACGGGAGACTCGTCACCGAGGGGACGCCCACCGAAGTACAGGCCCGTGCGGAGACTGGCGAGAGTGGATCCCTGGAAGACGCGTTCCTCGCCGTCACGAGCGAACCCGAAACGGACGCGGCCTCTCGGAGAGAATGAGCGTCCGACAGGACGTTCGCCACGGGCTCCGAATTGGGCGGGCGGAGTTCGTCCGAAGCCTCCGTGGGTACCTCGGAAACCCCCGTCGAGTCCTTGGACTCCTGCTCACGGCGCTGTTCTTCGGCGGCGCGCTCCTGTTCGCGCTGCCGACAGCGTATGTGCTTGGGCAAACCGCGCGCTCCGTGACGGCGGTCCCGTTCTTCGCGCCCGCTGCGACGCTCGTTCCTCTCAGTCTCCTGTCGATATCGGTGTTTCGGACCCTCGAACGGCTCGGACATATCGACGGTGCGGATTTCGTCCTGCTGGCGGTTCACCCGCGAGCAGTCGTTATCGGGCTTATCACAGCGGAGGTGGGACGGCTCTCCCTGTGGTTCGGGATCCCGGTCGGGGCAGTGGTGGTCACATTCGCACTCGGAATGGGCTCGCCGCTGCTCGTTGCTTCGGGCGGGGCGGTCGCGCTGCCGCTCGTTTGCTGTGCCGCCGTCTGGGGGTACGCCGGGGGAATTGCTGTGCTGCGACTCCTGCGGAAACTCCCCAGCCTTCGCCGTCTCCTGAAAGCGGTCGGTATCCTCGCGATGGTCGGACTCGTCGTCGCGTCACAGTTCGCCGGGCAGTTCATCGTCGAATCCGACCTCTCAGTGCAACGGCTGTTGTCGACAGTAGCGTTCGATCCCCTCGTGGAATACGTTGCGCTCGCGTTCGTCGGAACACCGGTCTCCAGACCGACCTCTCCGGAGGCGGTGGCGGTGCTGGCGGCGTTAATCGCTCTCACGCCGGTCGGTCTCGCCGTCTCGACCAGGCAGGTTTCTACGCTCTGGTTTACCGATCAGGTCGGCAACAACGCGTCGACGCAGGTGCGGCGATCGAGCGGCGGATTCTCTGGCCCACGACCGTTCGCATGGACTAAACCCGGTCGTATCGCGTGGGGGATTCTCGTGCGCGGTCGCCGTGATCCGGCGGAGTTGAGTCATCTCCTGATTGCCGCCTTTTTTATCCCACCGTTCGGGACGATGTTTCTCGAGTTTTCGGGCGACGCCCTCGGACCCCTCATCACTGGGGGGGGCGTCGTTCTCGCGACATACCTCTCAGGCGCTACCTTCGGGTTGAACCCGCTCGGTGACGAGCGGCCGCAACTACCGTTCCTCCTTCTCACCGAGACATCATCCGCGGCTCTCGTCCGTGGACGGCTCCTCGCCGGCGTTGCGATTGGAGTGCCGGTCGCCGTTCTCAGCTCGTTCGTCTCGATCCTTTTCGGGATAACGGTGCTTCAGGCGGTGGCGACCGCCGCCGTCGGAGTTGTGATGTGTCTCGCTGCGGCGATGTTCGCGGTCGGCATCGGCTCGGCGTACCCGATCTACGAGGAGCGCGAGTTCTGGGGGACGGAAACGGTCGTCCCGTCGACGCTCGTCATGATGGTGTACCTGTTTGTCGTGGGTGGCGGAACGGTTCTCGGGCTGTTCGTGACGTGGTTCGCAGTCACCGGAAACGTCGTGTTGACGCCTGTATTCGGCGTGCTCTTCGGTACGTATCTGCTGTTGACGAGCGGCGTTTCGTATGGTTCCTACCGCTATGCGCTCCGGCGGCACCGACGCTATACGCTGGCGTGATCATGCGCCCCGCGTCCTTTCGGACTGTCAGTCCGCCGAGCACACGCTCGCTGTCAAGCCGATCGACGACACACCGGTGGGACATTCCACCTTGTGAGCCCTGCGAGGTGAACTGTTCGGCGTCCCCAATTGGGGCGCGCTCGGTGATGTTCCTCTGAGGGATAGCACGGGCCGTACCGATACCGGTCACTCGATATCGTAGCCCCACTCTCGAAGTACGTCGGCGACCTCGTCTAGATGGTCCATTCCGACGAGGTATGCCGCCTCTCGGGCGTCAGTGAGTTCGACATCATCCCCAAGTTGTTCCTCAAGCGCAGGCCGGAGCTCCCGACGTTCCCTCTTTACCGTGTGTTCCGTATAGTGGATCGTCTTGTGGTCCCGATCGTCTTTCACTCCATCGCGACGGTGGATCCACGGCAGCCGAGACGATTCGTCAGCAGGATGATCAGGAATGCCTGGTAGCGTCGTCGACGTCGGATCCGGTTCTGGCGTTGTTGATTGCTCATCGAACGGATCACCAGCATCTGTGTCCGCATCTGCGACATTGTCGACAGGTTCCTCGTCGACATCGTCATCCTCGGCGAACGGATCATCGCCGCTCCCGGACTTCATGCCGTTCGGCATTAGGCACTCACCTCCTCAAGATGGCTGGCGAGCTCGTGTAACTGCTCGAGCGTCTCCATTTCATGATCGCGTTTCCGAGATCGATACTCATTGACGTACGCGAATGCTGTCGTCTGCTTGTCCCAACAGCCTTCGAAGAGCGACGATCGCTCACCAATGGCGACCGGCGCGTCGTACCCCAGCTCGCGGATACGCGTCAGGTAACGTTGTTGGTCCGTCGTCCGCCCAACGCCGTTCGGCACAACCGCAAGGACGCCAACGGTGACACCCACCGTCTCTTCGAAGCCCTGAACAACATCTTGTAGCCCCTCTATCGATTGCATCCCTTTCCCTGTTGGTTCCAGCGGGATCACCAGCGAACGGGTTGCGCCAATGGCGTTGTAGAGATGGGGGCCAGCGGTTGCCGGCGGATCGACGACGATCGTATCGTACTTCTCGGGGATATCCGCGTTGAGCAGTACTTGTCGTAGTTGGTCGTGGCGCTCAAACTCTTCGCCGAGGTCTTCTGCCATTGAGGCAGCGCGAGCAAGGAGATCGGCGAGATTTTCTAGCATATTGTGACTGGGGACAAGGTCGAATCCAAATGGCGTCTCAAGGATGAGGTCCTCGAATGCGCCCTTTGGTCGGTCGATGAGGTGGCGCGCGATGTTGTCTGCGTTACTATCTTCTCGTGGAGCGTCAACGCCGAGTAAGTACGTTAACGAGCCGTTCTGTGGGTCAAGATCGATTACGAGAACATCGCGATCGTGCTGGCCGTGCGCGTCAGCGAGATTCGACGCGAGCGTCGTCTTCCCGACGCCGCCGGCTTCGCTGTATGTCGTGTACGTGAGCATGTTTTACCTGTTAGACCCATTCGTCATAAATTTGCGTCAGACAAATTAGTTAGTATGGTTAGTTGTACTGTTCAGTACAACTGGTTAGTATGATCATACAGTACAACTAATTAGACAATGTAGAAATGACAGCGGGAGTATCTAGTAGCAAACACTCGAGTTCCCCTCTTACAGTCTCTCCAATAGTCGTCGGGGCGCGATCAATTCGTCTGTGACGACTGTGGGCTGGTCGTCGACACGCTCGCGGCACTCGCCCGGTTCCGGGTCGAACTCGGGTTTCTGGAAGGCCCGTTACAACAGTGCGCCCGCTGTAGTCCATCCGGGCTCGCGACGTATTGGACACGGGACCTCGAGGAGCATCTGGTCGCGACGCTGGTGGAGTGGCCCAAACACTCTTTACTGTTTCACTGTAAACTGTAATCAAGAACCACCCGTGTCACGTACCTCAAATCGCGCCGACGGCGACATCGTCCAGGACTTCCTCTCGGTCGCTGACCTCCTTGAGGAGCCACAACTGGCTCAGCTATACGCGTACCTCGCTCGGGAGCGGGAGGCGACCGTCCAAGACGTGATGGACGACCTCGAACTTGCCCAGGGAACGGCCTATAGCTACGTCAACCGGCTCGTCGACGCCGGCGTCGTCGACGTCACCGACGACGAGCAGCCACGCCGGTACGCCGTCCGGGAGATTGACTTGACAGTGACGACGGCCGCCGGTGACCGCGAGTACACGATCACGCCGGCGCTGATCGACGCCGTCGGCCGCCGTGAGACGGACGCGGATATCGACATCTACATCGACCGTCACGGCGTCGCCGGCCTCGCGACCGCGCTCACCTACGCCGTCGCCCGTGAACGCGGCGAAGTGACCCACCGACTGATGGCCGAAGACCTGAACATCTCACCGCTAGCCGCGGAGATGATCTTGCAGGCGCTCAGGCCAGTGGTCCACGAGCACTACGACACCGAGGAAGCAGGGACGGGGCTCGATGAGTTGGACATCGACGGCAACGAAACTGGCGACGCGTGAGTCGGCTCCACATCGCCGACACCGGCCTGTTCGTCGCGATGGGACAGCCCTCGAACAGCCGCTATCAGGCCGTTCGTCGTGTACGCAAAGTACCAATGGGTGGGAGTCTTCGACAGACGCTCGAACGACACGTTCGGTTCAACAAAATTTTCGCAACCCACGATCCCGGAGTCGCGAAGCTCTCGTTCGGAGCGTTGACCGCCGTTCTCGTCGGGTGTCTATTCTTTCCGTTACTCGCAGGGGGGCTTACCGCAGTAACACCAGGTGTGTATGCTGCCTTCAGCGTTCGCCGAGCGTCACTACTCCTCACTGTGCCGGCGCTTGTCGCAGCCGTCCCACTAGGAGTGTATGGCTTTACCCGAGATACGTTCATCTGGGCAGGTCGGCGTTATCGCTGGCGCTCAAAGTTTGATGTCGAGGTATTAAACGAGTAGTTTTCATTTAGTGTGTGTCAATCAATGGTGAATGGCTGATATGTAGCAGCGAATTCCGCGATGATGCTGTAAGCAGAGTTTCAGACTTAGAAGCACTGACCTTCGGTTTAACAGGTCTCCCGCGTTCAATGAAGTTATAGCAATGACAGGTCCCGCGATTGAAATAGACGGATTGAGCAAACGGTTCGGTGACGTGACCGCTGTCGATAGTGTTGATTTGACCGTTGAATCGGGTGAAATCTTCGGGTTTTTAGGTCCGAACGGGGCCGGAAAGTCCACCACGATCAACTTGCTGTTGGACTTCGTGCGACCGACGAGTGGAAGTGCGTCCATGCTTGGACTAGACGTCTCGAAGGACCGCGAAACGCTCCACAGCCGGATCGGCGTCGTTCCCGAGAACTACGGATTGTACGACAGACTGAGCGGTCGGCGACACGTGGAACTCGCGGCCAAACTGAAAGACGCTGACGACGACCCCGACGAGCTACTGGATCGGGTCGGTCTCTCACAAGAAGACGCGAACCGGGCCGCCGGGGACTATTCGACGGGGATGAGCCAGCGACTCGCCCTGGCGATGGCGCTTGTCGGTGCGCCTGATCTTCTCATCCTCGACGAACCGACCAGCGGTCTCGACCCGAACGGCGCCCGGGAACTCAGAGATATCATTCGGGCGGAAAACGATCGCGGCGTGACGGTGTTCTTCTCGAGTCATATTCTCGAACAGGTCGAAGCCGTTGCCGACCGAGTCGGCATCATGAATGAAGGAGAGCTCGTTGCCATTGACAGTATCGGCCGCCTCAGACGCCAGCTCGACACTGGCGCGCAAGTGATACTCGACGTGGACCGCAAACTGGAGCGCAATCTGGGCGACATCCCGAATGTACGCGACATCGATGTAGACGACGAGACCGTTCGGGGGACCTGTGTTGAACCAGCGGCCAAACTCCGGTTCATCGACCGTGTTCGCGAGCTAACGACGGTCACCGACGTGCGGATTGAGGAATCATCACTCGAGGATCTGTTCGCCAGCTACACCGGTGAAGACACGACGGACAGTCAGACCGAGACGGTAGTCCCGGGTGGTGTCGCGTAATGAGCGTCCGCACCATCGCCCGGAAAGACTTGGCCGACGCCAGTCGTTCGAAGGCTCTGTGGGCGGTCACTTTAATCGTCCTCCTGTCGACGGCCGGGATCACGACACTCCTCGCAGTGACCAGCGACATGCCAGCCGGTGAGGTGTTCTCCCTCTCATTCCAACTCGGTGGGACGATGCTACCCATCGTTGCGCTCGTGCTCGCCAAAGGGGCAATCACTGCCGAGCGGGAGTCTGGGTCGCTCCGAGTCTTGCTGAGCTTGCCGCCGTCACGCCGGGACGTTCTCGTCGGGAAACTCCTCGGACGGACAGCCCTGATGCTCGTCGCCACGCTTATCAGCGGGTTCGTGACCGGTTTCGTCGTCCTCACGATACTGGGTGGGACATTCGGTTTACTGGCGGCATTTATCGGGTTTCTCGGCCTCATGGGCGTGGCGTTCGTCGCTATCGGAGTGGGGATCTCCGCGGGTAGTTCGAGCGACAGTCGTGCTACCGCCGTCGCCGTCGGAGCCTACATGATATTGGTCGCGTTGTGGAACCTCATCCAGAGTGCCATCCAGTACGGCGCCGTCGAACTGGGTCTGATGACCGAGGGCAGCGCGCCGGCGTGGATGAAATTAGTCGGGCTGTTCCCGCCCAACCGCGCCGCGAGGGCTGCCTATCGGAACACTGTTGGGGGGCAGCTCTTCGGAACGGACCCGTTCGCGTCGGTCTGGCTGCCGGTTCTCGTCCTGTTGGCCTGGATCTTGGTTCCTGTTACGATCGGGTATCTCCGTCTCCGTGACGCCCAGATCGGGTGATAAGCCAGCCAAGTGGAGCCGGATCCCGAGCCTCATCGCCGATTCGGGTATCGCCTCTCGCTCCAGAAAATCTAACCCGATACGACCGGTATCGCCGCTGAGGCGGTCGAAACGAGAATATCAGGCCGTGCTATCATCAGTAGGTTGTGTCATCGACTGTTAGATTCATCCCCGCCTTCAGGGCGGGGCTTTCTTTTCGCACTTCCGTAACGATGGACTGAACGAATGAATGCTCCGTCGCGACTGCCTGCTCACGGTTGGGTTCGGCAGGCGCTACTTCGACTGTCGAACCACTCGACAGTTGTCTCCACGAACCGAAAATCGGCTCAAGGACAGACAGGTTGAATTGGAATCTGATCTGTGAGAGAACAGCAATAACGAGAGCGCGGAGTACTCGTCGTGTGCCTTGACACCGCAATTTGTTACTAATGTCTGAATATTAAAAATCGAAGTGATATTGGATTCAGCAGTATTCAGCCGGCGAGAGGTTCTCTTCTTCGCGTAGTGGCAGTTTAACAGTTTGGCCCGTACGTTGTGGGTGGTCAGTATGGCTGCCAGACGTATACTACGATACCGTGTGACCTCCTCCTCGCCGTAAACGGCGAGGCTTCCCACGGCACTACACCGCTGGGTTGGGATATTTGCTGGTTCACGGCCTGTCGGCATGACAGGCCGATGGCGGGGCCACACCGCCGTTACTCCTATCCCGGCAGGGGACTCGGAGTTATCTTGACCGAGACACCACAGCGGTTCGAGAGTGTGTCTCGAACGTTCTGGGCCTCGGAGTCCCGATATTGTGCATTTGAGTGGGCGGTGTGACCGCCTCGGTGTACGTCATGCTACGATACACTATTAGTTAAATATCCGTATTGTTGCTGAACGTAGGTTGTGGAGGCGATGTCGGATTCACGCCCGCCGTGAACGGCGGGATTCTCTCCTCGAAGAAAGATAGTATGCCGGAGAAGGCACCGTAAGAGATGGCCTCCACTGGCGCGTCTCCTAGAAGGAATGAAACGGCTGAGACTGTAACAATCCAGAGAAGACCGTGAAGGAGAGCGGTTCGTTGTCGCTCAGTCGTGGGCGGAAAACTGCTCGGCAGGCGCTGCTTAGAAGGCATGAATAATCGTGGAGCAGGGATTTCCTTGAGTCTATGTACAGGTACACAGTGTGACAGGGCCGCTAGCGGTGGAGGACCGATACACAGCGGAAGTGGTGGCTATTAAACGCCAAAGCGGGGGAGGGGGACGTGATGAGAGATCCCACCAACTGGGCCACGGCGATGGGACGAGCTCAACAGTCGGATACTTGCTTGTCGGCCGCCTCCGACTGGCGGCTACGTGAATTATATAGCCCTCGAAACATCAAGCCAACAGCAATGTTTCACGCCCCGAAACAACAACGCTTCTCGTCAAGAATGTCGATGACTCGTTGGTATGTCTCGTGGAAGCGAAAGCAGCAAACCGTGAATTAGTGCGAGATTCGAAACAAGACGCTACAGCCGATATTCGGCATTACCTCGAAGGGCATACATTCTGGCTCTGTTGAAATCCTCATCAAGTGATATATTCTGACTTGGTTGCGGTCAATACAGGAGATTATTCTTCAAATTTGTCTGTTACTGTCTCGTAGACTACGGACCTGCGTTTCCGACGCTGAAACGTGACAGTACTACTTTGAATCAAACGCATCAGTATCTATCCGGGATGCTGGGGGAGATACAATCGAAAGAGATAGCGCTGCTGGTTTGGTTGGTGGCGACGTTCGCTATTGGAACGGTGGTGTATTCGCCGTTGAATGGGCTTGCGCTCTCTGTGCCAACGACCTGGGGCTTGTGGGCGCTGTTGATGTTGCGTGAGAGAGAATAGAACATTCGTAATCAGAGGAGGGGCCCAGGATAGCTTGCGGCGAATTTTCGAAGGAAGCTAGCCCAGATTCGTGTACACCCGTCGTGTCTGTGCGGCGACAACAACAAGACCAACACCGACGGCGGCGAAGACAATCGGGACTCCCAACGACGTGCCCCGAGCTGTGACGCCGGCAAAGTCAGCAACGAATCCGCCATTGAGCGGACCGACGTACCAAAGTCCGAGATACAACGCTTCGAACAGCCGAGGCGATCCGGTCCACAGCCCGGCAGCGAGCGCGAGCGACGGCGGGAAGATGACGAGACCCGCCACGCCGATGAGTGCGGTGGGGCCACCTGTAGCCACGGCGATCGCAAACGTCCCTGCCCCGACAACGATGGTGATTAAACAGCCGGCAATCCACTCGGCAACGAGCTGACCAACCGGGTAGTCGGACGTGAGAACCTGAGGTCGGATCCCATGGCGAGCGGTCTGTGAGCCGATCTGTGACCAGACGAAGAGCGGCCAGACCGCGACTAACGAAAGCAGCCCCCGGGCAGCCTCTTCGGTGCCACCACCAGTGAGGGCGATTCCAGTTGACACGACCGCCAACAGCCCCGCACCGAGATACCACCAACGTGGTTGTCCACGCAAGAGACGACGAAGTTCCACCGTGAGGACGCGCCGAAACCCGCCGGCACCACGACGGGTAACCGGAGGAATCGTGACGTCATCACCAACAGCCGAAGTGGACACAGCCGAGTCAGTCGTGTCCGTTGGAGTTTGCGGATTGGACGCTGTCTGTGTCGCAGTCTCAGAGGGAGTCTCGTCGAGGGGGAGGCGCTGACGTACCTTCCCCACTACCCCGCCGGTCGCTTGGAACCAATTAAACGGCAGTGCCGCGACCAGCGTCACGGCAAGCCCGACGATGACCGTACCCAATCGCTGGGCGAAGAACCACGCTGGCCACGGGCCTCCCTCGTACCGAAACGTTTGCGCGTTGGATCCCCCTGTCCCGAAGTTCGCAAAGCTACTCTCAAATCCCGGCACTGCGGCATGTATTGATTCGAAGGTGAGGTCGTACGCGAGGGTGAGTCCGACAATATCGAGTGCTTTCACAGTCGTCGGGATAGCGGCCGGAACTGCGGTTTCCGGACGCGCCGACTGTGCGGAGAGCAAGAAAATGGCCCCGAAAAAGTAGGCTATCCGACCGAAGGTTCCAGCAAGCAGATTGATCGTGCCAAACAGCATCGCAACGGCGCCAACAAACACGGTAAGTGGAACGACCATCACAAAGACTGGCCAACTGATGGCAATTGGGTCGGTGGCGCCGACGCCATAGATCGAATGATTGACGACTGCTGCGCCTGCGAGTACCGCTGCGGTGAGAACGCCAACGGCAATGTTGCTCAGTAGTTTGCCGAGGAGATATACCGGTTTACTGGTCTGTGAACTGGTTAAGACCGGGAAGTGCCCGTAGCGGTCATCGCGTTCGAGCGACCCACGAAGCACATAGAACCCGGCCAGAAGCATGACCGCTGATCCGGCCATCCCCGCATTGAGCCCGACAAGGTGTGATGTCAGCGCGCCGTTAACATTCGGCCCGTTGGAAACCGTATAGAAGACTCCAAACGAGCCCGAGTTAATCAGGTATCCAATGTAGATGACAACGGCAAAAAAGATAAGGAGCTTTCGTGACCGAACCCGAGCGAGAAGATCAGCGCGAGCAATATGATAGGCTCGGCGAACGTCAGTTCGCATGAGTAACTGTTCGGAGATATGCGTCTTCGAGCGATGCGGTGACCTGCTCGGCGTCGGTGATTGGAGGGCCCTCCGCGACAAGCCGAACGTCGACGCCGTCTGCCCGTTGGACGGTGTTACAGATGGGGAACTCTTGTCGGAGTTGCTCCAACGTTGACCGAGAGACTCGGCACTCGTAGACATCGCCGTCGACGGACTGGATCAACGACTCGGTCGGTGCGTGGGTGAGTAGCTGCCCATCTTCTATGATGGTAACCGTGTCAGCTGTCGCCTCGATGTCGGCGACGACGTGTGTCGAAAAGATCACGACGCGATCATCAGCAGTATCAGCCAGCGCGTTCCGCATTCGAACGCGCTCTTCCGGATCGAGGCCGACGGTTGGTTCGTCGACGACCAACAGCTCGGGGTCGTTCAGCAACGCTTGGGCGATTCCAGCTCGTTGGTGCATCCCACCGGAGAACGTGTCGAGGCGCCGATCACGCACGTCGGTGAGATTCACGAGGTCAAGCAACGCTTCGACCCGCGCGCTCGCCGTTTCGGAGTCAAGCCCCCGTAGCGCCGCCACGTACTCGAGATACTCCTCAAGCGTTAACGTCGGATAAGTGTCGAAATCCTGTGGCAGATATCCGAGTACGCTTCGGACGACACCGGGCGATTCGCTCACCCGAGTTCCGTCCCAGTAGATCGCTCCCTCTGTCGGGGGCGTCACCGTCGTGAGCATGCGCATGAGGGTGGACTTCCCAGCACCGTTCGGACCGACGAGGCCGTGTACACCAGCACCGAGTCGAAGCGTAATGTCTCGAACCCCCCAAAGACCCTCCGAGTACTGCTTACCGAGCGATTCTATCTCAAGTCGCATGTGTGCCCCAGTGTATCGAGATGACATATACATGGGTCCGGTGTTTCTGGGCTAGTGACAGAGCCGGCGCAGGTCAGCAAAGTCGTAGAATCGGTGTTTCACGTCCCGTAACGGTGACTCAACTTATTACGGACTGGATTTCCACCGTCTGTACATGCCCGCAAAAGAGGCTTATTGCGCTGCGCATCGCACAACCGACCACTCAGGAAACCCAGATACACGTCGAGTCAGTAGTGAGAGTCTGGTACTCAGGAATTACGACGATAGTACCCACGATGTTCACGTCACAATCACTGACGACAACGGCGAAACCGCGTTCACCCGGACCGTCTCTGTCGGTCCACAAGACACCGTCAGCATCCAGACTCGTCTCGAACGCGCAGTCTACCGAGTAGACGTTCGACTGGATAACGGTGTGGGTGACCGCGCAGACTGTCTTCTCGGCAGCGATCCGAATGAGTGTGCCAAGATCGAAACTGGAAACGGAGTGGTTAGCGTCGTTGAAGGCTATTTTTGATCGGCTGGCGTGTGCGGCGGAGAGCTACTGAGAGTTGGGAGTTAGTCTCGTTTTAGAGGACAGATGACTGGCTCTGTATCATCGCCAGAGCTGTTACTAACCCCGTTGATTTCCCCTGACATCACGAACAGCACCGGCAGTTAGCCCGACGGCAATATTAGATCAAAAATTCACGTAGCGGCTGATGAACCGATGCTAAGCCGTCGCGTTCTCTGGCGGCTCAGGCGGCTCAGGCGGCGTCGGGCCACCGGGCGGCATACCCCCACCCGGCGGAGTACCGCCGCCCGGTCCGGTCGGCGGTCCGAACGACACGTCAGGCGCGTCACCGCTCACGAGGAAGTCAGCGAGGTTCCCGATGAAGACGCCGTTATCGGCGCGACGGGCGTTTTCGGGCGCGAGGAAACTCGAGTCTCCAACCACAGCGAGGGACTCGCTCCGTACTGCGACTGTGTATGAGCCAGACTCCCGAGTGGTCGAAAGTCGCGACGTCTCCGCCGTGGTGAGCGTTGCTGAATCGTCAGCAGAGCCAACGGACGCGGCGCCACGGAGGACAACCTGCTCAACCCCCTCAGTAAGCGGCGTCGACTCAGGCGGCTGTACGATGACGCTGAGGTAGCCCGCGTCGTTGTGCTCCATGTCATACACGTAGCCGGCGTCGCCGTAGACGCCGAACGGGGATCCGAAGTCGGTCAATGCCCCAGCGTTGCCCGGGTCACTCGCGACGAGGGTTCGGCCGCCCGCCTCAACGAACGAGTTGACGGCATCAGCATCTGGTCCCGAGAGTGCGCCGGGGGAGGTCGTCACGAACGCGTCCGCATCAGCGAGCAGCGACTGGAGCCGCTCACCGCTTCCGATTCCGCCGTAGAACCGAACCTCGTGGCCGTTCTCGATGAGTGCTGCGGTAAGCGGTGTGACGCCACGCCGGGCGCCACCGAGCGTCCCAATATCTGCCTCCGTGGGGGCGTCACCGTCCTCAATCGGAAGCCCGGGCAGCCCGCCACCGGCGCCAGTCGTGCTGCTTCCGAGGTGGACGACGACAGTGTTCGACGGCTCGCTGCTCTCCATTTCGATCTCACCGCCTTCGCTGACGGTCTCCGGTTCGACGGCGTCCAACTGCCAGTGATCGTCTGCGACAGGCTCAGTGTCTGGCGGCGCGGTATCAAGGACGGCGCCCCCGACAGCGGCGACGGCGACGACAGCGAGGAATATTAGCGCGAAAGCACCAACCGTCGTTCGAACGTTCACACTCATGCGGTCTCACCCCCGCTCGTCGAGGCAGTTTCGTCGTGTTGTAGCTTGGTATCGTTGACGCCCGTCTCACTAGCGGTGTGGTCAGCGGGCAGTCGGCCGGTGTAACTCGTCATGACAACCTCCTCGCCAACGGTCTCATCCCACGTTTCAGGTGCTACTGCGAGAATGAGATCGTAGTTAAGTTCGCCTTCGGATTCGTCGACGACGACAGTACCGTCTGCTTGTTGTAACAGCGGAATGCTCCTCGGAACGCGATTCTCGGTACGACGCGTATCGACCGCGTAGTCGTCAATACCGGCTTCGGCCGCGGCATCGGCGACTGCTCCATCGACAAAGCCAAATCGGTCCGCGAATCCGTTTTCAACGGCTTCGGTTCCGAGGTATGCGTCGGCGTGCGCGATCGCTTCTCGGTCAAGTTCGATCTCTTCGCCGCGCTGTTCGATCACGTTCTCGATGAAGAGATTGGCGAGCGTTTGTCGCCGTTCGCGCTGAGTATCAGGATCGCTACCTCGCTTGTCCGGCCCGGACGTCCCCGCGTTCGGCCCACTTGGAGCCGGCGCAGCCCCAGCAACACCGACGCTGCCGACCGCCTGCGCAGACGGAGCAACGTAGATGCGATCGGCGGGCGCAATCGCGAGATACGCGCCAGACGCACCGAGCGTATCCACTGCGGCGTATACCGGCATCACTGAAGCAGTACGGTCGACCGCAGCGTACATCCGTTCGCTCTGAGCTGGCAAGCCGCCACCGCTGTCGACTTCCAAGACGACCGCCTGGATGGAGTCGTTCATGCGGGCGTCTCGGAGGTTGTCTTCGACGTGCTGTGCTGTCGACGAGTCTATCGCTCCGTCGATTTCGATCACAGCGACGGTGCCGTCCGGACCGGTTACGGCGCCGTACACGCTGGGAGCGACGAACAGGCCCGCAGCAAGCGCCAGTATCACTGCGAAGCCAACGGCGTGTCGAGTGGTAATCCGGTCGATGACCGATCCCGACTCGGAACGTGGCGGAACGCGGTCTGAAGTCGGCGGCGAGTACCGCTCGGTTCGTGTGTCCGTATCCGGCGTCGATTCATCTGGAGGTTCTGCGGGGTCCTTCTCAGAACTCATTGCGCTGTCCTCGCTCGGTCCCGCGGTCGTATTTGTAGGTTTTGTCGGTCTTGCATCGTCGAATCGATAGCGTGGTGATAGAGTACCGCTGTAGCTGCGTTGGGTCATACGGCAACCGATGCCGTCTGGTGAGGGTGGACGCGATGTTGGAACTCATGAGTCTGACAGCGACTCGACGTCGCCGACGGTCACCCCCGTCAGTTCGGCATGTGGTGCGAATATATCGCCGTCGGCGGCAGTTTCTATTATTACAGTACGTCCGTGTCTGGAGACGGTTGCGTCAGTGAACGGGGACTCTCCCTCACGTGCGGCACGCGCAATCGCCTCTGCCGTTTCTCTGTCGAGCCGCTTCGGGTCGGCTACTGCGCCGTACCGAAACGTCGTCGTGGGAGTATCGGCGGTGCCATGCTGGCTTGTCGCGGGCGTGGCTGACAGAGACTCCGTATGCTTTGAGCCGTCTTGGGTCACACTACAAGCGACGCCAACTGCGGCTGCCGCATCAACCGCCGTCCGGAGCGCTTCCGGTGCGTCCGAGAGTGTGCGTCGTAGATACTCCCGCGTCTCTGTTCCTAGGTCAACACAGACCGTTGCGTCTCCGCGGAGTCGTGCCGGGAGCGGTCCGTAGTCTGTGTCTGTCCGTGAGTGCCCCGCATCGCGACCGCTGATACCGGCGTCACGGTGGGCCACCGCGCTGCTGATCGATGTTGCGTGTCCGATGACAATCTCATCCGCGCGGACACCAAGCGCCGTGGTAGCGCGTTTCGATTTGAACCGCGTAAAGCCGGCCTTGGTGGCTGGCTCTTGGATGAGATCGGCGTCATGGGCAAGTTCTCGACGGAGTGTCTGTGCGTCGATATCACCGACAACGACACCACAGCCCTCAGGGCCGTCTGTCGTGAGTACGGTTCCGCCAGCTACCTGCTGGAGTCGATCGAGTGATATACTGTCGTAGCGAGAGAGGAGCTCACGGATCGGGGCCGCAACCCTCTGTGGGACCCCCGTCATCGTTACTAGGCTCGGATCAAACCGCGCAGTAACCACGGTGTCAACTCCACGTGATGTAACTGCGGCCGGCTTGTACACCCCGTTAGCAACCGCTGAGTGGAGTTGCTGCGGAGGGCTGTGCTTGGCCGAGCTACCAGCCGCCGCTCCTGTGTCACCGGCTCCGTTGACTGCGAGCGTTCCAGCGGGCGGGGGTTCTGAAGTCAGTGCTCCAATGGGCCTACTAACACCGAGCCCAGTTGCCACGAGCGCACCTAAGCGCTTCGTGAACATCCGTTTGGAGGGCATCGTTTCAGAAGACGTGCCCTCAGTAATAATGCTCCCAGACGCGTTTCAGGTTCGGAAGCACAATCGTTGGACGAGTGCCCATACAGCCAACGCAGAGAGGAACTGTAGAATCGAGTTACGGGAGCCGTCTACAGTTACTTTTCCAACTCTTCCAAGACCGAATCTTCTTCCAGATGCGATGGCGCGTCATCTCTGTCGGATTCGAGGAGTCGTTCGACTTTGTCTTCAAATTCCGCATCGCTGAGCTCTCCGGTGGCATATCGCTCTTGGAGTGTTGACAACGCATCATCCGCAGAGTCGGTGTTGGGACTGTCGCTCGGAACATCACCCGAATCCGCGGCTGCCCATAGCGGGTACTGTTCCGGGTCGTACTCGTCGGTATCGGGTGGTATCTCTTTAATCGCGAATTCAAGGACGCCAGATACGATCATCCCCGCGATCAGGGCCATGTACCACACCGCCGGAGTGAGCACATACACTCCGGTGACGGCCACAAACCCGGCCACAAGTGAGACCGGATGATCGTCCAGTTGATCGAATATGGAGGGCATCACCATATCGACAATTATGGGTCGCGGGCAAAATACATACGACTAAATGTTCTCCACCAAAGGCATACTACCAGCGTACAAAACGCTGATGCCCCCGTTCCTCCGGCCCTCAAAGGAGGTTCGTCCCCGTAATCTGCGGAGGGCATCAGCAACTACATGTATGCTACCATTTCACAAAAATCGATCGACGCTCAGGCGCTCAGTGTGGACCCTGTGTAACTAGGGTACGCTAAGACCGAAGATATGCCCCGCTACCGACACAGATCGTGGCGATGAGTAATAATCCACCACTGAGAACACCCCTCAGCCTACCTGAAACTCCAGGGTTTTCGACGATGTTGAACGCCCCTTGAAACACGATTAGTTGGAATACTAGTAGAAGACTTCCCCCGGAGACCAACAACTGGCTCTTCGAGCTTCTGTCCATAGTTCAGCCAGCATCCGGCAATTGTATAGGTGTTATTCACGCTCTCTGGCTCGGAAACAGAAGAATAGTATCCGGTTCTCTGGCTAAATATTTCTGATGAGCAACGTACTTAATCTGCCTCACGCCCAGCTACTCACCCTCAGCGCAGTTTCAGCGTGTTAGAATTTCCTTACAGCGGAAACTGCTGCAAAGAGAGTGAATACTCCACCAAGCACAATCGCGATAATCGGTGCGTTCGACGTTTGATCTTTCAAAAACGCATCTCCCGGCTGGTCAGGGGAAACATATGCGGTTGTCTGTGTACCCTGTTCGTACTCTTCAATGGCTGATTCGGCGCTTGACTGGGTTTCGTAGTTCTGTTCAATATCTGCTGGATAGATTTTTGTCCCAGTATATTCAGTTCCGTTATACGTGTACTCAAACTCAACCACCGGATCGAAATTCGCACCTGGGTTTGATGACGTTCCGCTGTCCGTCTCGATGTCGAGTTCGGTGATAGTCGCATCAACTTCGACTGACTCTCGAACTGCCTCCGACTGTTGAACGTAATCGTATCCCCCGTAACTGATGATAGCAATCCCAATGAGAATATACAGCAACGCACCTTTGAGGCTATCGGGGCCCTTAATGTTCACACCTGAATCGTCGCTCATACTATCAATCACCACGAGGCCGCGTACAATGAGGAGAATGTCGGACGTTGCTGCGGGGTTTAGCTGACTGTAGACGCATCTTCTCACACCACCGAGAGCGGTATAACAGACGAATCAGCGATACCCGCTGTATGCGTCGTCCGAATGTCCGATCGTTCTGTCGGAGGGCTGAATACATCAGGTCGTTTTTCAAACACCTAGTAACTAAAAATGGTGGCTCTGTTAAAAACCATTCAGCAGATGATATATCGTGATCCAGTCGTTGTCAATATGAGTTGCTAAGGATAGCAGCCCCACTCTGTAAGCGCAGAATGTGGGCTATGTGTCGAGAACAGAACACCTGTCGGCCTCAGATGAGTTTCCCGATAAAAGAGGCGACACCGTGGTCCAGATGGCCCATTCTGCTACGACGCTTGACACGCCTCACCCGAATGCTCTCTTTTGATTGTCACACGTCGGAGACTGCCACGTCTCTGAGGACAACCTCAACGGCTGTCCCGCCGAGATCACTCTCATCGAATGAGAGTGACCCGCCCATGCTCTGGACGGCCCAGTTGGTCCCCCAGAGGCCCAAGCTACTGGCGTGTTCGAAGGGTGTCTCGCCGCCCCCCTCGATCACCGCCCGCTCTGACTCTGGTATCCCTGGGCCATCGTCCGCGACGACGAGACGGACGTCCGCCCCCGTCCGTTCTACACGAACCACGACGCGTGGGGACTCCTCGTCGTTGTGTTCGACCGCGTTCTCAATGAGGTGATCGATCGCGTAACGGTACCGTTCCGGGTCGACATTTATTTTCACGTCAGGGGCAGTGACGGTCACGTCGGCGTTTACACCAGCCGTTGCGTCGGCGACGACATCTTCGAGAAACGGACGTAACCTGACTTCGGTTCGGTCGGCCGCGGACCGCTCCATGAGATCTTGGACCCGCCGTGCCTCCGCGCTCAGTGCGCTCAGTCTGTCCGCGCCGTCGATGGCCGGTGCGAGGCCGGCCTCCTCCGCGTGTGCCCGGATCACGTCTAGTTCGTTCCTGACATTATGACGGAGGATGCGGTTGAGTACCGCCAGCCGCTGTCGCCTGATTTCGCGGTTCGTCACGTCGATCAACATAACGGTGTAACCGAACGTCTCCCCGTACTCGTCGACGAGCGACGAGACGCTCGGTTCGAACTGTCTGTGGCCCGCGGTTGTCCGGCAGGTGATGGTATTGAGTTCGGTCAGGGATGTCACCGAGTGATCCGTGACATCGGCCAGCGTCTGTGCGCCGCCGAACATTCGTTTGGCCGGTTCGTTGACTCGGACCACCCGTGCCTGGTCATCAAGGACGAAAATCGCCTCGTCAGTCTCTGTCAGTGCTGCCCGCTCACCCAGTCGCCGGGTCGCGGGGACGCGCGTCACTACATCGTAGTGAAAAATCCCTAGCGCGAGGCTGGCGGCGACCACGAGAAACGTACTCCCGATCAGCACGTCGTTCAACAGCGGCGTCGCAGGGCGGGTCGTCTGAACGGTGAAAATGAACCCGGCGATCGGTATCACGACGAGGAGACTCTGGACCGTCGATAGTCGGTCGTGTCGATACGTCGCGACGACAACTCCCCCGATCAGTGCGAACACGAGGGTCAAGAGTACGAGTGTGGCCACCGACTGAGCTGTTTCGAGCGTCTGGAGCGCCTCGGTACCCACCAGCGAGGTCGTGATCCATCCCTCCTGTATCAGTCGTCCGAAGAAGTTCACACCGACGAGGATAGCCACGGCCAGCGTCACCGCGAGTACCCGTCCAGGTGTGATATATCGCCCGAGCCCGATGTACCGTGCTGCGAACATCATCCATGGAACCGCTAAAAGGAGGACTGCGGACCCCAATGGCAGGTTCTTGAGTGGCGTCGCCGCGTGTACCCCGGCGTATCCGACCCCGAGGAGCGACACCACCCCAGCGAGGACAACGAACGGCCTGACGAGGCCGGTGCGGGCATCGCTCTGCCGGAGCCGTCGGTACGCCGTCACTCCCACTACCCCGGCGACACCGCCACTCACCGCTGGAATACCGACCCTGAACAGCGCCAGCGGATCGAGTTGAATCACCGTATCGTGTTGGATGGCTTCAGTATCAAAGCGGTTGTGGGCGGACCGCCTCCGGACGAAACCCGGCAACGAATGGATCGCTACAGACCGCGGTCACTCCCCGCTGACGCCGACGGTCAACGACAGCGGTGCGGTGTCGGAACTGACGGGCTGTCGTCGCCACAAGCGGGCCCTGTCGGCAGACGCGTCGGGCCCGAATCGAACGGCGTGGACGGGGTGTTGCTCGCCTTGGAACACTGCTAGCCGGCTCTGTTGAAATCCTATTCTTCATACACATACACAGATGAAACAGCCGGTTGGTGAGAACTGCGTGTTTGTCAGGTTGGTAGTATTCGAGGCCGCGGACTAGGCTGGGGTAACGCTGTAGACTCGCGTCCCAATATGATAGACCATACTGACTACATAGCCCAATACACCGAGCGTTGCGAGTACTGCTCCGATGAAGACCGCTGAGCCACCCAAGCTAAGAATTCCACCCACACTTACGCCAGCAAGAGCAAATCCAAGAGCTCCAATCCCCGCAGTAAGGGCTGGTGCCCATGCTCCAATCTTCACAGCACCGAGAGCAGTCACCCCCGCGATAATCGTGAAGATGAGTGGCGCGTAAAGACCAAGCGAGACGACATCCAATAGGACTGCCCAGTACGCTCCAGCTGAGAGAACGAACAGTCCGAGCGGCATGAGTATCGCTCTGAGTCTCACCTTTTCCATATACTCGGCGAACAGAGTGGGCGACAAATAACTTAGTGCTCTGTTTCATGTAGAACGACACGCGCATGCTCTGTACTGAACGATTCTTGAGATTTCTGTACGGACTAGGACCCAGTTCAATATATTACTTTTTGAGGATTTCAACAAAGCCACGGTCGGCTAAGGCTCCAGCTTCAATACGCCTGTCACCTACTGTGACTACCGTCTGAGTCTTGCGACATCGACTCTCTGTTCCGATAAAAACGAACAACTACGGTAGTGCCTGTGGTACCAGTAGACTGAAACTCAAGTTCAGCGCCCAGTTGGCTTACTGCCCAATTAACGAACCAGAGTCCGACACCAAGTCCGTGCTCGAGTTGTGTTTCGCTCGATTCGGTCAATAAGTCACGTTCTCGGTCTGGGATCCCGGGACCATTGTCTGCGATGCGGAGCTGCGGGATATCATCAGCTGTCGTTTCGACCTCGATATCGACTCGTGCGGGGTCGTCTGAGTGAACGATAGCGTTCTCGACGAGTTCCGTCATGAGCCGGCGTACAACGGTTCGATAGGAGGTCAATTGTAGCCGCTCCGGTGCGGTAACTGAGATGCTGCTATCCGGATAGTCATCGCGGGCCGTTGCGGCAACTTCGTGGGCGACAGCAGCAATGTCGACCGTTGACGGAGCGCTAACGCTATCCGTCATAACTGCTTCAGCCTCCCGTGCCTTCCGACTGACCGAGGCAAGCTCGCTGGCACTATTTTGGATGGCTGCCCGGTGCGTGTCGTCTTCTATATGATCCGCATGCGCTAAGATCACGTCGAGTTTGTTCCGGGCGTTGTGTCGAAGTACGCGATTGAGTACTGAGAGCCGCTGTTCACGGGTTCGCTGATCGGTCACGTCTCGGAAGACAATTGTCCGCGCCACGGGCTCCTCGTCGCTGCCACTCGTGTCGCGTTCGACGTCGGAGACCGTGTATTGAAATTGACGTCGGCCCTTTGTCGTTTGGAGCGAGACGACCTCTGTGGTACCAGCTGATAGATCTCCCCCGTCGAATCCGTCAACGGCCGCGTCGAGTGGTGTCCCGATCACGTTTCGTGTCGTCCACCCGAACAAGCCTTCAGCTGTCACGTTGGCATCGAGGATATTTGCTTCCCAATCTACAACGACAACCGCCTCCTGAAGCGATTCGACAACGCGTGACCGCGCGACATAATCTGCTTTCGGGAACCCCGTCAATACTGGATAGCGTTGAATCGCAACGGTAAGTAGCACTCCCGAAACTAACAATCCGCCTGTGACTCCATCGATAATAGAACTCCCGTCGAGCCAGCCCCCAATAACGTACGGTGCTGAGATTGCTCCCAGCTGGATCCCAACCTGTGTTCTTGAAACACGCCTGTGGTTCCAACCGTACCTGAGGAAGAGAAACGCTGCGTAGACGTAAATTATGAACAACAGGAACAGTTCAGTACCGACGAGTGACGCGAGTGAGCGACGGATCTCCTCTCTCGTTGGGTCACCCTCGAACGTGGCCGCTGCCCCAATCAGCGGGAGCGCAAGGAGAACAAACAACGCCCCTCGGAGGGAAGTAAAGCCTGTCTCTCGACCGATATATCCAAGCACATAGACCAGCCATATCGCGGGAAGAAACACAACAGGCACAACCTGCGCGATAGCAGCCAAATTCGATCCGACCCCCCACGCGTTCGGAAACTCAGAGATCAGCGAGAGCAGTGCCCATAGTAACAGACTGCCGCTCATGAGCGCAAAGGGGACCGCATTTGGCGGGGATCGATCCTTCGCAGTTTGCCATGTTACCCACGTCAGGAGGCCTACAGCAACGACATCAACGGCAACTGAGAGTCCTAATGAGAGTAGCATTGGTGGAGGGCATTCGCTTTCGGATTTTTAGATGGAACAGCGTTGAACCGCTGGGCAGTTACTGATGTCATTGCGGTCACTCACGCTGGTTGTTCAACTGATTCATCCATAATTTGATTATGTCTGTTACTGGTCCGGAAACACAAATACGTCGAGCGATCAGCGGACTGCTGTTGCTACTGGTGAAACACTCCGTTTACCCTTATTTGTCTTCTTGAAAAGGCTCAGGTAAAATGGAGTTTACTGTCCGTGGAGTGGCTGTCACGGTCACGCCGGTAATTCTTCTCACGCTCGTTCTCGGACTCGGTATCGCTGGGTATGGAGGTTATGACTACGTCCAGCAATCGAACGCTGTTGACGATGCTGTCGCTGTCGAAACAACTGTTGTTGACGCCAGTATAAGCAGATCTGACGGGCGTCGCTTCTACTACCGTATCTCAGTTGAGCACACCTACGAATATCAGGGGCGTGAATATACGAGCAAACAGGTATTCCCAGGCTCAACGGGGCCGATATACACCGTCCGGAGTGACGCTCACCGCATTATTGAGCCATATGAGCCGAATGAGACAGCGACAGCCTACATTGACCCCGACAGCCCTAGTAGAGCGTTTCTCAAGCGACAAACGACATTTGCTCCGTTCAGATTCATTGGTTTCGGGAGTCTTCTGGCGCTCTTGACAACACTTCATGCGATTGGGGCGCGTAATCCTGGTCAAAATACAGGGATCAATCAAACAACTGAGCGCGAGCCAACTCGATATGACACGGTGTTCGGCGTCAATCGGGACACACTATCTCGAGTTAGTAAGCGTCTCATGTTGTTTACACCAGCTGTGTTTTTTGTTTCACTCGTAACTATAGTGGCACTTCTGTTGAACGCGGAGAGTTCATCGCTCCAGGTTAGTGTGACTGATCCAGTCGGATTCGCGTTACTTGCGGCCCTTCTGTCGGTATTAGGGTTTATTTTCGGGCTCACACTCTATGGCATTTGGTCATTTACCGAATACGCACGACTACGTGAACGTATTCCAGACCCACGGCCACCGAGCCCGTTCCGACATCCGTCGCGCCTCGTTACAATCATGTACTCCCGAGACGATCTCAATGTCTATGGCCGCCGAGTGAAACTGACCGGCTTCGTGTTTATCCTCATCGGGTTCCTCATCGGTGTTGTCGCGTTCGTCCTCGTGACGGCGTCGTGAAGAAAGAATTAGCTCGATCGGTACAGCGAGATGAGAGAGCCTACAAACAGAAATGTACCGACGACGATTAGTGCGGCCCCTAGTCGTGTTGACTCTGTGATTTTTGTCGCCCCAACTACCGTCATCGCGATCCCGACCACACTCAATAGAATCTTCCACACCGCGTTTGGGATCAATTCCAGCAGTAGTTCAAAAATGAACTCAAAAATATCATCTATCATGTCTATTAATCACCACGATGGCACCTAGTTCGTCAGTTAGCAATAGTGCTAGGTGGTAGATCCATTTGCTTCATTTTAGTTCTGTGTTCACCATTTCAACCTCTCCTAATGTTGAGAGGTTGTATTAGAACACAAGAGTAACATTTCCTGTCACCAACGGTTTCCACGATGCCCTCCACGGATTCTGAGCGCTCACAAAAAGCGGTTGATGTCGCACAACAATATCTCAGACGCGAACGTCCACTCAACGCGTTTGTCGTCGTCCTCGCGGTGTCAGTATTCCTCGGCACATATCTCGTAACAGCATTGGGTCCAGCTGTTCTCGTCGCAGCTATCCTCATCATTGGAGTACGGTTTCCTATTTTTCAGTCAAATGGGATGTTCCGACTTCGAACTAGTAACGATCTTGATACTGTTATTGACGAATTCTCCGGGTCCGTACCGCCTGTTCTCGGACTTCAATGGGGTATGGCTGATAAATGTTCCAATAGTCGTGATTCAGAGCGTGAAACGCTGACTTGGATTTCTTATTAATGTGGGAGAATTCATTGGTTGATGCGATCAGCATTGGGTTCATCCGTCTCGATACAAGGAGCCAATAGTACCAATATTGAATTGTTCGTTACACTAGGAGGCATTGTTTTGCTATTTGCCGGGCTTTGGAAAGTATTTGAGAAAGCTGGTAAACCGGGGTGGGCTGGAATTATCCCAATATACAATCTCTACGTCTTGGTCAAGATAAGCGGAAACGCATGGTATTGGTTTGCTCTATTTTTTGTTCCGGTGATAAATTTCTTCGCCACGCTGAAGGTTAGTATCGACATCGCTGGCAAATTCAATAAAGGAATTCTGTTTGGCCTCGGACTCACGTTTCTCTCGTTCATTTTCTACCCGCTTCTCGGGTTCGGTGGCTACCAGTATAACGATGCCACTACCTCAACTGGGGGCATAGCTTAACACTCGAAGAACCTGAGTCAAGTCCAACTGCGCCGTGTTTCTCTCGATGAAACGCTGCTACGGGCTTGATACTATCCCCTGTATTATATACAGGCAGCCGCCGGCCGGGGGCGGTATTCAACAAATATCCGGTTGCTGAGCCTCTCCCATCGCTCACCTCCCCCCCAACGGATGGGAGGCTCATCTACTCCCCCGCGACGCTCCATCGATCATCCCCCGCTGGAAGGACGGCCCTCCACCCCGTCCAGCGGTACTATCCATCTGTCAAAGAGATGCTCCTAGTACCGACACCTCGACAATAGAGATCATTGTCTCCAATGCGTGGAATCACAGCTTAATACTGGAGGGTCAACGGCACTGGTTATTGTTTTATATAATAGACAATAAGCCCGACGAGCGGAATCGTAGTGAACAAAAATACGAAGACACCAGCTACCACGCCGCCTTCGAACTGAGCAGCTATCACTAACGCAATTAGTGAGACGACCCCAAACAGGACCATCGACGCAAGCGACATACGGGGTGCTGTACCATCCAACCGCAACAATTCGATGCTAGTTTCTACCATAGTATTTGGCTCGTTAGTATTCGCGTTCCAATGGTCACTAGCGTCTTTGTCAGCGGAACTCGCGTCAACAAGCGAATTCGTAATTGGGGTCGTATCTTTGAGTCGTGGTAGCGTGGTCGGTCTGTCACCGCGGTCAACGAGTACCGTCGAGGTGCCCAACCACCTGTCGACGGCGTCACGTTCGATTCGGATCTCATGATCAGCCAGCGATTCGTACCGCCAAAGAGGGGTTTGAAACAGGGTATCAGCCGCAACGATAGTACTCGAATCTAACCGGTATTCAACACCAGCGTACCGGATCCAGTAGTCGAGATGGATGAGACCAAGCGGGACACCAATCCCGAGAAGCATGATGCCACCCGCTATCTGGGTAGCACCCTCAAATACAGCAAGTGATGCGGCGAGAAAGGCGAGTGGTGTCAGCAGCCACGGTCCAGGGTGTGTCCGGAAATGTGAGGCTGTAGGCAGCAGCCGTCCCGACAGCGACGGGTGGAGATCTGTGGAATTTCCTGATAGCGTTGTCTCAATCGTCTCACGCTCTGGGGGACTATACGCGTCTCCACGGCCGACGAGTGACCACAACCCCGCACCGAGACGGCCATCATAGTAGTACCCTGCGAGATCGGTGAGGAGCCTAATTGAGACTACCACAGCGACAAGTGGCCCCGTCGCAACCCGTTCAACCGCACGAGAGGACTCTCCAGCTCCACTGTTAGAGACGATCAGGGCTGCGGTGAGCAGCGCGATGATGCTCGCGATGAGTACTGTTGCGCCTTCCGTGACAACACTCTGAAGAGCGGTTGCGACGTTGTGATCCCGATAACCACCATCCTGGAAGTAGGTAGTGAGAGTTCGCCATCCTGCTGCGATAAAGATTCCAAACGCGCCAATAATGAGCCACGACGAAATGTTGGCATTTGGATTCACAGTTGCTGCGGGGCCGACAACTAGTGCCCCGACGAATAGCCACAGTCCGATGAGGATCGGTACCACGAACAAAAGTGTCGGGATCGTCATTAGTCGGACGCTAGCACCGATTAGTGGGACTGAAATGGAGGTCTGTTTTGCGGCAATCGCCCCCAACAGGATTGGATCCCCATTCCGTTCCATTGGCCGCCCGGCAAACGTCGCTCGAACAACCGCCCAAAAACATACGACGCCGAACTCAAGCCAGTATAACGTCAACAGCTCTAAAACCGACAGGTTGAACGCAACAATCCCAACAATCGGAACCAGATTTGCCACAAGAAGGGCTAGGAGTTCGGGGTCGGGGAGGTGACTAGCTCCCGTATCGTGAGTTGTGGCTTCTGAGCTCATCTACGGATGTGGTGAGAAGGTGACCCGATGCGCGTACCCTGGGTATGAAGCATAGACTTCTCAACATCAATCATAGTTCTGTCTCGTGACTTTGAACGGGTGCTGTGGAGGGCATTCACGTTACTAACCGATAGCGGATCTAATAGTAGTAAGTCATGGTTGCTGGAGTCAGTGTTGATTACTGAACACGGATTTGTACCGACTGAGAGTACTTCCTATTGAGGTGAGGATGACAAAAACACCAACCACGACGAGCAGCCCTCCAAGGATCGGCTCGGATAAATAATAAAGAAGCCAGCCGATCGCAATGTTGGTACTGGCCAGTCCGATCGGGTAGAGTGTCTGTTGTAAGTACATGGTTCACAACGCTATCGTTAGTGAGTTGTCGCGGGTAGTGCTGGAAGATCTGTACCGAGCAGTCGGTGGGCAACGTGATTTCGGGAACTAGCTCTTAGATAATCTCTAGGTCGTCGGATTTGGTGATCTGTTGCCGACAACAGCCTGTCGAAGGCTCTTCCCCGCCAGTCCTTGTAGATGCTAAGTTTGGGTTGCTCGTAGAACCTGTGTCTCCGAGGGATTGAATATTGAAATACACGCACCATCGTCTTCTGTAGTATTTGTGCGTTGATTCCCCCTGTAACCAAGAGCTAATAGTACAGACTCGACGAGAAGCATTGGTCGAAGTATACAGAGTGGCCGAGTATATCTAGTCCCATACTTCCTCAGTATTGTGTCGGTAGTTGCTGAGCCAGCGAACTCGCATATCGGTTTATTATTCTCTCTTGTATAGCAGAAGGTGTGGCTGAAGATTGCCCTCCAAATGAGGTGTTCGCTCTACTTGACGATGAGTACGCACGCTCATTGCTATTGGCTACAAGCCACGAACCTATGACCGCACCCGAACTCAGCAGCCAATGTGAGATGTCCAAATCGACCGTGTATCGTCGATTGAACAAACTTGAAGAGTATGACCTTGTCGCAGCCGTTCACGTTCCAGACGCTGATGGTAATCATAAAAAGCAGTACGAAGCACAGCTTGACGAGTTGGTTGTCAGTCTTAGCAACGGCGAATTCGAGCTAAATATACAGACCACCACGCGGACCCAAGAGTTCGCAGACGCATTCACTAATCTCTGGGAGGGTCTCTAAATGATCCCTCAAGATACACTTCAAATCACGGAATTTCTCACGGTGCTACAGTTGCCTCTGGGCCTCGCCATTGTAATCCTCGCGGTATATGGCTACCAACGCAACACCAGTCGACCAATGCTTTTTTTAGGTGTTGGTATCGCTATGATGACCTTAGTGAGCACGGCGACAACTGCTGTTAGTAGTATTCTTCTTGGTGTTTCCTTTATCGCACCGTTGAGTCTGGCTGCCGAGACCATCGGAATGGGCCTGATACTATATGCGGTCGTTTTAGCCCGCCGGAAGTAGGTAACGTACTCCCACGACTGAGTTCCCGTCTCTCACCTGTAATTTTTCTGAACCTCAAACAGACGTTTTAGACGCTGTCGAGTACGATCTATAGTCGCAAGATCGAGATGAAGAGTGGTTCGGGGGGTGATATCGTTAGCGGGGGTGCTGAATACGATAAACAGGATCGGGAAATCGCTCCGTAAGGGTATTGTATCTGTAGAGCTTAAAACTTTTACTCGAAGTCGAGGATTTCGGCAACCACTCGATTGTGGGTAAGAAACAGGATGTTCGTCGCAGTTAAATCCTAAGTGTGAGCTCAGCTATTCCCGGGTCACAGGCTCACTAGCGTCTCTTGTGGGTGCCACCGTTGCGCGGATTTCACGGACGAGACTGAGGACAGATTCCCACTGCTCACGGGACCCGGGGATTGCGTACTCTTCACTACCCATGTGCTCTGCGAGCGTCGTCTGGACTTTCTTCGGGTTATCAACCCGCCGAAACTCCAGATCGCGTCCTCCGGCGACCTCAACCGACACTCTCCCATAACCGAAAAACGAGCCTGTGGCCGACTGAGAAAACGAAGTGTTCTGGATTTTATTGACATGGACGCGACGAACCGTTCGTCCGAGGACGCCCCGCTTCGCCCATACTGCTCGGGTCGTCAAAACATACTGCGTCTGTCGTACCCTGAGTAGCCCCCAGCTGAGAACCGCAACGCCGACAGGCACCCCCGCGAGCAACCAGAGGTTGACGCTGACAGCGCCGATAAGGGCGAACACAGAAATGGCACTTCCAACGATTATGTCCGGAAGAGCCGCTGAGAGACGCGGACGACCCTTCCAGACAACGCGTTCACCGTCGTGTTGATACCACCAGCCGTCACTCATCTGTGTTACCTGTGTCAGTATGTGTTGACTCGTCAGTAGACGGGGTAGTCGAGCCGGTCTGAGACCCACTCTGGTCGTCGGCCACGGCCTGCCGAATGACGCGCAGTTCCGTGAGAATCGAATCAAGAACATCCTCTTTCGTCGAGTCGGACTCGGTTTGCTGTCGGCTGTCAATTTCTCTGGCGATCAGTTCCTGAACTGCTGCCGGGGCAGGGATACTCCGAAACTGAAGTTCGATCCCAGATCCGCCGGCTGTACTGACGTCAACGGAGCCGTATCCAAAGTACGAACCGAGCGCCGACTGTGAGTACGAGATGTTTTGGACTTTGTCGAACCCAATCTGTTGGACGTCACGTGAGAGTACCCCACGTTTGCTGTAGAGGCCGCGATTGGTGACCACGTAGTTCGTATTGGTGTACTGAAGGTAGGACGCAGCAACGATTGGGATGCCAATAACGACGAGTGACAGCGGAATCCCGATGATAAACGCAGGAAGGACGCTGTACTTGTGCGGGGTGCTCGACCACTGGATAGACTCGCCGTCTTCAAGCGTGAGCCAGTCGAGATCCAGCTCAGAAGAATCCGTTGAGCCGTCTTCTGATATGTCTTGGAGGGCCGTATCAGACATGGATTATCCCAGATGACCAACCCACAAAATAGTGAGGAAATCCACGGCTCGAAACACGGTGTCGCAAGAGTTGACATCCTTCCCGCCGTTAACAGTAGTTGCCGAATCAAATCTTGTTCCGTCCAAGCCGTTGAGTTCGCACATTTCACGATCGTAGCGGATTTCGCTGTGACAGGTTCAGTGAGAGAGCGAGGGAACGCCGCGCTAGCGGCGTTCCCGAGCGATGCCTCTCCGCGTAAGGCGTACTCACCGGTCATCCCGGTCAGATTCGAGTGTGAACTCAGCCGTAGTCTGTCGAGAGAACGAATCTACGGAAATTCGTGTTGAGATCAGCGGTGTCTCTGGAACGGTCCCAGTTGAGGCTAACACGTTGGCTAACACCCACAGATTGTACAACGACACCGCGAACAGAAAGTAGAACAGTCACACCGAGAACGTCGGTGACGACGTTCTCGGGAGAAAATCGCCGAGTTGTCGATATGACGTTTCGATCCCCCAGCGACGGCGGAACGCCGCCGCGTACGCCTTCGCTGTCGATGAGTCTACGTCTAAGCTTGTCACGAACCAGACGTGTTCGTCTTCGCTTGTGCGGTGCGAAACCGCGAAGACTGTGACATCTACCGACGCCGTTGGGTTGCGCTTTCGCTGCATCGTATACTCGTCTGCGACCGTCTCAGCGCCGGCGCTGAGACGATCTTTCACTCCACTACTCGGCCGCGCACGCACGACATAATCAACATCCTGCTGTTCTAACTCTGTAACGACGTGGACTTGGTAGAATCCACGGTCGAGGTAGACGTGTCGAATGGAGACGTACTGTTTGGCTGTTTCGAGCAAGGAGCGAACGGCTTCGCGCTTGGCGCGAAAGCCGTTCGCGTCCATCGGGACCACCGCAAGCGTAAATCGCGTGCGAGGAGCGACGATACATAGTGTCGCGAAACAAAACGCTTTGTTCGTTCCGAGATCTGGATACGTGGTTAAAACGTGGGCAGTGTCGGCAGAACCGTAGAAGCGCCACTCGTGGAGATCGATGGCAACATCGACGAATGCTGGAAGTCGCCGCTGAGACCGGAGGAGTTCGAACACTCGATCTCGGACGCCATCGAACTGGTCGGTGATAGCCTCTGGTGAGAGATTTCGCAAGTGATACAGCAGCGATTTAGCGAGCGAATTTCGAGCCGTAGCGGTGATATCGACGTGCTCGTCACGATCAAGCTGGAGCGTTTTCCCACCCGTATTTGCGAACTCCTGATCAAAAGCGATCCGAGAGAGGATTTCTTGGAAATCCTCTCTCGTGTACTTCCCACACGGTTTCACGCCGAATTCGAGTTCCGGAAACAGCGTTGTTGACGCAGCACGGCAAACCTGTTTCGCCTCAGCTGTCTGGACCATCTGTTGACCAACACAGCCCAGAGACAATAACGCAGTCCCCGAATTGACTAGATTCTCTGTATTGGTTAGCCTGTTACTGACAGCTGTCGAGTAGCTCGCTAATACGGCGCTGAATACAGTCCGCGAGTCGGTCACCCATCTACAGACTGGGTGGTATGACGGTTATACAACCACCATGGAATATGGAGTATCATTGCGAAGACAACTGCCACACCAAGCCTCAAGAGAACTTCATCAGTGACTTGGGACGCAAGAAAGAACGCAGTACCAGCTATGACCGCAGCCATGATCCGACTCGGATTCCAATTGAGGAGGGCAGACTGAAGCGCGGACATTACTTTCTCAGTCGGAAGCTACGAACATATGTGTTCTGGAAGTCTGGGTTCGATTTGATAAACCCACCCTCTATATCTCGCACGTGGATCCTATCAGATCTTAACAATTTCAACAGAGCCACTAGATCTTAGGTGAGCAGGGGCACGACGAAGATCACGGCATTAAAAACACCATGAACGAGCGCAGGCGCGACGAAGGTATTCGTCCGTTCGAACACCCAACCGAATATCCCTCCCATCACAGAGTAATAAAGCGTCATGTGAGCAACTGCGGCGATCGGCGGCGACAGGAGGAGGACCGGATAGACGTGAAACACCGCAAACACGAGGCCGGCCGTACCGATGGCGATTCTAGCCGAGAACGACGCACGGAGTCGCTGCTGAATGACGCCCCGAAAGAAGAACTCCTCGACAGGACCGATCAGCGCTAGCGACAGGACTGCCGCGATGACGAGGCCGACGCCCGTCGGTGCCGCAAGGTTTGTGTACTGCATAAATCCAGGAGAGAGTTCGACGCTTGGAAGAACCGCGTCAGTACTTACAAGCGAGAGGAACGCGGTCGCGAAGCTCATCCCAAGTCCGCCGATGAGAGCAGGGATGGCGTCTCGGTCTGGAACCTGAATCGGGACTTGGAACGACGAGCGAAATAAAACGTACCCGATGCCAACGAGCAGAAATGAAAGTTCGGTCGCAATGCTTCCAGCGATGAATATGAGCGTCTCCCCGGCATCAGAACCGACAGCTGAGACAGCAGCGAGTGAGGCAGCCAAGTTCAACACGATGGTTATCGGTATCGTGAGGGCGAGAAACGCCACCGCACTGGCGACACCAGTCTCATCACTAAGTTGATTCGGAACGGTCGCTTCTAGCGTGGAGGGCAAATCGACCATAGGTACGGAACGGGTGACTGCGTAGTAAGTGTTATCTGGACGACTATTAAGTTGATTCAGTAACAAATCAGATACCCAGGCGGAAACAACAGCACTACTGTACACAATGACGGGTGAGCGTGAAGCGAGAGAGTCAGCGTATGCGGCGTTGACCGACGAGACTCGGGTCCGTATCCTGTTAACTCTCGCAGATCAGTACGACGAAGCGTGGTCATCAGAATGGCCAACGTTCTCCGAGTTACGAGAGCAAGTGGGCGTCGAGGACACAAGCCGATTCAGTTACCACCTGTCTGAACTTCAAGACGTCTTCATTCAGAAGGAGGACGGGCGGTACCGCCCTCGAATAGCTGCCTTGAAGATCGTCGCCGCAATTCGGGCGGAGAATTATAAGACCCAAAATGACGACAAACAGTACGAGATCGAACAGCAGGAGACGGAATATGAGTGTCCCCACTGCGATCGGAATCTCGTCGCCGCGTACCGAGAGCACCACCTGTATATCGGCTGTCCAGACCACGGCGCCGCTGTGGCGTACCCGACGCCGCCGCGAGCCACTGAAAACCGATCACTAGACGCAGTTATCGACTCCACGCTCCGAAACCACGCGTGTGACGTCCGGCTCTTGCGTAACGGGGTTTGCCCGCACTGTTGGGGAGCGGCGGGTTTGTCGCTTCCCCGTGACTCCGTTCCAGAGACATATCTCCACCAAGACGCACCATATGCCACCGCGGCATGTGACACCTGCTGGCTGTCGTATCCAATCCCAATCGCACAGACGGTTCTCGGCCATCACGCCGTTGAGGCACTATACGCGACGCACGGCCTGCGTCCGCGTGATGCGCAGATCGGACCGCACAGTCTTACGCAGGTAAGCAACGTACGTACCGGTGAAGCGGTGCCGACCGCCGCGCAGGTTGTAGTCCGTCTCGCTGACGGGTCAGTTAAGTTCGATCTCGACGAAAACTGTCGCATTCGTCGCTACGACGCGAGTGATACAAGACTGACACAGTAACCGCGATAGTGGTGCCGTTGGAAGATTCACAGAGACATTGATTTCAGCTGTGTTTCTCCGCCCGAGACACGGAACAGGAAGTATACGGGAGACGACCGATCAGTCGGTATGACAGACGACGCCTCACCAGACGGGCCTAGCTCCGTGATTGACCGAGCTACGTCACACCCCGACTCTTACTCGGATCGGGCGTACACGTGGCTGTCGCGGAATGGGCTCTACATCTGGGCCGGGATGTCCGTCGTGGCGATAGCACTCGGAGCACTTGCCATCCCACTTTTAGCCTTTGGGTCATTGGCAGCGATCGGCGGAGAAGAGTCGATACTCGCTGGCGGAACCGCCATCGTTCTCCTCTGTATTGTCTTGCTACTCGGTTTGGCAGTCGGACTACTCAGTTACGCATACTTAGAGGTAGATCGTCGGGGGATCCCGTTCGTCAGAGACGGCGGTGCGCGAACGCTAGCATATGATGGCATCCGAACGATAGAGACGGTCGCGGCAGGAACGTTCATTGGCGGACTCCTCGCAATGATCGGACTAGCGGTTTTAGTGGGTAATGTTCCGACGATACTCTCAGTTACCGTGGTAGCAGCCGCAATCGGACTCCCGGTAACAGTATTGGTACACACAGCCGGGCGCTTTGTGTTATTTTTTGTTGACACTAATTAAGAGCCCGCTGTCGAACGAACATTCGCGGAACTCCTTGATACCGGTTAACCGGTCTCGTTCATCTGCCCGAGATCCGAGAACGACTCTCCGACTCGAAGCGCGATCGGTTCATTCTCGTCGCTCGAGCCGATGGAGATGGCGACGATTTCCTCTTCAGTATCAGTAATCGAAAATTGCTGATTCAGTCGTGAAGTCCCTGCTATCACGGTATCAGCGAGCTCCAAGTCAACTTGGTACTCACCGGTGGTGGTCCATACGTCGGCGTAGGCGACGATATTACTTTCACCGTCTGACTCGGTAGAGGGAACGTCGAATGAAGTATCGAGGACCGTCTCGCCCTCGGGATCTACGACTTCGATCGACCCGCTGACCTCCTGGTTCAGCTGGTTGAGGAGATTGACCTCTTCGAAGACTCGGTTGCCGATCGCATTAAGGACTGTCGAGCAGCCGGCGGTGGACACTATGGCGGCACTGGCACCGATTGCGAGGGCTCGACGTCGCGTAACGGAGTCGGATGACGAACGCATGTGTCGATTCATTGTTGGAAGGCGTATTGCTATTGATGTGGTTTTAGATTAAACCCGTTCGGAGTGTCTCTGGCGGTGAAATCGTTTAATAGAATGCATCCAGGAAACAACTGTGATTCCGTCCGTGAATCGGATTTCACGGTTCTGCTTGCTCTGTTGAAACCCTATTCTTCAGACACATTATTGACTGAAACAGTTGGTCGGTGAAGAAGGCGAATTCAGCAATAGGCCATACGAACAGGACCCAGCGGCTGGCCATCATCCAAGTGTACTATTCCCTGCTTCACTACAACAAATCCCGTCTGAAACTGCTGTAATTGTAACGAACCCTGTGTCAATACACTACTGACCAGAGTGCGAAATATGTACCCTGTATTGACAACAGCCGCGACGGAGTATGTCACCTGTTAAGGATTTAAACAGAGCCGTTCTGCTGTATGTTGATCGCGAGTCCCACAAGGTGACATAGTGTTTCAAGCCTCAACCGAGGTGATCACCGAACGCGTCCGCTGATTCGGTGTAACGGGGCGGTCGTTCTGGTCGAACCCCCCGTATGAGAGTTCCGCGACGTACACCTGCCCATCGTAGCGCACCAGCCAGGTACCGTCGGAGCCGTCGGCTTCGATCGCCGACTCCGCCGAGAATTGGTCCATTATCGACCGGAACGCTTCGTCGTCGGTGTCCTCGGCGTAGTAGACGCCGTCGATCGCGTCGTTCACCACTGACCGCTCCGTCTCCGAGAGCCCCGATAGCCTGAATAGGTGCTCACCGCGGAGCTGCTGAGCATACGCGGTGGTGTTGTCGGCGGCCCTGCTGACGGTGTAACGGTACCGGGTCAGCGTCACCTCTCTACGTTCCTCCAGCACGAAGGGGTAGACGGTGCCGTTGTGCCGAACGGCGCTGTACTCGCCGGACAACAACACGCTCTCGTTGGTCTCCGCTATCGTGTACTCCTCCGGAATGGCAACTTCGGGGCCGGGCCTGAGCCGGGACTCACGCTCGCTCATAGCCGTGAGTAGGTCACCCAGCAGCCGCCGGTCACGCTCGGAGAGTTCCTCGAATCCGACTGTCTCGTTGGCTGGCGCCGTCCCGTTGAGATCAACGCCGACGGCGAATGCGGTACCCGGCTCGGTGCCGGTGACGTTCCAGTCGATCTCGTAGTAGCTACCCTCGTATGCGAGCGGCAGCCCCTGTTGGACTGGCGGGTCAGTAGCCGTAGCTGTCCCCGAGCCATCCTCGACCGCCTTCCGGACCACCCTTCGGTCGTCGGGAGCCGGACTGTCCACGACGGCCGGCCGGCTGGCGGCTTCTGCTATCTCCGCGTTGTCCGCGGTCTCCATCGACAACGATCCCGTTGCTGAGCAGCCTGCGAGCGCCACCAGCGCCAGTAGGCAGAGCGCTGCGAGCGCTTTGCGTTCCATATCGGAAGTCGTTCTCTCTCCGGTAAATGGCTGGAGGCCGTGTTACACATTCCGCAACAGGAGGGTTGACATCCTCCTCCGCGTGAACGCGGAGGAATCCCGAGCGGTGGGAGTTTCAGGTTCGCAACCATGGACGCCGCCACTTTACGGGAATTTGTTTAACCCAGTCGTCGTGGTCGGTGGCTGTCTGGCGGTGCCAAACCGCCGTTACTCCTATCCTCGGAGCCGTTGGTTCCCATCTGTTGTTTTTGCCAGCAGGGAGTCGCTAACACGTCAGGGGATTCGGAGATATCTTCGGACTTGCTCAACCGACGGGCACGAGACGAACCCTTCGAGGATTCGCGTTCACCGCGTCGGCGTTTCGGATACTGTCTCATTAGATTAGCGGCAAGGCCGCCTCCGAAGGCCGTTCGGCATCCGCTCCGTTCCGACCAGACCTTACCGTTGTGTAGTGGTTTTTCTCACTTGAACGTATGGATTGGAAACCCAAAACGTGCTACCGAACCGCTGTTTGATCGCCAGTTGTCGGATTCATCCTGCGGCTGAAGCCGCAGGTATTCTCCTCGATTCTGTATAATCGCGCTAGACAGGATAGGCCACTCATTTACCGGAGTCAAATGGCGGCAGCTACGAACCACAGGAAAGGCCGCAAGCAAGTGAGAGTGAGAACTTCCCGCTCTGTGAGGTTACAATTGGATGCTGCGTGGGAACGGCATGAGCGGTGTTAAGAAAAGTGGTTGAACGGTATCTCAAGGAGACAAAACACTGAGTCGAGTGTCGGACTTCCCCTCAACTCCGGTGGGTTGAGGAGCTTGCCCTCGCAGATCGTTTAGATTCGAGCGAGCATCGCATATACGAGGACGCTGAGTAAAATCATGAAGAACGGTGCGATCAACACCATAACAGCGGCCATTTCTGCGCCACCCACCTGGGGAGAGCCAAGCAGCATTAGTGGAACACTAAGGAAAACCAGTGCCAACACAAGTGCGGCACCCACGACTGCGAGATCCTGCTCAGGGCGTTCATCGTGTCTGACCGGCAGATCAAGTGTCTCGGTCGCGTGGTCAAGATCAGCGACAGGACCAAACTGGACTGTGTTTGTTGGAGCTGTCTCAACGTTAGAAATCCGTAGTGTCCCGGTATCAAATAGTCGGTCAGGAATGGCGTTCTTGATTTCAAATCGTGCTCGCGAGTGAATCGGAACCAGCCACTGTGGCGCATCAAGTACGGTATCGTACGCGACAAGCATCTCACCACGCCGTTGGTACTCAATAGTGCCGTACCGGAGGTAGTAGCTCCCGGCCCGGATAATAAAAACGCCCAGTAGCACGGCGAGGCCAATGCCGCCCCACAAAAAATGCGCTGTAGCCATTGCGGCGACAACACCAACCAGCAGCAGCGCGACACCGCGATTGACCACCGTGAGTAGTATCGTGGTGGTGCTTCCAAGCAGTACAGATTGGGGGCTGACTGTCACTCGCGCCTGAACCGGCTCATCTGGGAGGCTTAGCTCTGGTTGCGACCGACTGAGCTCACGGTCAGCACTCAGTCGGTCAAAGAGCCCTTGGAATGCGCTCGCTATTGGACCGGTGGACTCCCACAGCACAGCGAGAATTGTTTTAACAATCACGAACCCTCCAAGCACAGCTACTCCGGCTGACTGGCTCATTGACAGGCCGATCACCCCCAAAAACATCACCCCAAGCGTAAGCTGGGACGGTTGTTGTAGAATTTCACGGGCAGACACATTCTCGTATGTCTTAGCTCCCAGATACCCACGGTGAAATTCGATCCCGTGTGCGATTATGAGGGCACCAATACTCACAGCGACCTCCCACGACAGCACTATTGATGTCTCAATCAACGCCCAGGATAGTACCGTAATCGGCAGTATAGTAGCGACCCAAATACCGAGGATTGACAGCGCAAACGGCACATTGCGGGGGTATATTGGTGGAAGCGTTGGGAGAGGGCGCCAACCACCTCGTTTGTGCCGTAGTTCATGAAGTGGTTCTCGTTCTCCAACAACATCGGGGGATCCTTGCTTTGCGAACAACGACTTTAGCACGCCGAAGAGGACTGTACTAAATGCTTCAATCCAGTAGAGTAATAAAAGAGTCCAAATATTCCAATCGCCATAGACTACGCCGCCTAAGGGGAGAAGATTTGCTCCGATGATCACAAGATCTGTAGCTGACCGGTTCGGGACCGTGGAGGGCACACCGCGCATATCGCGAATTAATGGCCCGTGATAGATATGTCCCTGTGATATCACGTTAATGGTGTCTACCGAGTCATAGATGTGTAAAGCACATGAAGAGACAGTACGAAACTCCCGGCGATTAGGCCGGCTATTCCGCCATAGAGCGGAGCAATCTCAAAGGAGGGGGCAATCAAGTACCCGCTAGCAAATCCTAGCGGGTCAAAAACTGCTGCGAGGATCATCAGCTGGACCGCAAGGTCCTTGGATTGAAACCATCTGATCATCAGTTTATCTCCCTACCGCGGATAGTAATATCACCGTTCATACTAGTTGCTGTAACACGGTGCGTACCGTCTCCAACCATCCGGTCGACCGCTGACCCAGACTCAGTTGAATCCGCTTGAAATCCGTTGATTGTTGTGTCGCCATTGGTTGTGTCAAACGATATTGCTGGCTCCGCAGTTGCTGGTAGGGTAATTGAGATATCACCGTTTGTCGTGTCGGTTCGGATTTCAACAGGCGCAGATGCTAAAAGTGTGATATCGCCGTTTGTCGTATCGACGGTGACGCTCTCAGCTTCGCTAGTTTCTATATCGACATCACCGTTCGTCGCCTCAGCACTAAGGTGTAATCCTTCAGGAACGGTCAGTGTCAGATCCATCTGTAGTGGGGACGAACCGAAGGGAAGGAAGCTGCTATCTTCCGTGTCAACGGTGAGCGACAGGCGGTCGTCGGATTGGTCGGCTTGTAGCGTGATGCGGTCGAGATCTTCCTCGCTTGCTGCCCGTTTTTTGCCGTCGAGCTGGATCGTCTCACGCTGCGCATCACGAACCACAATGTCACCGTTTACGTCTTGGACGGTAATCTCTGAGACGTCAGTTCCGTCATACTCTCTGGTAACCGTGGTTTCGGCCTCGAGAGATCCGGACGTACATCCTGCGAGAGCGGCAGTTCCGGCAGCAATACACGAACCAAGCAGACTGCGTCTCGACAGTCTTTGCCTTGCCCGATCAGGACTGCTCATACGGGGCTCATGGCATACGCCGATGATAAATCGGCTACTCGTGTCTCAGGCTCAGAAGCACGTACTCGCAAACCGTTGGGTGGCTGCTTAGCTATTGACCTCCTCCACGCCCTGAAGGACGTGGAATCCGTCCACCGGATTCGGGCTGTCAGTGCCTTTTGGTTCCAACCCGCACTCAAGCGAAACCCGCAAATATACGGGCGAAACTCTCGTTTTCTCCCCTTTATATCCCAAACGCGGTCGGGATTCCTCCGCGTTCACGCGGAGGAGGATGTCAAAGGGCTGTGACGCGGTCAACAGCGCCCCATCGGAATCCGTGTCATTTCCGGGTGAACCACCGCATCTCACCACCCCTTGTGGTTCGGGTCGACATCTCACCGATTCCGTAGTATGTACTATAACGCCATCACAGTAGTAAAATTACGGAGAAAAGGCTCTGTTGAAATCCTGTTTTCAGATATATTCTCGCCTGAAATAGCCGGTCAATGAGAGCTGTATGTGTTACGCAGTGAGAAATACGTCGAAATCAACATACAGTAGTCTAAACAAACAATCGCCAATATGTCGAAGCTGTCTCTGATAAGTATAATACTGGGGATTGTGCTGCTCGGAGTTGCTGGATACATGGCATACTCTCAGCAACAAAGCCTCTCGTCCGGGGTGCAGATTGAAGCCACGGTAGAGAGCAAAGAAGTGACCATGGATTCCTCAAAAAGAGGGGACAGGTACACCCCCCACGTCACTTACAGCTACACGTACAACGGAACTCAATACACTTCCGACAACATCAGCCCGGGAATAGGAACAAAAGCGTCCGACACAAGGACTGCCGCGGAAGACAGAATTGACCAGTACAATGTCGGGGAGACAACCACGGCCTACGTCGTGCAAGGCTCGCCCTCGAAATCGTATCTTAAGAAAACGAGTAGCCCTCTACCACTTATATTCGGCATCTTAGGCCTATTCCTGATCGGAAGACCAGCCTACAAATCCGTCGCTTCTTAACTTCGAACCGCTCCGCTAGGGTGATGTCCTTCCGCTTGGTTGCTGAACCACTACTTCATATTCTGGCTCTAGGTCTCGCACGTGTTGACATCCTCCTCCGCGTGAACGCGGAGGAATCCCGACCGCGTTTGGGATATTAGGGTTTGCAGTCTACCACTTGTGCCTGCGGTTGGAATCCGCTGGACAAGTCGTATAGGTGGACTGCGGGCTGTGCCAACCAGCCGGTACTCCTATCTCCGAACGACTGTCCGGGAGACTCGGAGTTACTTTTCTCGTTGATATTGAGTCGGATGTTCTCCGCTCCGTTCACGTCCGCGTTGAATGCCGCATCGCACTCCTCGCAGACATACAGGCCACGCTCGACGCGCTGGCTTTCCTCCTCTCTCCCGCACATACAACACGTCTTGCTCGTGGCACTCTCGTCCACTTCCACAACTTCGATCCCCTCGACCTTCGCTTTGTATTCGAGGATGTTGGTGAAGGGGTTGAATGCCCACCCGTGTAGATCGAGGTTGCCGTGCTTGCCCCAGTTTTTCGAGTTGCCGTTCTCGTCCTCACGGACGCCTTCCAAGTTACCGACATTGATACGGCCAACACCCTTCTCGATACATCGTTGAACGATGTGTTTGGCGAGACCGTGGAAGAAGTGGGTGCGGCGTTCCGACCATTTCGCATGGAGACGTGTGGCTCGTTCACCACCGCTGTCGTCGCACTTGGCAATTTCCTTCAGGAAGTAGTACCCGTCCTGTTTCAGGCGGTTACCGGGATACAGGTCGGCGTCTTCGGTACTGTAGGCGACAGCGGCGAAGTTGCTGATGCCGAGGTCGATGCCCGCTGTCTCGGTACCGGGAGCGGTGGGTGTCTTGGTTTCGTCTGTACAGACGAGGTGTAGTTCCCACCGCTCTTTCGCCCTGTCATAGACGGCGCGAACCTGTTGAAGGTTCTCGACGGTGACGCCGGGACGCGTCTCGTATTCAACAAGGATGTATTCCCGCGCTCGGGGGTGTTCCTTGTGGTTCGCGCCCTTCGAGAGTCGGACTCGATTGTTCTTGGTGTCGTGGCGGATGCCGTTCTGCTTCCACGTCACCGTGCTACGCGGGTGTTCTTCGTGGACGCGGTTGCCGTCGGTGTCGTAGTAGTTGCGTTTGCGGTAGCCGGGTGGATTCGCCCTGTCGTCGGACTTCCTCTTTTCGTACCACGAGTTGAAGGCTTCAGCGAGTTCCTCCAGAACGCGCTGACTGGACTGCGAATGTAATCCCTTGTACTTGTTGTGGGTCTTCAACTCGTCTTTGAGGTCGCCGTGATCGGGAATCTCCCCGGTTTCTTCCCAGACTTCTCGGGAGTGGTAGTTGGCGACGTTCCAGAGTTTGCTGGCGCTCCACCCGTGCCGGTCGAGTATCTCAGCCACTTGATTGTGGTTAAGAATTTTGGCGCGGTGGGTGCGGTGGACCTCCAGCATTCTGAACGCCTGTATAACCTGTTATACGAGCTTTTCTTGTAAAGGTTCGGCTGAGAGAGTGGAATATCCGGCCTTGCCATCGGCGGTGGATTGTTGAACGGGTTGTCGGATTCATCCCGCGCCTAAAGGCCTGTCTCTTACCCACGAGTCGAGTTATTACTGAGATAGATGACTCCGGGAAAAATCCCAATATCTACCGGTGTAATACGCTCATGGGCCGATTTTGCCGATCTTATTCACCCGTATCCAGTCACCCCCGACTGCCGAGATCACTGCCCGACTCACTCTTCACCTCGATCTTCCGAGTATAGATTGGGGTCGACAGCGTCTGAAACGTCTGTTTGGAACTTGGTGAACTTATGGGTAAGAGACAGACGGCTCTGTTGAAATCCTATTCTTCAGACATATTCACACCTGAAACAGCCGTTCGATGAGAGCTGTGTACTAATCGTTTCAAGGCATCGCGTCTAACGTTGTGGCCACTGCAATAGGTGTTAGAATTGCCAAAAACAGCCACTGATGCTGATTTGTCCATTGTCGGACTCTTGTGGAACGACGGCGTAAGAGAGCAATCAAACTGAACGAGAGAAGCCCAAGCATGCTGACTAGGTTCCCAGTAAGTCCCATCCAGAGTGCAACAGGGAGCGGAAGAACAGTCATAACGCGATCTGCTGTTCTTTCGAAATCCATACTCTCAACTTCTAACACTAAAAAATATATCTACTGGTCTTAAAGAACGAATCACTCTATTGATATCCTTTGCTGTGCGATTCGTGAGTCCCCTGTACTGACCACACCCGGTCAGAATATATCACTTCCTAAGGATTTCAACAGAGCCAGACAGACCTAAAGGCGCGGGTATTCTCCTTGTGATTTATAAGTTCAACACACCTCCGTGAAACGCCGAGTTTCAGATAGTGAAACGCGTCAGTATAATGTATCAGGTCGACACGAGATGGATCCAGCGTGACACTCAACATTGGTTCATCGCTTGCTGGCGGCATCCGTCGTGTCGCGAATCGTAACGGCTTGCTGTTGATGGTCGCATATTTGATTATCGGGGCTGCGTGGCAGATTCCGTTTTATAGCGCTGTCGTCACCGGGCTTGAGCAGTCAGGTACGCCGACAGAGAACGTAGCTCTCCCGTCAATCGACGCCCCGCTTGCCGTTTCCGTGAGCGCAGCCATCCTCATGTTGCTCGGGCTTCAATGGCTCACGGTTGTCACGATTCGAACGTTTGTCGGCGGTCATACACGGGCAATTCCGTCAGAGTACTACACGCGAAATATTGTGCCAGTCCTCCTAAACTCACTCGTTGGTGGGCTCATATACGGGGTGCTCATGTTTGTCGGATCAGTGCTCTTTGTTATTCCCGGGATCATCGCGTACGTCGCGTTCATTTTCATGATCGTGTATGTCGCGGTAGAGGACAAGAACTTCATCGCCGGGTTTCGAGATAGCTGGCAGCTAACGCGCGGCCATTGGCTGCGACTGTTTGGATTATTATTAGTAGTTGTCGCTGGGATTGGGCTCATCTCAGGTGTGTTAACAGCCATAACATCGTTAGTGGTCGGTGCCATTGCCGGGCAAGCAATGGGAATCCTGCTGTCAGGTGTTGTCGGGCTCCCGTTTTCGCTACTCATACTTGCGACCCTGGCAGAAGCATTCACCCAACTACGAGAGAGTCAAAAAAGGATGGTGACGTCGTAGGTTGTATTGACTGTAATCGTAGTGGAACGTATCACCTGCGGAGAATTTTAACAAGGCCGAACGAGCTTGTTCGGAACCGGGCCTGTGGCTTCATTCACAGCCGTCAACCCAGTACGTTTGGCAAAGAAAGGTGAACGACAGTTCCGCCATCTGCGGGCCGCTCAAACTCGATACCGCCACCGAGTTGCCGAACACCCCAGTTGACAAGCCAGAGGCCAATTCCGTGATTGTGCTGGAACGGCGACTCACCGTCGGCTCGGAACGGAGTGAGCACGCGGTCGGAGATGCCGGGTCCGTCGTCACGCACTGTGATTCGCGTCTCATCATTGGCCGTAGACGGCGTCGTCTCAATTTCCACCTTCGGGGAGTCCCCGCCGTGTTCAACGGCGTTCTCGACGAGCTCGCTCAAAACCAACCGAAAAACAGCTGTATCAGCCGGTGCGGGAGCCTCCGCGGAGGATAATTGAATCGTCGCTTCGTCGTGAGACTCACGGAGGTCGGCGACGACGGACTCCAGTACCGTTCCAACCCTGCGATTTTCCGGGTCTTCGTTGTCCTGAAGCATCTGACTGGCGGCACGCGCTTTACCGCTCAGTTCCAAGAGGCTGTTCGCAATGTCGTGAACGCTTTCAGCGTATTCTCGGACGACCTCGTCTTCCGCCGTCTCCTCAATTGTAGCCGTGTATCCCAAGACCGCGTCCATATCGTTCCGCACGTTGTGTCTCAGTACACGGTTCAACACTTGTACCCGTTCTTCGCGGTCGCGCCGTCCAGTAACGTCCCGAGCGATTGTGACCACACGCTGCTCGCCGCCAATCTCTGTTAAGGTCGCGTTGACCTCGAGCCATACGACATCGCCGCTGGCGGTCCGCAACGCCCATTCGATGTCCCTCAACGGGTCCCCGGATTTAGCCACGTCGCGGACGACCTCTCCGATCGTGTCCGCATCGAATCCGAGTGCCGTCGCCGTCACCTCTTCCGGGTCCATATCGATGATCGTGTCGCGGTCATACCCGAGGAGCTCACACATGGTGTCGTTGACGTCGAGCAGCTCCGCAGTCTGCGGGTCGTAGACTCCGATTACGTCCGTCACGCCGTTGAAGATCTGTTCGAACTCTCGTTCGCGACGCTTCCGCTCCGTGATATCACGCTGGATCGACAGGACTCGCCGTTCACCACCGATCTCAGCCGTCGCCAACGTAACCTCGATCCATGACTGCTCCTCGTCCGGCGGGGCGAGCTTCCACTCGATGGTCTTCGGTTCACCCGAACGGGCGACAGCCTGAATCAATTCTTTACCGCGTTCCGGTGTGTACCCCTCCTCAGTTGCGCTGAGACCCTCGATACCGAGTTCGCGAATACGCTCAAGATCGTCGCACCCCACAAGCTCGTGATACGAATCGTTCACACTAGCAAAGGAGAGCGTCTCTGGGTCGAAGATGGCGATAGCGTCGTTGACTCCGTTGAATATCTGCTCGTACTCCCGCTCGCGACGTTTCTGTTCTGTAATATCACGCATTAACGAGAGGACACGTCGCTGACCACCTACAGTCGCGACTGTGAGGTTCGCTTCGACGAGACGGTGGTCGCCCTCAGCGGTCTCAATTCGCCACTCAACTGTTTCATCTTCCTCGGTTTCGCCGACGTCGGTGATAAGCCGTCTTGCGCGCTCATCGGTGTACCCCTCCTCGGGAACACTAAGGTCATTAATTCCTTGTTGAAGAATCGTGTTGTAGTCGTATCCGAACAGTTCGACGTAACTGTCGTTTACGTCGACCATTTCACTCGTGTCAGGGTCGTGAACTGCGATCGCAGTAGTCACGCCGTTAAATATCTGCTCGTACTCGCGCTCGCGGCGTCGCGCATCGGTAACGTCCCGAATGACTCCGACGATCCGATCGACGGCACCGCCTGGACCGCGGCTCGGATAGCCGCGTACCTCAACCCAACGTGTCTCACCGCCAACGCGGAGTCGGTGACTGAACGTGTACGGACCCGACTCCTCCTCGCGGATATGTTCGCTCATAGCGTTGAGATCCGAGCGGTACGCCTCGCGGTCATCCGGATGAACGGCGTCGAGAACGGCCATCGGGTCGTCATACAGGCGTTCGACCGGTTGGTTGAACAAATCCGCGTAGGCCTCGTTGATAAAGAGAACCTCCGAAAGGTCCGCACGTGCTAGATAGACGACCTCATCGATATGAGTCGAGATCTCGCGGAACTGACGGCGCTGTCGTCGGCGGTTGGTCACGTCCGTGGCGGTCGCCAACACCAGTTCCTGATCGTCTATTGTGACTGTCGTCAGCGTCGCTTCGACCCAGACGTGTTCGCCGTCAGCCGTCTCAAGCGGCCATTCGATTGGACCGACCGTTCCGTCCTCCGTTGCGGAGGTAATAACTTCCATGGCAGCAGCCTGATCGTACCCGTCGATGCTCGCAGTGTAATCGCCAACCTGCATCGAGATGAGCTCCGCTCGGTCATACTTCAGCAACTCACAGAGCCGCCGATTCGCATGAATCAACTCTCCCGTCTGGGGGTCATGAAGCGTGAGCGGCTCAGAGACGTTGTCGTAGATGGTCCGATAGTCGGGAGTCGGCTGTACCTCTGTCGCGGTAACCGCTCGCTTGAGCACTGTCGTCGGTGATTGTGCGAGCAGTTCCCACGGAAGATACTCCGTTACACCGGCCTCAAGCGCTTCAGCGATCGATGCCTCCGTAGGGGCGACGTACACCACCGGAGGAGCGGAGTCACGGGCGGCGTTCCGGACCGCCCAGTTGCTAACCTCGGTCAGTGACGCAGCTGTATCGGCGTCTGTCCGGTCGACGCTGCTCGATTCAGGCGTTACCGCGGCAATCACGCAATCGAACTCCTCGACTGAGCCGGGAGCGTCACGTCCGGCAGGCGCTATTGAAACAGCCACGTCGAGCGAATCCTGCGCGTCTTGGAGCGTCGTTTCGACCGACGCTGGCCCCACCACGCCAATTGTCGGGTGTCGTTGCGTGAAGACCTCGGGCATTCTCTCTGTGAGTTGAAGTTTATAGAATAATAACGCTACGCCCGTGCTAGCGGTTGTTTGGGCCGGTAGAGGATTCAAGATAGTCCAGATATTCTAGCCCACAACGAGTACGCCGGCCGAGGAAATCGTGTTTGCTGCGATGGTAAACCTGAAAGTCCCACCGCTCGGGATTCCTCTGCGTTTACGCGGAGAAGGATGTCAATCGGTGGTTCCACACCACTCTGAGTGAACTAGTTTTCGGAGCGGGACAGGTTTTCACGGCCAGAAACTCGGCCTTCGCTATCATTAGCTAACGTCGTTTTGAGAACGTATATGCGAACTCAGAGTAACGTTGCTAGGCCGGATACAGGAGTGAGAGAGGTGTCTCTGAGTGTGGGCAGTGCAGTGGCACTTACAGCACTGGGCGTTATCGCCGCATTTGCGTCAGTTATTGTCGTTGATCCACTGTTTGGCACCATCAGAACGGAATGGGGGCTACTCGGAGAATTATTAGAGAGCTACATTGTTCAACCAGGGTTTGGCCTCGTCGCCGCCTGTTACATCTGGTGGCGTGACGGCTACAATCCGCTGGATCGGATTCAGACGCCCTCACTTGAAGGGATTGCGTGGATTGGCTTCATACCGATCGGGTACGAGATGGCAGTGCGAGCGGTGACGCCGGTATTACCAATGGTCGGGTTGAGCCACAGCACGCACGGTGGCACGGCGACGTGGCGGGTGTTCTTGGACCACCCGGAGATAATTGTGCCGGGGCTGGTAATCATGTTCGCAGTTATGGCACCTATGGAGGAGATCCTGTACAGAGGGGTAGTCCACGATGCGTTGGAACCGGCGATCGGATCGCTCGGTCGGGTTCTTATTGGCGGCCTCCTGTTCGGTGGGATGCATCTGTTCCTATCGGGTGGGGTTGTGTCGCTGCTGCTCACGAGCATCTTTGGTGTCCTTGCGGCCGGTGGCTACGAGCGGACGGAAAACTTGACTGTGCCAATCATAGCGCACGCGGGCCACTGGCTCATGTTTACTCCTATTTAGCTGGAGTTGGGGGCAAAATCTCCCTTCTTAATCAACAACCCCGGGAGCGAAGCGATCGAGTAACTCAATATCGCTTGATCATGATGCTTGGTCGGCTCCGAAACCACCGACAGTGTTTGCTGCCCAGCCACCAATCCGAGCAAAAATCAGGCCGAACACCGGCGAGAAACACAGAAGCATCCCGGCGGCGATAAGGAAGAGCACGATCGTATTGAGTGTCCACGCTACAGCCATGGCTTCTGTAAGAATAAACCCAGATACCGCAACCACTCCGCCCAGAAAGCCAGCACGGAGCCCAGCAGCACTCGGCTCTACCGAACGCTTAGCTGCGATGCCGCCAGCGATCATTGATCCAACTATCATCACCCCGCCACCGGCAGTCGCCTCAGAGTTCGGCAGCCAGTTTATTACGACAGTTGCGGGTAGCGCAGCTATTGTGCCGAGAATCGCAACGTGCCAAGGTTGAGAAATTCGACGGCCTTGAGTATTCGATGACATACGCTATATTGTACAACTGTACGTATAGTCCACTCCTTGAGTTACTGACTCTGAAACAGTAACAGGGCGACACCGGTGTCAGTGGCCAGTATCCGAAGTGCGAATTGGGATTTAGCCGGACGACACGTATATACTGGTTCACGGGAAACCGTCAATAGAACAACGAGGTCCCTGCGTGAATGGAGATGGAACATCGTCTCGCAGAAGCACCGATCGGAGTTATCACCGTTCGAGATGGAACGGTGTGCGCGTGGAATGATCGCGCGGCCGCTATCCTTACAACCGACGCACCTGACGGTGAGCCGATTACTGAGGTGTTTCCACAGTCGGTCGAACGTTCGCTCACGAAGGCGTTCGAAGGGACATCGGTATCTGATGTAGCATTTGAAGAGTACTATCCAGAGGTCGAGCGCTGGCTGTCGGTGTCAGTTGTTCCTGGCGACAATACGACTACTGTTTACGTCACCGATATCACTGAAAAACACACCGACAAACAAACGATTGAACGGCTTCGTTCGGAGTCTAAGCGGGCCGAGATGGTTGACACCCTGATCGCCGACGTGCTCGAGGGGCTCGTCGGAGCTACGTCTAAAGACGCAATAATGGAGACAATCCGGGACCAGCTGGGGACATCCGACCAGTATCGGTTCGTGTGGACCGGTGAGTACGCCGTCGATAGTGACGAGCTGGTCATCACCGGCGTTGCGGGTAACCAAGGAGAGCTATTTCCGGCACTTCGTGAGGCGGTGAAGCAGGGACAGGCTACCCCCGAACGACGAGCGGTCGAACAACAGCGCCCCAAGCTGGTACAGTCGTTGAGCGAGAATCCGTCAGTCCCGGACGCGGTTCGTGCCGCTGGGTTCGCGGACGGAGTCCAGTCGGTGTTCACGCTGCCCTTGGTCTACGGCTCTAGCGTGTACGGCGTCGTCGGTGTTTATGCGGAGACCGAAACCGCATTCAGCGATCACGTACAAGCCAGCTTTGAGACGCTCGGCGAACTGGCCGGATACGCGATCAACGCGACACAGAATCGGAAACTATTGTTTTCCGATACCCTCACGGAGGTTACCTTCGGGCTCACGGAGAACTCCCCGCTGGTACGTGTGAGCGACACCTGCGACGCGGAACTCACGCTTGAGGGGACCGTAATGCCGAGTGATACTGGTCTCACGTGTTTCCTATCAGTATCGGGTTCCGATCCGGACAGCGTCGTTGAGACGGTCGAGGCGCTACCGAGTGCTCAGGATGGTCGTGTGGTCCGTCAGTCGGACGCAGAGCGCGGCCGGATCCAGGTGACGCTGGTTGAGGAGGTTCCGCTCGTTGCGGCAATCAACCGTGGTGCGACAATACAGACAGCCGTGTTTAACAGCGATGACAGTCGGCTGATCGTCGAACTGTCTCACGACACGAACGTGCGTCGGCTGGCAAACGTGCTTGGCGATGACGGACCGGCACCCGTTCTCGCACGACAGGACAAAACCCGCTCGCCGACGACCACGAGAGAATTTCGAAGCGAACTCGATGAACGGCTTACTGACCGACAGGCGACCGTCTTGCGGACGGCCTATCTCGCGGACTACTTCACGTCCCCACGTGGAAGTACGGCCGAGGAAGTTGCGACATCGCTTGGGATTACTGGATCGACGCTGCTCCACCATCTTCGGGCGAGCCAACGGAAGCTATTGGACGCATTCTATGACGAACACGACGACGGTGGCGGATAGCGGTCGCAACTCGCCGTTTTACACCCAATCGACATGCGGTCGTTTGCTCTCACACCAAGGGGAGTCTGGATAGTTAGATATCCTCGCTGCGGAGACTCTGAATACTGAGCATATTCCACCAAGGGTGTTCCGTTACATCGTCGTCACATGGCAGTGCGACACAAGTCGCGCGGCGACCAGACTGAGGAACCGACCGACGAGTTATCGACGGAAGAGCTACTCGACCTCTTCGGCGACGAATACACCCGACGAGTGTTCGAGGCGGTTTCCGAGCAGCCTCGCGGTGGGCGGGCCGTCGCGCAGGCCGCTGATGTTTCTCGGCCGACGGCTTACCGGCGTCTCAATGAGCTTCAGGATGCGGGCTTGGTCACGAGCGAGTGTTACGTCGCCCCTGACGGCCACCACCGAGAGCAGTTCAGCGCCTCCGCACAACACCTCTCCGTGTCGCTCGACGGTGGCGACATCGAGGCGTCGATCAGTCTGAGCTGTTAGGACCGAAGTGCTCTGTTGAATCCGCAGAAGGCGTCGAGATCTGTGTATTCTGTCCTCGGTTTATCAGCGCTACCAAGAGAATTCGGAGACGGACTCTTTCCAAGGAGCGAGAGAATCGAACTCACAGGATTGATCGATCCCAGCTATCGACGGCAAAGAGCGAGAGAACCACTCCTTCAGAGATCGTTATCCGCCTGCCGTCATCGGATCCAACAGAGCACGGAGAACCTAATCACCGCGACGATTACTGCTCGGATAAGTAGAATTCCGTAGTGAAATACGGAGGGTTCAGGTATGGAGGACATCGCTTTTTGATATAAATCCCCGAGCATAGTAGTTGGTCCGTACTACAGATAGCACGCCGTATGCTAACCGAACAAGGTTTCGACAGAATAATCTCATCAAGCGTGTGAACTAATCGTACCATGCTTGCCGCGGTCGGGGGTGTGAATGTTACTTTGGGGATAGTTCTGCTACTCATCGCAGCTCACACCAGCCGACAGTATTCGGGGGTAGGCACACGGAGTTTTGTTGCTTGTATAGTTGGGCTGGGCGTGTGGGCAGCCGCTGGTGGCGTCAACGATATTGTTAGTGTCTACGAATTGGGGTCGCCCAACGGAGGCGGTATGTCGTCGGGGGTGGAGTCAACATCGTCGATTACCGCGTTCGCGCTCCAAGGGTCTAGAATCGTCGACTGGGTACTTCAAACGGTAGTTCCAGTACTGTATGCTCTGTTTATTCTCGCGTATACGACTCGAACGGACCGCCGCGAGCGGCTATTGTTGTTCGTGCTTGTTCCGTTCGGACTCCTGTACACTGGAGGGTCCATGTCCGCTACACTGGTCTCACTGGTACTCGATAACCTCCCGGCTGGGCTCAGCGAGGCACTACTTCCCTTCCTACAGTTCGCTATATCAATCTCCTTTTTTGTAACTGGATCAATCGTGCTGCTCAGCCTCGGCCAGTTGTGGCGAACACTACACCGATATCGGCACGTCTCAACGCGATTGACACTGGCTCTGGCGGTGATCGTGCCGCCAGTGTGGTTCGCAGAGAGGTTCTTCATCGCCTTGGCTGAGACTCCGCTAGCGAGAGCAGCCATTCCAGTTCCGTTTGTGATCCTGTCGACGGGTGCAGCGTGGCTAGCAGTCACCCGATTCGGACTGTTTGAGGAGGTACCGGCAGCCTTGGCCGTCGCTCGACAAGACATCGTCGCCGGGATGCCGGATGCGGCCATCACGGTCACGGATGGACATGCTATCCTTGACTGGAATGCTGCTACAACAGATCTGTTTGAGCGGGAGTTTAGCACAGTAGCCGGCGAGGACCTCGCCACCATACTGCCGGATACATTCGACATCAAGGAGTTACTCGCGGAGGAACAGACAATCTGTCGGTTGCCAGACAGCGATCGGGTGTTAGAAGCCTCATCGAGCCGGATCACCGATAGCGACGACCGCACACTAGGCCACACGATTATTTTTCGCGATATAACAGACAGCCGGCAAAACGCACGTCGCGCGGAGGTTCTCAGTCGGGTGCTTCGACACAACATACGAAACAGGGCTGACGTGGCAACAGCGTACCTTCGACAGTTGACGGACGATCCCGGTCCCGACACGGCGGACAAGATAGCGACGACGGTCGAGGAGGAACTGTCGGCGTTGCGTGATCTTGGAGGTACTGCCCGCGAGATAGAGTCAGTACTACAGGCCGACAAGCGTACAGGTAATCAGTCCGTCGAGGAACTCATCCGTCACGCCATCGAGGAGGTCCAGCACGCACAGGTCGTCGACGGTGGCCACGAGTGTGCTAGTGACGTCTCGCCCGTCCCCGTCGTGATAGACACACCGCCGGTGGAGACACGCGCCAACGGGGAGATTCTGATACCGGTCATTCGCGAGCTGGTGTCGAACGCAGTCGAACACGGGGGATCTGCTCCGGAGCCGCGTGTCAGCGTACGATTGAAGGAGTCCAGCGACACCGAGGAAGTCGAGCGATGGTGGATCGATGTCGCTGACAGCGGCGCCGGGATCAGCGACCACGAGGTAGAGGTGTTCGAAGACGCCGAAGAACAGCCACTACAGCACGGCAAAGGCCTCGGGCTCTGGCTCGTCTGGTGGGGCGTCGACCGGCTCGGCGGGGAGGTCTCGTTCGATACCGACAACGGGACGACTGTCACCGTCGAACTGCCGGGAGCTCTGGTCAGTTACGAGTGATGTTCTTCCAGCGGTCGAAACGACGAACTGACACCGTCGCCGCCGATCTCGTCGGTGTGCTCCATCAAGAAGGGCGTCAACTACCCTACCCCACTTCGTTCAGCTGGAGGGGTCCACTCACGGAGAGTGGGGTTCGTTTATGAACTCAGCCCCGAACCCATCTGAGTAGGCGGTGAAGTCGTAACGGCTTGTCACGAGTGGGAGCTGAGTAGTTCACCGGCACGCTCAGGATCCGGAACGAATGCGATCGATGACCTCGGTTCCTGGGTGGACTCGCCGTCCTTAGGGTTGTAAATCCGATCGAAAAACACCGTTCCGGTGTCCAGCCAGAGCGGGCTTCCGAACAGCCCACGCTCGACCGAGACGTCCCGGACACCGTCGTATGATGCCGACCACTGTGGTCGTCCGAGGTATCGGTCGTACGCCACCACTTTGGACTCGTAAAATTCGTATTCGACGCCACCGAGCGCCAACAGCAGATGTACCGCGCTTATCGTCGAGAGGCCTCCAACGAGACCGAAGAAAATCGCAGCCAAGCTCGCGGACACGACAATAGCACCATCCAACAGGGCAAAAACGGCGACAACAATCAACCCCGCTATACCCACCCGGATTATGAGCTGTCTCCAGTGGCCGAAGCGGTTATCGACGACACCACCAGTCGTCATCGCGTTCACCACTCCTGCGGCGAGGATAGAGGAGCGAACCGGCGCCATCGTCTCGCGTGGTTCTCCATCCGGGATCGACGGCTGAGACGGAGCGGATACGTTCTCTTCCGGTTCGGAGTCTGACCACCCTTGGGATATCGCTTCATCGTTGAGGTCGGACGTCGAGTCCGACTGCCAGCCGTCGGGTCGAGCACGCGCCGCGTACCAACCGTACGCGAGCCGAGACACGATTAGCACGAACGCGGAAACGGTCATCCCGGCGCGTGTTATCTCCAAGCCCTCGCCGGCGAGGGTCGTAAGCGTCCACCACGAGGCAAGCCATAACAACCCACTATAGACAGCGAATATGAGAATCCGCTTCCGGGGGACCACCGCGGAGGCGGAAGTGACATCGTAGCCTCCCGAGGCAACGTATGCCCGCAGCACCAGCCACGATTTCGTCGCTGCTGCGACGAGACCCCCACCAAGTAAAATCAGTATAGCCGGCGAGCGCCACAGCTCTCCGGGTACATTGACGGCGGCGACGTACGCCGTTGTGCTCGCTGAAAAAACAAGTATGAACACGGCTCCCCAGACCGCCGGAATGTTTCGGAGGTGAATTCCTGGGAGGCGATCGGTAACGGTGATGGATCCGTGCTTGTGGGCTAGAAGCCGGAACGGACGTTGGAAAAGAGTCGATTGATGGTCCGTTTCGGGCCGCGAGAGCAGCTGTTGTACTGTTGTCCGGAGAGTCACAAAGAGAAGATCAATCCAGTACAAGGCGGCGACGGCTAGCAGCGCGAGGTGTCCGTACAGGAGGACAAGTACTGCAGCGACAGTCTCGACGCAAACCGATCCTAGGAGGATTCTGCGATCCCCGATCAGGCGCATAGCTGGAATGATCCGGGACGCTCGAAATCGCGCACAGACCCTCGTTGGCGGGTGATGTGTGGGTCCGGCGTAACGCGCGATATCAGTCGAACGAGCAAGCGAGTGGGGGTATCGTTACTCGAATGCGCACCGACAGGCGTGTCGTCGGTGGGGGATATCCCTACACCAGCGACGGGAGCACGAAATGGTAGAGCGGTACTGGACAGCAAGCCGAAGGTGAAGGGCGCTACCGGTAACGTAGACGCGTCTCGCACGGACAATCATAACTCGACGACTTAAAATAAGTGTGGGGGGCGTGTCTCGCGGTCCGAAACATCGAATTGTCCAACATGACGAGACCCTGTGAACCTCCCGCTACACGTGGATTCAACCCCCAGTAGGTGAACCTCACAGTTTTAGCCGTGAGAAGAGGTCAGAGTAGCATCTAATCACTCCTCTTTCCAACTGATAAACTGTGGAATAAGCACACCAACGACAATCACAACAGCGATAGTTATCCATGTCGGCAAGTCGGTGAAAGTACTTGTTGACACGAGAAGAATAACTGTAGCTACCCCAAGCAAAATCATCACCTCATTTTCGTGCGAGATCATACCAGTTAATTAGCGATTGTCTGGGCAATACAATGATCCTACCGGGTATGCTTCTAGTCCAGAAACACGCCAGTATCAATATATAATCGCATACTGATGATCTGGTATGTCGCAATCAGCGAATATATTCCGCAGTCCGGTCGTTCGTTGGGGGATGCCCGCTATGACGGCCACAATTATTGTAGCTATCGCGTTCCTCGTTGTTGAAGATCAGACACTTAGATTAGCGATGTTGGGGGTTGCCGTCGCTGACTTCCTTGTCACGCCACAAATACTGAAACGCGCTGCTCGGAGCGCATAGCTGGTTCCCAACAGAGATAGGGTTACTTGACTATAAGAGCGAATATAAAAGAGAGTGTTTCTGGCCTAGAAGCAAGAAATAATGTTAAACAGGTAGCCGGGCCAAAGTGATGATACGTGTTGTATCGAGTGGTGGTCCAACAAGTTACCGTGCGCACTCGCACGGAGAAGCGGGCGCGGTAACAATGCCAAATAGAGATGTGAGCAACCGATGAGTGATGATCGTCACACGGTAATTCCGTTACATGAGTTTCCAGACCCTGCGCTCGCATACACCGTCGACGGTGACGATGCTCGCGTGACTGCCACGAACGACGCCTTCGAGCGGCAGTTCGAACAGGAACTGGTGGGCGGACGCGTGTCGACGATATTCGACCGGTTCAACAGCTGCGATACGACCGGTGATCGGGACCCAGTCTCGCATATCGTCCGCGGCGATCGGATCGGCATCCGTCTGGACGGATGCGCCAACAGAGGCCCGTTCTTCGCTCGCGTAATCCCGTCAGATGACGACACCGGGTACCTCGTGTTTTCCGACCTTCGTGAGTGTCCCGATGACGGTTATTCACCGGGCGTCGATCAAGTGAGCAGCGTTATCAGCCACGACCTTCGGAACCCGCTTGACGTCGCGAAAGCCCACCTCCGGGCAGCAGAGGAGACCGGTGACCCCGAACACTTCGAGTCGGTCGCAGACGCACACGATCGGATGGAACGGATCATCCGTGATGTCCTAACGCTGACGCGCGACGATGCTGTCGTTCAACCCACAGAGGAGGTCGCAATCGAGACCGCTGCGAGAGACGCGTGGGAGTCGATCGATACCGAACAGGTCGAACTGACAGTTTCGGAGTCGCTGCCGACGGTCACCGCAGATCCCGATCGGCTCCAGCGGTTATTTGAAAATCTGTTCCGAAATAGCGTTGAACACGGTGTTTCAACCGATGAAACGGCTAGCGAACAAACCACAGAGCCACCGGCAAAAGGCCATCCAGACGCCCAAGGCGAGCAGACAGGCGAGAGCACGACTGTAGTTGTTCACCCATTCGAAGGGGGGTTTTATATTGCAGACGACGGACCGGGAATCCTACCGGCGAAGCGTGATGTCGTCTTCACCCCCGGATATTCCACGCGGAGTGGTGGGACCGGCCTCGGCCTAGCGATCGTCGACCGAATCGTCGAAGCACACGGCTGGGATCTGACGCTCACAGCAGCGGATGACGGTGGTGCGCGGTTTGAAATCACCTTTTAGTTAGCGGGGGAAGCATCAGAGGCCTCCTTGACTAGTGTAGTCGGGAGACGAGTCGGGTCAACGTTCAGCCCGGGTCGCGCCTCTTGTCGGAGATCAGTACCCTTCGCGCTCAATACCGGTGAACTGATCTAACAACTCGTCTGCGTCGGGGAGAAGCCGACAGATGCGGTCCCGCAAACTGTTGGCCTGGTCGTTAAGCGACGAAAACTGATCGTGGTCTTCGAGACGGTCCTGTGGCAATTCAGCGGCGATAACGGCTCGCTTCGATTCGACTCCAAAGTACTGACCGAGGAGTTCGTATGCGAGGACCTGACACTGCTGGTCGACGGCGGCCCTAATATCCTCGCGGTCGACCGGTTTACAGAGGTAGTCGTCGAACGGGAGTTCAATGAGTTCCAACCCCGGGTCGATGGCAGTCACCATGATAACCCGGGTGTGAATGTCGAACTCTCGTAACTCACGGAGGATGTCGTCACCGGATCGATCCGGCATGTGCCGATCGAGGAGGATTACGTCCGGCGGATCGGACTCGTCGACCGCAGACAATGCCTCGGGACCGCTGTAAGTAACCGTAACGTCAGCCACTGCGTCCAGCCGGAGGGCGTACGCGTCGGCGACCTCTTTCTCATCGTCAACGAGCAGCACCCGCGGCCGGTCAACGTACATGTCGGCCGTCACGTGGTGTCGATACTCACTACAGCGTTTAATAACCGCGGCTTCCGAGACGGTCTCTCCCGGGGATACACGCGGAATGGCGGTCTACGGGATCTGCCCTCGCCCTAGAGGGTGAGCCGCCACTCGGTGCGTGTCACCGACCGTGCGGCGGAGCGGAGGCGAGGCCTATTTGACTCGTCGTCCGTCAAGCCACTCAAGCGCGGATTGTGATATCGCCGTCCTCCGTTCTCGCGGTCAGTTGGCTGGTACCGCGTTCGACTTCGGCGCGTAACTGCGTCTCCGTTCGTTGGTGGACGCGGAATTGTGGGGCTTGATTAGGTACGGAGAACTCACCGGTGCTGGTGTGAGCAGAGAGGGTCGCGCTCAGCCCCTCGCTGAGTCGGAGCAACAGATCGCCGGCAGACGACTCAACGAGCGCGTCGTCGACCACAGCGGGAACATCGGCGGTAATATCTCCGGTCTGTGTCGTTAGCGCTGCCACACGCATCGGGCCACGCACCTGAATCGTTCCGTCCGAAGTCTTCGCGGAGAGGTCGCCTTCGGTCCCATCGACGGTGATATCTCCTTTCGTTGACCGAGCGGAAACATCACCGCGCGCCCGGCTGACGGAAACATCACCGTTGGGGGCTTCAAGTGTTGCCCCGTCTGTGACTCCGACGCCCGTCACGTCCCCGTGATTGGTGTGAAGCCGATGAACGGCGACGTTGCGAGGGACCCGAAGTTCCAAGGCGACACGGCCACCGCCCAATCCGAGTAGTTGCGGCTCGTCGGTCGTGATTTCTAATCGGTTCTCGACGACCTGAACCTCGGTGTCGAGCTCTTGGGGGGAGACGCCGCCCGTGGCGTGTTTCTGCGAGACGATTTTGATGTTGTCACGCGACTCGCCAATGAAGGCGACGTCGCCCGTAGCGTCAGCTACGTTGATAGCGGCGACTTTCGAGGGATCGACCGTCCGTGTTTCACGGATCCGTTCTCGGTCCAGTTGGCGTACGGATTCACACCCGGCAAGAATACCTCCTAGACCAACGCCAGTCGCGCAAAGTAGCCTTCGGCGAGTCGTTGTGGTGTTCGCAGAGTTACGTCCAGTCACAGCGATCACCGGTCAGGGTGAGTATCGGATCACGACGTACACTAGCGAATAATGATCCAAGGCACGGTACGTGCTCTCCGTCGAGCAAATGGGGGGACCGATCGTACAGACACATACGACATATAGAGTTTGTCACCAGAATCAAATATAGAATCGCATGCGCTGCTGGGTCGGCAACACTTCCAAGATTTTAAATGACTAAAGTGAGGGATAGAAGTCAGAATCCTCGGTAGATATCACGGGGAGTGGCGGCCGTTGGCGTCGAAACTTTCGACCGGCACCCGGCGCTCGAGGAAGTCCGCGACGATTTTGAACGAACGGATCTTATTGTCAATGTCGGTTGAGCCGTGGCCCTCTTCACCGAGTTCGTTATACTCGAAATCACCAGTCTGGCCCTCCTCGAACCCAGCATCAAGCAGGGCGTCACGGAACAGGCGAGCCTGTGAGATCGGACAGCGCGGATCGTTAACACCGTGGATGATACAGAGTGGGGCCGTGAGGTTTTCGACGTGATTGACCGCTGAACGCTCCGCGTAAAGCTCTTGATTCTCTTCAGGGTCACCAAGGTACCGCTCCAGCGTCGTTTTGAAATGTGCCATCGACTCCTCGTAGAGAGCCGTGAGATCCGTGATACCGACTTGGCTAACTCCTGCGGCGTAGAGCTCTGGGTACTGAACCATCTGCATGTTCGTTGAATAGCCACCGTAAGAGCCGCCCATGACGGCAATCCGATCCTCGTCGATCCACTCTTTCTCGGCAAGCCAGCGTGTTCCCTCAGCGATATCACCCTGTTCGGCGCCTCCCCAGTCTTTGTTGATCCTGTTTTTGAATTTTCTACCTCGACCAGTCGACCCACGGTAGTTCACTTCGAGGATGCTGTAGCCACGCATCGCAAGGAATTGGGCATATAGGTCAAACCGCTTCAGGTCCTGAGCCGGCGGGCCACCGTGAATCTTCACAACTGCCGGCGATGGGCGGCGCCCCGAGTCGTACACCAACGCTTCAATCTCTAAGCCATCGTGTGACTCAAACGTCTCGTATGAGCAGTCAGCGAATCCGCTGGGGTCAAGCTCGCCATACTCCGGCTCTAGTATGGTTTGAGCATCGCCGGTGGTCAGATCTACCCGGAGTAGTGTCGGACGGTCTGTAGGGGTCTCCTGTGTGACAAGCACTTCGGTCGCTGAGAGCAGAGCAGCGTCACCGTATCCCGGGAACGAGGCAACACCCTCGGGCAACTCAACTTCGTGACTCCTACCGTTCAATTCGTGAACGACGGGTACTACGGCGCAGTTCCGTGTCCGGGTCGCAAGAACTCTCTCACCACTTGGGAGAAAGGTTTTGGGCGACTCCACATGGTCTGGCTCAGTAAGCCACTCAACGGAATCATCGGTGAGATTATAAACACCAGCTCGGGGCTTATCAGAAGAATTGTCAGAAACCAACAACTGGTCACCATCGGGTCCGAAGTCGCTCACCGCAGCCTCAGCGCCCTCCTCGCCAATATTTAAATTCCGAATCTCGACGAGCTGTGCGTGCTTTCCGCTTCTGTCGAGCCGATCAATTTCAGCAATGTATACGTCTTGGTTATCAAGATTATCAGACTCATTCGTGTTGTAGGCCACACGGTCGGCTCCGGGTGTATATACTCCGTTACGGACAGGCTGACGATAGTCAGTAAGCCGTGTCGTTGTCCCAGTTTCACAGTCGTGCTCGTAGAGATTCATCTGTTGGTCAGTATCGCTGGCGAACAACAGATATCGACCATCTTCAGAGACATCCGTGAGAATCGTCTGACCATCATTTTCGACAACAGCCTCAACCTTGCCGTCACGGTCGATGGCCATGATATCATCCTGTTCGTTTCCGTCCCGATCTTGGTGGAAATACAGCCGGTTTCCGGAGGGAGCCCATCGGAATGGATATCGAGCGTCGCGGGGGACGTTCCCGTCACTAAGTCGTGTTTTATCTCCTGAATTAGGGTCAACGAGGTACAGTTCATTGCGACCGCTGCCGTCGTAGTAAACTGCGATCTCATCTCCACCCGGAGAGGCCGCTGGGTGGTAAAAGCTCGGCAGTCCGGCTAGTTCCTCAAGCAGATTTTTCTCTGGCATTAGGCCCTGTTTGCTTCGGAAGTTTCAAAAAAGACACCCCTTTGTTTCAGCTTGAGAATCACCGCGGTGTCTTTCGCCCGCCGAACATCTCTGCTGGGGCAATTCGAACCGGCTAAAAGATATCTTAGTGGGAGATCTAAGACTACTACCTAAGATCCCAAACAGAGCATCGAGAGAAATCTATCGGAAGAAGTTGGTCGGGAGTGTTAAGTTACATCCAAATAACTCCCCAGCGGATGGCTCCGGAGTCGGCGGCGGACACCCGCAAGGTGTACTCGTTGCTTGACGACGAGTATGCAAGACAAATCCTCATCGAAACGTATGAGGAGACACGGTCGGCAAGCGCACTCTGCGATGTCTGTGACGCGTCGGAGGCGACTGTCTACCGGCGGCTTGAACGACTCCAACAACAAGATCTCGTCGAGAGTGTCCAAGAGATCGATCCTGACGAAGGTCCCCACGAGGTGTACGCTGCACGACTCGACCACGTTTCGATTGATCTGACCGCAGCTGGCTTCGAGATTGATATCGAATACGTTGACGAAACGGCTGCCGACCGACTGACCAGACTGTACGAGGAGCTCTCTGGATGACACCACTTCAGTTCATCACAGCAGAACTTGCCCGCTCTCGCCAGTCAGTACTCCCAGTACAAGTGGAGGTCGTCGGCGACAATGCCGCATTAGCGGCCGCCACGATTGTCGCGTTCTTTCTGTCGGTTCTACTCGCAGTATTTGTTACGTATCGTTTCGCGCGTGGCTACTTGCGGACGCGTCAGCGCCCGCTACTGTATCTCACAGTAGGGTTACTACTGTTAGCCCCACTACCGATGTTCCTTCGGTTGGCGTTCGGTAATGTGGGATCGGTGACAGGGACAGAACGGACGGTACTGGTAACGGCGAGTAAATTCTGCGGGTTACTCGTCATCCTCGGGGTAGTATACCGATGACGTTGTCTGTGATTGCGACGGCTGGCGGTGTTGCGACTGCTTGCCTCGGAGCGTACGTCGCGTATCTCGCGTACGATGGTCACCGTCGCAACGAGAGCCGGACGATGCTGTTGCTAGCAGTTGGCGTCGTGTGTATCGCTGTGGTACCGTACGGGATCAGTTACGTCCTGACACCGCTGCTTTCGCTTTCGGACGCGGTGACCGTCCTCGGTGTCACGGTGGCCCATCTAGCAGGGCTCGGAGCGTTGGCACGGTCGGTGACGGCGTGACGTCTGGGACCTGAAGAGTTATTTCATATTTATATTTTTGGGAACGTTGCCAGCGCTGTAGCGTTGAGTCTCTTATACGTGGGTCTCGCCACAAGATTGAGTCGCAACATGAGCGAATCCGCTCGGTCCCCAAGTTCACCGATCGACGCGTTCGCGCAGTTCATCGGTGTGCCGTTTCAACGGCAGACGTATCGTAACCTCGCGTACCTCCTGTTAGCGTTCCCACTCGGGATTGCGTACTTCACCGTCATTACGACCGGACTTTCGACCGGCCTCAGTCTCGTAGTGACGCTGCTTGGCATCCCGATTATCGTCGGGACGCTCGCAGTGACGCTCGGTATCGGTTCGTTTGAGGCGCAGTTGGCCGGATGGCTCCTCGACGTCGACGTCAACCGGTCGGTCCCAGACGTGGAGTTCGCGTTCGGCTCGGTTGATGAGATCATCGCAACGACGAAACGCGTCGTCACGACATCAGCGACGTGGACCGGACTGCTACTCGTCGGGCTGAAGTTCGTGTTCGGCGTCGTCGCCTTTACTGCGGTCGTCACTGCGGGTGCGATCTCGGTGACGCTACTGTCGCTACCGATATTTTACAACGCGTCCGGAGTGACCTACACCGTCGGGCCGTACGTCGTCGACACGCTCGCCGAAGCGCTGGTTGGCGCGGGTTGTGGGATCATTCTCCTCCTCGTGTCACTTCACGTGCTCAACGGACTCGCCCGGCTCGGAGGGTTCCTCACGACCGCGCTACTCGGCGGTCAGAAGACCACAGTGACGGGTGATGTCGATGGTTGAGCGCGACACGGAGGACACTATTACCTCTCGCCGCAAGCTGCTTAGTGCGGCTGGTACCGCAGTCGCAAGCACGCTCGCCGGCTGCGGGTCGGTCGTTCAGATCGAACGCGAGGGAATCACCGACGATCAGACCATCGACGCACCAACGGACGCGACACTCGCGGTCGTCGATGCGACGGACGCGATCGCTTTCACCGCCGAGCGACGCGACGACGTCAAAGTTGTCGCCGAAAAGGAGGCGTTCGGTAGGGTTTCACTTGACGAACTGACGGTGGACGTCGAGGAGACCGCCGAGCGCGTCGAGATCACCACCGACAAGCCGACCATCGTCGGTTTCGGTGGGGCGAGCGTGTCGTTGGAGCTGTACGTGCCCGAAGAGATGGACGTCGATCAGATCCAGACCACCGACGGGGCGGTGACGGCACGGCGAGTCCCGGACGGTGCCGCGCTCCGCACCCGAGACGGATCGATTCGGATCACCGACGCTCGGGGCGACGTCACCGCGGAGACCAGCGACGGAGACATCTCCGTCGACGGGACGGACGGGACGCTCTCGGCGGTGACACAGGACGGAGCGATACAGGTGCGAGACCCGGGGCGCGTCGGCGAGATCAGCACTCGGGACGGGAACGTGATGACTGACATCCCGGCGGTGGCTGATGACGCCAAGATCGAGTCGTCAGACGGTAACTTGCTCCTGCGGATAAGCGAGGAGCTTGAGACGGTGCTCACGGCAGACACGGCCGACGGTGACATACTCATCAGCGACGTGGCTCCCGGACTTCAGATCCGGCGTCAGACGGACTCTCAACTGGAGGCAGTCGTCGGTGACGGCTCAACGCCGCTTCGGGCACACACTAATGACGGGGACGTCATGGTTCGGGGGTGACCGCCACCAAAGCGGTCCTCGCTGACGACGAGGCGGGAATATTATATCAGACGACATCCCAAATGTCCCGTTGATGGCCCTCTCGGACCAAGTATCGGACATCTCGACCATCCTCCCCCCCGTTCGACAGCTGTTATTGGTTCCGTTTCAACTCCGGACGTACGGGGTGTTGCTGTATCTCGCCCTCGCGTTCCCGCTCGGCATCGGGTACTTCGCCGGGACCGTTGTCGGACTGTCACTCGGTATTAGCCTGTCAGTATTCTTGATCGGCCTGCCGATTCTTGCGGCAACGCTGGGCGGTGTCGTGCTCGTTGCTGCCGCTGAACGGGTGATGGCGCGACAACTGCTCGGCGCCGACATCCCGACCCCGTCGTGGGGGCTTTCAGAAGCATCTCGACTGCGCGATCAGGTACTAACGGTGCTGACGACTCCCGTTTTATGGGGATCACTTATTTTTGTACTCTCAAAGCTGGCTGTCGGTGTCGCTGCGTTCACAATTATTGTGGTCGTCCTGTCACTCGGACTGTCTCTGCTCGGAGCACCGCTGTACTACGACATGCCCGGAGCGTCGGTTGGACTGTTTCTCCCCGAGCCGATCCGGCGTGAGCTTTCGCTTGTCATCCCTTGGGACCAGTTTGAGGTCGGGATCTCGTTCATCGTTCGACTCACGTCGTGGGAAGTCTCAACGCTACCCGGAGCGCTCCTGCTTTCGGTGTTCGGCGGGTTCGTCCTGCTGATCGGACTGAACGTTCTGACCGCAGGAGGGTGGATCTGCGCACGCTGGGCTGAATTAACGCTTAGTCCTGGAAGAAACGAAGGGTGAATTCGGGTGTGGAGACGCTTACAGCAGCGTTTCAATTGCCAATTCCGCTGCCAGTCGTAGCCTATTTACGGGAGTCGGCCGGTTCACCTCCACCGTCTTGTGTATGGAGTGTCATCCAGACCGCCGCAAGGGTAGGCTACAGTTTCGCTAAACGGACGTGAGAACACTAGTTTATACGACGCCGCCAACAACGAGCAGGCCAAGAACGATCAAGAATACTGCGACTACGCCTCCTGCGGCAATTAATTTGTTCTCCATCGCCTTCTCCTGAAGCGGCATGTCGGCGTACTCCTCGCGGAATGCCTCGAGGTTCTCCTCATCGTAGAAATACTTCGTCTTCAACGCGAACCGTTCCGTCACCGCACAGCCCGTACAGACCGGCTCGCCTTCCAGCCGCTCCGTCTTGGTGTGGCTGGTACAGGCGATCGCCCCGCAGTTCGGACAGTACGTGTACGTCTCGCCGACACCGCTCGTCTCGCAGTGGACACATCGGTGAATCCCGTTTTCTGTAGTGACTCGTGAAGGGCCAGCAGCATAGTATTCGTAGGGATACGAATACTCCAGTATCTCTGTCGTCTGCCGAACCTCAGGAAGATACACCGGCTCAATCGATTGTACTGAGATATCCGAGAGATTCGGCTCACACGTCTTGTTGTACGTGACGTTGTTGTCGCCGGTGTAGGTCACCGTCATCGTGTGGTGCTGCTGGAGCCGCTCGACGGCCCACTCCTTGTACTCGGTCTGGGTCTGCCCGAATCGGCGCTCCTCGACGTCGTCGAACACCTCCCCAAACTGTTCGGGGTCGAGTTCGATCCGCGTATGGAAGTTCTTGGTGACCAGTGCCGCGACATCTTCGTCGACGACCTGTAGGTGGCCACGTTCAGCGTGAACCACGAACTGCGTCCGATCGTTGATCCGGTGGATGACGCCGACGGACGTCTCGAAGACAGCGTTTGTGTCGGCGGTAACCGCAACGACCGGTCGGAACGTCACCGCAGAATGCGGTGTCGGAAGGTCGGCGGCCTCGATGTTCTCGATATCGCGGAACGCCTCCGTGACGGCCGCGTCGACGTCGGCCGCGGGGTCGTACGGGCGGAGCGTCTCGTCGCAGAGAATCTCGATGCGACCGTTGTAGAGGTCGAGGCCGATCTCGTCGGCGAGCTCGCGAAGGTTCTCACCACCGATCAACTCGATTGGATGCGGGTCGTCGCTTTGTTGGAGACGGTCGGCGTACTCCTGGGCGGGACTCGTGAACCGGCCGGTCGTAACGACCATCCCCCGCTTCGGGCCATCGAAGTCGAACGTCGCGATCGCCGAGTGGAGCTTCTGGACGACCGGTCGCCCAACCGTCCCCGTGTGTTTACACTCGACGACGATCGCGCGCCGCGTGCCGTCGACGACCTCCTCCATGATGACGTCCCGCCCCTCGTCGGCTGTCTTCTCAGCCTGCCGGACGTTCTCGTAGCCGAGGTTGCTGAAGACATCCTCTATGACATCCTCGAACTCGAATCCCGAGAGCTCGTCTAGAACAGCCATTCGAGAGATACGGGTACTATTTTTCGATGCCCCAATTCGTTTGCGTCGACTGCTGTGATGGAATCAGTCACGATTCGGTATTCTGCGGGGTACTGCCGTGTCATGGTCGCTCTCGAATCCGATGTCATCCGAAATTTCTGGGAAAATCACGTCAAAGTAGGGATCGTATTCGTGCCCAACTGCGAGCACGGGCTTCAGTGCGAGGACAATACTGATCGCTTCCCCAGTTGGGATACCAAGTGGATCAGCGGCCATTCGCTGCGTGATCTGGCCAGCATAGTGGAGTCCAGCCTGCCGGACAGCAGCAGCGAGTTTACCAACACCGTGTCGCTCAACAAAGTATGAGACGTCTTCGTCGACTTCTTGGAGTGTAACGGCGTGGAGGATCGTCGGCGTCACAACAGTATCGTCAGTAGTGATTCGAACCGGATCTGCGGTCACTTCCACCGGTCGATCTCCCGCAAGCGAGACGATTCCGAGCGCCTCAAGCGTCTCTACGTGGTCGTAGATCGTGGTCTTCGGGATATCCAGTGCCGCCTTGATCTCTGGTCGAGTGACCGGCCCGTAATAGCAGGTGTACACATAGACACGCGCCAGTTCTGGACGATCCAATAACCGGCTGACAGTTACGAGATGGTTGATCCCGGTTTCGAGATCAGGTGGGGGTGTCTCCGTGGTGAGGTGAGGGGTCATACCCGCAAGTGCGAAATCCTTGAACTTTAAATCTCGTCTGAGAAACATGCCAGCTAGTGAGTCTCGAGTATCCTCGGGAAACCCGATTTGTATAGAGACGCGCTTAAGTGAAGCGTGACACCGCTGTGGAGTCGATGGCGTGGGGCCCTCACTCCTACCGGATCATGTAGCATCCCTCTATCTTACTCTCTCTTATTGTTCGGAATATTCCCGAATTGGAGGACGTAACCGGGTGATATCCCTATCACACCGATCCTAACCCTGGTATTCGTAGCGTGGTAAGGATTATGACTACAGGTTCGAAATGAGAAGTATGGCAGTAGACGGGGAACAGCCAGAGGACGCCGACGGGGCAGAGATGCTTCCCGACGAGGCAGCGGTGCTCCCTGAACGGGGCGAGTCCCTCGACGACGCCGATGACGACGAGCTTCTCACCACCGAGGAAGCCGCTGAACGTCTGGGCATCGAATTAGACTAGCAGCGTACCGCGCCCCACAGACAAGCTCCGTATTCTCGACGTCGTTATCGCTGAGGATCTCGCTTCTGTTGACCTGTTATTGTTCCGCACATTGGTGTCACCTCCAACTGCTGGGTGTGAACCCTAGAGACAGTCTGTCCAGTCGATACCAGCGGGACTCGTTCAGGAAGTGTGTACTCCGTTGGTGGCGTTCCAGCGAGTAGAGAGAGGTACGGGAGCGTGGCCCCTGAAGCTCACAAAAAATCACAACTGGAGTTAGTGTGAGAGAGAAACTTCGTAGTCGGCTGCCAGCCTCCGGAATTGAGTCCATTCGGGAAAACGGCGGCCAGTATCTTGCCCGTGTGTGTTCAGATACTGGAGTAGGGCATCGATTGTCTCTTCCAGTTCATATTTCGCTGCTTGATCTCGGAGTTGGCCCTCGTCAATATCGAGATGGCTGATCAAGAGGGCACAGTACGATCGGTGACGTGACCCATCATCGATCAAAAGCACGTGACAGCAAAGCGCCGCAGGCGACAAGCTGTCTGGATCTGTAGAATACAGGTAATAGCGGCGGCTCGTCAGGAGAAACTGGAGGCCAAACCTCGCGAACTCTGCTAACCCAGTCTCGTGGAAATTCTTTGAATCGATCTCCATTTCAGTTTGTGCGAGGAATTCGTCGTGCTCCTCCCAGAGAATCGTCCCATCCGGAACGACCGATCTGAGTCGCTGTCGATGGTCATAATGAACGAGTTCACGTGCGAACTCACGTAGTTGCTCGAAGTTCCCGGTGAAGTAGTACTGACTGTCTTCTCTGCCTACCAAGCCACGATTGCGGAATCGTCTCAGCACGCGATTGACGGTGTTACGATAGTTGTCGCTTTTCTCAGCGATCTCAGAGACAGTTCGCGGTTGGTCGATGTAGTACAACACCTCGAGAGCTTTGCCGGTCAGCAGCTCGGAGAAGTCGATATGGGGGTACTGGCGGACGAGGTCCTGGTAGATCTCGACGGCGCGGGCATCCGATGGGACGACTCGTTTTCGTCGGCCGTCGCGTTCGGTATAGACGAGCCCTTTCTCGACGAGGTCGGCGACGGCACGAGAGAGGTAGCTCTCGCTATGGTCGAGCTTCGTCGCGAGCTCGGAGATCGTATCGCCGCGGGCGACCGTGGCGAGGACCTTGAGTTCGATGCGCCGAAGCACAGTATAACGTAGTACAAAATTAATTTATAAACAAGTTTCGAGTAGTGTTACATCCAGCGAGCACGGGAGCCGTCTCCATCGTCTTAACCAACAAAACTATGGATTCGTGGGTTGTGTTGGTTAACACGAGGCCAACTGATGTCCTACGAACCCCCGACCCCACCGGCAGATCTCGCAACGGAGGTCGTCAACGTGCTTAACGAGTCGTCTCCAGAGCAGCTCCTAGATGTTGCTACGTACGCTGAAGCGCTCGCCGAGCACAAGGTACGAGAGGCCCGTCTCGAGGAGTCGCCAGATCAAGAGGAGGTCGAAGAGCGACCAGACGAGCTCCCAGACGACGTTCCTGCCAAAGCGACGATCACGATCAAGGATATCAACGACAATCGCTACTACTACTGGCAGTGGCGGGATGGAGAGCAAGTCAAATCCAAGTATAAGTCACCAGTCAATCCTGACGAGTAGAACAGATGGCTAGCCCGATCTTGCGGCGTACACACCCCGTGTGCGAAATGAAATTCTTAGAGATATCTCGTTGGCACCCCCCGTGTGCGAAATGATTCTACTCTCAACCGGGGTAGACCCCGTGTGAGAGATGAATCAGCTGACGAGTTGTGCGGGGACACCCCGTGTGCGAAATGAAAATATGAGTACGATTGTCAGACACACTTAGAATATATAACATTTCTTCTGGCAGGATCACACCCCCGTGTGCGAAATGAATCAAATAGCAGCGACTGTGTCGCTCCGAGTTACTTTCCCTCAAAGAAGTCGTCTATCTGTGCGTTGACAACTGACTTGATAAGATCACCTTCGTTATCTGCTTCCTCGATCCGGATATCTGCTCGAAGGGTTTCAGCAACCACGCCAGGATTGTCAACGAACGTGTACTCTTTGTGAACGCCACTCCCGTAGCCACGTCCCCGCTTTTCTGATGTGACAAAATTGTATGTCTCTGCCTCACTCATATAGCGGAGATAGGAGTCGCGCGATTTTGTATCGGCATCAAGTAAGTCAGTAAGATACTGATACACACGGTACGCGACTGTGCTGGGAACGGCGTTCAGGTTGCGTTGTGAGTAGACGGGGACGATTGCAGTAGCGTAAAGCGAGAGCTTCTTTTGGGTCGACAGACCCTGCATTTGAGTCAATGTCCGATCCCGTTCCGCTTCTTTCTGGGCATCGCGAACGTGTCCTTCATCAACCGTATCTTCGTTCTCTCGGTCCGCAATCTCGCCTGCTTTCCGGAATAGATCGATCGCTTTCCGCGCGTCGCCGTGATCCTGTGCCGCAAACGCTGAGCTAAGTGGAATAATACCGTCTTCAAGGACATCCTCCCGATACGCATCACGACGTCGTCGTAGAATGGATTGTAGTTGGTCCGCATCATAGTCTGAGAAGACGACGTCTTGCGGATTGAACGAACTCTCAGCCCGGCCGTCAAGGTTCTCCATGAATCGGGGATCGTTCGTGAGCGCAGCAACGGACACGTGCCCCTCGATTTGACCGAGTTGTGATGCCCGAGAGAGTTGATAAAGCAGCTTTGAGTAAGCTGGTTCCTCGTTCGGGTCCCGCTGTCGTCCCACCAGGAGGTCAATCTCATCCAAGATGATAATGACCGAGTCGAAATTGTTACTCAGGATCTCATAGAATCGGCTGAGTTTCTGGTCTGTCGAGACGCCACTCTGCGGGACACCGACTTCGACGTCGGCTTCATTAGCGGCGTTTTCCACAAGACGATAGACGGCCCTATCGTGCGATTTGATTGTCTGACAGTTGATCTTAATAACGCCAAAACGGTCATCTTGGGCGTTCGCGAGTTCAAGAACCTGCTGACAGACCGCATTGATGATGAGTGACTTCCCCGTCCCCGATGGGCCGTAGAGAAGCATATTGGGCGGGCGGTTCCCCTGTAATGCCGGTCGGAGATAGGTGATGATGTCGTCCAGCTGGTCATCACGACCGACGATCCGGTCCTCGTCGATGACGGCATCCGGGTCAAGAAGACCCTTATCTCGAAAAACCGAATTCTGAACGCCCTCTTGGAGGCGACCTTTGATAGATTGTGAGAGGGACTGTTGATCGTCGCCGTCAGCCATATTTGCGCAGTTAGGTCGAAACTATAAATAAATATGGGTACCGTGTGCGAGATTAAATTTGCTGAATTCTACCGATACAGAGTGTTTCTCGATGGGTAGACGAAATAATTCCGTAACCACGGGCGAAATCAATTGATCGTAGTGACCCCCCGTGTGCGATATGAAATGTCGATCAGGCCATCGAACAGCTGTCGATGTCGAGGCAAGACAGAAGAATTCAGCGGAGGTACTCCCCGTGTGCGAGATGAAACACTGGACATATTCTCGACCAGATGTGCCGAAAATATCTCTTGAATATCCCGAGCAGAGTCTGATCTCGTCGATAAGTCACCCCCACACCCCGTGTGCGATATGAATTTGACGAGAAGGTAGGCACGGACGAACCATCCAAAGATGTCGGAATTCGGTGAGAGAGTCCACGAGAAGACGATAAACCGACAGAGACGTTCAGCTCACGAAGGAATAAAGCCTCGGACAAGTTCGGTTATATCACGAAACATACTGTTTCGTTTCAACCGACCTTAGGCCCATTGCGGCTATGGTTGACAGAGCGGCTATGTAAATGTTTCCAAAATATAGCCTGTCTTGATATCGCTGTCTTTGAGACCTCTTCTCCGTAAAATAGCGGATTCCCGATGTTTCATGGTCTCTCTCCCCGATCACCCCTCCCCACCATCTTCGCAATTTCATATCGCACACGGGGTGTGGGGGTTCGACCCTAAAGGGATCTTAGGTAACCAACAAACCCACTCCGCTGTGTTGGTTAACTGTTCTCTGTGCTCGCGTACGCTGCCAACTTCGGGACCCGCGTCTCCGTGAGTTCTCGACGAATCTCCGTCCGATCCCAGCCAAGCGGTGACAGCACACTCTCGACAGCTCTGACGAGTTGCGTCTCGTAGTACGACGCATCGTACGACTCGACCTCCTCGTGAGTCAACGCGACCCGTTCTCGCGAGCTTTTCTCGTCGTCGACGACCACGTACTCGATGTCTTGGCCTGGATGAACAGCGAGATCCTGATCGCGAGCCCGCTTCAGCGCCGCCACGTTCTGGGTATTTTGCGTGTATCCCTCCAGCGGCTTGGAGACTCGATTCTGTTCGACGAGCTGCTCGACCGGCACCGTTCCAGCGTGGAGGCGCTTGATGGCATCTTGGAGACAGTCGAGTACGGCGTCCGGTGATCGAGTCGCGTCGAACCGTTCGAGACAATCCCGCTGGACATCCTCAATAAACGGCGGGGTCGACCGCTGGCGAGCCTCGATACCGCGTAACTTGAACTCGTCGTTGGCAGCCACCTTGCCGAAATACTTCGTGAGTGCGCCGGCGTTGCTCTCGCGCTGGGGAACGAACGCCACCCAGTCATAATGGGCTTCGTGTTCGAGCCGAATCTCGACGCGTTCCGTGATCGCCGTCGTGAGCGCTTCAAGGTTTTCGCGGTCATCGTCGTCGACGTCGGGGTCCGGAGTCACCCATATGGAGTCAACGATGCCGTGGACGACGCGCCAGCCGCCGTCCTCCAGCTGCTGTTTCGCCGTCAGCAGAATCTCGCGAGCGAACGCGTTGATTGCTTCGTGGCACTCGATGCGGCCGAACTTCGCGTTGCTGAACCCCTGGTAGCCAAAGCAGGCGACCAGGATCCACTTCAGCGCTCCCGACCGCCCCTCGAGTTCCGCTAGGCGATCCTCGTCGGGGTCGTCTCGTTTCCTCTCGCGACGGATGGCTGCCTTGATCTCGTCGCGAGCGTCGATGATCGGCTGGAGCACGTCAACGAGGTAGCCTCGATCATCGCAGATTGAGTACCCGAGGCCGGGAACGTCCTTGCGGTCGCTGTGGCAGTCACACCGGATGACGTCCGGTGACACATTCCGAGTACAGATGATATTCGGGTACAACGAGGAGAAGTCGAGTTCGTGGACGTTTTCGTGGAGGCCGACCTCGGGTGCGAAGATGAACCCGCCGCGGTCGGCGTCGTGGAGCGTCCCCATCGGCTTGTAGAACTCATGCCGCCAGGAGTTCCACGGGACGAGGACACCACGGTCGTGGGCCTCACAAATCTGGATCGCCGTGAGGACGTTCCCGATCGATGCCCACGCGAGCTCCTGGATAGGCTTTTTCGAACGCGACACGAGATCGAGGACACCGTCGAGGTTCGCCTCCCCGTAGAAGAACGTGTTCGACTCGTCGATGATCGCTCGACCGGGCACGTTGTACCGCGCCGGGGAGTGACCGACGCGGCCGTAGCTCGAGTACGTCGACCGGCTCGCGAGCTGCTGGTAGTCGACGTCCGGCCATCGACTCAATAAGAAGTCGTCGACGCCGGCGTCCGTCGCCATCTCGTGGAGGGTCGGGATGATCTCGCTCGTCGAGCAGACGAGAATGTCTGGGTCGTGTGTCTCGATCGCCGCTTGGACGGTGGTGAGTATGTCTCTCGATGAGTCGGTAACAGTCTCGCCCGCAATTGTGAGCTCGCTGTACGTGTCTTGGCCTGTCTCGGTCACTGGAATACCGAGCCGGAGTGTTGACAGTTCTGCCGTCGGAGTTGGATCGCAACTGGTCTCCAGACAGTACCGGAACGATCGCGAGAAATCGACGTTGAAACAGGCGAGATCGCCGACCGGGTGCGCCGACAGTTGGCGTGCCTGTCGCGCAAGCGGTGTGACGCGGTCGACGTGGTCGACGTCGACAGCGAGAGCGGGCTCGTCGTCACGACGAAATCCGGGGCGCCGGGATACGATCTCTGTCGCGACGACATCTGGGTGTCGTTCGTATTGTGAGCGAAGTGGCGTGAGATCGATGTCGGTGTCAGAGTCACGTGCTGTGACGTAGAAACGAGGTGTGTAGTCGTCGCGTTCGGTCGCGGTTGCGCCGTCGCTGGTCGCTTCCCATTCAAGAACGCGACCATCGTCAAGGAAATCGATTGTGAACGCCATTTGCGGTAGTCATCCACCTACGTGTCTCTACACCGGAGTCCCGCATAATCGCCGGTGTGTCTGTTCCGGATTTCGGGAAACAGAGATCGTATCGACAAGAACAGCGGACTCTCGCGGATTCGCTCTGTTAACCCCACTTCCAGAATCGTTTCCGAGTTTGTTATCTGAACCTCCGGTGGCGCGTTAACCAACAGAACTGCCGTTTCACAGGTGGTTGTTGGTTAAGACTGCTATGGACAGTCCTCCATATCTTGAATTCGGTGAACAATATACTACCCCACAGATTATTATGCCGCTCTCCCGTTGGTTGGCACATAATGTCCGAAGAGCCGTCCCCACCCCACCGAGTCAGCCCGGATGGCGGCACCGAACACCGTGACGTGAACGACGTCGTCGAAGAGGAATGGATCGAGGAGACGACGCCCTTTGAACGAGTGTACGAAGTCATCTCTCGTGTGTACGATCCGCTGTCTGCAGCACAGATCGCCGAGCGTGCCCGCGTCTCACCGACCACGGCGCGAAAGCACCTGCGAACGCTCGAGAGCGCTGGTGAGGTAACGACGTCTCAGGACGGTCAGACGACGCACTACCGACGGTCGGAAACGGCTATCGTCACCGAACACGCCCAGTCGCTCCTCGCAGAACGGACGCCCGAAGAGATCGCGTCCGGCATCGCTGATATGAAGGCGCAGATACAGGCGTGGCGCGAGGAATACGGTGTTGATTCACCTGAAAAATTCGCCCGAGAATTGGATATCGGCGACGCCGACAGCGAGCATGGTGCACTTCTCACAGAATGGCAAACGACGCGACGCAACCTCGCGCTCGCACAGGCAACACTCGCGATCGGTGAGGTGAGCCAAACTGGTCACCTCACTGGCACGGACACGGATGACGATGGTAACGGCGATACATCCATCGTGGTATGACCGACGACGGAGACCCCGCTCACCATATTCAGCCAGACGAGCAGTCTGAGGTATTTGGTCCTATCGACGCCGGGGCACTACGAGAAATACGGGACCTGTTCGTGGAACTAGAGCCGCTGGTCCAGGCGGCGTCATTAGACGACCCCCTGAATCCACAGACACTTTCCGTTGAACTATCCGACGGCGTCGGAGCGGCGTCATCCGCGCGGATAGATGTCCGGTGGAGTCTCACCGGGAACTACGCCGCACACTACACAGATGACCGAGACCGAAATTTTCGGTTCGACTGTCATCCGAAACCCGACGCGCCGCGCCGACACTTCCATTCACCTCCCGATGCTCTGAGCCGTCCTGTCGACACATCTTGTATTGCTGTGTCTGAAACAGGCCTTGTGACGCGAGCGATTCTCCAGCGGTGGGGATACGCCTATACGAATGGAACATTCGATGGGATCAACGACGCAGAAAATCCGCCATAGAAGCCTTGTCGGCACGGGTTCTTTTACAGGATCCGTGTTTTCAGAGCACAATCAACTGCTCTTCCATTGTGAGTTACTCACCTCGATGGACCAAATAGTTGGATGGTCTCGCCGCAACCATAGTAAAATATTTTAAGATGGTAGGGGACCAACTGACTTATATGACCAACTCGTCCGACCGAGTGTCAATTCCTGACGGCGGTTCGCTCCGACGGCGTGACGACCCTAATGAGGGCGATAACGGGTTCGACCTTGACGTTGAACTCCCTGAAGACAGCCTGTTCGATCTTGACGATTACTTGAAGATGTACGAAGTGGCGTCTAAGCCCAAGCAATATCTGATCCTTGAGGCGCTCGCGGAGAATAATCAACTCAGCACCAGCGAACTATCAATGGTACTTGGTGAGGAGGATAACGCGCTCCACTATCCGCTCCGGACGCTCAAGGATGTCGCACTCATCAAGAACCGACGCGATCCGAATACGGGGACTGAAGAGACCTATTCGTACTACGAACTGACGGAGCTAGGACGGATCGTGTTGACCGAGGGGATCCGCGAGGGTGTCCAAATACTGGCTCGGCAAGAAGCATCTCTCGAAGACAAATATAGCAAGTAAATCGCCCCGAGGCCCTCGACAGTTTTTGCACATTCACCCTTCACTAATCACTGGGTCAAGCGATTTCATCGAAAAATCTGATTTCGAGCAGTATCGTTCGGCGATGTCCATCAGCGCTCGTGTGCGGCGAATATCGGCGACGTTGTGGAGTACGACCGCTTCGAAATCACCAGTCTCCCACGCGTTGACGGCCTCGCTACTTTCCCCAAATGGATCGACTGTGCCGTGGCCGGAAGCCACGAGCTCGTCATACACTCCAGTGAGGCTGTTCTCACTCGTATTGAACCGTGAGGAGAAGACCTCCATCACGTCGATGTACGGCAGCTCGGCGAACGGCCACTCGCGTTCATGATGACTCAACCGCGTTCGAAGAAATGGCAGATCGAATCCACCCTTCCAGGTTTCCCCGTTGTAGGCAACGAGCTTGACATCTCGCTGTGCGATCGTGGCGTCGACGAACGTCTTGACGGCGTCCAACAGCGCGTCCTCATCGTCGTGAACAGAGAGCGTCACTGGCGTGGTGAGATGGTCGTTCACTTGCTGTTCGATATCTGAGGCACACGCACTCCCGTCTGTATTGAGGAACACTCGCGAGCCGATTTCGGCGTCGAAGCCGACGACGGTCAGCTGGTCAGTCGTCGAAAATCCCGTCGTCTCGATGTCGAATGCGATCGTCGCGAGTGTACTCATTGGGATTCCTCGCTGGTTTCTTCATCGGTGCGCTGTTCGTTGAGTCGGCGTTCGAGCACTTCGAGGCGTTCCTCATGGTCTTCCAATGTGGCCTCCTGTTCGAGATCGATACTGAATAGCGCCGGCACCAGTGGATTCTGGTGGTTCAACAGCCCACTCGCGTCGGCGTGTTCGCGAGCGTACTCGAACAGCTGGTCGAAGCGTGGTTGGTCGCGACGACGGAGCGCCCGTCGGAACTCCGCCCAGCGGTCTTCGATAGCCCGCAGCGCATCCCGATATGTCGGGTTCGTGCGTCCCATTGTTAGCGCCCCCCAGGTGCCGTCCACGCATCGAGGAGCGGACTCGTGGTGAGCGACGTCGTCTCGCCGTCAGCAGTCACGCCTGTTCCGACACCTGCCGGAGTCGACGTCGACGACGAGGGTGTCGCCGGTTCGAGGCCAACCTGCGTCGCCCGCGTAGCGAGCAGCTGTCGCCAGTAGGCGAACGTGGTCTGGTAGTACGAACCGTCATCAACGGGATAGACGAGTGTCTCGAACTCGTCACCGACGAGTCGCGGCCCCATCCGTGTTTGCTCACACTCAAGATGGTAGTCGGCGGCCGTCGCAACCGGTGCTGTGAACTCATCGATCGTACTCCGAGTAACGAGTACCGGGACGTCGTAACTGTTGGCGTACGTCGCCAGTCGAGCGAGGGTTCGCGCTTGGAGTGTTTCCGCGTGCTGCTCGCTGAGCGTCTCGTCGCTGCGGTACTGGGCGTCGACGGCCGGCGCGACGATGAGCGACGGGGTGTGTGGAGACGAGTCTTCGCTATGAGTCGATGACTGTCGACCGGATGTGCTGGTGACAGCGGTCGATTTCTGGATGGCCTGGTTTACTGCTGTCGAGAGATCGTCGACAGCGCCGTAGTGCTGGTACGCGGTAAATCCGCGGGCGACGTGGATCCGGTCGAGCAACCGCTGGCTCGGTGTGATCTGAGCCAGCGTCGTCGTCGTCGCGTGGCCGTTCGCATCAACCCAGAAGGCGGGCCCATCGTGTAACAGGAGATGGTCAAGCACGAGCGACTGGAGGATTGGAACGCCACGGCCGCCGTCTACGTCGAGCAACGTAATGCCGTCATCGAGTGACGGCAGCAGCATCTCGTCTGTGGCTGGATCGGCTTGATCTGTCAAGCCTAGATTGCGGTCTGCGCTCCGTGTCGGCTTGTCCGCTGCCATTCGATTCGATGGTGGGTGGTCTCCCATACTCGATAACTAGTCACTCTCTCAATAAGCGACGGCGCGGCGCTTCCGGACTTCCAGAAAGGACTTTACAAAACGTCAATTCGAACTCTGTCACCGGATCTTGAGGAGTGGTAGACTGTTTCCAAGACTCTTTCCAAGGTGGCCGTCGCCTTTGGTCGCCAAATTAACCAACATTCCGGTATCTCCCGGCAATTTGTTGGTTAATCTAGTTAGCATCGTTGTACCGCACCTCGTCAATGATATCTCTAGATATGATATTCCAGAATATGATTATTCAGAATATTTTATCATATACCCACTAATTCAGCGCCATGACAGACTTCGTGAACCGCTCGGAGGAGTTAGATCGGCTTCACGGCCTGTTTGACTCGGAGACCGCGGATCTCGCCGTCGTGTACGGGCGGCGACGGCTGGGAAAGACGAGACTCGTCAAGAAGGCGCTTGCGGGACGAAAGAACGCGGTCTTCTATCAGGCACGACAGAAGACGCGGGAGCTCCAACTGAAACAGTTCGTCGAAGTTGCGGCCGACACGGTTCCTGGTATCGAAGACATTCGTCCTGGTTGGGAGCGGTTGTTCCGGTATCTAGCCGACCAGAACGCCATTGTCGTCCTCGACGAGTTTCCGTACCTGATCGAACAAGACGAGAGTCTTCCCTCCGTATTACAGGCGCTGTTCGACCACGAGTTCGACGAGTCGGAGACGACGTTCGTGCTGGTCGGGTCATCGATCAGTATGATGGAGGAGGCGACACTGCTTGGAGACAGCCCGCTATACGGGCGGACCTCCTTGACACTCGACATCCGTGAACTCTCGTTCGACGCCGCGACGGAGTTTTTCCCGGATGATGCGACGGCGGACGAGGCCGTGCGTACGTGGAGTGTGTTCGGTGGTGTTCCCTACTACCTCGAGGAGCTCGACGCCGATCGGTCCCTCGGCGAGAACATCCAGCAGACGGTGTTAACCCGCCACGGATCGCTCCGTAACGAGCCGGAGTACGTTCTCC
>NZ_FOPZ01000007.1 GCF_900113615.1 Halorubrum aquaticum
ACGCCCGGAGCGGGATTTGAACCCGCGTCACGACCGTGACAGGGTCGTATGATGGGCCACTACACCATCCGGGCGCGTCGCAATCTGTCGTACCCGTGTCTGGCAAATAAGGCTTGTCATCGGCGGCGGCGGTGGTGGACTCTCACAGGGCGGGCGGTACGTTTTTGTGTGTCACTCCCGAGCGTGAGAACGAGGAACGCCCCGTCGCGGAGAGCCGTGCGCGGCGGAGTTGACAAACCTTATGCGGCTGGAGTCGGTAACGCACTGTAGTATCTCGTGATAGCTTTTCCCCACCACCACCACCCATGGTAGACGTAAGCCAACACGAACTCGTCCCGGACCACGTCCTGATCGACGATCCCGAGGAGATCGAGGAGGTCCTGGCCGAGTACGACGTGAAGAAGACGAACCTACCGAAGATCAAACGCACCGACCCCGCGACCCCTGACGACGCCGAAGTCGGGGACGTGGTGAAGATCGTCCGTGATTCACGCACGACGGACCAAGCGGTCGTGTTCCGACTGGTCGTCTCATGAACAGGCAAGACCGACGCGTGGTGTCACGCGAGTACTTCTCCGACGAACGACTCGCCGAACACCACTTCCGATCCTTCAACAACTTCCTGGGCCGCGGGATGCAGGAAGTGGTCGACGAAAAGGAAACGATCGAGACCGACATCGGCGACAAGGAGGGCCAAGAGCCCGTCTACGTCGAACTCGGCGACGTGCGGATGGTCACGCCCCGAGTCCGCGAGGCCGACGGTTCCGAGGAACTCCTCTACCCCCAGGAGGCCCGTCTGCGGAACATCACCTACTCCGCGCCGGTGTTCATGGAGATGTCCATCGTGCGCGGCGGCGAGGAGGAACCCGAGACCGTCGTCGACAGCACGGAGACGAAGGTCGGCCGGATGCCGATCATGGTCGGCTCCGATAAGTGTAACATGGCCGACTTCACCGACGACGAACTGATCGACATCGGCGAGGACCCGGTCGACCCCGGTGGCTACTTCATCGTCAACGGCTCCGAGCGCGTGCTGATGACCTCGGAGGACCTCGCACCGAACAAGATCCTCGCGGAGTACGACTCGAAGTACGGCGACGAGATCCAGGTCGCCAAGACGTTCTCCCAACGGCGCGGCTACCGCGCGCTCGTGCTCTGTGAGCGCAACCGCGAGGGGCTGCTCGAGGTCTCGTTCCCGTCCGTGTCGGGTTCGATCGACTTCGTGACCCTCGTCCGCGCGCTCGGCCTCGAGTCCGACGAGGAGATCGTCCACCGCGTCTCGGACGACCCCGAGATCGTGAAGTTCATGCTGGAGAACTTGGAGGAGGCCTCGGTCCAGACCACCGAGGAGGCCATCGAGACGCTCGGCGAGCGCGTCGCGAGCGGCCAGGGGAAGAACTACCAGCTCAAGCGGGCGAACTACGTCATCGACCGCTACCTCCTGCCGCACCTCCACGAGGAGGGCGTCGACGAGGAGGACGTGCGGATCAACAAGGCGTACTACCTCTGCCGGATGGCCGAGGCGTGTTTCGAGCTCGCCTTAGACCGCCGGGAGGCCGACGACAAGGACCACTACGCGAACAAGCGGCTGAAGGTCTCCGGCGACCTGATGCGGGACCTGTTCCGGACCGCCTTGAACAAGCTGGCACGCGACGTGAAGTACCAGCTCGAGCGCGCGAACATGCGGAACCGCCAGCTCACCGTGAACACGGTGGTCCGCTCGGACGTGTTGACCGAACGGCTCGAACACCCGATCGCGACGGGGAACTGGGTGGGCGGTCGCTCCGGCGTCTCCCAGCTCGTCGACCGGACCGACTACATGGGCGTGCTCTCGCACCTGCGCCGGCTGCGCTCGCCGCTTTCCCGCTCGCAGCCGCACTTCGAGGCGCGGGACCTCCACGCGACCCAGTGGGGTCGCATCTGTCCCTCCGAGACGCCGGAGGGACCGAACTGCGGGCTCGTGAAGAACTTCGCGCAGGCGATGGAGCTGTCACAGACCGTCGAGGACGAACAGGGGCTGAAACGAGAACTGGCGTCGATGGGTGTCGAGGGGATCCCCGGCATCGAGGGCGTCGAACGACAGACGGCGGACGACTAACATGGCACAAGCAGAACGCGAAGCGAAGGTGTACGTCAACGGGAGCCTCGTCGGGACCCACCCGGACCCGCACGAACTCGCCGACCAGATCCGCGAAGCTCGCCGACGCGGCGACGTGAGCGAGATGGTGAACGTCTCGGTGAAGGAACGAACGCGGGAGGTGATCGTCAACGCGGACGCGGGGCGTGCCCGCCGGCCGCTGATCGTCGTCGAGAACGGCGAGCCGCTCTTGGGCGACGAGGAGATATCCTCGCTCGAGCGCGGCGACGTCGAGTTCGAGGACCTCGTCGACCGCGGCTACATCGAGTTCATCGACGCCGAGGAGGAGGAGGACATCCTCGTCGCGGTCGACGAGGAGGACGTGACCGACAAGCACACGCACCTCGAGATCGACCCGCAGCTCGTGTTCGGCATCGGTGCGGGGATGATCCCGTACCCCGAGCACAACGCGAGCCCCCGGATCACGATGGGCGCGGGGATGATGAAACAGTCGCTCGGGCTCCCCTCGGCCAACTACCGGATCCGGCCGGACACCCGCCAGCACCTGCTACACTATCCGCAGCTGGCGATGGTGAAGACCCAGACGTCCGACCAGATCAGCTTCGACGAGCGGCCGGCCGCCCAGAACTTCGTGGTCGCCGTGATGAGCTACGAGGGGTTCAACATCGAGGACGCGCTGGTGATGAACCAGGGCTCCGTCGACCGCGCGCTCACGCGTTCGCACTTCTTCCGGACCTACGAGGGCGAGGAGCGCCGGTACCCCGGCGGCCAAGAGGACCGCTTCGAGATCCCCGATCAGGACGTTCGCGGAGCACGCGGCGAGGACGCGTACACGCACCTGGACGAGGACGGCCTCGTCAACCCCGAGACCCGGGTCGACGAGTCCTCGGTGCTTTTGGGCAAGACGAGCCCGCCGCGCTTCCTGGAGGAGCCGGACGACATGGGCGGACTCTCCCCGCAGAAGCGCCGTGAGACGTCGGTGACGATGCGCTCGGGCGAGTCCGGCGTCGTCGACACCGTGACGCTGATGGAGGGCGAGGACGGCTCGAAGCTCTCGAAGGTGAAGGTTCGCGACCAGCGGGTGCCCGAACTGGGCGACAAGTTCGCGTCCCGGCACGGCCAGAAGGGCGTCGTGGGCCACCTCGCGCCCCAGGAGGACATGCCCTTCACCGAGGAGGGGGTCGTCCCCGACCTCGTGATGAACCCGCACGCGCTGCCGTCGCGGATGACGGTGGGCCACGTACTGGAGATGCTCGGCGGCAAGGTCGGCTCGCTGCGCGGTTCGCGCGTCGACGGCACGCCGTTCCAGGGCGAGGACGAGGAGGAGCTCCGGAGCGGGCTGGAGGAGCACGGCTTCAAGTCCTCCGGCAAGGAGGTCATGTACTCCGGCGTCACCGGCGAGAAGATCGACGCGGAGATCTTCGTCGGGACGATCTTCTACCACAAGCTGTACCACATGGTGTCGAACAAGCTCCACGCCCGCTCGCGCGGGCCGGTCCAGGTGCTCACGCGCCAGCCGACCGAGGGGCGTGCCCGCGAGGGAGGCCTTCGGGTGGGGGAGATGGAGCGCGACACGATCATCGGCCACGGCGCGTCGATGGTGCTCAACGAGCGACTGCTCGAGTCCTCGGACGCCGAGCAGGTGTACGTCTCCGCTGAGACGGGCCTGGTCGCCGTCGAGGACAGAGAACAGCGCCGGGTGTACGACCCGGTCACGGGCGACGAGGACGACATCCACGAGCTCGAGGTCAGCTACGCGTTCAAGCTGCTGCTCGACGAGATGATCGCTCTCGGCATCCGACCGAAACTCGAACTGGAGGACGCGATTTAAATGTCAATGCAAACACCGAAGGTGCTCGGCGGGATCGACTTCGGCCTGATGGACCCGGAGACGTACCGGGACATGTCGGCCACGAAGGTCATCACCGCGGACACGTACGACGACGACGGTTATCCGATCGACATGGGGCTCATGGACCCGCGACTCGGGGTCATCGACCCCGGCCTGGAGTGTCGGACCTGCGGGTCCCACTCCGGGTCGTGTAACGGCCACTTCGGGCACATCGAACTGGCCGCCCCCGTCATCCACGTGGGCTTCACGAAGCTCATCCGCCGACTGCTTCGGTCGACGTGTCGCGAGTGTGGGAAGCTGGCGCTCACCGAGGCGGAACGCGAGGAGTTCGGGGACCGGCTGGAACGCGCCGAGGAGCTCGGCGAGGACCCCCACGACGTGTTGAAGGCGGCCGTCCGGCAGGCCCGGAAGGCGTCGACGTGTCCGTACTGCGGCGAGCCGCAGGCGGACATCAAACACGAGAAGCCGACGACCTACTACGAGGTCCAGGACGTGCTCTCGGGCGACTACTCCGAGCACATCGCGGCCGCGATGCAGCCCGACGAGGAGGAGGACGACCCCGGCACCTCCCCGCAGGAGCTGGCCGATAAGACGGACATCTCCCTCGAGCGGGTCAACGAGATCATGGCGGGCGAGTTCCGCCCGCGCAAGGAGGACCGCCGCGCCATCGAGAAGGCGCTCGACATCGACCTCACCGAGGAGGACATGAACAAGCTGATGCCCTCGGACGTCCGCGACTGGTTCGAGGACATCCCCGACGAGGACCTGGAGGTGCTCGGCATCGACGCCGAACACTCCCGGCCCGAGTGGATGATCCTGACGGTGCTTCCGGTCCCGCCGGTCACCACGCGGCCCTCCATCACGCTCGACAACGGTCAGCGCTCCGAGGACGACCTCACGCACAAGCTGGTCGACATCATCCGCATCAACCAGCGGTTCATGGAGAACCGCGAGGCGGGCGCGCCCCAGCTCATCATCGAGGACCTCTGGGAGCTGTTACAGTACCACGTCACGACGTTCGTCGACAACGAGATCAGCGGGACGCCGCCGGCCCGGCACCGCTCCGGGCGACCCCTCAAGACCCTCAGCCAGCGGCTGAAGGGCAAGGAGGGTCGCTTCCGCGGCTCGCTCTCGGGGAAACGCGTCAACTTCTCGGCGCGGACCGTCATCTCGCCGGACCCCACGCTCTCGCTGAACGAGGTCGGGGTCCCCGACCGCGTGGCCAAGGAGATGACCCAGACGCTCAACGTCACCGAGCGCAACGTCGAGGACGCGCGCCAGTACGTCCGGAACGGCCCCGAGGCGCACCCCGGCGCGAACTACGTGCGCCGGCCCGACGGTCGCCGCCTGAAGGTGACCGAGAAGAACTGCGAGGAACTCGCCGAGAAGGTCGAGGCGGGCTGGGAGGTGAACCGCCACCTCGTCGACGGCGACATCGTGATCTTCAACCGGCAGCCGTCGCTACACCGGATGTCGATCATGGCCCACGAGGTGGTCGTGATGCCGTACAAGACGTTCCGGCTCAACACCGTCGTCTGTCCGCCGTACAACGCCGACTTCGACGGCGACGAGATGAACATGCACGCGCTCCAGAACGAGGAGGCCCGCGCGGAGGCGCGCGTGCTCATGCGCGTCCAGGAGCAGATCCTCTCGCCGCGGTTCGGCGGGAACATCATCGGCGCGATCCAAGACCACATCTCCGGGACGTACCTGCTCACCCACGCCAACCCCGAGTTCACCGAGACGCAGGCGCTCGACCTGCTCCGGGCGACTCGGGTGGACGAACTGCCCGAGGCCGACGGCGTCGACGACGACGGCCGCGAGTTCTGGACCGGGCGGACGCTGTTCTCGGAACTGCTGCCCGACGACCTCAACCTCGAGTTCACCTCCTCGACCGGCGACGCCGTCGTCATCGAGAACGGCCAGCTGATCGAGGGAACGATAGACGAGGACGCGGTCGGCGCGTTCGGCGGCGAGGTCGTCGACACGCTCACCAAGGCGTACGGCGAGACGCGCGCTCGCGTCTTCATCAACGAGATCGCGTCGCTCGCGATGCGGGCGATCATGCACTTCGGCTTCTCGATCGGGATCGACGACGAGTCGATCCCGCCGGAGGCCGAAGATCAGGTCGACGAGGCGATCGGCAGCGCCTACGACCGCGTCAACGAGCTGATCGAGACGTACCGCGCGGGCGAGCTGGAGTCGCTGCCCGGCCGGAGCGTCGACGAGACGCTGGAGATGAAGATCATGCAGACGCTCGGGAAGGCCCGCGACTCCGCCGGCGAGATCGCCGACCAGCACTTCGGCGACGACAACCCGGCGGTCGTGATGGCCCGCTCGGGCGCGCGTGGGTCGATGCTCAACCTCACGCAGATGGCCGGCTCCGTCGGCCAGCAGGCGGTTCGCGGCGAGCGGATCAACCGCGGCTACGAGGACCGCACGCTCGCCCACTACGAGGCCGACGACCTCTCGGCGGAGGCGCACGGCTTCGTGGAGAACTCCTACCGCGGCGGGCTCACGCCCGAGGAGTTCTTCTTCCACGCGATGGGCGGCCGAGAGGGGCTCGTCGACACGGCGGTCCGGACCTCCAAGTCCGGCTACCTCCAGCGGCGGCTCATCAACGCGCTCTCCGAGCTGGAGGCGCAGTACGACGGTACCGTCCGGGACACCTCCGGACGGATCGTCCAGTTCGAGTTCGGTGAGGACGGCACCTCGCCGATCAAGGTCTCCTCCGGCGAGGGCGACGGCATCGACGTCGACGGCATCGCCGACCGCGTCCTCGAGTCGGAGTTCGCCTCCGACGACGAGAAGGAGCGGTTCCTCGGCGAGCGCGCGCCGCCGACGAACCTCTCGGAGCATGCGGGTCCGGGCCTGAACAAGGCGGACGAGCTGGGGGTGGAATCCGATGACTGAGTACGAACACGTCACCGACGACATGGAGGCCGTCGTGGAGGCGACGGAGCTCCCGAAGCGGCTGAAGACCGAGGTGTACGAGACGCTGGAGACGAAGGCGGACGAGCACGGCGGGGTCACGATCGAGCAGGCGACCGACATCGTGACGGGCGTCGAGAACCGCTACATCGAGACGCGCGTCGACCCGCTGGAGCCCGTCGGGACCGTCTCGGCGCAGTCGATCGGGGAGCCCGGAACGCAGATGACGATGAACACCTTCCACTACGCCGGCGTCGCGGAGATCGACGTCACGCAGGGGCTCCCCCGGCTCATCGAGCTGGTGGACGCCCGGAAGACGCCGGACACGCCGATGATGACGGTCCACCTCGAGGGCGAGTACGCGACCGACCGCGAGCGCGCCCACGAGGTCGTCTGGTCGATCGAGTCGACGCGGATCTTAGCGCTCGGGGACGTCTCCACCAACGTGGCGGACATGCTGGTGCGGATCGACCTCAACGACGACACCCTCCTGGAGCGGTGGCCGACCCACTCGGACCCCACGGAGGTCGCCGGGATCATCGCAGAGACGATCGAGGACTCGCTGGGCGTCGACGCCCGACAGGCGGGCACCGTGATCGAGTTCGGCCCCAACGAGCCGAGCTACCGCGAGCTGTTGCAGCTCGTCGAGCGGCTGCGCGAGATCGTCTTCAAGGGGATTGAGGAGGTCGAACGCGTCGTGATCCGCAAAGAGCAGCTCGAGGACGGCGAGGAGTTCGTCCTCTACACCGAGGGGTCCGCCTTCGGCGACGTCCTCGAGATCGAGGGCGTGGACGCCTCGCGGACGACGTGTAACAACATCCACGAGATCTATCGGAACCTCGGCGTCGAGGCGGCCCGCGAGACGATCATCGACGAGACGAAGAACACGCTCGAAGAGCAGGGGCTCGACGACGTGAACGTCCGGCACCTGATGCTCGTCGCCGACATCATGACGAACAACGGCGAGATCGAGTCGATCGGTCGACACGGGATCTCGGGATCCAAGGACTCCGTGCTCGCGCGGGCCGCCTTCGAGGTGACGGTCAACCACCTCCTCGACGCGGCGGTCCACGGCGAGTACGACGAGCTCGACGGCGTCATCGAGAACGTCATCGCCGGCAAGCCGATCTCGATCGGGACCGGCGACGTCGACCTCCGGATGGGGTCGCGCGTCGTGGGCGACGACTGATGCGCGTCGAGCTCTCCGACGAGGCGCGGCGCTACATCGGTCGGTTCGACGAGCTGACCGGCGTGGCGCCGAAGGACTGCCTCGTGGAGGGCGACCGGCTCGTGTTCCTGCTGCCGGCGGGCGAGATGGCGGCGGCGATCGGCCAGGCGGGAGAGACCGTCGAGGCGGCCGAGCGGGACCTCGGCAAGTCGATCGACCTCGTCGAGGACGCGGACACGCCGGAGGCGTTCGTCGCGAGCGCGCTCGCGCCGGCGGCGGTCAACGCGGTGACCGTCTCCGAGCAGAACGACCGGGTCGCGTACGTGGAGGTCGCCGAGCCGGACCGGGGCGTCGCGATCGGCGCCGACGGCCGGAACATCGAGACCGCGCGGACGCTGGCGAAACGTCATCACGACATCGACGACGTCCAACTGACCTGACCGCGGTCGACGCTCGGCCCGCCGATTGCGAGCGGCCGTCGCCTCCGGCGGGCTTTTTCGCGTGCGTCACCACGAGCCGGTATGAACGGACGATGCGTGAACAGACGGCGGCTTCTCACGGCGATCGGCACGGCCGCCGGAGTCGGTCTCGCGGGGTGTCTCGGCGGGAGCGTCGACGGTCCCTTCCCGGACGCCGACTGGCGTGAGGGCGACGGGCTCGACGTCGAGACGCTCGCTACGAGCCACGTCGAGTCGGCGGTCGAGGCGGGCGGGGCGACGCTCTTCTCGACGGCGGAGACGACCTACGACGGCGAGGGAGACCCGAGTCCGTGGCTCCCGTCACAGGAGTACGAGTCGAGTTACGACCTCGAGAACGGCCGGTCGTATCTCAGACAGGAACTGACCGGGTCCGGGGAGCCGGACGTCATCGAGCGGTACGTCGTGGACGGCGAGGCGCTGGTCCGGGAACGGACGGGAGGAGAGGTGCGATACGGCCGACAGGCGGTCGAGCGAACGACGGGCGACTTCGAGGAGGCGCTCCGGTCGGAGGCGCTCGTGGGGATCCGGGTGCCGCAGGGAGACGACGACTCGGGGGAGACGACGTACGCGGGACTCGGGAACTGGGACCCGAACGCCGACGGGGAAGGCGAGATCGACGGACGGCCGACCGCCCGGTTCGTCTCCGAGTCGTTCGACGGCGATCGGGACGTTCCGGAGGCCGTCGAGACCGCGAGCGCGACCGTCCACGTGTTCGAGTCGGGGTTCGTCCCGCGGATCGAGCAGTCCTGGGAGGGACCACACGACGACGGGACCGCGACCGTCGCGGTCGACGTCGAGTACCGCGACCGGGGAGCGACCGTCGCGGAACCCGAGTGGGCCGAGGAGGCCCGCGTCGAGACGGAGGGATGAGAACGGGTCATCGACGGGACGTTCTCCGGCCAACGACGGTCTCTCCGGGGGGCTTATCGGTTCAACGGTCACGAGCACCCGTCGTTATCGATCGGAGAAACGCACGCAGATCCGACGAGAGGTACCGCTCGAGCGATCTCCGCACGTTTCTCCGAGCGGAAAGACGACGCTTAAGTAGCTCCGTTGGGAAGGAGACGTACGATGGCGAACGGCAAATATGCCGCCCGTAAGCTCAAACAGGACCGGCAGAAGCGCCGCTGGTCCGACTCCGAGTACGCTCGGCGAGAGCGCGGGCTCAAGAAGAAGTCCGACCCCCTCGAGGGTGCCCCGCAGGCTCGCGGGATCGTCCTCGAGAAGGTCGGGATCGAGGCGAAGCAACCGAACTCGGCAATTCGGAAGTGCGTCCGGGTTCAACTCATCAAGAACGGGAAGCAGGTCACGGCCTTCTGTCCCGGCGACGGCGCGATCTCCTTCATCGACGAGCACGACGAGGTCACGATCGCGGGGATCGGCGGCGCGAAGGGTCGCGCGATGGGCGACCTCTCCGGCGTCAACTACAAGGTCGAGAAGGTCAACGGCGTCTCGATGATCGAACTGGTTCGCGGAAACGCGGAGAAACCGGTCCGATGAGCGGGGAGGAAGTCGAGGCGGAGTCCGACGCGGACGTCGCCGCGGACGAGCCGGACCCGGACGCGCCCGCCGCCAGCGAGGCCGCGAACGAGAACGCCGAGCTGTTCGGCGTCTGGGACGTCACCGAGATCGCCTACGAGGACCCCTCGACGAAGCGATACATGACGGTGACGCCGATCGCCCACACGATGGGGCGACACGCGTCCAAACAGTTCCAGAAGAGCGAGATCTCGCTCGTCGAGCGGCTGATCAACCGGCTGATGCAGACCGACGAGAACACGGGCAAGAAACAGCAGGCCACCCGGATCGTCCGTGACGCGTTCGACGTGATCCACGATCGAACCGAGGAGAACCCGGTCCAGATCCTCGTGCGCGCCGTCGAGAACGCGGCGCCGCGCGAGGAGACCGTCCGCCTGAAGTACGGCGGGATCTCCGTCCCGAAGGCCGTCGACGTCGCGCCCCAGCGCCGCGTCGACCAGGCGCTGTTGTTCATCTCCGACGGCGTCGCGAACGCGACGTACAAGTCCACCACCTCGGCCGCCGAGGCGCTCGCGAACGAGCTGATCGCGGCCGCCGACTACGACGCCAACGCCTCCTACTCCATCTCACAGAAGGAGGAGCGCGAGCGCGTCGCCGCCGCGGCCCGCTGACGCGGGAGATCGAGCGACGGGCGGTTTTCCGTTTCTCGAGGACCTCGACGCGTGAGCGGCAGCGCCGTGGGGACGCGCTCTCACGGACGGTCGCGGGGAGCGGTCGCTCGGGGAACGGACGAAAGAGAGAAAGGGAGAACCGGAGACCGGGGCGTGGGTCCGTCCTCAGTCGTCGGCGGGCGCGGCGTCGGAGCCGCCCTCGTGCTGCTTTTTGACCCACGAGAGCTTGCCGCCGGACGCGAGGATCTCGCGTTCGCGCTCGGAGGCGTCGAGTTCGGCGGTGAACTCCCAATCGTCGTTCACGCGCGCCGTGAACTCGGTCTGACCGGAGTTGACGCCCGCGGGCACGTCGTCGACGATCTCGATGTCGTCGCCCTGGTCGATCTTCTCGTACGTCTCCGCGTCGATCGCGAGCGGGACGATCCCGAAGTTGAACAGGTTCGCCTTGTGGATGCGTGCGAAGCTCTGTGCGAAAACCGCCTCGATGCCGAGGTACATCGGACAGAGCGCGGCGTGTTCACGCGAGGAGCCCTGACCGTAGTTCTCGCCGGCGACGAGGACGCCGCCGTCGGCGTCGAGCGCGCGCTGTGCGAACGTGTCGTCGACGCGCGAGAGGGTGAACTCCGAGAGCTTCTCGATGTTCGAGCGGAACTTCAGGATGTCCGCGGTCGCCGGGATGATGTGGTCGGTGGTGATGTTGTCCTCCATCTTGAGGAGGGCCTCGCCGCCGTCCACGTCGATCCCGTCCTTGAGGGGCACGTCGCCGATGTTCGGCCCCTTCACGAGACCGTCGTCGATGGCCTCGTCGGGCGAGATGATGTCGGAGTCGTCCTTCCCCATGCCGGGGCCGTACTTCGTCCCCATCTCGAGGCCGGGCGCCTCGAGGTCGCCGAGATCGTCGGCGAGGTCACGCGGGTCGACGATCTCGCCGGTGATGGCCGCCGCGGTGGCGACCTCCGGCGAGCAGAGGAAGACGGAGTCGTCCTCGATGCCGGATCGACCCTCGAAGTTGCGGTTGAAGGTGCGCAGCGAGACGGAGTCGGAGGCGGGCACGTGGCCGATGCCGATACAGGCCCCGCACGTCGCCTCGGAGAAGTTGACGCCGGCCGCCATCATCTCCGCGGTCCAGCCCTCGCGGGCCAGCATCTCGGAGGCCTGCTTGGAGCCGGGCGCGACGATCATCTCGGTCCCCTTGTTGACCTCGCGGCCCTCCAGCATCTTCGCGCTGGGGAGGATGTCCTCGTAGGCGCCGTTCGTACAGGAGCCGACGATGACCTGCTCGACGTCCGTACCCTCGTACTCGCTGACGGGAGCGACGTTGTCGGGCATGGACGGCGCGGCGACGAGCGGCTCGAGGTCGTTCAGGTCGACCTCGATCGTCTCCGCGTACTCCGCGTCCTCGTCGGGCTCGAGCTCGACGAACTCCTCCTCGCGGTCCTGGCGCGCGAGCCAGTCCTTCGTCTTCTCGTCGGTGCCGAAGATCGAGGAGGTCGCGCCGAGTTCGGTGCCGAGGTTCGTGATCGTCGTCCGCTCGGGGATGGTGAGGTTCTCGGCGCCGGGGCCGGTGTACTCGAAGATCTTGCCGACGCCGCCCTTGACGGTCAGCTCGCCGAGGAGGTGGAGCGCGACGTCCTTCGCGGTCGCCCACTCGGGCAGTTCGCCCTCGAGGTGGACGTTGACGACCTCGGGCATCTCGACGTAGTAGGGGCCGCCGCCCATCGCGACGGCGATGTCGAGCCCGCCCGCGCCGATCGCGAGCTGGCCGAGCCCGCCGGGCGTCGGGGTGTGCGAGTCCGAGCCGAGAAGCGTCTTGCCGGGCGCGGCGAAGTTCTCCTTGTGGACCTGGTGGCAGATGCCGTTGCCGGGCCGGGAGAAGTACGCGCCGTAGGTGCCTGCCGCGGAGCGGAGGAAGCGGTGGTCGTCGGTGTTCTTGAAGTCGAACTGGTACGTCTGGTGGTCACAGTACTGCGCGGCGAGTTCGGTCTGGACCTCGTCGAGGTCGAGCGCCTCGAACTGGAGCCAGACCATCGTCCCTGTGGTGTCCTGTGTGAGGACCTGGTCGATCTCGATGCCGATCTCCTCTCCGGGAGTCAGCTCGCCCTCGACGAGATGGTCGCCGAGGATCTTCTCCGTAATCGTCTTTCCCATATCGGTCGAAGATGGCCGTCCCGTGAATATAAAACCCGCGAGTGTTCCGCCGGATCGACCGTGTGGGACCGGCGGATCCAGCAAGTATTGGGCGAACCAGCCCGTGATGACACGTCCCGATCGGGGCGGATTCGACCGGGGATCCCGGCGTTCGTGGCGCGCGGACGACACGGTTTTGCCCGCGCCGCGGCTCGGGGACGACATGTTCGAGTCGGGTGAGTCGGTGGCGGCCGCACTGGAGGCGGCGGGCGCGACGCTCGAGGCGGAACAGCGACAGCCGAACGGGGTCGATCTCACGGCGGGGGCCGTCCTCCGGCAGACGGGGCCCGGCCGGATCGGTCGCGACGGGAAACGCGTCGGCGACCGATCCGAGGTCGAGACCGACGACGGCACGTATCGGCTCGACGCGGGGACGTACGTCGTCCGGTACGGCGAGCCGGTCCGGATCCCCGAGGGACACGTCGGGTTCGTCCTCCCGCGGTCGACCCTACTGCGGAACTCGTGTACGCTCGATACGGCCGTCTGGGACGCCGGCTACGAGGGCGTCGGCGAGGGTCGGCTCGACGTCGGCCACCGTATCGAGATCGAACCCGGCGCGCGGATCGCCCAGCTGGTGCTCGCACGCGCGGATCACGAGGGGACGTACGACGGCGACTACCAGTCCGAGGGGATCTGAATCGGCAAGAACGCGGTCGCTCGAACGTTCAAAGGAACGAACGACCCCGCGTGCCGACAAAAGGTGGCACGCCGGGGTCGTTCAGTAGGTCCCCGCTGACGCTTCGGCCCTCCAAGCGAAGCGTCACCTGACACCAGACGCGTGATCCACTTAACGGTGCCGGGGGCGGCAGATACGACGTGTTAACGATAGCCGTTTACTTAATAAACATGGACGACTCCGCGAGGGCCTGGACCGTCTCCCGCCGGGAACGAGCACGTAGACCGACGAGATCCGCTCAGTCGGACGGGCGCGCGGGATGGTCCTCCCGGAGTCGAGGGCCCGGCGTTCCGTGGAGTCGCTCGCGGAGGGTGTCACCCGGCGGGTCGGCGTCGGCGGGGTCGACCAGCCCGCGCTCGCGGAGTTCGGGGACGACGAGGTCGACGAAGTCGACCAGCGAGTCGGGCCGGACCACCTCCTTCACGTTGAAACCGTCGACGCCGACCTCCTCGTGCCAGTACTCGAGTTCGTCTGCCACGTCCTCGGCGGTGCCGACGATCGTCGGCGACGTGGTCCCGAGCCCGCAGAACTCGGCGACCTCCCGGACCGTCCACTCGCGGTCGGGCTGTGAACGGGTGAACGCGTTCATCGTCCCCTGGATCGCGTCGGTCTCGATGTGTTCGACCCGCTGGTCGGGGTCGAGCTCGGAGAGGTCCATGTCGAGGAAGCCCGAGAGGAGCGCGAGCGTCGCCTCGACGTCGACGTGACGGGTGTACTCCTCGCGTTTCGCCTCCGCGAGCGCCCGCGTCTCGCCGACGATCGGGACGACGCCGATGAAGAACTGGAGGCTCTCGGGGTCGCGGCCGTACTCGGCGGCCCGGCCCTTCACGTCCTCCATGTACTCGCGGACGCCCTCCTCGGTCGGCTGGCTCGCGAACACCGCCTCCGCGTTGGCGGCCGCGAACTCCCGGCCGCGGTCCGACGAGCCCGCCTGGTAGACGACCGGCGTGCGCTGCGGGGACGGCTCACAGCCGTGGGGGCCGGGCACCGAGAAGTGCTCGCCCTCGTGGTCGATCGTCGAGACCTTCGCGGGGTCGGCGTAGCGCCCGGCCTCGCGGTCGCGCTCGACGGCGTCGTCGGCCCACGACTCCTCCCACAGCGCGTAACAGACGTCGAGGAACTCGTCGGCGCGGTCGTACCGCTCGCCCTTCTCCATCCGCCCGTCGAGCCCGAGGTTCTCGGCGGCCGACTCCAGGTAGGAGGTGACGACGTTGATCGCGATCCGGCCGTCGGTGAGGTGGTCGAGCGTCGAGAACTCGCGGGCGAGCTGGTAGGGGTGGGTGTAGGTCGTCGAGCGCGTCACGGCGAACCCGAGTTCGTCGGTGACGGCGGCCATCGCGGGAACGACGAGCTGCGGGTCGTTCGCGGGCGTCTGGACCGCGCGCTCGACGGCGGTCTCCCGGTCGTCGCCGTACACGTCGTAGATCCCGCGAACGTCGGCGAAGAACACCGCGTCGAAGCCGCCGCGCTCGGCCGTGCGGGCGATCTCCGTCCAGTACTCGACGTCGGTGTACTCGGGCGATCGGTCGCCCGGGTACGTCCACGAGCCCGGCGAGACGTGCTCGACGGACGACATCGTGAAGAGGTTGAGGCGTAGGCGGTCGGTCACGGGTCCCGTTCGGCCGCCCGCCGTAATACCCCCGAGGAAGGGGTGGATCTTGACGACATCTCGGACGCGATGCGGATCGAAGAACTGGCGAACGGAACCGTGGTGAACGGGTCGAGGGGAACCGGTCGAACGGACGAAGCGAACCGGTCGAACGGACGAAGCGAACCGGTCGAACGGACGAAGCGAACCGGTCGTCTCCGACGGTACGCCTACGGCGTCAGCGGCTCGCTCCCGGAGACGTACGCCGCGAAGTCGGAGGTGGTGATGATCCCGATCGGCGTCCCCTCGTCGTCGACGACCGGAACGTGGTGGAACCCGTGGTCGATCATGGTGGCGGCGACTTCCGAGACGACGTCCTGTGCGCCCGCCGTGATCGGGTCCGGCGTCATGTAGCGCTCGACCGTGGTCTCGGCTTTGGGCTGGCTCTTCGCGACGATCTCGACGAAGTCGGTGGTGGTGAGGATCCCGACCAGCCGGCCGTCCTCGACGACGAGCGCGGAGCTTATGTCGTTGTCGAGCAGGACGGCCGCGGCGTCCTCGACGAGCGTGTCCGGGGTCACGGTGTGGAGGTCGGTCGTCATCAGTCGGGCGACGAAGACGTCCTCGATCTCGTTCATACATGAGAATCCCGCCGTTGCCGTATAAGCGTTCTCACGACGGGACACGGTGGATCGGGAGGGTTTCGGCCTCACCGTCTCCGTTGAAACGCTCTCTTTCAGATGCGTTTCAGTCCGAAACGGTTGGTCGATGAAAGGTACTCGTTGATCGCCGTTTTGAGTGGAATCGAGTTGTTCGGTGTGGAGTCGTTGCTGGCGCGGCGAGCACCGCCAAAGCCCCAGCCGCGGGGACGGCACACGCTCGTTGCGCTCCTCGGTCAGTCGTTTCCCTCCTTCCCTGCGGTGCTTACGTTGCCTGTGCCGTCCCTGCGGCAGCGAGGCGCTCCGCGCCTCTGGCAGCCGGCGGCGGAGCCGCCGGCGACTGCCCCTTTGAGTCCCACCCGAATCGCACAGCACCGCACCTCACGCCTCCCCAGCCTCGTCGCTCACTTCGTTCGCGACGTCCCTCGCGGGCTCCTCGCGCCCCTCTGGGACGCTCGGAGGCGCGCCGCCGCAATCGCTCGTTCTCTCATCCGTATTGACCGTTCTCGGGTCAGAGCGTCTCGCTTACTGGGAACTTCACCGGAACCGCGAGAGTCCCGACTGCCTCCGCGGGCCGTCGCCGTCGGGCTCCGCGACCCACGCCGTCCGGTCGTCGCGGAGGCGGTCGCGGTCGAGCGCCGGCGCGTCGGCGGGCTCGTGTTCGGGACAGCCGTGGCCGCACTCGCGACCCGGGTCGACGACCCGGTCGAAGCGGTTACAGCGGGGTCGGCCGTCGTCGGTGGTCGTTGCGTGTGCGCACGCCGGCGGTTCCGGCCGCCACCCCTTGCCGTAGGTGCGCTCGGCGATCCGGCGTCGCTTCCGCGCCTTCGCCTCGGGGGAGACGAGCGCGACGTCCGTCCGGAGCGACCGCTCTTCGCGGATCTCGACGCCCGGCGCGCCCGGATCGAGGGGGGTCGGCTCCCGGACCACCTCTCGCTCGCCGGTCTCCGGATCGAACCGCCAGACGCCGACCGGGTCGGGGATCCGGTTGAGGTGCGCACGGGTGACGTAGGAGGCGGTCGCGAGCACGACCCTCTCGAAGAGGCCGAGCGCGGCGTCGTACCGGAGTTGGGCCGCCAGGTCGCCCGGAGTACCGAGGTCGGGCTTGTTCTCGATCGCGGTCAGCGACCCGACCCAGTCGTCGGGGTAGCGGTCGGTCGCGCGCACCACCGGCCGCCCGTCGCGGCGCTCGCGCTCGAGGTAGCCGGCCTCGACGGCGGCGTCGGCGACCGCGCTCGCGCGCTCCGGCGGGAGGTCGAACGCGTCGGCGACGGGGACGGCCTCGCCGGGGCCGACGCGGGCCTCGATCGCCGCCGGCGGGATCCCCTCGGGCGTCAGGGCGGCCCGCGCGTCGAATCCGGATCCCGGCCTCAAGACGCAGACGTCGACGATCCGCGCGCCCGGCCGGGTCACCCCCGCGCCGAGCTGCCGCGCGATCACGCGGTCGGGCGACTCGAGGGCCGAACACAGGGCCAGCTCGAACCGGAACTCCATGGAGGGGGGGAGGGTCGCCGAGGGGTAAAACGCGTCGGCCACCGGCGGGTTCGGCCGGCCCGGTTCGCGGCCGAAACCCGTATTCGACGCCGCCCCGTATCCCGGGTATGCGCCCGGTCACGCGGAACCTCCTCGTCGCCATCGCGGTGATCGCGCTCGCGCTGCTGGCGTTGGGGGCGCTGCCGAGTTACCTCGGGAGCGGCGATCCCTACTACCTCACCGCCGAGCCCATCGAGACCGACGAGCCGACCGCGAACGCCACCGGCCTCTCCGAGCGTCGCTACCCGTACCTGACTGGCGCGATCGAGAGCGACGGGGGCCGCTCGGAGCCGTACCTGACGGGCCCCTACGGGCTGAAGGAGTGGTTCACGCACACGCCGTTCGACGAGGTCGACGCGCTCACCCGGCGCGCGCCGGCGGCGGGCACCGACGACGGGGTTCGGGTCGAGCGCGACGGCGAAACGTATTACGTCGAGGTCACACAGTCTCCGACATGAGCGACGGACCCGCGGAGGACCCGCCGGAGACGGACGCGCCCGCGAACGACGACCGCGCCGCGAGCGACCTGCGCGACCTGCCGGCCTTCTCGGACGGACGGCTCCACTCGCTGCCGGGCGAGCCGGAGTGGCCGGTTCGGGAGGTCGCCGTCGAGTACGACCCCGGCTGGTTCGTCGGCGGGTACGACCGGGTCGAACAGCCCGACGGGACGGAGAAGAACTACTACTGGGCGGAACTGCCGCCCGCGACGGTCGTGGTCGCGGTCGCCGACGACCTCGTCCTGTTCGTCGAGCAGTACCGCCCCACGGTGCGGAACACCCAACTGGAGTTGCCCGCCGGGATCGTCGAGCCCGGCGAGTCCTACACCGCCGCGGGAGCCCGCGAACTCGCCGAGGAGACCGGGTTTTCCCCGTCGTCGACGACGCTGCTCCAGGAGGTGTGGTGCTCGACGGGCGTGTTGCGACACAAGCGAGGATACGTGTTCGCCGAGGGCTTGGAGCCGGTCGACGTCGACGCCGACAGCAACGAGTTCCTCGTCCCGCGGACCGTGCCGATAGACGAGGCGCTGGCGCTCGCACGCGAGACGCCGACGAACGACGCGACGCTGGAGGGGTTGCTGTTGGCCGAACGCGACGGCGTGTTGGAGTAGCGCGCGTCGTCGCCGGGGCGGTGACGACCGCCGAGGATCTCCCCTCTCCCTCGCCCCGCCGGCGACCGCACCGCACCTCGCGCCTCCCCAGCCTCGGTCTCGACGACCCGCCGGAACCGCCGGCGGGTCCTCTCGACCTCCCTCGCGCGGACTCCTCGTGCCCTGTCGGGCGCTCGGAGGCGCGCGCCGACCGCGAGACGATCGGCTCGTCCGTCCGTCCGTGTGGGAGTTCCTCGCTGTCATCGGCTGAAACCCGACGAACGTCCAGTTCGACTCCGGGACGGGGAGCTATTAGTCGGCGCGGCCCCATCCTCGTTCCATGAGCCAGACGCCGGAGCAGTCTGTGTTGCTGTCGGAGGACCCCCCGATCGACCTGCGGCTCTCGGAGGCGGAACTGGAGGAGACGCGCGAGCGGATCGTCTCGTTCATCGCCGACCTCGCCGACGACGCGGGCGCTGAGGGGGCCGTCCTCGGTCTTTCAGGCGGGATCGACTCGACGCTCACGGCCCACCTCGCGGTCGAGGCGCTCGGCGAGGACGGGCTCCACGGGATCACGATGCCCTCGGAGGTGAACGACCCGGACGTGATGAGCGACGCCGAGCGGGTCGCTCACGACCTCGGGATCGAGTACGACGTGGTGGAGATCCAGCCGATCGCGGAGTCCTTCTTCGCGGCGTTCCCGGAGGCCGAAGAGGACCGGACGGCGGCGGGGAACGTCTACGTCCGGACCCGTGCGGTCCTGAACTACTTCGTCGCCAACGCGGAGAACCGGGTGGTGCTCGGGACGGGCAACCGCGCGGAGGCGATGACGGGCTACTTCACGAAGTACGGCGACCAGGCCGTCGACTGTAACCCGATCGGCAACCTCTACAAACAGCAGGTGCGCCAGTTGGCCGCCCACGTCGGCGTCCCTCGCGACCTCGTGATGCAGGAGCCGACCGCCGGGATGTGGGAGGGACAGACCGATGCCGCGGAGATGGGCCTCGATTACGACACGGTCGACGCGATCCTCGCGGTCCACGTCGACGGCGGGCTCTCGCGGGCGGCGACGGTCAGGGAACTGGACGTCCCCGGAGAGGCCGTCGACCGTGTCGTCGAACTGTACGAGCGGAGCGCGCACAAACGGTCGATGCCGCCCGCACCGAAGCGGTAGGTTGGTCGATCGCGGGCCACCGCAGGCCACGGCCTCGTCTCGGTGTCAGGCGTCGTGTGCCCGTTCCTTCGCGACCTCCGCGATCCCGGCGTTCGCCGAGCAGTTCGGACACGCGTGTATCCGGCCGCGAGCGTCCGCGAACACCCGGACGAACCGTTCGGAGACGTGCGCCTGACAGTGCTCACACGTCGGCATGGTGTAGGGGGGTATCGTGGGTCATGTTCGGTACGCGTTCACTTGGTACCGTAGACCCAAGACGGCTTTCCGAATTCCGTCCAAAATTCGACCCGGATCGGCGGATCCGGTCGCGTGAGCGGGACCGAAAGCGTGCTCGAACCCGTGCGGTTAGAAGTCGCGAAGGGCCTCGAGGACCTCGTAGGCGGAACCGTCATCGATGACCGCACGGGCCGTCTCGAGTCCCTCCTCGATGGAGTCGGCGTCCTCGCGGGCGTAGATCCGCAGCGCCGCGTTGACCGCGACCGCGTCGGCGAACGCGCCGTCGCGCTCGCCCGCCAGGACTTCCTCGGTGATGGCGGCCGACTCGGCGGCGACGTCGTCGACGGCGAGGTCCGCCTCCTCGAGGTCCATTCCGTACTCGGCGGTCTCGATCTCGAAGTCGTCGAAGGACGCGCCCTCGGACCCCGCGTCATCTCCCTCCGCGTCCCACTCGGCGACCTTGGTGTAGCCGGGGCGCACGTCGTCGTACCCCTCCATTCCCTGGAACATCAGGACGCGGTCGAGGTCGTGGAACTCGCTCTCGACGAACGTGTCGACCACCTTCTTCGCGAACGCGAGGTGATAGAAGGAGCCGAGGTGGACCGACGCGCCGGCGGGGTTCGCCAGCGTCTCGATCGTGTTGACGAACGTGCGGACGCCCATCACGTCGCGGCGCTCGAACAGGTCGTCGATCGCGGGGTTGAACGCGGGCTGGTAGTAGAAGCCGAAGCCGGTCTCGTCGACCATGTCGGCCGAATCCGAGGGCGTCAACTCGGTGTGGACGCCCATCTCGTCGAGCACGTGTTTGTACGCGTCCTGCTTCTGCGTCGGGACGCGGTCGCCCGAGTGGACGACGACGGGAGTGCCGGCGGCGGCCGCGACCGCGCCCGCCGCGACGCCGAGGACCGCGGAGCGTCCCTTGCCGTCGTAGTTCGCGCCGCAGTCGACGGGGTCGGCGTCGGGCTCCGCGTACTCGACGCGCTCGCACATGACGTCGACGTACGCGCCGAGTTCCTCGGGCGTGTTCCGCTTCCAGCGGTTCGCGAGCCAGAACGCCCCGAGCGTCGTCGGGTCCGGCTCGTCCGCGAGGATCCGCTCGAACGCCTCGGTCGCCTGCGCGCGCGTCAGGTCGTCGGCCGACTTGTGGCCGGAGCCGCAGACCTCGGTCATCAGCCGCTTGAGGGGCCACTCGCCGAACTCCTGGGTCGCCTGAGCCATACGCGCCGTTCGGGTTCTCGAACGAAAAGCCTCCCGCTCGACTCCCACGCGACGGGAACGACGGGACCGGGAGTCGGGCTCGACGCGGAGCCGACGATGCGGAGCCGGCTACACCGCGAGACGTCGACCGCGCGCGAACGGAGAGGTCGGAATCCGGTGCGTGTCACGGCCGATCCGTGCGACTCGTTCCCAAACAATGTCTGGACAAACGGACATCCATACCGAGATATTATCCAAATATGGAAATTATAGTTCCATCAACTCGGTATCACGAGGTGTGAAAAGAGTTAGAACTATATGTTCGTCCATCAAATAGACGATCGTTCCCGATGACGTCCAAATCCGTGGCGACCGCACTCACGCTGTATCGCTCCCGTACGCTGACGCTCGAACAGGCCGCGACCGCCGGCGGCTGCTCCGCGGCACAGCTCGAGGAGAGCGCCCGGGCGTTCGCCCCGGCCTCGGCCGAGTCCCCCGCCGACGACTGACGCCCTCCGAGCCTCCACGGCCGAAGCGACCGTCGCGCTCCGAAACCCGTACGTACGCGGGCCCCCTTATCCGAACAATGAGTCTCGACGCCGACTGGCGGGCCGACGTCGACGCGGTCGACGCGGCCCTCATCGACGAGTACCAGAGCGGCTTTCCGGTCGAATCGCGCCCGTTCGAGCGGGTCGCCGGGGAGATCGCGGTCGAGACGGGCGTCGACGTCGACGCCGCCGAGGTCCTCGACCGCGTTCGCGACCTCCGGGAACGGGGCGTGTTCCGGCGGTTCGGGGCGGTGCTCAACCCGCCCGTGATCGGCTCCTCGACGCTGGCGGCCGTGCGCGCGCCGGAGGAGCGGTTCGACGAGATCGCCGAGGTCATCAACGGCTACCGGCAGGTGAACCACAACTACCGCCGGGACCACGAGTGGAACCAGTGGTTCGTCGTCACCGCGGGCTCCCGCGAGAAGCGCGACGCGATCCTCGCGGAGATCGAGGAGCGAACCGGCTGCGAGGTACTGAACCTCCCGATGCTCACGGACTACTACATCGACCTCGAGTTCCCCGTGGTGAACGGCGACCGGTTCGCCCGAGAATCGGGCGAGGCACGAAGCGCCTCGAACTCCGCGAGCGGGGAGCAGAGCGACCCGCGAGCGTCCGGGACGGACGTGTCGGCGACCCGCATCTCCGAGGACGCCCGTGGCGACCTCACGGCGCTGGAGGCCGACCTCCTCGTGGCGATCCAGGACGGCTTCCCGCTCTCTTCGACCCCCTACGCCGACGTGGCGAGCGAGATCGACGCCCCGATCGAGGACGTGCTCGCGGCGGTCGAGCGCCTGCTCGCCGACGGCTGTATCAAGCGGATCGGCTGCGTCGTCAACCACGTCGTCACCGGGTTCACGAACAACTGTATGGTCGTCTGGGACGTTCCCGACGACGAACTCGACGCGCGCGGCGAGGCGGTCGGGAGTCTCCCGTACGTCACGCTGTGTTACCACCGGCCGCGTCGACCCGAGCAGGGCTGGGAGTACGACCTGTTCACGATGATCCACGGACGGGAGGCGGAGGCCGTCGACGCGAAGATAGACGAGCTCGCCGCGGAGTACCTCCCGTTCGACCACGAGCGGCTCTACTCGACGGAGACGCTGAAACAGACCGGCGCGCGGTACGAGGAACTCGTCGCGGACGAGAGCGGGAACTGAGGACCGACCCGACTCGCCGCGGTCGATCTCTACGATCCGTGAGTATATATCCGAAGCCGCGGCCATCCGCCCCGTGACCTGACCGAGGCCCCGGAACGGGGGACGGGTGTGCGGCGGTCGTTCCGGGACGGAGACGCGTCGCCTGCTCGCCACTACAACCGATCGCGGAGCCGTCGGGCCGTCGTGTCGCCGATCCCGTCGACGTCGACGAGGTCCTCGAAGGAGGCGTCACGGACGTTCTCGACCGATCCGAAGCGCCGGAGCAGCCGCTTTCGCGTCTCGGGGCCGACCCCGGACACGTCGTCGAGCACCGTCTTCACCTCGTCACGGACGGTCTGGTGGTACTGGACGGCGAAGCGGTGTGCCTCGTCGCGGACGCGCTGGAGCAGGTGGAGCTCCGGCGCGTCGTCGGGCCACCGCAACGGCCCGTCCGGCGTCACCACTATCTCCTCGGCCTTCGCGAGCGCGATCACCGGCACCCGCCAGCCGGCCTCGGCGAGCGCGTCGCGAGCCGCGCCGAGCTGTCCCTCGCCGCCGTCGATCAACAACAGGTCCGGGTCCGGACGGTCGTCCCGGTCCTCGACCGCTCGGGCCGCACGCCAGCGGACCAGCTCCCGCATGTTGGCGTAGTCGTCGTTGCGGTCGGTGAGCTTCTTCCGGCGGTACTCGCTCGTCCGTGCGCTTCCGTCGACGAAACGGACGTTCGAGCCGACGACGGCGGTTCCGGACGCGTGGCTCACGTCGAACCCCTCGATCCGCGTCGGGCGGTCGATCCCGAGCCGGTCGGCGAGCGCGCCGACGGGATCGTCGCGGCCGCCGCGTTTTCGGGCGTTCTTCAGCGCGAGCTCGACGAGCTTCGCCTCCCGGCCGGCACCCGGAACGCGGACCGCGACGCCCTCGCCTTCGAGCCATTCGATCACGTCGAGATCGGTCGGACGCTCTGCCAGGAGGACCGCGTCGGGGAACTCGCGTTCGGCGTAGTACTGGGCGAGGAACGCCGACAGTACCGCCGCCGGCGTGTAAGCGCCGTTGGCGACGGCGTCGTCGCCATCACGGTCCACGTCGCCGTCGTTGCCGACGTTGCCGCCCTCCGCGTCGCCGACTGCTGCCTCCACCGTCGGCGTGTCGAGCCGGTGACGGCTCCGGTCGACGAGTTGACCGCGCTCGCTGTGAAGCCGCGCGACCCGGGCGGTCTCGCCCTCGACGACGGCGGCGAGCACGTCCACGGTGCGGTCGTCGGAGCGGTCGCTCACCGCCTCGCCGCCCTCGCCGTGGAACGCCTCGACCGCTTCGAGGCGGTCGCGGAGGTTCGCCGCGCGCTCGAACTCGGCGTTCTCGGCGGCCGTCTCCATTCGGCGGCGGAGCGGCTCCGCGAGCACGCCGGTCTCCCCCTCGAAGAACCGACGTGCGGCGGCGACGTCCTCGGCGTAGGCCGCCGGGCCGATCTCGCCGGTACAGGGTGCGGAGCAGATCCCCATCTCGTAGTCGAGACAGGGCCGGTCGCGGTTCGTGTACTTGTGGTCCGAACAGCCGCGGAGCCGGTACTCGTCGCGGATCGCCTTCACGACCGTCTCGACGCGGCCCTTGTCCGTGAACGGCCCGTACGCGACCGCCCCCTCGTCGGGATCGCGCGTCACCTCGATCCGCGGGACCTCGTGGTCGGAGAACGCGACCAGCGGATAGGACTTGTCGTCCTTCAGCCGGACGTTGTACCGCGGCCGAAGCCGCTTTATCAGGTTCGCCTCGAGGAGCAACGCCTGCGTCTCGGTGTCCGTAACGGCGAACTCGATCCGGTCCGCCCGTCCGACCATGCCGCGGATCCGCCCCGAGCGCGGGTCGGCGTACGACCGGACCCGATCCCGGAGGTCGACCGCTTTGCCGACGTATAACGTGGTTTCACCCGATCGGAACTGGTACACGCCGGGTTCCGTCGGGAGATCGGCCGCGCGGGCTCTCACGGCGTCGGCGTCCATCGATGAGACGTAACCGACGGACGCGCTTGAACGCTGCGGGCGGGATCCCTCGTCGGACGGAACTATCAGATCTGATTTTTCGAGAGTGATTATTTTATAGGGCGTTCGGCGAGGTTCGGATGAACATGACGGGATTTCGAGGGCTCCTCCGCCGCGTGCTCGGACGGGACCGAGGAACACGATCGGTCCCGGACGGCGGGGTCGTCGTCGACGGGGCGTCCGGCGAGGACTTCCCGGAGGCGGACGCGGGGACCGGGACGGACGAACGCACGAACGAGCGCCATACGGTCAGTGACGAGGACGGAGTCAATCGTGCGGAGACGCTCGCGGACGCGGGATTCGAACAGGTGTTCGACGCGACGAGCGTCCCGACGTTCGTTCTCGACTGTGAGGGCAACGTCGCCGAGTGGAACGAGGCGATCACCACGCTCACCGGCGTGGACCGCGAGGACGCGATCGGTCACGGACACGTCTCCGAGCTGTTCTATCCGGACGGTCGTCGGGCCGACACGCTCGCGGACAAGGTGCTCGACGCGCCGGAGAACGCGGACGAGGCGTATGACGTCGAGCGCCGCGATTCCGTCCGGAACCGCTACCGCGACTCCAGCACGATGGTCGATCGACACGGCGACGAGCGACACATCGAGTTCACCGCGACCCCGCTGTACGACGACGACGACGGCGTAATCGGCGTGACCGAGGTCGTCATCGACCGAACGGAGAACGTCGAGGGACGAAAGGCGACCGCGGCGCTGGTCTCCGAGATCAGGGGGACCGCCGAGGCGATCGGCGAGGGCGACCTGGAGGCTCGCATCACTCGCGAGGACTCCTTCGAACGGCTCGACGACGAACTGCTCCGGGTCGTGGGCGCGGTCAACGGGATGGCAGCGAACCTCGAGGAGCTCTCCGAGAGCGTCCACGAACAGGCCCGCGAGATCGACGACACCGTCGAGGAGGCGAGCGCGGCGGCCGGCGAGATCGCGACGAACGTCGACGAACAGAACGAGCTGTTGGCGGAGGGCGTCGCGGAGATGCAGTCCTTCTCGGCAGGCATGGAGGAGGTCGCCGCGACCGCCGACCAGGTCGACGCGGCGGCCTCGAACGCCAGAGAGGCCGCAGAGGAGGGGCTCGACGCCAGCAGCGACGCCCGCGAGGCGACGGAGGACGTGGTCGAGATCGGCGACGAGCTGGTCGACAGCGTCGGCGCGCTCTCGGACCGCATGGACGACATCGAGGAGGTGATCGAGGTGATCTCCGACGTCGCGGAACAGACCAACCTGCTGGCTCTGAACGCCAACATCGAGGCCGCCCGCGCGGGCGAGGACGGCAACGGTTTCGCGGTGGTCGCGGAGGAGGTGAAGAAGCTGGCCGACGAGACCCGCGGGCACACCGAGGCGATCACCGACAGCCTCGCCGAGCTTCAGGCGCAGTCGGACGAGACGTCGGCGGCGGTCGAGCGCTCACACGAGCGGATCGAGGACGCGGGCGACGAGATCGAGACCGTCCTCGACTCGCTCACGGAGATCGCCGACGCGGTCGACGAGGCGGCGGACGGCGTCGCCGAGGTGGCGCGAACCACCGACGACCAGGCGGCGACCGTCGAGGAGCTCACCGCGACCCTCGAGAGCGTTCGCGACCGTTCGGACCGGACGGAATCGGCGACCGGGCGGATCGTCGAGGCGACCGACGACCAGGAGGCCGCCGTCGCGGAGCTGATCGACCGCGTCGAGCGTCTCGACGCTGCCCAGTAGTCCGGAGAGGAGGGATACGCCCCGGGGAACTCGACTCGCGTGGATCGTCGCCGCCGAACGTTTAACCTCGCTCAGTCCCCAGAAATCGTATGTCCGTCACGCCGCCCGGACCCATCGGGGACCCCCTCTTCGGCAACGGTCGACAATTCGCCGACGACCCCTTCTCGTTCATGCGTGCCTGCGCCGACAGCTACGGCGACGTCGTGCGGTTCGACCTCGGTCCGCGCGAGACGTACCTGCTCACGAACCCCGACGACATCGAGCGGGTGCTCGTCGCGGAGGCGGAGCGGTACCGCAAGCCGAACTTCGGCGACGACGCGATGGGGACGCTGCTCGGGGAGGGGCTGTTGTTGAGCGAGGGGGAGACGTGGCGACGCCAGCGGCGGCTCGCGAACCCCTCCTTTCACAGCCGTCGGATCGGCGCGCTCGCGGGGACGATGGTCGAACACACCGAGTCACAGATCGCGGAGTGGGAGGACGGCGAGATCGTCGACGTCCAACTCGAGGTCGCGCGGCTCACCGTTCGGATCATCGTCTCGGCGATGTTCGGCGCGGACGTCACCGACGAAGAGGTCCGGACCGTCCAGGAGAGCCTGGAACCGCTCGGCGCTCGGTTCGAGCCGGACCCGCGCCGCTTCCTGATCCCGAACTGGGTGCCGACGCGCGAGAACCGCGAGTTCGCCGCCGCCGTCGACACTCTCGAGTCGGTGATCGACGGCATCCTCGACCGGCGACGGGGAACCGAGCGGGACCCGGGGGTCGACCCGGCCGGCCCCGAGGGTGTCGCCGTGAGCGGTCCGCCGGGCGACCCCGACGGCGACGTGCCGATGGACCTGCTGTCCGTCCTGCTCCGGGCGCGCGAGCGTGGCGAGCAGACCGACGAGAACCTGCGCGACGAGCTGGTGACGATGTTGCTGGCGGGTCACGACACGACCGCGCTCGCGTTGACGTACACGTTCTACCTCCTCTCGAAACACCCGACGGCCCGAGAGCGCGTGGGGCGGGAGGCGGCGGCCGCGACCGCGGACGGCCCGCCGGACGCCGCGGCCGCCCGGGAGATGACGTACACGGACCGGGTCCTCTCGGAGTCGATGCGGCTGTACCCGCCCGTCTACACGCTGTTTCGCGAGCCCAAACTCGACGTGAAGATCGACGGGTACCGGATCCCGGAGGGTTCCGCGCTGATGTGCTCACAGTGGGTCGTCCACCGCTCGCCGCGGTGGTACGACGACCCGGATTCCTTCGATCCGGACCGGTGGACGCCCGACCGACGGAGCGAGCGGCCGCGGTTCGCGTACTTCCCGTTCGGCGGCGGGCCGCGCCACTGTATCGGGAAGGCGTTCTCGCTTCTGGAGGCGAAGATCATCCTCGCCTGCGTCCGTTCGCGCTACGAACTCGAGTACGAGGGGCCCGACCTCTCGCTGCGTGGGTCGCTGACGATGCACCCCGATCACCCGGTGCCGATGCGGATCCGCGAGCAGTGACGCGAGCCGGCGTCGCTACGTCACCCCGCCCTCGCTCGTCGCGTACTCCTCGTGCGCCCCGGCCTCGAGGATCGTCTCGATCCGGTCGACGACCTCGAGGACGTCAGCGAAGGCGGTGTACGGCGCGGCCGGACACACCCGCACGACGTTCGGCGGGCGGAAGTCGACGACCACGCCGCGGTCCGTCAGCGCCTGGCTCAACCGCTCGGCGTCGGGGTGTTCCAGGGCGACGTGGCCGCCGCGGGCGTCGCGGTCGCGGGGCGTCCCGATCGAGACGTCGGGGAGACGCTCGTCGACCGAGGCGATCAGGAAGTCGGTGAGCGCGAGCGACTTCGCGCGGATCCGCTCGATTCCCGCCTCTCGGAGGAGTTCGACGGAACCCTCCAGGGGCGCCGCCGCGAGCAGCGGCGGGGTGCCGATCTGCCACGCGCCCGCGGAGTCCGCGGGAGTGTACGTCAGGTTCATCTCGAACTGCGTCGCCTTCTCGTGGCCCCACCAGCCGGCGAGCGCGGGCGTGAGCCCGTGGTGGCGCTCGGCGACGAACAGCGCGCCGATCGACCCGGGGCCGGCGTTGAGGTACTTGTAGGTGCACCAGACCGCGAAGTCGACGCCGGCGTCGTCGAACGCGTGCGGCACCGCCCCGACCGAGTGGGCGGCGTCGAACCCCGCGTACGCGCCGGCGTCGTGTGCGGCCCGCGTGATCCGCTCGACGTCGAACAGCTGGCCCGACCGATAGAGCGCGGTCGGCATGAAGACGATCCCCACGTCGTCGTGTTCGTCGAGCGCCGCCTCGACGTCGGCGGGGCGGATCGTTCGGCCGTCGCGGCTCTCGACGATCCGGAGCTTCTCGTCGGGGTCGATCCCTCGCGAGCGGAGCTGTGCGCGGATCGCGTAGTGGTCCGAGGGGAAGTCCAGGTCGTTGACCAGCACCGCGGGGTCGACGTCGGGATCCCCGCCCGGAGCCCACGTCCCGTCGGCGGCCGCGTGCCCCGCCCGATCCGGGCCGTTTCCGGCGAGCAACTCGTCGAGGAACGTTCCGACGAGCGTGTGGACGTTCACCGTGATCGAGTTGCCGACGACGACCTCCTCGGGTTTCGCTCCGACCAGCGGCGCGAGCGCCGCGCCGATCCGCTCGCCGACCTCGAACCACGGCGGGTCCGCGTCGGTCCACCCCCCGATCAGCAGCTCGCGCCACTCGTCGACGACGCGGTCGAGGCTCGCAAGCGCGGCGTCGCTTGCCGGTCCGAGCGAGTTGCCGTCCATGTAGAGCCCGTCGTCGGGAACCGAGAACCGGTCCGCGAAGCCCGAGAGCGGGTCGTCCGCGTCGAGGCGGGCGGCGGTCTCCACCGGGTCCGATTCGAACCCGCCGCGATCGAGCGCCGCGTTCGCGGGGGCGTACGGGTCGTCTCCGTCCGTCGGGGAGGACGCCTCTCCTCCGGATTCGCCGTCCATACGAGGAGGGACGCCGCCGGCGACTAAGCCCTTCCGGGGGGCGGTTCACCCGTCCCGCGACGGCTCACTCCCGCGACTCGCCGAACCGGTGGACCGAACCCGATGCGAGCGCGCCGCAGACGGCGATCCCCGCGAGCACGAAGAACAGCTCCCGGGTGCCGGCGACCGTGAGAACGAACCCGGCGAGGCCGGCCCCGAGCGATCCGACGCCGAAGATCCCGAGGTAGGTGTACCCGAACGAGAGCCCCCGCGTTCCCGGCGGCGAGTAGGCGGCGACGGTCGCCTGCGAGAGCGGCTGGACCGTGAACAGCGCGACGCCGAGCAGCCCGGAGACGAGCAGGAACGACCAGACCTGCCCGGTGGCGGGCACGAACGCCAGCGCGAGCGCGGCGAGGATCGACATGAGGTACACGAGCCCCCGCTCGGGCGGGATCCGGTCGGCGATCCGGCCGCCGAGGTACTGGCCCGGGACGCCGACCATCAGGATCGCGACGTAGAGGTATCGCGCGGGGTCGAACTCCTCGGCGTAGGGCCCCTCGGGATCGACCAGCTGGAGGTCGGCGAACCCGCCGAGCGCGTCGCCGAGCAGGTCCGGGAGGAACGTGAGGAACGTCCGGTAGTAGAGCCCGCTGAACGTGACGAACACCAACACGAGCGCGAACCCGAGCGTCAGGAGCGCTCGCGTGTCGCCGACGAACCCGGCGAGCGAGCTTCCGGGAGTCGCGTCCGCGTCGGCATCGGGACCGAGGTCGCCGTCGGCGTCGTCGTCGGCCGCGACTTCGCCGGCCTCGTCGCCCTCGCCGGCGGCCGCGAGCGCGGCGTCGACGTCGACGGTGAGCCCGTAGCCGGCGACGAGGAACGCCGGGACCGTGAGCAGCGCGGCGACGACGCGCCAGTCGAAGGCGACGAGCAGCAGGACCGCGGCGAGCGGGCCGAGCGCGATCCCGAGGTTGCCGCCGATGCCGTGGTAGCCGAGCGCGGTCCCGCGGCGCTCGACCGCCTTCGAGAGCAGCGTGAGCCCGGCCGGATGGTAGACGCTGGCGGTGACGCCCCACACCGCGAGCGCGAGCGCGAGCACCGGGAGGCTCGGGGCGGCCCCCACCAGCAGGAACGAGCCGCCCATCCCGAGCAGGCACGCGAGGATGACCGGCTTCGATCCGAAGCGGTCGACGACCACGCCGCCGGGGAGCGCGCCGACGCCGAAGAGCCCGTAGCCGACCGTGACGAGGGCTCCGAGGGTCGCGGCCGTGGTCGAGAACTCCGCGATCCACACCGTGAGCAGGATCGGGATGGAAAGCTCGTAGGTGTGGACGAGCCCGTGGGAGCTCGCCGTGAAGGCGACGATGCGTCGCTCGTTCGCGTCCATGTGAACCCGACGTTTACCGGGGGCGGGCATAATCCCGAGGGTACATGACGGAGTTGCCGGGACGGCGGCGTCGTGCGGCTCGCGTATCCCAACCGTTTTCGTAGCGTGCGAGGAATTCAAGGTTCAGGCATGGATCCGGTCCTGCTCAGCCACGTGGCGGTCTTCGCCGTCTCCGCGCTCGCCTGCGTGGCGAGCCTCCCGCGCGTGCGGAGCATCCGGCACGCCGATACCCGCCGCGGGCTGGCGGCGCTCCTCCTCTCGGTCGCCGTCTGGTCGGTCGGCTACGTCGGGTACCTGCTCGCTCCGACGGCCGCGGGCAAGATCGCGTGGTACACGGTCGGATTCGTGTTCGCGTTCGCCGCCGTCGGCGCGTGGCTGTACTTCTGTGCCGCCTACACCGGCCGCCCCCCGCGACAGGCCCCGTATCGGAACGCCGCGATCGCGGCGTTCGTGGTCCTCACCGCGCTCAAACTCACGAACGCGTATCACGAGCTCTACTTCACGACCGCGTGGACGACCGAGCCGTTCCCTCACCTCGCGATCCGCCATCAGGTGCTCTACTGGCTCGTCCTCGGGCTGTCGTACGTCGTGATCGCCGTCGGCTTCTTCATGCTGCTCGAGCGGTTCCACTACACGGGCGCCGACAGCCGCCCGCTCGCGGTCCTCGTGAGCGTGACGGCGATCCCCGTCGCCGCGACGCTCTTCGGCGACCGGGTGGAGTGGCTGCTTCCGCTGATGTACGAGCCGCCGGGGGTCGCGCTGTTCGCGGTCGGGACGCTGTTCGTCTACAGCAACCGCCTCGAGACGATCCGACTCACCGGGGCGTCGGACAAGCCGGCCATCTACCTCGACGGCGACGGCCGCGTTCGGGACTACAACACCTCGGCACGGGAGATCCTTCCGTCGCTCGCGGACTCGCTTGGAGACCCGATCGAGTCGGTGAACCCCGTCGTCGCCGAACGACTGGAGACGGACGGCGTGTGTGCGATCGACCGGGACGGCGAGTCGCGGTCCTACGAGGTCGTGAGCACGCCCTTCACCGTCGGGGACGTTCCGACCGGACGGCTCGTGACGCTCACGGACGTGACCGACCGGGAGGCGTATCGTCGACGACTCGAGGTGAAAACGGAGCAGCTCGAGGCGTTGAACCGCGTCGTCAGACACGACATCCGGAACGACATGGCCGTGATCCTCGGCTGGATGGAGACGTTCGAGGGACGCGTCGACGACGACCTCGAGGTGGTCCTCGACCGCGTCCTGCGGAAGGCGACGCACGTCGTCGAGCTCACCGAGACCGCCCGCGAGTTCGTCGAGTCGCTCTCGGAGGGGGAGACGGCGAACCTCCGGCCGGTCGACGTACGGGAGACGATCGACGCGGAGCTCGCGGCCGTCCGCGAGTCGTTCCCGGACGCGACGTTCCGCGTCGACGGCGAGGTCCCCGACGTGCGGGTTCGAGGCAACCAGATGCTCTCCTCGGTCCTCCGGAACCTCCTCGAGAACGCGGTCCGGCACAACGACGAGCCGACTCCCGAGGTCGCGGTCGGCGTCGAGACGACGGGCGAGACCGTCAGGATCTCGGTGCGGGATAACGGACCGGGGATTCCCGACGACCGGAAACGGGAGGTCTTCGGCAAGGGCGAGAAGGGACTGGACAGCCCCGGAACCGGCATCGGACTGTACCTCGTTCACGTGTTGACGAGCCAGTTCGGCGGCGAGGTGTGGGTGGAGGACGGCGACCCCAAGGGGTCGGTGTTCGTCGTCGAACTCGTGAACGCGGACCGGGTCGAGAGCGACCGGGACGACGCGGACGGCTCGGGCGGCGGAAACCCGAACCTATAGCGCGGCCGGGTGGGAAGTCGGATCCGAATGTCGTGGTACCTCCTGCTGCTCGCCGGACTGTTCGAGATCGCGTGGGCGATCGGACTCGAGTACTCGGAGGGCTTCTCGAAGCCGCTCCCCACGCTCGGGACCGGCGTCGCGATCGTGATCAGCATGGTGCTTCTGGCGCGGGCCGTCGAGGACCTCCCCGTGGGCACGGCCTACGCGGTGTGGACCGGCATCGGGGCCGTCGGCACCGCGTCGCTCGGTGTCGTCCTCTTCGACGAGCCGGCCACGCTCGTCCGGGCCGGGTGTATCGGTCTGATCGTCGTCGGCATCGTCGGGCTCCACCTCGCGTCCGGCGGGCACTGACGCGCCGGCGATCACTCCACCGCGCCCAGATCGTAGGCGTCCGGGTGGTCGGGCTCCTTCCAGCCCTCCTTACCGCTCCAGGAGTCCACGTCGAGGCGGTAGACAGCCGTCCGGTCGATGGACTCGTCGGCCATCTCCTCGTAGTCCTCGCCGGGCGTCAACTGGGGGGCGAACTTCGCCATGAACCGTTCGAGGACGCGGCGTTTCTCCGCCCGCTCCGTGAGGAAGTCGACGGTCCCGTAGGCGACGACGCTCGAGTACTCGACGGTGAAGTTCACCGGCTCGTCGGCCGGCACGTACCGCCCCTTCTCGCTCGTCGTGAAGGTCGCGTTCGGCCGGTCGCCGTCCTCGACGAGGTCGTGTGCCCGCCCGCCCTGCGCGCCGTGGAGGTAGATCGCGCCCGCCTCGGGGTCGTAGACGAACAGTTGCGTCACGAGGTGCGGCGTGTCGTCGTCGACGAGTCCGAGCACGCCCGTCTCCTGCTCGGCGAGGAACTCCGGGATCCATTCGAGATCGTCGATCGCCTTTCCCTGATAGCGGATGGAGTCGGAGACGTCGGCGGGCGTGTGCTCGGTCATGCGGACCGATCGCGACGGTGTCTGTAAAGTCTTGTCGTGACTCACGAACGGCGTCGACGGGATCGCGGCCGCTTCTCCTGTGTGATCTCGACACCCAACCGAGACGGCGTTTTGCCTCCGCCGTTCGATATCTCCACTACCGGAGCGTCCGGCGTACTCCGTCAGAGGCACACGCTCGCGCTCGGTTATTTTCGCTCCGGCCGATCACTCGTTGCGGGCAAGCGCTTCGATAGTCGAAACCATACCACAGCTCGCCTGCGACCCCGTTACCGAATCAAATGTAGGCGGCAATCCCGTCCGTAAGGCGGATTCAAATCTCCTTGTCGGGTAGTGCCTGAATACGAATATTGATGTAGTGAGTCTTCTAAAGGCAGAATACAGTCACTCGGCGGCTTCCAAAAGTGAATGGACTCGCGGGGATTTGAACCCCGGGCCTCTTCCTTGCGAAGGAAGCGATCTGCCGCTGATCTACGAGCCCGCACCCGAAACGAGTCCCCGTTCGTACTTGTACCTTACTTTTCGTGGATCCCCGAGCGAAGGGTTCACACCCGCGAGCCGGCGCGTCGTACCGGTCGGGATCCACGCCACCGCCGCGACCGACGCCCTTAGGTGGCCGCCGGACCGAGTTCGAGTTGAAACGGAGGGATCGCGTCGTGCGATCCCGAACTTCGTAACGATTTTGGGATACATCGCACATTCGTTATCCTTTTGCGTGCGGGCCTCCTCGATCGGGGTATGTCAGAAGCGACGGCGGCGGCCGCCGACCCGGCGGCGATGGCGGCGTTGAAACACGTCGCGCTCGCGGGCGGGCTGACGGAGACGAAGGTGTCGTGTGCGGCGCTCGGCGACCGCCTCGACGCCTCGACCCAGACGGCCTCCAGACGCCTCCAGGCGCTCGAGTCCGCGGGGCTGCTCGAACGCGACGTGGTCGGCGACGGCCAGTGGGTCCGGGTGACTGACGCGGGCGAGGCCGCACTGCGCGGCGAGTACGCCGACTACCGCCGGCTCTTCGAGAGCGACGTCGAGCTCGTGCTTCGAGGGGAGGTCACCGGCGGGATGGGCGAGGGCCGCCACTACATCACCCTGCCGGGGTACGCGGAGCAGTTCGCCGCCCGGCTGGGCTACGAGCCGTTCCCCGGCACGCTCAACCTCGAACTCGACGAGGAGAGCGTCCGCCGGCGCGGTGAGATCGCGGGCGTCGACGCCGTCCCGATCGACGCGTGGGAGGACGAGGACCGCACGTACGGCGCGGCCGCGTGCTACGCCGTCACGCTCGTCGCCGACGGCGGCCGCTACGAGGACGCCCACGCGATCGTCCCCGACCGAACCCACCACGACGACGACAAGCTCGAGGTGATCGCCCCTGACGAGCTCCGGACGAAGCTCGACCTCGCCGATGGCGACGCGATCGAAGTGCGCGTCGAGGCGACCTCGCGGGCGGACAAGCCGGAAGAGGCCGACGAACCCGACGAGCCGATCGGGGAGGTGGCCTGATGCGCGCCGACGCCGAGGGTCCCGAGACGGAGCCCGACCCGGCCGACGCGCCGGTGGGGGCTGCCGACGCGGACGCGACCGCCGACACGGAGGCCGCCGCGGCGGTCGACCGTGCCCTGGCGGCGTTCCGCGCCGGCGACCCGGTCTGTATCCACGACTTCGCGGACCGCGAGGGCGAGACGGACATCGTCTACCCCGCGGGCGCGGTCGACCCGGCGGCCGTGGCACACATGCGCAACGACGCCGGCGGGCTGATCTGCGTCGCGGTCGACGACGCGGTCGCGGACGCGTTCGGGCTCCCGTTCCTCGCGGACGCGCTCGACCACCCCGCGGTGGACGACGACCCCGCCTACGACGACCGCTCCTCCTTCTCGCTGCCGGTCAACCACCGCGAGACGTTCACGGGGATCACGGACGCCGACCGCGCGCTGACGATCACGGAGGTGGCGAACGCGGCCGCCGCCGTCGCCGCCGACCCCGCTGGCTACACCCCCGAGGACTTCGCGGCGTCCTTCCGGGCACCCGGACACGTCCACGTCCTGCGCGGTGCGGTCGAGGGGATCGACGACCGCGTCGGTCACACCGAACTCGGGCTGGCGCTCGCCGAGGCCGTCGACGCCCCGCCCGCCGCCGTGGTGTGTGAGATGCTCGACGACGAGACGGGCGAGGCGCTCACGCCGGAGGACGCCGCCGCCTACGCGGAGCGACGCGGGATCCCCTACGTCGAGGGTGCCGCGCTCGTCGAGTCGCTTCGGTAATCGGACGACGCAACTCTGCTGTCGGCGCGCCCGGGAGCGGGCCAAAGGCCCGCGACCGGCCCGCGAGGGAGTCGGTCGCCGGAGGCGACCGACGAGGCTGGGGAGGCGTGAGGTGCGGCTGCGGTGCTGTGTAGGGTGGGGCTCAAAGGGGCAGCCGCGAGTCGTACGAGGGCGACCGGAGAGAGCCCTCGACTGGCGAACGGCAGCGAGGCGCTCCGCGCCTCTGGCAGCCGGCGGCGGAGCCGCCGGCGACGAAGCCGTGAGCCCTCGCGGCTGGGGCTTTGGCGGTGTTCACTGCGACAGCAACGACGTAGATCCGAGCGACTGGGGTTTCGGAAGTGCTCACCGCGCCAGCAACGATCTCACATCGAACGCCCGGGGCAGTGATACCGTCCTCCGTGACGTTCTTCCTATTCGAGAAGAGTAGATCCGGCGGAGCGGGACGGGTATCTCATAATTTTAAGCCCGGACGCCGCGAGTCCGGTAGTATGGGATTCGACGAGATGGACGTCGACACGATCTGGAAGAACGGGGAGTTCCTCGACTGGGAGGACGCGACCACCCACGTTCTCACGCACGCGCTCCACTACGGCAGCGGGGTGTTCGAGGGGCTCCGGTGCTATGAGACCGAGCAGGGTCCCGCGATCTTCCGGCTCGAGGAGCACCTCGACCGTCTCTTCGACTCCGCGAAGATGTACGACATGGAGATCGAGCACTCCCGCGAGGAGATCACGGAGGCGACCCTCGAACTCCTCGACCGCCAGGACCTGACCTCCTGTTACATCCGGCCGATCGCCTACTACGGCTACGATTCGCTCGGCGTCTCGCCGGGCGACTGCCCGACCGACCTCGTGCTCGCCGCCTGGCCGTGGGGGACCTACCTCGGCGAGGAGGCCTTAGAGGAGGGCGTCGACGTGATGGTCTCCTCCTGGCGGAAACACGCCTCCTCGCAGGTTCCCACGAACGTGAAGACCACCGGCCTCTACGTCAACTCCATGCTCGCGGGCGAGGAGGCCCGCCGGAACGGCTACGTCGAGGCGATCGTCTTGAACAAGGAGGGGAACGTCGCGGAGGGTCCCGGCGAGAACGTCTTCATGGTCAACGACGGCGAGGTCTACACCACCGGACAGGCCCAGTCGATCCTCGAGGGCATCACCCGCGACACGGTGATCACGCTCGCCGAGGAGCGCGGCTACGAGGTCCACGACGAGGCCGTCATCTCGCGCGGCCAGCTGTACACCGCCGACGAACTGTTCTTCACCGGCTCCGCCGCCGAGGTGACGCCGATCCGCTCGGTCGACGACACGGAGATCGGAAGCGGCACGCGGGGGCCCGTGACCGAGGAGCTTCAGGAGGCCTTCTTCGAGGTCATCGAACGCCGGACCGACGACCACGACGAGTGGTTCACGTACCTCTAGGTCGGTTCACGTCCCGGTAGCCCGTTCGTCACGAACCGGGCGTCCCGGTCGAGTCGTCCACGCCGCCGCTCGGGGACCCCTCCTCGCCCTCCGGCCGATCCCCCGCGGCCTTCCCCGGATGTCCGACGCCGGGCCGGTGGTCCTCGGGACGGTCGTCGGCGGGCGGCCGCTCCTCCTCGACGGGGATCTGGTGGGCGGACTCGCCGAAGCCGGCCGAGAGGATACGGGTCATCCCTTCCTCGACGCTCTCGCCGGTGTCCTCGACACGCTCGGGCTCGACCTCGATGACGAAGCCGGTGGTGATGTTCGGGGCGGTCGGCATGAAGAGGACGATCTTCCCGTCGCGGGTCTTCTTGCCCGTCCGGAACGCGGTCATCCGGATGCCGGGCCACGTCTCGAGGTAGACGGGGTTCTGAAGCTCGTCGGTGCCGGAGATGGCAGTCTCGGCCGCCAGCTTCGAGGCGTTGTACACCACGCGCAACGCGGGGATCCGGTTTATCGCGTCGTCGACCTTCGCCTCCGCGAGCCGGCCGAGCGTCGTTCGCATGAAGTAGCCGACCGCGAGCACGAGCGTCGACAACACCGCGATGGCGATGACGACCCGCGAGACCGGCTCCAGCGGAGCGGGGATCCAGTTCGGCTGGAGTGCGTCGATGAGCGGGATCGACGCGATGTGGTGGTAGATCCACCGGATGACGAGGAGCAGAACGAGGAGCGGGGCCAACACGATGAGCCCGCTGGCGAAGTCGCGTTTCCACGTGGACATCTATCGTCTCGCTATGCGACGGGGACGCTTAAGAGGGCTTCTCATGTCGGGCGAGCGAGCGGTCGCGTCGAACGAGTTCGACGGCCCCGATCCGACCGGCTCACCCCCCGGCGATCGCCCGCACGGCGAACGTCAGGTTCTCCTTGCGCTCGCGCACGCGACGGTAGAAGTACGAGAGCCACTTGTCCCCGTAGGGCGCGTACTGTTTCACGTCGACGCCCTGTCTCGCGAGGTCGCGCTGGGCGTCCTCGCGGACGCCCATCAGCATCTGGACCTCGTAGTCGGTGCCGTGTTCGGTCGCGAGACGGTTGGCGAGCGAGACCATCTCGGGGTCGTGGCTGCCGACGGCGACCCCCCGGTCGCGGCGCTCGAAGAGGAACTCGATGTCGCCGCGGTACGCCTCGTCGACGTCGGCCTTGTCGGTGTAGGCGACCGACTCGGGCTCGTCGTACGCGCCCTTCACGAGCCGGACGACGCCGGGAACGTCGACGAGGCGTTCGAGGTCCTCGCGGGTCCGCTTGAGGTTCGACTGGACGCACTGGCCGACGCTCCAGGGGTAGTCGGCCGCGATCGACTCGAAGGCATCGAGGGTGGCGTCGGTGGTGTCGGCGTCCTCCATGTCACACCAGACGAACGCGTCGCGCTCGTGGGCGTGTGCGACCAGGTCGCGGTACTGCTCCTCGAAGAGGTCGGCGGAGACGTCGAGTCCGATCTGCGAGGGCTTCACGGAGATACACGCGTCGAGGTCCGTGCTCGCCAGATCGTCGAGGAGTCGACGGTACGCGTCCGCGTCCGCGCGGGCGTCGGCGGGGTCGTCGTAGTGCTCCCCGAGCAGGTTCAAGATGACGGCGATTCCCTCCTCGTTTCTGGCCCGTGCGTGCTCGAGCGCCTCGGGGACGCTCTCGCCGGCGACGAACCGGCGCGCGATCGGGGGGATCATATCGGGAGGAGGGTGCCGCCCGACTTGAGCGTTGTCACCGGTCGATCCGCGGACGGGACGGGGACTCGGCCTCCGGTCCGCGCGTCGGATCCGCGGTTTATATCACCCGGACGGGCGTGGTGCCGGCATGGTCGGCTCGCTCGTCGCGACCGCGTTCTGGGCGATGGTGCCAGCGTACGTGCCGAACAACGCCGCGGTGCTCGCCGGCGGCGGCCGCCCCATCGACGGCGGCCGCGAGTGGCGGGGCGCCCGCCTGCTCGGCGACGGGAAGACCTGGCGGGGCACCGCCGTCGGGACGGCCGTCGGCGTGCTCGTGGCGCTCGGGCTCAACGCCGTCGTCGACCCCGCGAGCGCCGCCGTCGGCGTGGACTTCCCGACGTTCAAGCTTCCCGCGGCGGTCGCGCTCGCGTTCGGCGCGATGGCGGGCGACATCGGCGCGTCCTTCCTGAAGCGGCGCTCCGGCCGCGAGCGCGGGGCGTCGTTCCCCGGGCTGGACCAGCTCGACTTCGTCGTCGGCGCGCTCTTGGCCGTCTTCCTCGTCGCGCCCGGCTGGGCGACCGCCGTCTTCACGCTCCCGGTTCTCGCCGTCGTGGCCGTGATGACGCCCGTCCTCCACGTGGTGACGAACGTCGCCGCCTACGCGCTCGGGCTGAAGAACGAGCCCTGGTGAGCGGCTCCGAGCGGCGACGGGGATCCGGCGGAAAAGCCGCGCTCCTCGCTACCGGTTCCGGCCCGTCGACAGGTCGACGATCACCTGATCGCCGACCGCGGTGAGGGCGTCGCCGGGGATCCGGATCGTCTCGTCGTCGCCGTCGGCGACGTCGCGGTCGCGGTCGACATCGTGGTCGACGTCGCGATCACGTTCGATCGATTCGATCGCGTCGCCGCGTCCGGGCGCGTCCGGGCCGGGATCGACGAGGAGCGTCTCGAAGTCGCCGGACTTCGGGTCGATGGTGAGGTCGTGGACGGTACCGAGCTTTCTGCCGTCTGCGCTGAGCACCGGCTTCTCGGGGAGGGCGCTCGCGAGGACCGTGGACATGCCATCTGGAGATGAGCGGGAACGCGATAAAAAAAGTACGGGATCGTCGGTCCGAAGGCGGCGTCCGTGACCGATCGGTCGGATCCGATCGGATGGGCGACCGGATCCGAAACCACGGAAAGATACTTATGGGTGTGTGGCATACGTTCTCACGCAATGTCTAGCGCACCCAGCACGAACGACGACGTGTTCGACGAGTTCCTGTCCGACCGGGGCCACGAGACGGAGATCGTACGCTGGGAGCGATCGTATAACAAGCTTCAGTGCCCCGAGTGTGGTGCGCTCCATCCGGAGGGGACCGCCAGCTGTTCCGTCTGCGACTGGCGGCCGACCTGACGCCGACGGCACCGATCGACCGGTTAGCGGTTTTCTTTCCGTCCGATCCGGGCGGCAGTATTATGTATAACGATTAGCTAGTGGGGCGTATGCCGACCTGCCAGAACTGCGGTTCGTTCGTCACGACCGACTACGTCCGGGTGTTCACGCCCAACGACGTGGACCGGCCCCGCGTCTGTCCGGGCTGTGAGGACCTCGTCCGTGACGGTGCCGACGTGCGAGAAGCGCGCGCGACCAGAAGCAACTGATCCTCGAGCGACCGGCCCTCCACCGGATCGACTCCAGTCTTCGTCCCCACGTTCGTTCTCGAGGTGCCCGTAGGCGGCCCGAACACCCCGTCATCGAGCCACGGCGTTTAAGGAGAGCCGCGATCAGTAGTCGGTAATGAACGACCCCACCGTAACGCGACTGTTCGGCGGCCCCGGGAGCGGGAAGACGACGGCCCTCCTCGACCGCGTCGAGGGGATCCTCGAGGACGACGAAGCGGACGTCCGCGACGTGCTCGTCGTCTCCTACACCCGCGCGGCCGCCGCGGAGATCCGCGAGCGACTCGCCGAGCGCCTCGACGTCTCCCCTCGAAGCCTCCAGGGGAACGTCTGTACGATGCACGCGAAGGCCTACGAGCTGCTCGACCTCTCGCGGGGGGACGTCGTCGGCGAGAGCGACAAGGAGGAGTTCTGTGGGGAGTACGGCATCGAGTTCGAGGACCAACACGGCGGGGCCGGCCGCCGGACCGCGCGGTCGACGACCATCGGCAACAAGATCATCGCCACCTCCCAGTGGCTCCAGCGCACCGAGCGCGACGTGGCCGACTGGTACGACGTGCCCTTCCAGTGGAACGTCGAGGAGGTCAGGCTCCCGCCCGAGGAGGACCCCAACGCCCAGCAGGGCAACAAGTACACGCCGACGTGGCCCTCCGACGACGACCGGATCGACATCCCCGAAGCGATCCGTGCGTGGCGAGCCTACAAGGGCGAACACGGGCTCGTCGGGTTCGCGGACATGCTCGAACGCGTGGCCCAGCGCTCGCTCGTCCCGAACGTCGAGTACCTGATCATCGACGAGTTCCAGGACATCACGACACTCCAGTACGGCGTCTTCGAGGAGTGGAAACCCCACATGGAGAAGGTCCTCATCGCCGGCGACGACGACCAGGTCGTCTACGCCTGGCAGGGCGCTGACCCCGACCTCCTCCTCGAGACTGACGTCGACGAGGACGTGATCCTCCCGAACTCCTACCGGCTCCCCTCGGAGATCCTCAACGTCGTCAACGCGGAGATCCGCCACATCGACAAGCGCCAGGAGAAGGACCTCCACCCGCGAAAGGAGGGCGGCAGCGTCGAGGCGATCGAGTCGCCGTCGATGCTCGAACTCGTCCGGAACGTCCGGTACACCGTCGAGGACGACGAGGGCAGCGTGATGTGTCTGTTCCGCGCGCGCTACCAGATGTTCGACTTCATCGACGAGTTCATCGACCACGGGATCCCCTTCACGATGTTGACCGACGGGCGGATGTGGACCGACCGGGTACAGGACTACGTCTCCGCGATCGAGAAGCTCGACGACGACGAGCCGATCACGCTGCTCGAGGCTCGTCGGCTGGCGGACATGCTCCAGGAGTCGGCGTTCGGAACCCACGACCGCGAGGAGTTCTACGACTTCATCGACGACCGCGAGGAGGCCGCCGACGCCGAGGACATCTCGCTCATCGAGGTGGCGACCGACGAGGTCCGCGACCGCATCCCGTTCATGCCCGACGCGGCGAGCGCCGACGACATGGTCCGGAAGGTGACGAGCTTCCAGCGGAAGTCGATGGGCGCGTACTTCGAGGGCGACTACGAGGGGATGGACCCGACCCGCGTTCGGGTGGGAACCATCCACTCCGCGAAGGGTCGCGAGGCGGACCACGTGTTCGTCGCGACGGACCTCACGGAGAAGGTCGTCGAGCAGATGGCCGCCTCCATCGACGACCCGACCGACGTCGACGGCGTCGACGAGTTCACGAAGACGACGAGCCCCGTTCCGGTGCTCACGGACAACGAGCGCCGGGTGTTCTACGTCGGGATGTCCCGCGCCCGCGAGCGCCTCGTGATCATGGAGAGCCTCATCGGCGGCGCGCCGACGCTCCCGATCAGCGTCCTGCTGTTCAACGAGCTCCGCGACGAGCCGCCACAGGAACTCATCGAGGAGGTCCAAGACGAGGTGGCGGTCCCCGAACCCGAGCCGTGAGCGGCGAGCGCTCGGAACCTCGCCCGCTCCGGACCGACCTCTCCCCCGTCGCCGAGGCGGTCGCGGAGGCGGACGCCGCCGGGTTCGTCGCGGTCGGCGACCGCCTCGACGACGACCTCCGGTACCTGACGCGCGTTTCCGGGCCGGACCGGACGTACGGAGTCGTCGTGACTCCCGAGTCCGCGTCGTCGCCCCCGCGGGCGGTCCTCCTCGCGACCCCTTCCGTCGTCGGATCGGCCGAGCGACGATTCGTCGACGCCGCCCGGATCGACGCGGCTCGGGACGGATCCGCTCGGAGCGACCCCGCCGCCTTCCACGACGGGGTCGTCCGCGCGGTTCGGACCGGGCGCGCCGGCGACCCGATCGGCGTCCGCGCCGCCGCGGTCCTCGACGAACGCGGGAGCGCCCCCGATGACGACGTCGGTCGCGACGACGGTCTCGCCCGCGACGACGCCCGTCGCGTCCTCGTTCCCCGCACCGTTCCCCACGACGCCGCCGTCTACCTCGAGCGGGCGGGTTACGACCCCACGTCGACGCCCGTCGTGACCGACTCGCGGGCGGTCAAGACCCCGGCGGAGGTGGACCGGATCCGGCGGATACAGCGCGTCGCCGCGGCCGGAATGGCGCGCGCGGAGGCAATACTCGCGCGGAGCGGGCCCGTCGATCCCTCCGGTGTCGACGGGGACGAACGACCCGTCCTCCGCTGGGAGGGCGATCCGCTCACGACCGAGCGGCTCCGGCGCGCGGTGAACGCGACGGTCGCCGAACTGGGAGCCGGTGACGCCGGACACACCGTCGTCGCCGCGGGGCGGACCGCCGCGGATCGCGACGGCGATGGCGGTTCCGTCCGCGCTCCCGTCACCCTCGGCGTCGACCGAGCCGCTCCGATCCGGTCGGGCGAGACGGTCGTGGTCGAACTCGCCCCGCGCGGGCCGGACGGCTACCACGGCGCGCTCACGCGGACGTTCGTCGTCGACGGCGACGGCGGTTGGGCGCGTCGGGCGTACGTCGCGGTCGAGTCGGCCCGCGAGGCCGCGCTCGCGGAGGTAGAGTCGGGAGCCCCGACGGCGACCGTCCACGGGGAGGCGGCCGCCGAACTGGCCGCCTACGGCTTCGATCCGAACGCGTCGCCGGGCGAGCCGGGATACACCCACGACACCGGTCACGGGGTCGGCCTGTCTCGACGAGAGCCGCCGGCGCTGCCGGGGGGAACCGACCTCCGTCCCGGGCACGTCCTCGCCGTCGAACCCGGCGTGTACGACCCCGAGATCGGCGGCGTTCGGCTGGGTGACCTCGTCGTCGTGCGCGAGAACGGTCACGAGGTCCTCGTCGAATACCCGTTCGGGACGAGTCCCACCGATCGAGGGGAGTTCGACGGTCTCCGGCACGATCGGTAGCCACGGTGGGCCGTCGATAGCTACGATGGTCGTTTGAGTCATCAGCGGTCCTATGTCCTCCCCCTCCGATCGTCGGAACACATGCCGACGCAGCCCTCCACGGCCGACGAGGCCGAATCGAGCGGACGCATCGTGCGAAAACTGCTCCCGGCCGCGGCCACGGTCCTCGTGGCCGCGCTCGCGGTGGTCGGGGTCGCGCTCGTCGGGAGCGCGTTCGCGGGGACCGCCGCCGCGGACGGCACCGCCAGCCTCGACGCGTCGATCGTCTCCGTGAGCGAGGACGGCACCGCCGCCATCGGCGTCGAGACCGACGGCGTCGACGAGTTCTCGATCGCGATCGGCGACGAGTCCGACACCGGATACGCGCTCCACGCGACGGTGACTCCGGACGACGACGGCACCACGTCGCTCGTTCTCGATCACGCCGAGACGGGTGGAGGCGGGACGCCCCTGACCGCCGAGGGCGACGCCTCGGTCTCGATCGACGACGAGACCGGCCTCGAGGAACCCATCGCGCCCGGGTCCTACGACGTGGAAGTGTCCACCGACGGCGACGAACCGGACGACGTCGGGACGCTGATGGTCGAACCCGCATCGACGGGAGACGGGTCCGGTGACGGCGACGAAGGCGAGTCGGCGGACGACGATTCGACGGACGGATCGAGCGATCCGGCCGTCGTCACCGAGTCTGACGTCGAGGCGGCCGACGTGGTCGTCGAGCCGGCCGAGACGGACGTAAGCGTTCCCGTCGACCTCGCGGACGGGGAGACCGTGACCCTCCGGATCCGGTCGACCGGGGACGCGACTCCCGCGTACATCAAGACCGCGGAGCCGACGGTCGAGGACGGCGAGGCGACCGCGACGTTCGACCTGAGCCGGGCGAGCCACGGCGACCGCGCGACGCTGACGGTCCGCGGGAACGACGGGCTCGACGGTGAGAACGAGCACGAGGTCCTGATCGTCGACGAGTCGATCGGCGTCGAGGAGAGCGGTGAGGACGGCGGGAACGGCGGAACCGGCAGCGCCGACGACGGCTCCGGTGACGGCGGCTCCGACGACGGAACCGACACCAGCGTCCCCGGCTTCGGCGTCGTCGTCGCCGTGCTCGCGCTGTGTGCGACCGCGCTCGTCGCGAACCGGCGGCGCGCGTAGGTCGGTCGCCCGCGGGTTTTCGGATCCCCGTTGAACTACTTCTCGACGGGGTCGCCGTCGGACCCCGACTCCGCGTCGTCGTCGCGGAGCTGCCGCGGGAGGAGCCCGCGGACGAGTCCACGAAAGATCCGACCGGGGTCGAGGAAGTACTGCGGCAACACGACCATCGCGACGGCGACGACGAGCAGCCCGCCGCCGAGGGCGACCTCGCCCGCGAGGAGCCGGACGATCGCGTAGTTCGCGAGCGGCAGCGCGAACACCAGCGACGCCGCCAGCCCGATCATGTCGAACAGCCCGAGACTCATGTGGCTCCCCTATCCCCTCGGCCCGGATAAACGGCTCTGTTGGTGCCTTCCGTTCGGACGGGACCTCGTGTGGACGATCGTTCTTCGAGTGGATGGATCGGTTTGCGGACCTCTACCGACTCGGCCGAGGGAACGATTCATGGGGTCGGCGAACACCACCCTTCAAGTCGGTCGGACGTTTCCGGTCCGACATGTCCGACCGACCGACGACCGCCGTCGTCCTCGCCGCCGGCGCGGGGCGACGGCTGAGTCCGTTGACGAACCGGCGGCCGAAGCCGATGGTCCCGGTCGCCAACAAGCCCCTCCTCGAGTACGTGATAGAGGCCGCGAGCACGGCCGGCGTCGACGAGATAGTCCTCGTCGTGGGCTACGAGCGCGAGCGGATCCAGACTCACTTCGGCGACGGCGACGACTGGGACGTCTCGATCCGATACGTGACCCAGGAGAAGCGGCTCGGTACCGCACACGCGGTCTCGCAGGCCGAACCGCTCGTCGACGGGCCGTTCCTCGTGTTGAACGGTGACCGGATCGTGGAGCCGTCCGCGGTCGAAGACGTCCGCGAGGCGCTCGCCGACGGCGACGCCGCGGGCGCGATGGCGGTGACCCGAAGCGACCGGCCGCGGGCCTACGGGGTCGTCACCGTCCGTGACGGCCGCGTGGAGACCATAGTCGAGAAACCCCGGCAGGGCGCGGACTCCGAGGTCATCAACGCGGGCGTGTACGCGTTTACCCCCGCGGTGTTCGACGCCATCCGCGACACCCGACCGTCCGAGGAGGGCGAGTACGAGCTGCCCGACACCGTCGAGCGGCTCATCGACGACGGCGGCGTCCGTGCCGTCAGGTACGACGGCGGCTGGCACGACGTCTCGTACCTCTGGGACCTGCTCGCGGTCACCGACGACGTGCTCGACCGCGACGGCGGGGCCGTCGAGGGGACGCTCGCGCCCGGCGCGGGCGTCGACGACCGCTGCGTCGTCGCCTCGACCGCGTCCGTCGGCCGCGGCGCGGTCGTCGGCGCGGGGACGACGGTCGGCGAGAACGCCCGGATCGAATCCAACGCGACCGTCGAGCGTTCCGTGGTCTTCCCGGACGCGACCGTCGAGGCCGGCGCGGTGGTCCGCGACTGTATCGTCGGCGCGGGTGCCGACGTCGGCGCGAACGCCACGGTCCGGGGCGGGACCGCGACCGTCGCCGTCGCGGGCGAGCTGTACGAGGGCGTGCGCCTCGGCGCGGTCGTCGGCGACGACGCGACCGTCGGCGGCGCGGCGGCGCTCTCGCCGGGGACCGTCCTCGGCAACGACGCCGTCGTCGGCGACGGCGCGTCGGTGAGCGGGCGGATCGAGGACGGCGTGACGGTACGGAGGGGGTAACATGTGTGGGATCATCGGCTACGTCGGCGACCGCCCCGCCCTCCCGATCCTCTCTTCGGGCCTCTCGAACCTGGAGTACCGCGGGTACGACTCCGCGGGCGTCGCGCTCACCGACGACGCGCTCTCGGTGTACAAGAAGTCCGGAGAGGTGAGCGAGCTCCAGGGAATCCTCCCCGAGTCGACCGACCACACGCGGGGGATCGGCCACACCCGGTGGTCGACGCACGGCCCGCCGACCGACGAGAACGCGCACCCGCACACGGACTGTACCGGCCGGGTCGCGGTCGTCCACAACGGGATCATCGAGAACTACGAGGCGTTGCGCGAGGAGCTCTCGGACCACGAGTTCACGAGCGACACCGACACGGAGGTCGTCCCGCACCTGATCGAGGCGGAGCTCGACGCGGGCGCGGAGCCGCGGGCGGCGGTCGAGGCCGCCGTCGACCGGCTGGAGGGGACCTACGCGGTGGTCGTGACGATCGCCGGCGTCGACGAGGTGTACGCGACCCGCCGCGACAGCCCGCTCGTCGTCGGCCACGCCGAGGACGGGACGTTCCTCGCCAGCGACGTGACCGCCTTCCTCGAGCACACCCGCGAGGTGACCTACATCGAGGACGGCGACTTCGCCGTGGTCGGCGACGACGGGCTCTCGCTGTTCCGCGACGGCGAGGCGGTCGACCCGGCGATCGAGCAGCTCGAGTACGAGGCCGACGCCGCCGAGAAGAGCGGCTACGACCACTACATGCTCAAGGAGATCCACGAGCAGCCGCGGGCGCTCAGACAGACGATCTCCGGGCGGATCGACGCCGACGCCGGGACCGTCGACATCGAGGTCGACCTCCCCGCCGAGTACATCGACTCCATCGAGGAGATCCAGATCGTCGCCTGCGGCACCTCCAACTACGCGGGGCGGTACGCGGCGGAGCTCCTCGAGTCGGTCGTGGACGTCCGAACGACCGTGGAGGTCGCGAGCGAGTACGAGTTCGACGGCGGCCGCGACCCCTGGCGGACGCTCGTGGTCGCGGTGACCCAGAGCGGCGAGACGGCCGACACGCTCTCGGCCATCCGGCGGGCGAAACGCGCCGGCGCGCGGACGCTCGCCGTCACCAACACGCTCGGGAGCACGATCGTCCGCGAGACCGACGACAGCGTGTTCATCCGGGCGGGCCCGGAGATCGGCGTGGCCGCGACGAAGACGTTCGCCTCCCAGGTGGCGACGCTCACGCTGCTCGCGGTCCACGTCGGCCGCGCCCGCGGGTCGCTGTCGTACGGGTGGGCGCGCGAACTGCTCGAGTCGGTCCGGAAGCTCCCGAACGCGGTCCAGGGCGTCCTCGACCGCGAGGACCGGGTCCGGGAGGTCGCCCGCGAGTACGCCGACAGCGACGCGTTCTTCTTCGTCGGCCGGAAGCTCGGACACCCGGTGGCGCTCGAGGGCGCGTTGAAGCTCAAGGAGATCTCCTACGACCACGCCGAGGGGTTCGCCGCCGGCGAGTTGAAACACGGGCCGCTCGCGCTCGTCACCGAGGACACCCCCGTGTTGGCGCTGCTGACCGACGGCTCCCGACCGACCGAGACGCTGAACAACGTCAAGGAGGTCCAGGCGCGCGGCGCGCCGGTGATCGGCGCGGCGACCGCCGACGGCGACGGCGAGGCGGCGGCCGACTCGACGTACCTCGACGTCGAGTTGCCCGTTCCCGTCACCGGCGCGCTGGAGCCGCTCGTCGCCAACGTCTACTGGCAGCTGTTCGCCTACCACGTCGCCGACGAGAAGGGGCGGCCGATCGACCGGCCGCGCAACCTCGCGAAGAGCGTCACCGTGGAGTGAGCCGTCGCGGGAGTCGTCGCGTCACTTCCCGGGTCATTCGTCGGGCGCCGACGCCTCCCGGCCGAAGACCTCCCGAAGGCGGTCGGCGGACTCCTTGAGCCGCTCGTCGTACGCCGGTTCGTCCCAGGTCGGCGGGACGTACCCGACCGCGTCGAGTCGGTCGCCCTCGATCCCGGGAACCGCGTGCGCGAGGTTCGTCGGCGTCGAGTCGATCGGCGCGGCGGATCCGGGTGCTTCGGCGTCGTCCTCGCCACCCGCCGGCACGTAGGAGGCGGCGGCGACGTCGATCGCCTCGAACGGCTCGTACGCGTCGACCCCGTCGGCCCAGAGGTCGCCGAGTCGCCGCCGGCGGCTCGGGTCCGCGACGTTGAGGAGCAGCCACGGGAGCCGGACCTCGACCGCGTCGGTCGCCGGCGAGACGTGGACGTCCGCGAGCGAGTCGTACTCGGGGGAGTCGGGGTTGCCGTTCCCGTAGCGGAGCGCGCCCGTCTCGACCGACTGGAACGGAACCCGCTCGCCGGTCGGCGGGACCGTGTACCCGCGGTTGATCGTCATTCGAACGGGCGCGAACGCGCCGGGTTCGGGGTCGCGATACCGCGAGAGGTCCAGTCCCGCCTCCGCGCCGTACAGGTACGCGAACGCGTCGTATCGGGGGTGGACCGTCACGCGCGAGTCGTCGGGACCGCCGAGCCGGACGACGAAGTCGGTCGACGCCGAGGTCGCGTCGACGCCGTAGGGGAGTTCGACTCCGTCGCGACCGGTCAGGCCGAGCGTGACGAGGTAGTTGGTCCGGTCCCAGTCGACGCCGCCGTCGGCGCTCTCTCCGGCCGTGCCGCCGAGGTCCGCGAACTCGAGTCGGATCGAGAGGTACGCGGCGTCGCTCGTGACCCGGAGCGCGGTTAGCTCGCGGTCGCCGGCGGCGGCATCGTTCCCGGCGTCGTCGCCGTCGCCGATCGGGGCGGGCGAGCCGGCCGGCGTCGCCGAAGTCGCGTCGGTCCACGCGCCTCCGGAGCCGTCGAGGGGGACCGCGTTCGCCGGATCGAACGCGAGCAGGCCGAACCGCTGTTCGGGCGTCTGGACGTTCGACCACTCCGGCCGGCGGTTCGGGTCCGAGAGGTCGGCGAGGTTCCACGTCCGCTTGAACCACTCGTCGTGCCAGCTGAAGACGAGCCCCCCGGCCGCGCCGACCTCGCGGAGGTCCTCGTACATCGCCGCGACGATCTCGCCCTGCTCCTCTTCGGTGTGGCGGCCCTGGTCGCGTCCGTGGACGTGTCGCTGGGCGATCCCGCGTGACGAGGGGACCCCGAACTCGGCGACCACGAGCGGGTGGCCGGTGGCACCGACGAGGTCGTTCAGGTAGCCGGCGTAGGCGTTCGCCTCGCCGCGATGGTCGACGTAGTTCGCGTACTCGGGCGTCTCGTTGAGAAGCGGCGGGTAGTACGGGTAGACGTGGTAGGCCGCGAACGTGCCCGCGTCGTTGGCGTCGGTCGCGACGACGGCGTCGGGGTCGACGGTGACCGCGTCCTCCGTCTCGAACGGCTCGTAGGGGTGTGAGAGCGGGTCGGTCGTCACCCAGTTCGTGAACGCGGCGGGCCGCCCGACCCCGTACGCCTCGACCTCGTGGGCCACCGCCCGGTCGAGCCGCCCGGCGAGCCAGCGCTCGAAGGGACGGTCGACGGTCGAGGAGAGGTACTCGCCGTCGTACGCGCCGGGCTCGTTCGACCGGTTCGTCTCCCGCACCACGGTCGGCGGCCACTCGATCCCGGCGACGTAGCCGAGGACGGAGTCGCTCACGTCGGCGTCGTACGTCCCGCTCGCGTGGCCGGGTTCGGGGTCGATCGTCGTCGCGCCGTGGACGACGTCGACGGCCCGACGGAGCGACCGGTCGAACTCCTCGGCGAGCACGAACGCGTCGCCGGCGGAGATCAGGTGTTCCTCGCCGATCCAGTTGCCCTGGAGGAGGTAGATCGGGTCCGGATTCTCCCGGTTGTGGGCGGCGAGCGCGCGGTAGAACGCCGGCGGGTGGACCGTGTACACCCGGACGACGTTCACGTTCAACTCCCCCATCGCGGCGAGCCAGCGGTCGTACTCCGCGCGGGTGATCGCCGCCTCGCCCGGGAAGCGTCCGGGTTTGGCCATCCCGAGGTTCACCCCGCGGGGGACGAACTCGGCGAACGGCCCGCCGTCGACGGAGACCTCGAAGCCGTCGTCGCCGACGCGGAAGCGCCGGTCGGGGCCGTCCGGTCGGGCGTCGTCTCCGGACTCGTCGTCGCCGTTCCCGCTACCGGCTCCGTCCGCACTCCCCTCGTCGGTTCCGCCCCCGTCGCCGTCCGTCCCGGCGCGGAACCCGCATCCGGCGGTCCCGACCGCGCCGGCCGCCCCCACCGTTCCGAGGAACGCGCGTCTGTGCACGGGGATCCCACTCGCTTGGACGATAAAACCCTGATCCCGGGACGAGGCGTCGGGGAACGCCTCGTTTTTTCAGCCGTCGTCGACAAGTCGGCGGCGACGGTCCGCCCGTCCGACCATGAACACCGATCCCGACCACGACGATCACGACGACTCCGATCGAATCCACCCGTTCGAGAGCCTCCTCCGGCTGGCAGACGCCGACTACACGACCGAAGAACGGATCGGCCGCGCGATCGACGTCGGCCGCGAGTACCTCGGCGTCGACAACGGCGTCCTCTCGTACACCGGCGAGGGCCGTTACGAGGTGGTCAACACGAACATCGAGTCCGGGCCGTACGCCGAGGGGGGCGTCGTCGACCTGTCGGAGACGTGGTGTCGCCACGTCGTCGGGACGGGCGAGCCGATCGGGTTCGCCGACGCCGCCGAGAGCCCCTACCGCGACGATCGGGCACGCGAGACGACCGGACTGAGCTGTTACGTCGGCGCAGCCGTCGAGATCGACGGGGAGACGTACGGGACGCTGTGTTTCTCCGACGAGGAGCCCCGATCGGAGTCCATCGCCGACGAGGAGCGCGACTTCGTCTCGGTGCTCGCGGACTGGGTCGGCCACGAGCTCGAACGCGAGAAACACTACGCCGAGTTGCGCGAACAGAACGACCGGCTCGACGAGTTCGCCGGGATAATCGCACACGACCTCCGGAACCCGCTCGCGGGCGCGATCGGGTTCACGGAGCTCGCACGGGAGGAGGCGACCGGCGAGACCGCGGCGTTCCTCTCGCGGGTCCGGAGCTCGCTCGGCCGCATGGAGACCATGATCGCCGAGTGTCTGATACTGGCGAAGGAGGGGGCCGACGTGGGCGAGCGCGCGAGCGTCGACCTCGAGGAGATCGTCCGCGACGCCTGGGAGACGGTCCGGACCCGGAACGCGGCGCTGTCGGTCGAAATCGAGCCAGGAACGACCGTCCTCGCCGACGCGGAGCGGCTCCAGCGGCTCCTCGAGAACCTGTTCCGCAACGCGGTCGAACACGGCGGTCCGGACGTCTCGGTGACCGTCTCGGGCGACGACCACGAGTTCGTCGTCGCGGACGACGGCCCCGGACTGCCGCCGGCGGTCGAGGCCGCGCTCGCCGACGCCGACGCCGAGAACGTCAAGTCCTTCGGGCTCGGGCTGTTGGTCCTCCTCCGGGTCGTCTCCGGGCACGGGTGGGACCTGACGGTCGACAGCTCGGCCGAGGGGACCGCCTTCCGCGTGAGCGACCTCAACGCCGCGGAGCCGGTCCACGAGGAACTGGACGACTAGTCGTCGGCGTGGTCCGGCGGATCCACTCCGCTGTCTACGGGTTCCACCCCGCCGTCCGCCGGTCCCGTCCCGTCGACCATCCAGACGTAGCCCTCCCGACCCTCTCCGTCGTCGAACTCGCGCGTCCAGACGAAGCCGCCGTCTCCCACTCCGTCGCTCGGATCCGTGGTCCAGACGAACCCGCCGTCGCCGACCCCGAGCGAGAAGTCCGTCGTCGCGACGATCCGGCCGGATGCGGGGTCGTCGTCGGCACCGAACAGCAGGACGAAGCCGCCGTCGCCCGCGCCCTCTGAGGGGTCCGTGGTCCAGACGAACCCGCCGTTCCCGACTCCCTCGGTGAAGTCGTCGGTCCGGACGAACCCGCCGTCGTCGAGTCCCGCGCCCGGGTCCGGAGTCCGGAGGAAGCCGCCGGCGGTGGCGCCGACGATCCCCGCGGGTGACTCCGCCGCGGACGACTCCGTCTCCACGGACGACGACACCGCCGCGGACGACTCCGTCTCCACCCCCGCGATCCGGGAGATCCAGCGGATCCCGTCGGTGCCGGGCTCCTCGACGAGTTCGTCGATCCACGCGAACCCGGCGGCGTCGATGGGGTCGCCGTCGGGGAGGTCGTCGGCGAACCGGTCGATCCACGCGAACCCCCCGTCCGGGTCGTCCGCGCCCGCCGCCGTCGAGGCCGTCACGTCCGGCGGGTCGGCGGCCGCCGCGGGGGTGCCCGCGCCGCCGAACCCGCGCCGCTCCATCGCGCCCCACGACTTCTCGCCGCGGAGGAACTCGACGAGCCCGTGCCAGGCGACCGCCGTCTTCCACTGGCGGTAGCCGAAGTTCTCGAGGACGCCGTACCACAGCAGCCGGAGCACGTCCTTCGGGTCCTCGTAGCGGTTGAAGCTCCACACCTCGCTGAACACGCCGAACCACGAGAGGAAGACGCCGACGCCGACCGTGAGAAGCAGGAAGACGAGGAAGAACTCGACGTTCAGGATGCCGAAGTACCACGCGAGCGGGAGGAGGACGTAGCCGAACCCCTCGATGAGCGGTCCCAGCGCCTCCGCGGCGGTGAAGAAGGGCAGGATCGCGGTTCCGACGCGCCCGTACCGTCGTCTGAAGAACACCCCCCGGTTGGCGACGACCGTCTCGAGCATCCCGCGGTACCAGCGGCGCCGCTGGCGGCCGAGGGTGCGCAGGTCCGACGGCACCTCGGTCCACGCGACCGGTTCCGGGAGGAAGTCGACCGTGTACTCGACGTCCTCGTCGGAGAGGTACCGATGGAGCCGGACGACCACGTCGAAGTCCTCGGTGACCGTGTCGTGGCGGTAGCCGCCGATCTCGCGGACGCGGTCGGTTCGGAAGACGCCGAAGGCTCCCGAGATGAGCACGAGCCCCTTGAGCCGGCTCAACCCGAGCCGACCGGAGTAGAACGCGCGGAGGTACTCCATCACCTGGATCCCCGGGAGCCCGGTCCTCGGGAGGTTGATCTCCTGGACCTCGCCGTCCTCGACGACGCAGTCGTTGGCGACCCGGATCGTTCCCCCGCTGGCGACCGCTTTCTCCGGCTCCTCGAGGAACGGGCGGACGATCTGTAACAGGGCGTTGCGGTCGATGACCGTGTCGGAGTCGACCGCACAGAACAGCTGTTGGTCGGTGAGCCACAGTCCGGCGTTGAGCGCGTCGCTTTTCCCGCCGTTCTCCTTGTCGACGACGAACAGGTCCTCGTGTCGCGTCGAGCGGTACACCCCGCGGATCGGCTCGGCGGGCACGTCGTAAGGGAGGGCCGCGTCGATCCGCTCCAACTCGAACGCCTCGCGGAGCCGGTCCATCGTGGCGTCCGTCGAGCCGTCGTTGACCACGACCACCTCCTGGTCCGGGTAGTTCAGCGCCAGCATCGACCGGACGCTCTCCACGATGGTCGCCGCCTCGTTGTACGCGGGGACGACCATCGCGACGCCGGGGTAGAAGGGGCTGTCGAACGGCCGGAACGGCGGGTTCCACTCCGACTCGCGCACGCTGTCACGCAGTTCGAAGAGCGCGAGGACGTGGATCAGGAGGTAGCCGAGGTTGACGAGGAGGTAGTAGCCGACGATGAACGCGCCGGAGCCGACCACCAGCGCGACCGCGAGGTCCTCGAGCGTCGTCATCACGGAAACCCCTCCCGACCGCGCGTGACCGTCCCCCGATCGGGGATCTCGCGCGCGAGGTCGTCGAACCGGGCGTGTTCGGCCGCCCACGCCCACGCGTCCTCGAACTCGGCGGGGTACGCACTCTCGTGGCCGTCCGGTGATTCGACCGATCGGACGCCCCCGCGGCCGCGGTGTGACAGCGCGGCCTCCGCCGCCACGACGCGGGTCCGGCCGTCGGGTTCCGCGGCCGCGAGCGTCCGGAGCGCGGACAGCGCCTCCGGGTCGCCCCACGCGCCGAGGAGCCGATAGGCGCTCGCTCGGACGATCGGAGAGGGGTCCTCGCCCACCGCGGTCGGATCGATCCCGGACCGCAACGGGGCGTTCCAGCCGTACGCGCCGAGCGCGCGCCAGGCGGCGACCCGCACCCGCTCCTCCGGGTTCGACACCGCCTCGAGGACCCACGAGAGGTCGGCGTCGCCGACGACCGTGTGGAGGTGGCCCGTCACGGACAGCACCTGCTGTTGGAGCGCCGGCTCCCAGTCGTCGAACTCGGCCGCCGCCCGGTCGAAGAGCGGCCCGGGATCGGCCTCGCCGACCCGGTACAGCGTGTCGATCCCGAACACCGAGAACGCGGACGGGTCGTCGCCGAGGAGCAGGTCGACGCCGGTCGACGCGAGGTCCGGCGCGTCGCTCGCGTACAGGATCCGGACGGCCGCCGCCCGTTCGCGCGGCGTGTCGGTACAGTGCGTCTCGAGCAGGTCGCGAGCGGGCGGATCCCGAAGCAGGGCGAGCCAGGTCAGCGCGTGAAGCCGGTCCCAGTAGTCGCCCTCGCGTATCTCCCGGCGGGACCGCTCCGGGAGGCCCAGCGCGTCGCCGAGCCCAGCCAACCGTTCCGCGTCGCTCCCGTCGAGCTGGCGCAGGTACACGTCGAGCAGGGACTCGAGTTCGTCGCGGCGGGCCGCCGACAGCGACGCGACCCACGGCTCCCAGTCGGGGACCTCGGAGCCGTACAGTCGGTCGAGGAGTTCGGAGCGGAGGTCCGCCCGGATCGGCTCGCGGCGCCGCCGACGCAGCGCCGCGAGAAGCGAGTAGCCGACCGTGATGAGGGCGGCCGAGACGAGAAGCGATCCGAGGACGACGAGCCCGAACGAGACGACGAGGGACGGGAGATCCGTCGCTTCGACGGCCGCGACCGGCGGGTTCGACAGCGAGCCGCCGAGGAGACGCGACGAGGGGACGTACACGTCACTCCTCCAGCAGTTTCTCGATCCGTGCCAGCAGTTCGTTCGGGCTGAACGGCTTGGTGAGGTACTCGTCGGCACCGGCCTCGAGCCCGGTCAACACGTCGTCCTCGCGGCCGCGCGAGGTGAGGAGGACCACCGGGACGTCGGGGTCGACCGCGAGCTCGCCCCGGCGGATCGCACGGAGCAGGTCGATCCCCTTCAGTCGCGGCATCATCACGTCGAGAACGACGACGTCGGGGTTCACGCCGGGCGAATCGAGGGCCTCGCGCGCCTCGAGGCCGTCGTGACAGACCGTGAGGTCGAACCCGGCCATCGACAGTTTGTACTGGAGGATCGACCGGATCGCCTCGTCGTCGTCAGCTATCACCGCCGGTCGGGACACGTCACACAGAAACACAGTCATCGACTTGAGAGTATCGGGAGGCGCGCCGGCGTCCGAACCCAGAACGGCTATCCGTCGGCCGGCCCCAGTTCCGAGCATGTTCACCGGCATCGTCGAGGGGACCGGGACCGTCCGGACGCGGACCGAGACGCCCGACGGCCTCCGGCTGCGGATCGGCGTCGACGGGGTCGACGGCTTCGACGACCTCGCTCACGGCCAGTCGATAAGCGTGAGCGGGGTCTGCCTGACCGTCGAGGAACACGGAACGGGCGGGCGAAACGGCGGAGACGCCGGGACGGAGGCCTTTTTCGAGGTCTTCCTCGCGGCGGAGACGGTCGCGAAGACGTACCTCGGCGACCTCCGCGCGGGCGACGCGGTCAACCTCGAGCGCGCGATGCCCGCCGACGGGCGGTTCGACGGCCACGTCGTACAGGGCCACGTCGACACGGTGGCGGAGGTACGGGCGATCGAACGGGTGGGCGAGGACTGGCGGTTCACCTTCTCGGTCCCGGAGGGACACGGCCGCTACCTCGTCGACAAGGGCTCCGTGACGCTCGACGGGATCTCGCTCACGATCGCCGAGAAGTGCGGAGACGAGTTCGACGTGGCGATCATCCCGACGACGCACGAACTGACGACGCTCTCGGGGAAGTCCGCCGGCGACCCGGTCCACCTGGAGGTCGACGTGATCGCGAAGTACGTCGAGAACATGCTGGACGGGTACGCCTAGGTCCGCGTCTCGGCGGTCTCGGGCGCTTCAGGCGTCCTTCGTGCCCTTTGCATCCTTCGCGTCCTTCGCGCCCTTCACCGTCTCGCGGACCGCGTCGACGCCCTCGTCGTGGAGGAGGTCGCCGACGACGACCACGTCGCTGTGTGCCGCCATCTCGTTCGCCGACTCGTAGTCCGAGATCCCGCCGCCGTAAAAGAGGGTGGCGTCGTCGAGCGCGTCGCCGGCGGCGGCGACCTTCTCGACGTCGCCGAAGGTGCCCGAGTACTCCAGATAGACGATCTCCTGGCCGAACATCCGTTCGGCGACCTTCGCGTACGCCTCCACGTCGTCGGCGTCGAGGTCGCAGTTCGCCTCCGTCAGCTCCGCGACCGAGGCGTCGGGGTTCATCACGATGTACGCCTCGGTGTGGGTTCGGTCCCAGTCGAGGTCGTCGATGCGGACCCACTCCTTGTGCGCGCCCGTGATCCAGAAGGGACCGCCGGCGTTGAACACCGTCGGGATCAGGTACCCGTCGAGCGCCGGCGAGTCGATGACGACGCCGGGGTTCGACGGCTCCTGGTAGAGCGGGACGTCGTACTCGGCGGTGGCGTCGATGACCCGCGTCATCTTCTCGGCGGTGACGTCGAGAGTCCCGCCGATCTCGATCGCGTCGGTCCCGGTCCGGCACACGTCCTCGAAGGTCTCCCCGTCACACAGGTCCTTGTCGGGGTCGATCTTCAGCACGTGGTCCCAGTCGTCCCACGGGTTGCTCATCGGACGACTGTCCTCCGGGGGGAACCAAAAAGGTGCGGAAGCGTCCCGACGAAGCGCGTTACATGAGATCGTCGAGCTCGTCGGTCCGGAACGCGGCCGCGGGGTCCGGTTTCGCCTCCGGCTCGTCGCGGACGGCCTGCCGGGCGCGCTCGAGGAACTCCTCGACCCGCTTCGAGCGCTCGACGCCCGCGAGCAACACCACGGCTGCGAGTCGGTCTGAGTCGAGCGGGAAGTCGCCGCCGCGGACCTGCATCGACCCCGTCTCCTCTTGAAGCCACTTTCGGGCCTTCTCCGCGCCCTTCCGGGAGATCCGGTTCGGGTCGCCGGCGACCGCGACGAGGCCGGCGTCGGCGTCGGTGGCGTTCGGCAGCGAGAGCCCGGTCATCACCGCGCTGCGGACCGCGCTCGTCACCGTGTTGACGTTCTCTCCCGGGTCCTCGGCCGCGGGCGAGGAGGCGTACCCGACCGCCGCCATCCCGCCGGCCCGGAGCGTGTTGATGACCTCGCTGGTGTCGACGACGGACTCGCCGACCCCCTCCGTGGCCTCGCCGGCCGCGAGCAACAGCCCGACGCGTTTCGCCATCGACTCGTTGATCGCGGCGTAGCCGCCCTCGACGCTCTCGCCCGCCGAGCGCCAGGCGTCGTTGTCGAGGAGGATCGTCGCGTCGGCCTCCCGCACGAGCGTCTTCAGCGACCGGCCGGCGTTCACCTGGTAGAGCGCGCCCTCGTCGCGTCCGGGGAGCACGCCGAGCGCGTACACCGGCACGTCGTACACCCGCGAGAGCTCGCGGACGAGCACGGGTGCGCCGCCGGAGCCGGTCCCGCCGCCGAGTCCGGCGACGACGACGACCGCCTCGATCTCCGCGGTCATCCGCGGGGCGAGCGCGTCCAGCACCTCGATCGAGTCCTCGTCCATCAGCTCCGCGCCGAGCTCGTTGTCGCCGCCGACGCCGTGGCCGCTCACGCGGGACTGACCGATGAGCACCGTATCGAGCGGGAGCGGGTCGAGGTCGGCCGCGGCGGTGTTGACGGCGAGCGCGTCACGGACCGCACCGAACCCCATCTCCGCGTCGAACTCGGAGAGGGCGGTCGCGAGCTTCCCGCCCGCCTGTCCGACGCCGACGAGGAGGGCCTTCATGGATTCACGATGTGGCGCTGACAGTAATACTCTTTCCCCGACCGCTTAAGTGTGAAACCGCGGCCAGCCGGGGCATGGCAAGCGAGACGAACGCCGCCGGATCGCCGCCCGACCGTGCCCGCCTCGAGGAGCGGCTCGACGCGGTCGAACGCGCGCTCACCGGGACAGATCGGTCCGTCGCGGGAGTCGCCGACGGCGTGACGGCCGACGCCGAACGCGAGGCGCTCGCGGAGCGGCTCGACGCGATCGAGACCCGGATCGAGGAGCTCGAGGCGGCGACGCAGGCCGTCCGCGGGTACGCGGGCGCGATCCGCGCGGTCAACCGGGAGGTCGAGCGCCGGGCCGACCTGGCGCTCGCGAGGGCCACGGCCGCCCGGGACGGGTCCGCTTCGACCCTCGAGGCGCCGAACGACGGCGGAACTCTCGACGACGACGCTCCGGAGCCCGACGAGATCCCCGGCGACGACGCGCTCGACGCGGCGATCCCGGACGACCCGTCGACCGACGGCCGATCGCTCGCGGCGAACGTCGGGCGGTTCGGGTCCGGATCCGAGAGCGCGACGGAGCGGCGATCGGGCGATCGCGCGACCGGAAGCGGGCCGAACGACGGATCGGAGGGAAAGGCGAGTCCGCTGGAACGGCTCCGTGAAGCGTTGTAAGCGGGGTCGGCGTGAAGCGAGCGACCGCACGACCGCTGCCGCGGAGGCGAACCCGTGATCCGCGTCGTCCTGACGGTCCTCCTCGCGGTCGCGCTCCTCGCGGTTTCGATGCCGGCGCTCGAGGACGCCAGGACGGACACGACGGTCGAGCGGCTCGGAACGGAGACGGATCGGATCGAACGCGTCGCCGGCGCGCTGACGGCCGACTCGGTCGCCGTCGAGTTTCCGTCCCTCGCCGCGCGAACCTCCCTCGTCGTGTCCGCGCCGACCGGATTCGCCGCGGCCCCGATCGACCGCCTCGTGCTCGCGGACCCGGCGCGAACCGACGCGGTGGTCGGGGGGCGCGTCCCCGACGACTCCGTGGTGCTCCGCTATCGGCTCCGGCACGGTCCGGTTCGGTCGATCCCGATCGCGCCGCCGACGGACGCGATCGGGATCTCCCTCGACGGCGCACCGATCGAACTCGAGCCGGGCGGCGAGACCGGCCTCGAACTGCGGCTGGTCGACGACGACGGGCCGACGGTCCGGGTCGCTCGGGACGGTTGATCGGCCTTCGTTGACGATCGAACGCGCCGGCCGAGTCGTCGGCCGACCGCTTATATACGATGTCGCGGCCACGGCCGCCATGAGTCTGGATCTCCCTTCGCTCCCTCGGTTCGGGACCGACGACGGGTGCGGCTGTGACGCGTCGTTCGAGCGGCCGGTCGGGACGGGCGTCGACGATCGGGTCGTCCTCGCGGTCGACGCCAACGGCTGTCCGGGTCGCGGCGACCTCGCCGAGAGCCCGGAGTGTCTGGCTACCGTGATCGACGCGCTCGCCGACCGCGACGCCGACGTCGTCCGGACCGAGCACGCGGGCCGCGAACGAGCGTACGCCGGACGGGCGGCGGCGTGTCTGCTCGCCGCGGGACGGTTTCGCGAGCGCGTCGAGTTCCACGAGACGCGCCTCGCGGAACGCGTGACTCGGGACCCGGTCGGAGCCGCTCGGGAGGCGACCGGACGCGCGGGATCCGTCGGCCGGATCGTCGCCGAAACGGGACTCGAGGAGGCGGTCGCCGGGATCGATCGGACGGCGGACGCGCTCCGTGCGCACGTCGGGCCGACCGTGGCGGCGACGCGGATCGCCGCGGACCCGCCGCCGGGGGCGACGCTCGTCGACCGATGGGAGCTCGAGACGGGCGCGACGGTCAGGATCTACGAGGGGACGGACGCGCTCCGGACGTACCACCTCACGCCGCCGGCGGCGGGGTTCGACGCGGCCGCATTCGAGACGCTCGACGCCGCGAAAGAGCGGCTGCTCGCGGACCCGACCGGTGGCGATCGGGCGCCCGGTCGGGCGGTCCGGGCGGTCGCGGACCCGGACGACCCGGTCGGCGCGATCACCGACACGCTCCGGCGACACACCCACGGATACGGCGCGTTCGAACACGTCTTCGCCGACGACCGCGTCAGCGACGCGACCCTCTCGGCACCGGTCGCGGAGAACCCGCTCCGCGTCGTCCTCGACGGTGAACGCTGTCACACGAACGTCAGGCTCCCGCCGGAGGGTGCCGCGACGCTCGCGTCCCGACTCCGCCGAACGAGCGGTCGGGCGTTCTCCCGGGCGGCGCCGACGCTCGACGCGACCATCGGTACCGAGTCGGGGACGGTGCGGGTGGCGGCGACGACCGCGCCCGCGAGCGACGGGCTCTCGTTCACCTTCCGCCGCGGCGACCCGGAGGCCTGGACCCTCGCCCGCCTCGTCGACGTCGGGACGCTCTCGCCGGCGGCGGCCGGGCTCTGCTCCGTGGCCGTCGAGCGCGGCGTCACCGGACTCGTCGCCGGCGGCCGCGGGGCCGGCAAGACGACCGCGCTCGGCTCCCTGTTGTGGGAGCTTCCGCCCGACGCGCGGTCGATCCTGATCGAGGACACGCCGGAGCTCCCCGCCGACGCGCTCGCGGGCGCCGGCAGGGACGTTCAGCGGCTCCGCGTGGGCGACGGCGCGGAGCCGACGCCGACCGAGGCGGTGCGGACCGCGCTCCGGCTCGGGGGCGGGGCGCTCGTCGTCGGCGAGGTCCGCGGCGGGGAGGCGAAGGCGTTGTACGAGGCGATGCGGGTCGGAGCCGCCGGCGAGACGGTCCTCGGGACGATCCACGGCGAGGACCCGGCGGCGGTCCGCGAACGCGTCGTCACGGACCTCGAGGTAACGCTCTCGTCGTTCGCGTCCACGGACCTCCTCGTGGTGTTGGACGACCACCGGGTGGAAACGGTCGTCGAGGTGGCGGACCACGGCGACGAGGTGAGTTTCGACGCGCTCTTCGACCGAACCGCTGACGGGCTCGCGTCGACCGGCCGGATCGACCGGGGCGAGAGCCGGCTCGTCGACGACCTCGCCGAGACCGGCGAGTCGTACGCGGATGTCCGGGAGACGATCGGCCGACGCGCCGACCGGATCCGCTCGGCGTCGACGACCGGACGAACGACCCCGGACCGCTACGCGGGGTGGGGACGGTGACTGAACCCCGCTCGAGCGGACGCCTCGAGGACGTCGTGTCGGAGGGAGGGAACGAACCGGGACGTCCGGAAGACCCGTTCGATACGGCGGACGAGCACACGAACGACGAGCGATCGCCGGTCGGAACCGCGCTGGCGACGATCGCCGGGATCGCGGGCGGCGACGACGGCGGCGTCGGGTCGACCGAAACGGGATCGGACGAGCTCGGACGGGCGATCGCGTTCCTCGAGTGGGAGTCGACGGCCGAGCGGGTGATCGAGACGGGATATCGCGCGGGACTCGTGGCGGGACTCTGTTTCGCCGTCGCCGGCGTGGTCCTCGCCGGCGTCGGCTCCGGTCTGCTCGCGGGGCTCTCCGGCGGGCTCGCAGCGACCCACGCGGTACATCGAGGGCCCGTCTGGCTCGCGGCGCTACGGCGAACCCGTGCGCTCGGGGCGACTCCCGGACTCGTCGGGCGACTCGTCCTGCGGATGCGTCTCGATCCGTCGACGGAGCGCGCGGTGCGGTTCGCCGCCCGGACCGGCCGCGGACCGCTCGCGGAGAACCTGCTTCGACACGAGCGACGGTGCGTCAACGGCCCGACCAGCGGGCTCCGTGGGTTCGCCCGCGAGTGGGGTCCGTGGTTCCCGGCGATCGAACGGGCGTCGACGCTCGTCCGAACCGCGGCGGCCGCGCCGGCGGAGCGCCGCGGTCGGTGCCTCGACCGGGCGCTCGAGACGACGCTCTCGGGAACGACGGAACGACTGGCCGAGTTCGTCGGGGACGTCCAGGGGCCGGTCTCGGCGCTGTACGCCTTCGGCGTGCTCCTGCCCCTGGCGCTCGTGGCCTTGCTCCCGGCGGCCGCCGCCTCGGGGGTACCGATCCCGCCGTCGGTCGTTGCCGGGATCTATCTGGTGGCGCTTCCCGCCGGCCTCCTCGCCGCCGCCGCGTGGCTCCTCTCGAAGCGTCCGGTCGCGTTCCCGCCGCCGACGATCGGGAGCGACCACCCGGACGTCCCGGACAGACGCATCCACGCCGTCGCCGTCGGAGTGGGATCCGGCGTCGTCGCCGGGATCGCGTCGGGATCGCTGGTCGCGTCGTGGGCGGCCCCGATCGGGGCGATCGGCGTCGGGACCGGAGCGGCGCTGGTCGTCGTCGTTCGACCGCGACGAGCGGTGCTCTCGCGGGTCACGGCGATCGAGAGCGGGCTCCCGGACGCGATGACGATCGTCGGGGGCGACGTCGCCGAGGGCGTCTCGGTCGAGCGTGCGGTCGCCAACGCCGGCGACAAGCTTGACGGCGCCACCGGAGACGTCTTCGAACTCGCCGCACGCCGCAGTGACACCCTCCGTGTCGACGTTCGAGAGGCGTTTCTGGGCGATGGCGGGCCGGCGGCGACGGTCCCCTCTCCGCGGGTCCAGGGAACCGTCGCCCTGTTGGCGGTCGCCGCGCGGGAGGGCCGGCCGGCAGGGGACGTGCTGTTGGAGCTCGCGGACCAACTCGAACGGCTTCGCGAGCTGGAACGCGACGCACGGAGACAGCTCGCGACGGTGACGGGGACGCTGTCGAACACGGCGGCGGTGTTCGCCCCGCTGGTCGGCGGCGCGACGGTCGCGCTCGCGACCGGCGTCGAGACGATCGGGACCGGCGGGCTCGAGACGACCGCCGCGATGGCGAGCGATCCCCTCGCGGTCGACGGTGCCGCCGGGTCGGTCCCGTCGGCGGGAGCGGCGAGCGGGGACGCCGCGACCGCGCTGTCGGTGCCGGTTCTCGGCCGGATCGTCGGCGTCTACGTGGTCCTCCTCGCCGGGATCCTCACCGCGCTGGGGACGGGTCTCGAACGAGGCTTCGACGGGACGCTCGTCGCGTACCGGATCGGGATCGCGCTGCCGACGGCGACGACCACGTACCTCCTCGCCTTCGCCGCGGCGGGAATGCTGTTGTAGCCGTTCGAGACGTCGAGCGACACCGCGGGCGACGGTTTATATACCAAACCGGAACCATCCGTCTCATGTTCGAGACTCACCTCGATGCCACCTACGCGTGGTTCGGCCTCGCGCTGGTGAGCGTCGCGGCCGTCGGCGTGGTCGTCGCGCTCCCGACGGCCCCGCCGCCGGACGCGGACGGCGTCGCACACACGATCGGGTCGGTGGCGGACGGCGAGTACGTCGCGACCGCCGAACACGGGTTGGCCGCCGATCGGATGCGGCTCACGCCGCGAACGATCGAACTCTCGACCGCCGGCGGCTCCGTCCGTTCGACCGTTCGAGGACCGCCGATAACGCCCGTCCCGCCGGCCGGATCCGGTGACGACCCGCGGCTTCGTCGGGTGTTGAACGGCGTTCCGCCGCGGATCGTCTTCGAGGACCCCGAGCGGTTCGCCGACGCGGCGGCGCGGGCACGGACGGCGGACCACGGGTGGCGGACCGCCCCGGAGCGACTGACCGTTCGGCAGGTTCGATACGGGGGACACCGTGTCACGCTCGCGGGGTGAGCGGTTCGGCGGAGCCGACCGAGCCGCGGTCGAACCGCTCGCCGCGCTGGTCGCCGTGCTCGCGGTCGGTGCGGCCCTCGGGCTGTACGTGACGGCGCTCGACGACGCGACGCCGGGACCCGAAGACCCCGCCGCCGATGCCGCCGACGCCGCCCTGGACCGGATCGAACGCGACGCGACGGTCGGCGGGATCGTCCGTCCGGATCGGTTGCGTCGTCTCGAGGACGAGACGCCGGCGGTCGTCGAACTGGAGACGGAGCGACGACGGTGGCGGGTCGGCGTGGGTGCGGTCTCCCCCGACGCCGGCGGTCGGATCGATCCCCGTTCTCCCGCGGTCGCGCAGCGGTCGGTGACGGTGGCCGTCTCCCCCGGCGAGAACGTTCGCGGCGTGCTCCGGGTGGTGGTCCGGCGATGACGAGCACCGTTCTCGACGTGACGGTCATGCTGCTCTGCGTCTCCGCGAGCGTCATCGCGCTCGGCACCGTCGGGACCGATACCGAAACGGGAGCGGACGCCGCCGCGGACGCCGCCGACCGGCTCGCGACCGAGACCGCGACGGTGACCTACGAGGTCGATGGCGGAGATCACGAGTCGCGGACGGTTCACGCGACCCTCGTGGAACTGCTCGCGGCGTCCGTACGGGGGCCGTCGGGGACGGACCGCGAAACCGTGGACCGGTTCCGGTCCCGCGTGCTCGACCGCGTGACGGACGCGCTCGACGGACGGTTTCGGGTCGACGTACGGTACGAGACGAACGACCCGTCGTCGGGGATCGACGCGCTGGGCGGAGGTGGCCACCACGTCCGAGACGGGGACGGGATCGGTCCGTGGACGGTCACGATCGGAAACGAACCGCCCGCGAACGCCGACGTGACCGCGGCCGTTCTCACGCATCCCGGCCCGGATCGGATCGGTTCGGCTCGGATCGACCCGGACGGACCAGGGCGGTTTCGGATCGTCGTGAGGGCGTGGTAGATGGGGAGATCGAGACGCGTTCGCACGGTGTCGCTCGCCGACGACGAACGGGCCCGGGTTCCGTTCGCGCTCGTCGGCGTGCTGCTTCTCGTGACCAGTTCGGCGTACGCCGCCGGCGTCGTCGATCAGGGTCTCGTGAGCGAGGACCGGAGCGTCGAACGCGCGATGGAACGGGTGGACGCGGACGCGACGGCGGCGCTCAGACACGCCGCTCGCGAGGCCGCCCACGACGCCGCCGAACGACCGGTGACTCGAGCAACGGCGATCGAACGCGACGGTGCGGGTCCCGCGTGGCGGACCGCCGACGGGACGCCGACGGACGCCGTCCGTTCCGGCTCCGCCTTCGAGGACGCGTTCCGGATCCGGCTGGCGCTCGCCGGCACGGAGGCGCTGGACGCGGTGACCGCCGGGGTCGGCGACGTCTCCGTCACCGCCGGGTTCGAACGGATCGACGGTCCGCTCGCGCCGAGCGATCTGGAGTCGCTCCGGGAGACGGTACGTGCGGAGCCGGTCGCGGACGGGACGGCCGTTCGCGTGGTCTTCGAGGACGTGACGCTGACCGCGACGCGGAGCGGTTGGACGGTGGGCGAGCGAACCGAGAACCGGACCGTCGTCGTCGCCGTTCCGACGTTCGCGGCCCACGAGCGGACCGAGCGGTTCGAGACGCGGCTGAATCGCGGTCCCGTCGAGGGTCCGGGACTCGGTCGACAGCTGACCGCCAGTCTCTATCCGGTGACGTGGGCTCGAGGGTACGGCCAGTACGCCGGCGCGCCGATCGAGAACGTGCTCGCGAACCGGCACGTCGAGCTGTCGACGAACGCCGGGATCGTCAGGACCCAGCGGGACGTGTTCGGCACGAGCGACCCGGACGCTCGAGGCGGCGTCGCCGAGGCAACGGCGAGGACCGGGCTGACGGACCTCCTCGCGCCGACGGAGTTGGACGAGTCGGCGTGGAGCGAGCGCGTCCTCGACACGCCGACGCCCGACCCGAACGCCGGCGGAGACGGGTTCGGACCGGCGAGAAACCACTCCGACCGGACGACGTCGGTCTCGGTCGGTCACGCGGCCGACGTGGCCGCCGTGTCGGTCCACGACGATCTGGAGGCCGAAATGCGGGACAGCTACCGGGTGGAGGCGTCGCTCGAGGTTTCCGCCGACCGGTTCGTCGCGGGCGGGCGGCCGCGACCGCCGCGGCCGAGCGGTGGCGCGGGGCGATGGGAACGGGTGAGCGTGTCAACCGACGAGACCACGCGCGTCGTCTCCGACGACGGGACACCGACGGGCGTCCCGTCCGGCACCGTCGAATCGGGCGAGCGGGTCGATTTCGGTTCGACGACCCGCGAGGTCAGGATCGAACGGGTCGCGACCGGTCGGTGGAAGCAGGTCGTCAGACGAAAGGTCGTCGTCGAGTCGGCGGTGGTGGACGAGAACGGAACCGTCCTGAAACCGGCAACGTACGGGATGCGCGACGTGGTCGTCGACCGGGAGACGACCCGGGCGAGCGCGACCGACCGGTACCGCGTCTCGGTCGACGTGACCGGGAGATACGAGCCGCGAGACCGCGCTCCCGATCGACCGACCGGGACGTTCGGCGCCGGAGACGGAACCGGCGGGGCCGACCTCACCGGAACGCCTGCCGCCGCTCGATCGGATCTCGGCGTCGACGAAGCCCGCGACGTCGACCGGCTCGCTCGAGAGGCGGTCGACCACGGCGACGTCGAGCGCTCGACCGTCGTGTTCGGCGAGCGATCGGAGCGGGCGGTGGAGCGGGTCAGGTCCGACCTCGACGACCTCCGGGTCGTGGTCCGAGGGATCGAATCCGAACTGTCCATGGAGGAGATGGCAGTCGGCGAGGCGGACCCGTACGGCGGACTCGCCGGGACGATCCGCGACCGTCGGAGCGATCTCGTGGACGCGCCGCGGACCTACGACGGCGCGGTCGACCGGGCGCGGATCTCGGTCCGGATCGCCTATCTCGAGTCGGTCGCCGAGGAGTTGGAATCGGCGAGCGAGGACGAGGAGGTCGCCACCGACGCGTTCCTCGAGCGGGTGGAGGACGCGTTCGGCGGGCCGTCGATCGGGGAGGTCATCGCGAGCCGAGAGGCCGCACGCGACACGGAGACGTACCGGATCGGCGACGAGGGGCCGGGCGGCTCCGTCGAGTTGACGCCGAACGCCTCCCCCGGGTACCTCCCGCGGACCGCCGTCGACGGGGCGACCGTCGAGGCCGTCGACGGGACGACCACTCGACCGCTCGCCGTCCGGAACCTCAACTACGTGACCGTCCCGTACGGCGACGTGGCGAGTGGCGTGGTCGAGCGGGTGCTCGGGAGCGGGGACCACGTTCGGATCGGCGTGGCCGGACGCGTCCTCCTCGCGGCCGATCGGTCGCTCGCGGAACGGAGCGATCCCGATCTGCGGGCCGACAGGAACGAGCTCGCGGACCGGGTCGAATCGGCGAGCGCGACCGTCGACCGTGAACTGGTCGCCACGCTCGGAGACCGGACCGCGTTGACGCGCTCCGACGCGCGGGCGGTCGTCGGGGCGGTCGCGGGAGAGTACGGGTCGCCGGGCTCGCGTGCGGTCGCCATCGACGAGGGCGAGTACGCGGATCGGATCGCGTCCGAGGCCGCGAGCGTCGAGGAGTTGTCCGACGGAGAGGAGGGGGCGATCGCGGCGCGGCTCCGCGTCACGCTCCGGGACGCGACCGGTCGGGACGCCGTCCGGATCCCGACGAGGTTCGTCGACGGGCCGACCGAGGCGGTACGAGGACACGTTCGCGGGGAGATCGAGGGCGCGGTCGAGGACGAACTGCGACGCGGGAGCGAGGCGGCCGTCGATCGGTGGGCGTCGGACTCCGATCGAGCGGTCGCGCGCTGGATGCGGGAGCCGAATCGAAGCATCGGGGCGGGACTCCCCGTCGCTCCCGTTCCGGGGTACTGGGTGGCGACGGTCAATGCCTGGCGAGTCGAGGCTCGCGGCGAGTACCCGCGGTTCACGCTGTCCGGCGACGTCGGGACGCCGAACCGCCCCTTCGAGTACGTCCGTGAGGAGGCAACGGTGACCGTCGACGTCGGCGGCGAGCGAGTCGAACTGGGACGGACGGAGCCGGTTCGGTTCGAGACCGAGACCGTCGTCGTGGTCGCGGTTCCCGCGGGTTCGCCCGGCGTCGGGGACGTGGACGGGACGCGAGACGAGACCTCTCCCGGGTGGTGAGCGCGGAAATCGAAACCGCCCGTGTGGCCGACCGGAGGCGTTTTGGGACGCGACCGCCGATCACGGGTATGTTCCACGAGGTCGTCGACGGGTCGGGCGGACCCGCCTCGATCGACGGCGGAGAGGCCGACCAGAGTGATGTTGAGGGTGGCGAGGAGATCGAGGCAACGGCGCTCTCGGCGGCGTTCGAGTCGATGCTGATCGAGGCGGCCGCCGAGGTCGTTCGCGATGGAACCGGCGACGGACCGTCGATCGATCCGGCGATCATCGAGGCGATCGACGACGGCGACGCCGCGAGCCTGACCGTCGAGGAGGCGGTATCGGTCCTCGCGGCCGCCGACGGCCGCGACGCCGACGCGATGGTCGCCGAGCTCCGGGACCACCTCCTCATGGGAATGGCGACGGCGGTGCTCGACGTCGACACGATCGCGGCGTCGATCGACGCCGACCTCACCGGCCAGGAGGTCCAGCAGGTCCTCGAGGGTCGCGCGGCGATGACGCTCGACCAGCTCGCGGAGGTCATGGCGGTCGTCGAGACGCGCAAGCCATGAGGGTCGCCATCGTCGGCTGCGGCTACGTCGGGCTCGCGCTCGCGGGGCAGCTCGCCGACCGCGACCACGACGTGACCGGGGTTCGGCGGTCGGACGCGGGACTCGACACGGTCGAGGCGGTCGCCGAGGGCGTCGGATCCGTTCGCGCGGACGCGACCGATCCGGCCTCGCTCGCCGCGCTGCCCGACGCGGACGCGGTCGTGTTCGCGGCCAGTTCGGGCGGTCGGGGCGCCGAGGCCGCCCGCGAGGTCTACGTCGACGGACTCCGGAACGTCGTCGAGGAGTACGGCGGCCGCGCCAGCGCCCCCGACCGGTTGGTGTACACGTCCTCGACCGGCGTGTACGGCGATCACGGCGGCGCGTGGGTCGACGAGGGGACGCCGATCGAGCCCACCACCGAGAAGACGCGGGTGCTCGCCGAGGCGGAGCGCGTCGCGCTCGAGGGAGCGGCCGAGCACGGCATCGACGGCACGGTCGCGCGGTTCGCGGGCCTGTACGGGCCGGATCGGTATCGGCTCGACCGGTACCTCGAGGGACCGGTGACCGCCGGCTACCTCAACATGGTTCACCGCGACGACGCCGCGGGCGCGATACGGTTCCTCCTCGAGACGGACGCAGCCCGCGGGGAGCCCGTGGTCGTCGTCGACGACGAGCCGGTCGAGAAACACGCGTTCGCCGACTGGCTCGCCGACGAGTGCGGGGTCGACCGGCCGGAGAAGCGCTCGAAGGAGGCACGGATCGCCGCGGGCGACCTCTCGACTGCGGCCGAACGCCGGATCCGGACGAGCAAGCGGTGTTCGAACGAACGGCTGCGAGGGCTCGGATACGAGTTCGCGTACCCGACGTTCCGCGAGGGCTATCGCGACGCGGTAGACGAGTTCCGCCGATCGCGGGAGTGAGGCGGTCGCCGATCGGCGGTCGGCGGTCGAGAGCCGGTGGCGCGTCACGGGTCGGTGGAGCGTCGCGATCCGGCCGATCGTCGCGATCCGGTCGGATCCACGAGGTCGGAACTCCCACGAAGCTTCTTGTGGTCCCGGTGACTCCGGGGGGACGTATGTGGGCCCCAGCAACGGTCAGCGGGCGGCTCTCGGAGGCGGAGGCGTTCGTCCGGGAGAACCCCGAACTGGCCGCCAGCGCGGTCCTCGGTGCGGTCGTCGTGCTCGTCAGCACGTACGCGTTCGTCCGGGCGCGGCGGCCGGCGGGCGAGGAGTTCCGGCGGCTGCTGGCGGACGAATCGGAGATCGCGGTGCTGATGCACCCCAATCCGGACCCGGACGCGATGGCGGCGGCGATCGGCGTCTCGTCGCTGGCGGACCAACTCGACGTCGACGCGACCATCCAGTATCCGGGACAGATCCGCCATCAGGAGAACCGGGCGTTCCGAACGGTGCTGGACCTCGAGCTCGACCGGATCGACCACGTCAGCGACCTCGCGGCGGAGACGGTCGTCCTCGTCGACCACAACGAGGCGCGCGGGTTCGCCGGGGCCGACGGCGTGTTGCCGACCGCCGTCGTCGACCACCATCCGGGGGACGGACGCGGCGACGAGTTCACCGACGTCCGGACCGACTACGGGGCGACCGCCTCCGTCGTCGCGGAGTACTTCGACGACATGGGAGCGATCCCCGTGCCGCCGGACAAACACGCGAGCGAGACGGGCGGCGACCTCGTCCTGTCCACCCGGGCGGCGACCGGGCTCCTCTACGGCATCCTCACCGACACCAAACACCTCACCGTCGGCGCGAGCGAGCCGGACTTCGCCTCGGCGGCGTACGTCTACCCCGGCGTCGACCAGGACCGGCTGGACCGGATCGCCAACCCCGCCGTCGACGCGGAGGTACTGGAGGTGAAAGCCCGCGCGATAGCCGGCCGGCAGATCGAGGGGTCGTTCGCGGTCGCGGACGTCGGCGGCGTGAACAACGTCGACGCGATCCCGCAGGCGGCCGACGAGCTGATCCAGCTCGAGGGCGTCAGCGCGGTCGTCGTCATCGGGGAGCGTGACGGCACGATCCACCTCTCGGGACGGTCCCGCGACGACCGGGTCCACATGGGCAACGCCATCGACTCGGTGCTCTCGGAGGTCACGAACGGGAACGGCGGCGGCCACTCGCGCATGGGCGGCGGCACGATCACCCCGGAGGTGGACCCCACGGGAGAATCGGAGCCGGAGACGGTCGACCGTGACGGGCTGGCGGACGCCCTCTTCCGGGCCATGGCCGGCGACGTGTGACGGGCGGGATCCGACCGCGACGACGTACCATCGCGACGGGGCGGTCGAACCGACGGTAACGATTAAGCCGGAACCGCCGGATCGGAGGGTATGGAGATAGAGGGAGTCCACGGCGGATGGCTGACGCTCGCGGGTGTCGGTGCCGGCTACGCGCTCGCGACGGGGCTGATCTTTCTCGCGTTCTTCCTGCTCCCGTATCTCGCCGTGAGCGCGCTCTAACCCGCGAACGGAACCGATCAGTCGGTCCGCGGCACCGCGTACGCGCCGAGCGCGAGGAACCCGGCCGCGAGCGCGGCGAGCACGGCGAGGTCGCCGACCCACGGTCCCGGCTCGTGGACGATCGCCCGCGTCCCGCGGGCGAAGTAGGTCAGCGGCGAGGCGGCGACGGCCGGCAGGAACCAATCGGGCAACAGCGCGGGCGGGACGAACGTCTCGGAGAGGAATAAAAGCGGGAGCGCGACCGTGTTGCTCGCGGCGATCACCCCGTCCTGTGAGTCCGCGAGCGCGCCGAGGACCGCGCCGAGCCCGCAGAACAGCGCGACTGCGAGGGCGACGAAGACCGGCAAGACGAGAAGCGCCGGCGAGACGACGAGCGCCGCGTCGGTCACGGCGAGCACGAGCCCCAGTATCAGGAGGCTGGCCGCGCCGATGATCGCGACGTTGACCAGCGTGTGCGCCAGCAGCCACTCCCCGCGGGTCAACGGCGTGGTCGCGAGCTTCTCGAAGCGGCCGCCGTCGCGGTGGCGGGCGATCTCCGAGCCGACCCGCGAGAGCGGCGTGAAGAGGACGACGACGGCGAGGTAGCCGGGGATGTAGTAGCCGGCCGGCTCGGCGAAGAGCCCGCCGCCGGTCGGCTGGGTCCGGACCAGCGCGCCGAAGATGACGACGAGGATCACGGGGAAGAAGAACGTGAAGAAGACGGCGGTGCGCCGCCGGAGGAACGACCGCGCGGCCGCGGTCGCCTCCGTGAGCACTCGCGAGGTCCGGCTCATCGGTCCCCTCCGTCGTCGAGGGAGTCATCGGGAACGCCCCCGCCGGCTCGCGGCGAGTACTCCTCGCCGGTCAGTCGGAGGTAGACGTCCTCGAGCGACGGCTCCGCCCACGTCAGCGACTCGAACTCGACGCCCGCCTCCCCGAGCGCGTCGACGACCGCGCCGATCCCCTCGGGTCGCACGCCGAGCACCCGCAGCCCGTCGGCGGTCGCCTCGATCTCCAGTTCGTCCGCTGTCGCCCCGATCTCGGGTTCGCCGGCGGTCGCCGCCGTCCCGACGCCGTCGAGCGCGCCGGAAGCGGTCTCGAGAGCGCCGTCGTCCGGCGGCGACCCGTCGATCTCGACCTCCAGACGCGGCCGGCCGCCGTGGTCGGCGATCAGGTCGGCGGGCGCGCCGACGGCGACGACGCCGCCGTCGCGCAACAGCGCCACGCGGTCGGCGAGCCGCTCGACCTCGTCCATCGCGTGGCTCGTGAGGAACACCGTGGTGCCGGCGGCGGCGAGCCGCTCCACCAGCCGGTGGATCGAGCGTCGCCCGGCGGGGTCGATCCCGGTCGTCGGCTCGTCTAAAAAGAGCAGGTCGGGGTCGTTGACGATGGCGGTCGCGACGCAGGTCCGTCGCTTCTGTCCGCCCGAGAGCGTCTCGTACCAGGCGTCGGCGTCGTCGGCCATTCCCACGTCGTCCAGAACGGCCTCGACCTCGCGGGCGTCCTCGTAGAGGCCGCCGTAGTAGTCGACGAGCTCGCGGGCGGTGAGCCGTTCCGGCGGGTCGAACGACTGCGGCAGGAGCCCGATCCGTTGGGGGTCGACCGCGCTCGGCGACGATCCGAGGACCCGGATCGTCCCCTCGGCGTCGGTCGTGCCGGTGAGCGCGCGCACGAGCGTCGTCTTGCCCGCGCCGTTGGGACCGATCAGCCCGAACACCTCGCCCTCCCCGACCGTCACGTCGACGCCGTCGAGCGCGACGACGTCGCCGTACGACTTCCGGACCCCTTCGCCGACGACCACGGGGGCGTCGCCGGCCTCCGCCGCGTCGGTCGCGGACGCCGACGCCGACGCGGCCGTCGTCTCGTTCATGCGTTCGGATCCGGGGGCCGCGCGCGTAAGGGTTGCTCTTCGTCGCCGATCCGCACGACCTCTCCGCCGCCGATCCGCACGATCGTCCTTCGACGGTACGGCGGGAGTTCGAACGTGACGTGGCCGAGTCGGTCCCTACGGTCGGGTCGTCGGGCCGTCGGGGGGTTCCGCGTTCGGCTCCGCGATACGGGCAAGACGTACCGGACCGAAGGTGTGTTAGTGCTCGGGGCCCTCTGACCGGTAATGGGAGTTCAGGAGCAGTACCCGTTCGACGTGGCGGCCGTCCGCGACGACTTCCCGATCCTCGATCGGCTGGTCGGCGGCGACCCCACCTCGCCCGGGCAGGACGAGGCGGACGACGTCGACCTCGTGTACCTCGACAACGCGGCGACTTCACACACCCCCGACCCGGTCGTCGACGCGATCGCCGACTACTACCGGAGCTACAACTCGAACGTCCACCGCGGGATCCATCAGCTGAGCCAGGAGGCGTCGGTGGCCTACGAGGAGGCCCACGACGTCGTCGCCGACTTCATCGGCGCGGCCGGCCGCGAGGAAGTGGTCTTCACGAAGAACACGACGGAGGCGATGAACCTCGTCGCGTACGCGTGGGGGCTCGAGGAGCTCGGTTCCGGCGACAACGTCGTGCTCACGCAGATGGAACACCACGCCTCGCTCGTCACCTGGCAGCAGATCGGCAAGAAGACCGGCGCGGAGGTGCGGTTCATCGAGGTGACCGACGAGGGGAGACTCGACATGGCCGACGCCGAGGCGAAGATCGACGACGACACGGAGATGGTGTCGGCGGTCCACGTCTCGAACACGCTCGGGACCGTGAACCCGATCCGCGAGCTGGCGGAACTGGCACACGACCACGACGGGCTGATCTTCGCGGACGCGGCCCAGTCGGTGCCGAACCGCCCGGTCGACGTCGCGGAGCTCGACGTCGACTTCCTCGCCTTCTCGGGCCACAAGATGTGCGGACCGACCGGGATCGGCGCGCTGTACGGCCGGGAGGAACTGCTCGAGTCGATGGAGCCGTACCTCTACGGCGGCGAGATGATCCGGAAGGTGACCTTCGAGGAGTCGACCTGGGAGGACCTCCCGTGGAAGTTCGAGGCCGGCACTCCCTCGATCGCCCAAGCGATCGGGCTCGTGGCCGCGATCGAGTACCTCGAGGAGGTCGGTCTCGAGCGGATCGAGGAACACGAGACCCTGCTCGCCGAGTACGCCTACGACCGCCTGACGGACCTCGGCGGCGTGGAGATCTACGGCCCGCCGGGCGACGAGCGCGGCGGGCTCGTCGCGTTCAACGTCGAGGACGTCCACGCACACGACCTCTCGAGCGTCCTCAACGACTACGGCGTCGCGATCCGCGCGGGCGACCACTGTACCCAGCCGCTCCACGACGAACTGGGCGTCGCCGCCTCCGCACGCGCGTCCTTCTACCTCTACAACACGGTCGAGGAGGTCGACGCCCTCGTCGACGCGGTCCGAGAAGCGCGGGACCTGTTCGCCTGAGCCGGGTCCCGCCTCCCCGACCTCTTCTTTCCTTCCTTCCTTCCTTCCGACCTCCTCCTTCCTTCCGACCTCCTCGTCGAACGACCTCCGAACCCGTTTCGAGCCGTCTCGGGACGTTCCGAGGCCGTTCTTGGACCCTCGCGTCTGCCCGTTTTTCGTACCGCGCGTCTCGTTCCTGTACCGTGTGTCTCGTTTCCGTATCGCTCGAATTCGGTCGCTTCGAGGCATGACAACCCGGGCCGCACAATACTTATCCTAGTGACACACGAATTTCGACTCTGAGAGAAACGAATACTACACACGTAGTAGCCGTCCTCCGTCGACGACGCGTCGCCCCAGAACCACACCATGACCGACGACCGAACTCGAGACCGACACGCGACCGGAACCGCCACGCGAACCAACGCCTCCGATCGGGGGAACGCCCGCCCGTCGCGAACCGAGACGGGGGACCCGTCGGGACGCGATCCCGAACGCTCCCCCGGAAGCGGCACCGAGCGTCCACCGCGGGCGACGGTCCTCCACGTGGAACCGGACCCGGAGTCGACGGAGGTGCTCGCGACGTTCCTCGAGCGGTTCGAACCGGACGTCGCGGTGCGGTCGGTCGGTCGAGTCTCGGAGGCGCGCGAGGTACTCGAGACGGTCGATTGCGTGATAACCGAACAGCGGCTCCCGGACGGGTCCGGGATCGGTCTGCTGGAATCCGCCCGCAAGCGAGGGATTCGGACGCCGTTTCTGTTTCACACGACCTGCCACGAGTCCGTCGTCGAGGCCCGAGCGTTCGAATCGGGCGCGGCCGCCTACGTCCGCAAACGGTCCGAGCGCGGCCAGTACGAGCGGCTGATCGGCGTGCTCCGCGAACGCCTCGAGACGACCGGCGACGAGGGTGCCGCCTCGATCGGACCGTCGAAATCCGCCCCCACCGTCTCCGAGGCGGGCGTGGGAACGCCGCCGTTGCGTTCGGAGGAGTGACGTCGCGGGCGTCGATCGACGGGGACGGCCGGTTCGATGGCGTGACGGCCAGTTCGGCGGCGTGACGGCCGCGACGGAACGCTTTTGAACGCGACAGGCCTATCCGGAACCAGTATGGGAACCGGCTCGGACATGTACCGACAGCAGATCCTCGACCACTACAAGAACCCGCGCAACTACGGGGAACTCGAGGATCCGGACTTCACACACGTCGGGGAGAACCCCTCCTGTGGCGACACGATCAAGATCGAGGTCGACCTCGACGACGACGGCGACCGGATCGAGCGGGTCGGGTTCACCGGCGACGGCTGTGCCATCTCGATGGCCTCCGCGAGCATGCTCTCCGAGCGGCTCCACGGGATGACCGTCGACGAGCTCGACGCGCTCGACACCGACGACGTCACCGAGATGCTCGGCGTCGAGATCTCCCCGATGCGGATCAAGTGCGCCGTGCTCGGCCGACAGGTCGCCCAGGACGGCGCGAAGATCCACCGCGGCGAGCTCGACCCCGACGCCGACCGGAGCCGAACCGAGGAGTAACGGGCCCGTCAGCCGCGAGTACGGGTCGATACCCGCGAACCACCGCGTTTCCGCCGCTTCGTCGGTCGAGCACGGGACTTTTCTTCGCGAACCACGTTCGAGCACACATGAGCGACGGGTTCGACAAGGAGGCCGAACGCGAGAAGCTCCGCGAGAAGTTCGCGGAGGACGAGAAGAAGCGCGAGCACACCCAGCGGATGTCCGAGTTGCTCTTACAGGGGGCGACGATGACGAACCGCCACTGCGAGACGTGTGGCGATCCGATCTTCCGACACGACGGCCGGGAGTTCTGCCCGACGTGTCACGCGACCGACGACGGATACGAGGTCCCGGCAGGCGACGAGACCGGAGCGGACGAGGACGGCTCGGCCGCGGCTGCCGACCAGACGACGGCTCCGGAAACGGCCCGGAACCGACCGGGGCCGGCGGCGGCCGCCAACGGCGACGCCGGCGTCGACGCCACGGCCGGCACGGATCCCGCCGTCGAGAACGACGTCATCGCATCGAACGACGCCGGACCGAACGCCACGGAACCGGCCGGGGTCGGCGGCGAACATGACGCCTCGGAGGAGGCCGTCGGGCGATCGCCGTCGTCGACGCCGCCGACGACCGCGGCGTCACCGAACTCGGCCGGCGAAGCCGCACCCGACCGGGACGCGGTCGGCGGCGACGCGACCGGCGGGATCGCCGCGGCCCGCGAGTCGCTGACGCGGACGCTGACCCGGTTCGCCCGCGCGGCGGAGGAGACGGACGACCCGCGGCGTGCCCGCGATCACCTGCGAGCGGCGCGGGAGGCGGCGGAGGCGCTCGCGGCGCTCGACTGAGACTCCGGTTTTCGGATCGTTGCTGACGTGGTGGACGCGTCCAAAGGTCCAGTCACGTCGTCGTCGGCTCAGCGGTCGGCAATGCCACCGTACGAGCGGGTAGAATATGGCCTACCGACCGCTCTCGACGGCGGTGCGCATCTCCTCGGCCAGCCGTTCGGCGCGGTCGGCGTCGCCGGACTCGGCGTAGATCCGGATCTTCGGCTCCGTTCCCGAGGGGCGGACGAGCACCCACGCGTCGCCGTAGTCGAGCCGGTAGCCGTCGGTCGTGTTGGGGGTCGCCTCCGAGGTCTCGACGAACGCTCGCGCGGCCGACAGCATGTCCTCGCGCTCGTCGCCGTCCTCGTACCCCACGTTGACGCGCACGAAGTGGTAGTCCGTGTAGGGCGCGATCGCCTCGCTGACGGGGGCGTCGGCGTCCGCGAGCAGTTCGAGGAAGCGCGCGCCGATGTACGCCCCGTCGCGTGAGAGCCGATACGGCGGGAAGAACACCCCGCCGTTGCCCTCGCCGGCGATGGGAACGTGGACGTTCTCCCCGTACAGCTCCCGGGTCCGGGTGATGATGTTGGTCGCGCCGATCGGCGTCAACTCGAGGTCGGCGTCGTTCGCCTCACAGACGTCGACGAGCCGCTGGGAGACGTTGACCGCGCTGACGACGGCGTCTCCCGGGGATAACGCGTCGTCGGCCAGCGCCGCGAAGGACGTGTCGCCGTCGACCACCGAGCCGGTCTCGTCGACGAAGACGGCGCGGTCGGCGTCGCCGTCGTGGGCGATCCCGACGTCCGCCTCGGAGGTCGCGACGAGCCGCGAGAGCGCCCGGAGGTTCTCGGGCACCGGCTCGGAGTCCCGGCCGGGGAAGTGGCCGTCCGGGGTGGCGTTCACCGTCAGCACCTCACAGCCGAGCTCCCGGTAGATACGCGGCGAACTCACCGACGCGGCACCGTGGCCGGGGTCGACCGCCACGGTGAGGTCGGCGTCGTCGATCGCCCCGCGGTCGACCGCGGCGATCAGCTGGTCGGCGTAGTCGTCGACGACGCCCTCGACGGTCGTCTCGCTGCCGGCGGTCCGCCAGTCGGCGTGGTCGTACTCGTCGTCGAGGACGCGGCGCTCGATCCGCTCCAACACGTCGACTGATAGCTCGACGCCGTCGTCGCCGACGAGCTTGATCCCGTTGAACTCCGGCGGGTTGTGCGAGGCGGTGACGAGCACGCAGGGGACGCCGGTGGACTCGCAGTAGTTCCCGACCGCGGGCGTGGGGACGACGCCGAGCCGGTCGACGTCACGGCCCACGGCGGCGAGCCCGCTGGCGGCGGCGTTGGCGAACAGCTCGCCGGTGGTGCGGGTGTCGCGGGCGACGGCGACCCGGTCCGCATCCCAGGTCGTCCCGGCCGCCTTCGCGATGTCGAGGACGAGCTCCGGCGTCAGATACCGGAGTGCGACCCCGCGAATGCCGCTGGATCCGAACAGCTCCATACGGGGCCATGGGCCGGCCGACGGGAAAGCGGTTCCGAACGCGAGCGCCGGATCCGCCGAGCGCGGCTCCCGTCCCGTCGGTCGCACTCGCGGGGTTGAAACCCGTCGCGGCCGTATCACACGCATGGAGCGATCACGGCGGGAGCTGTTGTGCCGGGCCGGCACGGCCGTCCTCGCGGTCGGCGCGACGGCCGGTTGTCTCGACGCCGCCGCCGGTGACGGCCCACAGGGGCCGGCGGGAACGCCGGAGACCCTGTCGTGTTCGGAGGACGGGTTCGTCCGTCTCGACGCCCCGTTCGAGGAGTCCGTCGCGTCGCGGACCGTCGAATCGACGGGCGCCGGAACGACGATCGAGCTGTCGGCGGAGGGCACTGCGGAGACGTACGGACAGCCGATCCGGCTCGTGCTCCGGAACACCGGAGACGACTCGGTCGGGACCCGCGGCGAGCACGCGTACTCGATACAGCGACGGACCGGCGAGGGGTGGGTCGACGTGCGCGGATCGACGACCGGCGAGGCGGTCGACCTCCCCGTCGAGGACGGCGCGCTCGGCCCGGGCGACACCTACAGCTGGTCGATCGACCTCGAGGAGCCGGCGATCGCGTCGGCCGTGCCGAACCGGGAGCTCGGCGTCTGTCCCCCGCTCGGACCGGGACCGCACCGGTTCGTCTACTGGGGACTCGTCGACGCCCCGCCGGTCGGGATCGAGTTCGAACTGATCGGGTGAGGGTCCGAACCGGTCGGGCGGGTCGGCGTCACGGGCGTGTGCTCAAAAGGACTCCCAGCCGGAGGGCTGTCCCATGCGGTCGAGGACCCTGAACTGCCGTTCCTCGCCCTCGACGCGGGTCTCGACGACGAGGTCGAACGGCTCGTACAGCGTGTGGATGACCTGTTCGTCGTGGGCGGTCGAGCCGACGACGCTCACGAACGGCCACCCCTGCCCGGAGGACTGGGAGGCCATCACCCGGGTGAACTGGTAGATCCGGTCGGGGTCCCAGTACATCAACAGCTCCGACAGCGAGTAGACGCCGACCGCCCGCTCGCGCCCGGCCGACGACTCGACCACGTCGGTGAACTTGATCCCGATCTCCGTGAGGTCGCCCGGCCCGCTCACGTACTTCGTCGTCGGCGTGTCGGCGCGTTTGTCACCCTGTTGGTGGGTGACGCAGTCGACGACGACGAGGTCGTCGCCGTCGTCGCCGACGAGCCGCTCGTGATCCGCCCGGACCTTCTCGGCGGTCCGACCGGTCGAAACGATCACGGGTGCGTCGGACCACGCCGCGAGCAGTCGATTGAAGAGGTCGTACTTCCCGCTCATCGGTGGTCCGCTGACGAGGACGCTGTCGGCGGAGACGACAGCGTCGGGAAGCGGACTCATGTCTCACACAACGGGACGACCCCGATAAAACCCTTCCGAGGGATCACTTTCGGAGGAACCTCGGCAGGTCAAGCGCGGACGGTGGTCCGGTTCGCGGTGATCGGGTGAGCGTCAGTTCGCTGAGAGCTCCGGGCAGCGCCGCCGGAAGAGGGGGCGTCCGAGGGGTTCCAACGCCGTCGACCAGTTCCTCCCAGACGGCCTCGGGTTCCTCGATCGGTGCCTCGAGCGCCTTGGTTCGTCCCTCGTCGTAGGCGAGCTCGATCATGCTCCGCTCGTACGCGCCCGGGAACGCCTCGAGGATCCGATCGAGCTCCTCGGGTCGCTCGCTCCCGCAGCCGGCGGCCACCCCGAGCGCGAACGCCCGGTCGATGGCCGCCTGGCGGGTCAACTCGGTCTCCTCCCAGTCCGTCCCGAACGTCCGGTCGTACATCACCGGGTCACCGTCGTCGCCGAGCCGACGCGGATGCCCCCGTCGGTGAACTCGACGTCCTGGATGTCGGTGTTCACGTCGGTTCCCCGCATCTTCAGCACCTGTATCCCGCGGCGCATCCCCTCGTCCTCCAGGTAGTTGTGGAGGAAGACGACGCCGTGTGCGAGGTAGTGCTCCTCGGAGTAGGCACTGGGGTCGGTCATCTCGGAGATGAGCATCGTCGTCGCGTCCGTCCGCTTCAGCGAGGAGAGCAGCTGGATCATGGTGTCCTCGTCGTCGTCGAGCAGGAACCGCAACAGCATCGTGGAGTCGAAGACGACCCGGTCGATGTCGCGGGAGTTGACGAACCCCGTGAGGCGGTTCGTGACGCCCGATCGGTCACGACGCTCGCCCGGAAGGCCGAAGAACCGCCGGCCATCGGCCGAGAAGGAGTCGAGGAAGGTCACCCGGTCGGTGTCGAGCGCGCGGTCGAACCCGAAGTCGTACCCGCCCATGTCGCGGCGGATCCCCTCCTTCGTCTCGTGCATGCTGACGTACAGCACGTCGTCCCCGTTTCGGGCGCCCTGGGCCGCGAACTGCGAGCAGAAGGTCGTCTTGCCGCTGCCGGGAGGACCGCTCACCACGTACAGCCGGTCGGACGGGAACCCCCCGTCGACGAGCTCGTCGAACCCGGGAACCCCGCTGGAGACTCGCATACGTGGACCATCGCGGGCGACCCGATAAGCGTTGGCACCCGTTTTTCAGCGGTGAGAACCCGAGCGGGTCGCGTGAGACCGGCGATCTCGCTACGATCGTCGCCTACGCCTCCGCGGACTCGTCCGCCGACGCGTCGCCTCCCGATCCATCGATCTCGACGTTCGCGTCGGCCGCGACGTCGGGGGCGACCCAGACGACGAACCTGTCGTCGGACTTGACGATCCCGTGGACGCCCTCGTCGTCCGCGGTGGTCCCCTCGTCGACGTCCCCGGGGGCGACGTCTCTGACCTGGAAAACCTCGTCGACGATCCACCCGACCGTGCCGCCCTCGGAGACGCGGTCGTCGTCGAACACGACGATCCGTTCACGGGGGCCCGTCTCCTCGATCGAGAAGAGCGTCTTCGGGTCGACGATCGTGGTCGTCCGTCCCCGGAGGTCCATCACGCCCTCGACGTGGTCGGGCGAGTTGGGGATCCGCGTGAGCTCGCCGGCGTCGACGATCTCGTCGATGACCCCGATGTCCAGACAGTACGTGCCGTCGCCGAGACCGAACTCCAGTACCTTCGTGTGTTCGGCGTCCGCCTCCGTGGCTGGCATACCTCCACTCGTCTCGAGGCGACCAATAACGGTATCCCCTGAATTATCACCGGTGATTACTGGGTCCGTGGGTTTATGCTCGCTCTGGGACCGGTTTCGCACATGAGTAGGACGACGGATCGGCGTGGCGGCCGGAGCGACGCCCCCCGAGTGGTCGTCGTCGACGACTCGCCGTTCATGCGCGGGTTGATCGGGGACGTTCTGACCGATGCGGGGGTGGCCGTCGTCGGCGAGGCGGGCGACGGCGAGGAGGCGCTGTCGGTGGTGGCCGAGACCCGACCGGACGTGGTGACGATGGACGTCGAGATGCCCGGAATGGGCGGGCTCGAGGCCGTCGAACGGCTGATGGCGGAGACGCCGACGCCCGTGTTGATGCTGTCGGCACACACCGCGGAGGGGGCCGACGTGACCTTCGAGGCGCTCGAGCGCGGCGCGGTCGACTTCTTCTCGAAACCCGGCGGCGAGGTGTCGACCGGCGTCTCGAGGGAGGCCGACCGGCTCGTCGCGGCGGTTCGCTCGGTCGCCGACGCAGACCTCGAGGCGGCGACGCGGGACCGGAAGCCCCGGACCGAGTCCGCCACGGGCTCGGCGTCGGCAGTCGACCTCGAGGAACCGTTGACCGCCGTCATCGGCGCGTCGACCGGCGGCCCGAAGGCCGTCGAGCGGGTGCTCTCCGCGCTCCCGATGGCCGACTGTCGAGTGCTCGTCGTCCAGCACATGCCCGAGGCGTTCACGCCGCGGTTCGCGGAACGGCTCGACGCGGCCTCCGCGTACGACGTGCGGGAGGCGACGGACGGCGCGCGGATCGGGGCCGGCGAGGCGCTCGTCGCGCCCGGCGGCAGACACATGCGGGTCGGGAGCTATCGGGCGGGTCGCCTACGCGTGAAACTCGTCGACGACGACGATCTCGACGACGAGGCGTCGGTGACGCCGGCGGTCGACGTGACGATGCGGTCGGCCGCGGGAACGGTCTCGGACCCGCTCGTCGGCGTGATCCTCACTGGCATGGGAGACGACGGGTCCACGGGGATCCGGGCGATGGCCGACGCGGGCGCACGAACGGTCGCCCAGAGCGAGGGGACCTGCGTCGTCTACGGGATGCCGAAACGCGCCGTCGGGACCGGGGCGGTCGACGCGGTGTGTGACCTCGACGACGTCGCCGGCACGATCCTCGGAGGTGAGGCCTGATGGATTCACACCGCGCCGCGTTCGTCGCGGAGGCCGAAGACGGGATCACCGACCTCAACAACGCGCTGCTCGCGCTCGAGGCGGACCCCGGAGACGACGCGGCGATGGACGACGTGTTCCGGGTCGCACACACCCTAAAGGGGAACGCCGCCGCGATGGGGTACGAGGACGTCTCCTCGTTCGGCCACGCTCTCGAGGACCTCCTCGACGCGGTCCGCGGCGGCGAGCGGGAGGTCACGCCCGAGCTGATGGACCTGCTCTTCGAGGGGGTCGACACCGTCGAGGCGATGGTCGCGGAGATCGAGGAGACCGGCGAGGTGTCGACGGACCCCTCCGACCTCGAATCGCGGCTCCGGGCCGTCGAGGAGCACGGGACCGTCGATCCCGGCGCGGACGGAGACGACGACGAGAACGTCGACGCTGGCGCCGCGGACGTCGAGATCGACGACGGCGCGGACGCACCCGAGAACGGCGACGACGAGGACGCCGCCGGGAACGACGGGAGCGAGGACGACGGCGGCGAGTCCGACGACGTCGACGCCGGCGTCGACGTCCCGGAACCGCCGGCCGCGGCGGCCGGGTTCGAGGACGCGGTCTACGCCGAGGTGACGGTGGGCGAGACGGCGATGCCGGGCGTCGACGCGGCGCTCGTGCTTCAGGCTCTCGAGGAGAACTTCGAGGAGTACGCCACCCGGCCGGACGCGGAGGCGCTGGAGGAGGGAGAGTACGAGGAGGCCTTCGACGCCTTCGTCGCCGACGCCGAGCCGGCGGTCGTCGCGGAGGGTCTCGAGGCGCTCACGCAGGTGACGGCGGTACGGACCGCGCTCGTGGCGGACGGCCTCGGTGCGGACCCGGATGGGGGATCCGGAGCCGACGCTACCGCCGCCGACGCCACCGGCGTCGATGCGGACGCAACCGCCGCCATCGACGTCGAAGACGTGGACGGCGGCGCCGAACCCGACGACGGCGACGACGCCGATTCGGAGGCCGACGGATCGACCGACCGGGAGGAGATCAAGTCGATCCGGGTCGACGTCGACCAGGTCGACGAGCTGTACGGGTTGGTCGAACAGCTCGTGACGAGCCGGATCAAGCTCCGGCGGGAGCTGGAGGGAACCGGAACGGAGCCGGACACCCTCGACGAGCTCGACAAGCTCGCGTCCAGCCTTCAGGACACCGCGATGGACATGCGGCTCATCCCGTTCTCGCAGGTCTCCGACTCGTTCCCCCGGCTGGTCCGGGACATCGCTCGCGACCTCGACAAGCGGGTGAAGTTCGACATCGAGGGCGACGACGTCGAACTCGACCGGACGATCCTCACGGAGATGCGGGACCCGCTCGTCCACGTGTTGCGGAACGCGGTCGACCACGGGATCGAACCCCCCGAGGAGCGCGAGGCCGCCGGAAAGGAGCCCGTGGGGAGCGTCGAACTCACGGCGGAGCGCGAGCGCGACCACGTGGTCATCGAGGTCGCCGACGACGGCGCCGGTCTCGACGCGGACCGCCTCCGCGACAAGGCGGTCGAGGAGGGCGTCGAGGACCGCGAGACCGTGGAGGCGATGACCGACGGGGAGGCGTACGACCTGGTCTTCCACCCGGGATTCTCGACTGCCGAGGAGGTCACCGACGTCTCCGGTCGCGGCGTCGGGATGGACGTGGTGCGGACGACCGCCCGCGACCTCGACGGCTCAGTCTCGGTCGACAGCGAGCCCGGCGAGGGGACGACGGTGCGCTTCCGCCTCCCGGTCACCGTCGCCATCGTGAAGGTGATGTTCGTCGACGTGGGCGGCACGGAGTACGGGATCCCGATCAAGTCGATCGCGGAGGTCTCCCGCGCCGATGACGTGGAAACGGTCCACGGCGACGAGGTGGTCCGTCACGAGGACGACCTCTACTCGGTCATCCGGCTCGAGGAGCGGCTCGCCGCCGCCGACGAAGACGGAACGGCCGGGACCGGAGACGGAACCGCCGACCCCGGAGACGGAACGGCCGGCCCGACGGACGCCGCGGCGACGGACGGGGGAGCCGTCGAGGCCGGTGCCGAAACGGGCACCACTGGAAACGACGTCCCGGCCGCGAGCGCCGCCGGGACGGCCGCCGGCGAGGGGATGCTCGTCCGGATCCGCGAGGAGACCCGGAAGGTGGCGCTCCACTGTGACGGCGTGTTGGACCAGGAGGAGGTCGTCGTGAAGCCGCTCGACGGTCCGCTGTCCGGGACTCCCGGGCTCAGCGGGACCGCCGTGCTCGGCGACGGCGACGTCGTGGCCGTCCTCGACGTGGTGAGCCTATGACCGGCGACACGGCCTTCGAGGGGGTGCTCGAACAGATCGACGACTCAGTGCCGTTCGAGCCCGGCTACTACAACGAGTCGTACCTCGACAGACGGATCACCGCCCGGATGCGCCGGCGAGGGACTGAGTCCCACCGCGAGTATCGACGGCTGCTCCGCGAGGAGCACGACGAACGCGAGGCGCTCATGGACGCGCTCACGATCAACGTGACGGAGTTCTTCCGGAACCCCGAGATGTGGGAGGTTCTCCGGGACGTGTTGCGCGAGTTCACCGACGAGAAGCGACGAGTTCGCGTCTGGTCGGCCCCCTGTGCGGACGGCCGGGAGGCGTACTCGCTCGCGATGCTCGCGTGTGACGACGACGCGATAGACGAGTCCCGCCTCGAGGTGCTCGGCTCGGACATCAGCGAGGAGGCACTGGACCACGCTCGCAACGGCGTGTACCACACGACGCGGACGACGGACATCGCCGAGGAGCTCGAGCCGCTCTCGGATCCGGACCGCTACGTCGACCGCGAGGAGGACGCGTTTCGCGTCCGCGACGCGTCCCGGCGGCTCGTGACGTTCGACACCCACGACCTGATCAGTGACGGGTCGAGGGGCCCCTTCGACGTGGTGTTGTGTCGGAACCTCCTCATCTACATCGACGCGGACCACAAGGGGTCGCTCTTCGACACCCTCGAGGCGTCGCTCGCGGCGGGCGGCGCCCTCGTCGTCGGCATGACCGAGAGCGTCCCGCCGGACCGCAGCGACGGGTACGAACCGATCGACAAGCGACGACGGGTGTTTCGGAGGCGCTGATGTCGCTGTACCAGCACGCTCGCGAGGGGAACGTCGACCGACTCAGGGACGCGCTGGGGAGTGACAGCACCGCGGTCCGGAAGCGTGCGGTCGAGTTCCTCGGCGAGCTCGCCGACGAGGACGACCAGGCGACGATCGACGGGCTCCTGCGCGCGGCGACGAACGACGAGGACGCGGGCGTTCGCGGGGCCGCCGTCGACGCTCTCGACGAGATCGGACAGGAGGCGCTCGAACAGCTCCTCGCGGAGCTCACCGGTGGGTCCGGATCGGAGGCCGAGTGGGTCACCGCCCGGAAGTTCGCCCGGGCACTCGAGGCCGACCGCGCCGAGTTGCGGATCGCGGCGGCGAACGCGCTCGCCCGTCTCGACGAACCGAGCGCGCTGCCCGCGATCGTCGGTGCGCTCTCGGACCCGGACCCGCGGGTACGGCTCAGGGCGTGTCACGCCTGCGGGACGTTCGCCGACTCGCGGGCGGTTCCCGGACTGGTCGAGCGGCTCGACGACGAACCGCGCGTCCGGCGGGCGGCCGCGAACGCGCTGGGGGCCGTCGGGACCGACCGCGCGCTCGACCCCCTCATCGACCTGCTCGAGGACCCGGACGAATCGCTCCGTCGGATCGCCGCCGGCGCGCTCGGGAACGCGAGCAACCCGAAGCCGGTGGAACCGCTCGCTCGCGCGCTCGGCGACGAGAGCGCGATCGTCAGGAACGCGGCGGTGTACTCGGTCATCGAACTGCTCTCGAACGTGCCGACCGAACACAGCCACACGGTCCGTGACCGCGTGGTCTCGGAGCTGAAGGCGGCCGACGACGCCACGGTCGTCGAGCCCCTCGTCGAGATCCTCACCGAGGGCAAACAGAGCCGACAGCGCCGGAACGCGGCGTGGATCCTCGGACGCGTCGCCGATCCGGCCTCCGAGCCGGCCGTCGAAGCGCTCGCGGACGCGCTCGACGACGACGACTCCCAGACGGCCCAGTTCGCAGCGACGAGTCTCACGAACCTCGGCGGACCGGTCGTCGAGGACCGGTTGCTCGACCGTCTCGGCACCGAACATCCCGATGACGTCCGCGCGAAGGCGGTGTTCGTGCTCGGACAGGTCGGCGGGCAGGAGACGCTGAACCGGCTCGAGGACCTGACCGACGACGAGAGCTCCGCGGTCCGCAAGCGGGTGTTCTCGGCGGTCTCGAAGCTCCGGGCGGGGGGTGTCTAAATGCCGACCGGCGACGGCGAGTACAAGGTCACGGACACGCAGGCCCGGTTCGCGGTCGCCGTCCGCGAGGGGAGAGCGATCAACGACGTCTCCTGGACGCCCGGTCGTGTTCTGTTGTCGAACCGGCGGCTGATACTCGCGAGCAACGACGGGAAGCGAACGGTTCCGCTCTCGCGGCTTCAGGGACTGGGCGGTCGTCACGACGCCAACCAGTCGATCGCCCGCGTCTCCAACTACGTGAGCTTCGACCTCGGCGAGCAGGTGTTGTTAGTCGCCGCGGCCGAACACGAGTCGTTCGAGCGCGACGTATACCGTGCGCTGCTCGACCAGCGCACGCTGATGGCGAAACACCCGGCCGTCGAGGGCGGCGTCGTTCAGGACACGGGGTGGGAACAGGCCCGCGTGAAGATCGACGAGAACGGCCTCGGTGCGGCCCTCGAGGGCGGTGCGTTCGTCGAGTTCGACCTCGACGACATCAGCGGGCTCGATGCCGCGAAACGAACCGTCGACGGCGAGAAGAAACCCGTGATCGAGGTGTCACACACCGACGACGAGGACACGAGCATCGAGACCCATCTCGCCGGGACGCCACGCCGGATGCGATTCGTCGAGTCGTGGCTCCGGAAGGGCGAGGAGCGGAGCTCGACGAACGTCGACCTATCCAGCCGGGATCGGGAGGTGTTGATGGCGCTGTACTCGGGCGTCTCGCCGTTCGAGATCCCCGCGTTCCTGGGCAGCGACGTCGACGAGGTCGAGGAGACGTTCGAGCGGCTGATCGAACTGGAGGTCGTCGAGGAAGTGCGGGTTCGCCGCGAGGTGGCGCTCAACTCCCGCGGGCGCAACATCGCGAGCGAGGCGATGAACGAGCAGTGAGTCGGTGGGGGTGGCGGACAGCCGGCTGGACCGCTCCCGACCGGGTCGCCGGACACCCGCCTCGCCCGGTTCGGGGCCTGAGTCAACGCACGGGACGGTTGGCCGCGGCATCGGCCTTGAATCGTCGGATCCCTCACTTCCGTGTCAGTCCCGCGAACCACGCTTAAGTCGTCGCCCCTCGAGGTTCCGACATGGTGTATGAAGCGGTCTGTTTCGATCTCGACGACACGCTGTATCCGTATCCGGCGTGTAACGAGGCGGGCAAGCGGGCGGCGCTGTCGGCGTTCCGCGAGCGCGGATACGAACTCGACCGTTCGGCGTTCGACGACCTCTACGCGACCGCCCGGCGGGACGTGAAACGCGAAACGAGCGGCACCGCGGCCTCACACGAGCGGTTCATCTACTTCAAGCGGGCGCTCCGACTCCACGCGGACGTTCACGACGCCGCCGACGCCCACGCGATCGGCGAGGCGTACTGGGACGGGTACCTCACGGAGATGACACCGTACGACGGCGTCACGACCACGCTGGACGCGATCCGGGACGCCGGCGTCGCGGTCGGCGTCGTGACGAACCTCACGACCCGCGTTCAGCTACGAAAGCTCGCACGGCTCGGGATCGACGACCGGGTGGACCGGCTCGTCACTTCGGAGGAGGTCGGCCGCGAGAAGCCGAGTGCGCTCCCGTTCACGACCGCGCTCGCCGGCTTCGACTGCCGCCCGAGCGAGGTGCTCATGGTCGGAGACAACGTCGTTACTGACGTCGAGGGCGGCAACGCCGTCGGCATGGACACCGTGCTGTTCGACCCTCGCGGGGAGGCCCCGCCGGCCGACGAACTGTCCGCGGGGAGACAGCCGGATCGCCGGATCAAGTCGCTCCCGGCGCTCACGGAGGTGGCGACGTGACCGACGGAAGCGACGTGAGCGACGGCGACCCGGCGCGTCTCCGGGCGGCCCGCGAGACGGTCGCGGAGTACGCGTCGGCGCTGTCGGATCTGACGCCGGGACGGACCGGGAACCTGAGCGTTCGCGACGGCGACGCCTTCGCCGTCACGCCCACCGGCGTGGCGTACGACGCCTTCGACGCGGCGGACGTGCCGGTCGTGGGTCTCGACGGCGAGCGTCTGGCGGGCCGGATGGCTCCCTCGAGCGAGGTACCGATGCACACGGGGATCTACGAGCACGCGCGACCCGGCGCGATCGTCCACACCCACTCGCCGTGGGCGACGACGATGGCGACGCTCGGGCTGTCGCTCCCGCCGGTCCACTACATGATCGTCGCGGTGGGTCGGGAGGTTCCGTTGGCCGATTACGCGCCGTACGGGACCGAGGAGCTCGCCGCCAACGTCGTCGCCGCGATGGCCGACGCCGAGTCGGACGCCGCGATCCTCGCGAATCACGGGCTGGTGGTGACCGGGCCGGACCTCGAGACCGCGCTCGAGAACGCCCACCACGTCGAGGACCTCTGTCGGCTCTACGTGCGCTCCTCGGCGATCGGGGAGCCGAACCTCCTCACGGACGACCAGCTCGCGACCGTCGAGGAGCGCTTCGAGAGCTACGGCCAGCAGCCGGAGGACGTCTAAGCGGAAGAGCCGGTCCGGTGGACCCAGTGGGGTTTATATCCGTCTCGGGGGAAACGGTATCGACATGACCGATCACCGACTCGCCCCCGACGTCGAGGAGACCGCGGAGGCGATCGCGTCCATGGAGATCCGCGGCGCGGCGACGATCGCGGCGGGCGCGGCGGAGGCGCTCGCTACGCAGGCGCGCGAGATCGACGCCGACTCTCCCGAGGCGTTCCGCGCGTCGATGCGTGCGGCGGCGCGAACGCTCCGCGAGACTCGCCCGACGGCCGTCTCGCTCCCGAACGCGCTCCGATACGTCCTCCGACGGATGGACGGGCGGAGCGTCGACGCCCTCCGAGGGAGCGTGACCGACGCGGTCGAGGAGTTCGTCGCGCAGCTCGACCGCGCTCAGGAGGACCTCGGGCGCGTCGGCGCGAACCGCCTCGCCGACGGCGACACGGTGATGACCCACTGTCACTCGACGGACGCGCTCGCGTGTATCGAGGCGGCCGTCGAGCAGGGCAAGGAGATCGAGGCGATAGTCAAGGAGACGCGTCCGCGCAACCAGGGCCACATCACCGCCGAACAGCTCCGTGAGGCGGGCGTTCCCGTCACGCTCATCGTCGACTCCGCGGCGCGGCGCTACCTGAACGAGGCGGACCACGTCCTCGTGGGGGCCGACTCGATCGCCGCCGACGGCGGCGTCATCAACAAGATCGGCACCTCGGGGCTCGCGGTCAACGCCCGCGAGCGCGGCGTGCCGATCATGACCGCCGCACAGACGATCAAGCTCCATCCGGAGACGCTGACGGGCCACACCGTCGAGATCGAGACCCGCGCGGAGGACGAGGTGATCGACCGGAAGACGCGCGAGGGGATCGGCGAGATCGCCGTCGAGAACCCCGCCTTCGACGTGACGCCGCCGCGGTACATGGACGCGATCGTGACCGAGCACGGCCAGTTCCCGCCGGAGAGCATCGTGACGCTGATGCGGGAGCTGTTCGGCGAGGGGGCCGCGGAGCCGTGGGCCGAGCCATGAGCGGTGGGGACGACGGCTCACGACGGGCGACCGCCGACGGCGGCGACGAGGTCGAACCCGCCGTCGACCCGGACCTCGAGCCGGAGGCCGAGACCGGGGCGCCGAAGGTGATCTCGGCGGGTCACATCAACTGGGACGTGACGATCCACGTCGACGAACTGCCCGAGCGCGACGGGGAGACGCGGATCGAGCGGCTCGAACAGTCCGGCGGCGGCAGCGCCGCGAACGTCGCGGTCGGCGTCGTGGGGCTCGGCGGGCAGTCGGTCGTCTTCGGGAGCGTCGGCGGGGACGAGTCGGGCGCGCTCGCCCTGCGCGAGCTCGCGAGCGCGGGCGTCGACCCGGGTCACGTGCTCGTCGACGCCGACGCGCCCACCTCTGTCACCTACGTGATCGTCGACGGGAACGGGGAGCTGTTGATGCTCGCCAACGAGGGCGCGAACGAGTCGTTCTCGGCGGGCGACCTCGACCGCGACACGCTCGCCGACGCCGACCACCTCCACTTGACGGGACAGGCACCGGAGACCGCGGCCGCGCTGGCGACGACCGCCGCCGAGGTCGGTCCGACGCGGAGCTTCGACCCCGGTCGCCGGGTGACCGACCGCGGGTACGACGCGGCGCTCCACGCCGCGGACCTGATCTTCGTGAACGACCGCGAGGCGGACGCGCTGGCGGACGTGACCGACATCGACCCGCGCGCACCGGACGACCGCGTCGTGGCGGTCAAACACGGCGGCGACGGTGCGACCGTCCACACCCCTCACGGCGACGTCTCGCATCCGGGCTTCGACGTGGATGCGGTCGACACCGCCGGCGCGGGCGACGCGTTCGCCGCGGGCTTTCTCGGCGCGGCGCTGAGGGAACCCGAGATCGCCGCCGACGGCTTCACCCACGACCCGCGCGAGTACCAGGTGCCGCTTCTCGTCGCCAACGCCTGCGGCGCGATCGCGGCCGGGACCGTCACCGCCCGCGCGGACCTCTCGTGGGACCGGGTCCGGTCGATCATGGGCGAGTCGCCGGAGTCCGACCTGTTGATCGAGATCCGCGCGTAGTCCGGGTGCGGGGTGCGGAAGGCGACTCCGGGCGCTTTCTACTCCCCCGAGCCGGCCCCGCCGGTCGCCTCGATCCGATCCTCGTACTTCTCGAGTGCGACCTCGAGCGCCTCTCCGGCGTCGACGTCGGCCGCCTCGGCGACCGCGAGCAGCGCGAAGAGGCAGTCGCCGACCTCGTCGGTGGCGACCGCGGCGGATTCGGGGCTCGACCCGTAGTCGGTCGAGGTCGTCACCTCCTTCGCGACCTCGCCGACCTCGCTCTCGAGGTCGAGCACGCGGTACGCGAGGTCGGCCTCCAGTCCGTGCTCGTCGACGAACGCCGAAACGCGGTCCTGCTCCTCCATGGCGGCCGGATCGGCCGGGGGGCGTATAGGCGCACCGGACGTAGCCGGCCGGCAGTCGGACGACGACCTCCGCCGGTGGCGAGGACGGCCGGTCACGCAACCCCTAAGGTCGTAACGCGCCCACGGATCCCATGGACATCGCGATACTCGGCGGCACCGGCGACATCGGGGAGGGGCTCGCGCTCCGCCTCGCCGCCGACACGTCCCACGAGGTCCTGATCGGCTCGCGGGACGCCGGGAAGGCCGAGACGAAAGCCGCGGAGTACACGACCGAACTCGACAGCCGCGGGCTCGACCGCCAGGTGGCGGGCTTCGAGAACGTCGCTGCCACGGAACGGGCCGACGTGGTCGTGCTCGCGGTCCCGCCGTACCACGTCGGCGACACCGTCGAGGCGGTCGCCGACGCCCTCGACGACGGCGACGTTCTGGTCTCGCCGGCGACCGGGATGAAACGCGACGACGACGGCTTCCACTACCACAAGCCCGGCGCGGGCTCGGTCACCCGGATCGCGGCGGACGCGGCTCCGGACGAGGTCGCGGTGGTCGGCGCGTTCCACAACCTCGCGGCCGCGCGCCTCGCGAACCTCGACGCGGATCTGGGGATCGACACGCTCGTGATCGGCGACGACGAGGACGCGAAGGGGATCGTCGCCGACATCGCCGAGGGGATCGAGGGGCTCCGCGCGCTCGACGCGGGCGGACTGGCGAACGCCCCCGAGATCGAGGGGCTCACCCCGCTTCTGATCAACGTCGCGAGCAACAACAAGGGGCTCCACGATCTCGGGATCCGGTTCCAGTAGGTCGGCGGTCGGTCGTAGATCGTTGTCGGCATGGAGATAACCACCAAAGCCCCACCCGACCGCACAGCACCGCACCTCACGCCTCCCCAGCCTCGCGGCTCGTGCTCTCCGAGCACTCGCCGCGTCCCTCGCACGGGCTCCTCGCGCCCTGTCGGGCGCTCGGCGGCGCGCGCCACCATCGCAATGACACGTATGGCGAATCGTGGTATGGCGAATCGTGGTATGGCGAAGCGTGTGACCGTCTCGAGACGCGCCCCGGGTTCCGTCCGTCGTCCTCCCGTCCCGCCGTTCCGTTAGGCCTTTGCGCGGCGGTCCCCTCCCTTCAGTGGATGGAGTACCTGGAGCGCCGGGTCGCGCTGGTCGAGGACCGTATCGAGGAGGTCATCGACCGCGTCGAGCCCGACGAGCTGTCCGACGAGCTCGCTCACGTCGTGCTCGCGGGCGGCAAGCGCGTCCGTCCGGCGGTGACGATCCTCGCCTGCGAGGCGTTCGACGGCGACCCCGACGACGCGGTCGACTTCGCGGCCGGCATCGAGTTCGTCCACAACGCCTCGCTCGTGATCGACGACGTCATCGACCGCTCGGAGGTCCGGCGCGGGACGCCCTCCGCGTGGGCCGAGTTCGGCTACGGACCGGCGATGATCACGAGCGACGGCCTGCTCGGCGAGGCGTTCGCGCTCTTCTCGGCCGACGACCGGGCGATGCGAACCGTCGCCGAGGCGATGGTCGAACTCGGCGAGGGAGAGGCGACGGAGCTCGCCGCCCGCCCGACCACGGAGGCCGAGTACATGGAGCTGGCCCGCCGGAAGACCGGCGCGCTGTTCCGGGCGGCCGCGGAGCTCGGCGCGGTCGCCGGCGGCGCGGAGCCCGCGGCGATCGAGTCGTTCGGCGAGTACGCCGAGCGCGTCGGCGTCGCCTTCCAGATGCGCGACGACGTGTTGGACGCCACCGCCGACGCCGACGACCTCGGGAAGCCGACGGGTCAGGACGCCGAGATGGACCGCCCCTCGGTCGTCCAGGTGACCTCCCTCTCGCCGGAGGAGGTCGACGAGCGGGCCAGAGAGCAGTCCGAACTCGCGCTCGCCGCGCTCGACGACGCGGACCCGCCCGAGACCGAGGCGATCGAGTACCTCCGGGACCTCGCGGAGTTCGTCGTCGTCCGCGAGCGATAGCCTCGAGAGACGGTCGGACGTGGACATTCCACGTGTGATGTGACTTCGATGTATTCATACTTGTGCGATCGCGATCATTAACATGAACCGCGCAGAGAAGGCGGCCCTCCAGTTACAGGCGGTCGCCGTGTTGCGGACGCTGAAGGAGACGCGGACGTACGAGGAGCTGTCGACGCTCACGGGGCTGCCGGCGGGCGACCTGAACCGCTACGTGAACGGTCACGTGCTTCCCGGGGCCGACCGGGCGCGCGAGGTCGTCTCCGAAGTCGGCCGCGACGCGCTCGCCGACGAGCTCGTCGCCCGCGTGGCGTTCGACGACGAGGGGTACGTCGACAACAGCGGCGTCGTCTTCGACCAGTCCTTCCTCGACCTGGTCGCGCCCGTCGCCGCCGAGACCTTCGAGTTCGCCTCGCCCGACGTGGTGCTCACCGCCGCGACCGACGGGATCACGCTGGGTGCGGCGATGGCCTCCTTCTTCGACGCCCGGCTTGCGTACGCCAAGAAGTCGAAGGAGACCGCGGTCGAGGAGTTCATCGAGTCGCGCCAGCGGCTCGCCTCCGGGATCGAGCTCACCTACTACCTGCCGAAACGCGCGATCGAGGCCGGCGACACGGTGCTCGTCGTCGACGACCTGATCCGGTCGGGCGAGACCCAGGAGCTGCTCCTCGACATCGCGCTTCAGGCCGACGCCGACGTCGGCGGCGTGTTCACGCTCATCGCCGTCGGCGACGAGGGAATGCGCCGGGCCCGCGAGATAACCGACGCGCCGGTCGGCGCGCTGACGACCTTCGAGTGAGGTGACCGCGCACGGAGGTGCGCACGTTCGACCAGTTTTTGACGGCGAGAGAACAGATCGGCCGGAATCCTATCCATACTTGTGTATATCTGCTGATTTCAGGTAGCAATCCTTATGTTCGACACCGGGAGTATCCACGAGTAACCAATGGGGATCGCAGACACCCTGACGGCGCGGTTCGACGTCGAACAGCACGGATCGGACCTCCGAACCGAGTTGGTGGCGGGGCTCACCACCTTCCTCGCGATGTCGTACATCATCGTCGTGAACCCCGCGATCCTCTCCGAAGCGATCCGGATCGAGGGGTACGGACAGGGCGAGGTGTTCCAGATGATCGCCATCGCGACGATCCTCTCGGCGGCGATCGCGACGGCCGTGATGGCGCTGTACGCGAACCGCCCCTTCGGGCTGGCGCCCGGCCTCGGGCTCAACGCCTTCTTCGCGTACACCGTCGTCATCGCGCTCGAGATCCCGTGGCAGACGGCGCTTGCCGCCGTCTTCGTCGAGGGGATCCTGTTCATGCTGCTCACCGCGGTCGGCGCGCGCGAGTACGTCATCCAACTGTTTCCGGAACCGGTGAAGCGGTCGGTCGGCGCCGGTATCGGACTGTTCCTGCTGTTCATCGGCTTTCAGGAGCTCCAGCTCGTCGTCCCCGACGACGCGACGCTCGTCACGCTCGGCGGGGTGTTCGGGAACCCGTGGGCGATCCTCGGGATCCTCGGGCTCGCGTTCACCTTCGGCCTCTGGGCGCGCGGGATCACGGGCTCTATCGTGATCGGCATCCTGACGACCACCGTCGTCGGCTGGGGACTCACGCTCGCCGGACTCTTCGAGCGTGGCGTCGTCACCCCGGAGTCGCTGCCGTCCGCCCAGTACGACATCACGCCGCTCGCCGGCGCGTTCCTCGACGGGCTCGCGAACATCGAGCCGCTCACGTTCGCGCTGGTCGTCTTCACCTTCTTCTTCGTCGACTTCTTCGACACCGCCGGGACGCTCATCGGCGTCTCGCAGTTCGGCGACTTCCTCGACGACGAGGGTGACCTCCCGGAGATGGACAAGCCGCTGATGGCCGACGCGGTCGGCACCACGGCCGGCGCGATGCTCGGCACCTCCACCGTGACGACGTTCATCGAGTCGTCGACCGGCGTCGAGGAGGGCGGCCGTACCGGACTCACCGCGCTCGTCGTCGCGCTCCTGTTCCTCGCGTCGCTCGCCGTGATCCCGCTGGTGGCAGCCATCCCCGCGTACGCCTCCTTCATCGCGCTCATCGTCGTCGGCGTGATGATGCTCCAGGGCCTCGTCGAGGTCGACTGGAACGACCCCGCCTGGGCCGTCTCGGCCGGGCTCACCGTCACCGTGATGCCGTTCGCCTACTCGATCGCCGACGGGCTGGCCGCCGGCATCGTCGCGTACCCGCTCATCAAGGCCGCGGTCGGCGAGTACGACGACGTCCGGCTCGGCCAGTACGTCATCGCGGCGCTGCTCGTCGTCTACTACGTGCTCCAGACGCGCGGCGTGATCCTGTAGCGCCCGGCCGATCGTCGCGGTCGATGACGACGGGCCGCCCGTGCGCGCCGCGTACATCGACCGCGGAGGTTCTTTACCTCCCGAGCCCGTATTCTCGGGCGATGACGGACCTGAAACTCTACGAACTGGAGGGCTGCCCGTACTGTGCGAAGGTCAAGGAGAAGCTCGCCGAACTCGACCTCGAGTACGAGTCGGTCATGGTCCCGCGCGCGCACGGCGAGCGGACCGAAGTCGAGGAGGTGAGCGGCCAGACGGGCGTACCGGTCCTCGTCGACGAGGCGAACGGGATCGACGCGATGCCCGAGAGCGACGACATCGTCGAATATCTCGAGGAGACGTACGGCGGCGCGAGCTAGCGGGTCGACCGGCGATCGCGGCGTTTCGAAGGCCAACGTTGATACGTTCCGAGGAGAACCCACTCGCATGAACCTGCCGCGCGCGCCGAAACAGCGGTGGGCGAGGGCGACGCTCGGGCTCTCGCTGCTCTTTGCGGTCGGCGCGTTCGCCTACTTCGCGCTCGACGGCGCGCCGTTTCAGGGCACCGTTCTCGCCGTCCTCATCCTCGGTGCCGGCTACTGGGAATACAAGAAGAAGCTCCAGGAGAAGCGCGTGGCGAGACAGTACGAGGCGAAAGCCGAGGAGCAGCGCCGGGAGAACGAGCGCTGATCGGCGCGCCGTCCTCGGATCGCCGCAGCGCCGACCACCCGCTCCGGAAGTCAGGGGTTTCATGTGTGAGAGCGGAGATCACACGTCCATGAGCGACGAACGCGAGGACGTGTTGGACGCGATGGACTGGCTGCTCGACAGCCTCGAGGACGACGACGCGGTGTCGTATGCGGAGGTCGGCGGCGTCTACCAGGAGAAGACCGACCTCGTCGTCACCGGCGACGGTCCCCGCGAAACGACGGAGTTCACCGAGACCGGCGTGTGGCTCCGGGTCTTCGCCGACGGCGCGGCCGACTATCGCTACACGAACTCCCTCGAGGAGGAGGCCCTGACCGACGTGGCCGACCGTGCGATCCGAAGCGGCGAGGTCCTGGCCCAAGAGGAGCCGGGACGCTTCGACGCGTACACCAGCCACCGGGGAACCCACGGCGGCTGGGCGAGCGAGGGAATACACACGCGCGACCTCGAGGAGAAGACCTCCGTGGTCGAGGCGGGCCTCGCGGCGGCCGACGACCTCGATCTCGACCGGCAGTGGGCCAACTACTCCGACGCACACGTGGAGGAGGCGGTCGGCACCACGACCGGCAGCGTCGTTCGCACGACGCTCGACCGGGCGAGGGTGGACTTCAGCCTGACGCTCGCCGACGGGCCGAAGGTGAGCCGTCACGCCGGGTCGACGGAGGGGGCCGCCTTCCTCGAGGAGGTCACCGACGTCTTCGAGACCGCCGCCGCCGACGCTCGAGCGCTCTCGAACGCCGATTCGGCCGACGCACCCACCGGCGAGACGACCGTCGCGTTGAGCCCGGAGGCGGCCGGCCAGCTGTTCCACTTCGTCTCACACTACCTCGAGGCCGACACCGGCTACATGGGGATGAGTCCCTACGCCGTCGGCGACCGGATCGGACCCGAGGACCTCGCGATCGAGGACGCGGTCCACGCCGGCTCCTGGGCCGCCCGCGCCTACGACGCCGAGGTCAAACCGACGACGCCGACGCAACTCGTCTCGAACGGACGGGTCGAGCGACTGCTCCACAACACCACGACCGCCGCGGAGGAGGACGCGTACCCCGCCGGCAACAGCGTTCCGAGCCTCGGGTTCACCGAACCGCCGCGGATCCACGCCCGCCACTTGGAGGTCGCTACCGGCGACGCCGACGCCGCGGCGCTCCGTGAGGACGCCGACGTGTACGTCGAGCGGTTCAAGAAGCCGTGGTTCCGCGACGAGTTCGAACGGGTCCAGCGTCAGGGCGTGTTCCCGGCGAGCGCCCTCTACGCGAAGGACATCGACCGCAAGAGCATCGACAGCCCCGACTGCGGCTCCGCGGAGTTCCCGCTCGCCGAGGCGTACCGCCTCGAGGACGGCGAGCGCGCCGGCCGTCTCGACGGCGTCTCCATCGAGTACGCGCCGGACGTGTTGCGGACCGTCTCGCGGATCGGCGAGGCTCGGGAGACGGTGACGGGCACCTGTGAGAAACACAAATCCCAGATCCCGTTCGCGGTGACCGCGCCCGGCGTCCGGCTGGACGCGCCGATCGTGGACGAAAACTAACGGTCGACGGAGGAACCGGACCGTCGAGGAAGGACTAGTCGTCCGCCGGCGTGGACTCAGGCTCCTCGCCCGTCTCCGCCGCGCTCGGACTCCCGGTCACGTCCTGGTAGGGATCGTACCCCTCCGCGCTGTCGTAGAGGTGACAGGCGACGTCCTGTTCGAAGTCCGTCTTCGCCTCCAGCGGCGGAACGACCTGGTCACAGACGTCGCCGATGTACTCCGAACACCGGTTCTTGAACCGGCAGCCGGTCGGGATGTCGATGACGTCGCCGACCTCGCCCTGGAGCTCGACGCGCTCGCGACCCACGCCCGGGTCGGGAACGGGAACGGCGTTGATGAGCGCCTGCGTGTACGGGTGTTGTGGGTTCTCGATGATCTCGTCCGTCGGTCCCTTCTCGACGATCTTGCCCATGTACATGATCGCCAGCCGGTCGCACATGTGCCGGAGCAGCGAGAGGTCGTGGCTGATGTAGACGACGGAGAGGCCGAACTCGTCCGTCATCCGGTCCAGAAGCGAGAGCACCCCGGCACGGAGGCTCACGTCGAGCATCGATACCGGCTCGTCCGCGACGATGAAGTCGGGGTCGAGCACGAGCGCCCGCGCGATGGCGACCCGCTGTCGCTGCCCGCCCGATAGCTCGTGGGGGTACTGATCGTAGTACTGTTCGGGTGGGAGCAGCTCCGCGAACTCGAGGGCACGCTGGACCCGTGCCGTCTCGTTGCGGATGTTGTGGATCCGTAGCGGCTCGGCGACGGTGTCGTACACCGTCATCCGCGGGTTCAGGCTCTCGAAGGGGTCCTGGAAGATCATCTGTGCGTTCTGGCGGAACTGCTTGATCTCCGCGTCGCTCGCCTCCGAGAGGCGCGTGTCGTCGTAGACGATGTCGCCGGCGGTCGGGTCGTGGAGTTTCACCAGCGACATCCCGGTGGTCGTCTTCCCACAGCCGGACTCGCCGGCGAGCCCGAGGGTCTCCCCCTCGCGGAGCTCGAAGCTGACGCCGTCGACCGCGTGAACGTAGTCGGGCTCGCCGCTGCCGAAGGACTCCACCAGGCTGGCGATCCAGCCCTGATTGACCTTGAAGTGCTTCTTCAGGTCGTCGACCTCGAGCAGCACGTCGTTTCCGCTCATTCGCCGACACCCCCGTCGGTGGCGGCGGCCGCCTGGTTCCACGTCGTCGGGTCGTCGGCGTACGGCCGGAGCTCGGCGTCGATCTCGTCGGCGTAGTGACAGTACGAACGGAGCCCGTTCTTGTAGTGTGCCTCCGGCTCCTCCTCGCGGCACTTGTCGGTCGCCATCGGACACCGCTCGGCGAACCGACAGCCCTGCGGCGGGTCGATGAGCTCGGGCGGATATCCCGAGATGGAAAGCAGGTCCTGGCTACTCTTCCGGATGTTCGGGAACGCGCGCTTCAAGCCGATCGTGTACGGGTGGTACGGCTGGTCGAAGATCTCCTCGACGGGGCCTTCCTCGGCGATCTTCCCCGCGTACATCACGATGACCCGGTCGCAGGTCTCGGCCACGACGCTCACGTCGTGGGTGATCACCATCATCGAGGAGTTGATCTCCTCCTGGATCGAGGCCATCCGCTTGAGGATCTGGTCCTGCATGATCACGTCGAGCGCCGTGGTCGGCTCGTCCGCCAACATCAGCGACGGCTCGAGCGCGAGCGCCATCGCGATCATGGCGCGCTGACGCATCCCGCCGGAGAACTGGTGGGGATAGTCGTCCGCGCGCTCCGGGTCGAGTCCGACGAGCTCGAACATCTCCGTCACGATCTCGTCGGACTCGACGCGACCGGTTCCGGGCCGGTGCGTCTCGATGGCCTCGACGATCTGCTCGCGGATGGTGTACACCGGGTCCAGCGAGTTCATCGCCGACTGGGCGATCATGGAGATCTCCTCCCACTTGAGGCGACGCCGCTGGGCGTTGGTCATCTCCGTCAGGTCGTCGCCTTGGAAGTTGATGCTCCCGTCGTTGATGTAACCGGCGTCGGGGAGGATCCCGATGATCGCCTTCGCGAGCGTGGTCTTCCCACAGCCCGACTCGCCGACGATACCGAGGTTCTCGCCCTCTTCCAGTTCGAAGGAGACGCCGTCGACGGCCTGTGCCGGCCCTTCTTCCGTTTCGTAGTAGACTTCGAGGTCTTCGACTTCCAGTTGACTCATTGTATTTTGGGGTTAGTGATCTCTTCGTAGCCACGGCCGATGAGGAAGCCGCTGATGACGAGCAGGCCGATACAGAGTCCCGGCGGCACGAACCACCACCAGGCGCCGAACGAGAGCGCCGAGTACGCGCGGGAGGCCTGTAGCATCGTTCCCCACGAGACCGTGTTGGGGTCGCCGAGACCGATGAACGAGATGCCCGCCTCGGCGAGGATGGCCCACGCGATCCCGAAGGAACCGTAGAGGAACGTCATCGGGAGCACGTTGGGCGCGAGGTGTCTGCTGATGATGTGCCAGTCGCCCGCTCCGGCGACCTGTGCGGCCTTCACGAACGGCCGCTCGCGAAGCGACAGCGACTGTGAGCGGATGACGCGGGCGGTCGAGCGCCACTGGAGGACGATCAGCGCGAGGATGATGTTCCAGAGGTCCGGGCCGAGCACCGCGACGAGGACGATGACCGTCGGCAGCAGCGGCATCCCGTACAGGAAGTCGACGAGGCGCATCAGCGCGTCGTCGACCTTCCCGCCGTAGTAGCCCGCGACGAGCCCGACGAGCGTCCCGATGCCCGCCGTGAAGAACGCGGCGACGAGTCCGACGAGCAGCGCGGCGCGCGTTCCGTAGATGAGCTGGCTGAAGATGTCGAAGCCCTCCGCGGTCGTCCCGAGGAGGTACTCGCTGTCCGCGCCGAGCAGCGAGGCCTCCGCCCACTTGTCGATGATGATCCCCGCCTCTCCCTGATACTGTCGCTGGAGCGGCTGGTGGGTCGCGATGAACGGCGCGAAGATCGCGATCAGCATGAACCCCGCGACGGTGAGCATCGAGAGCTTGACCGACAGTTCGTCGGTCAACATTCCCCAGTGTTCCTTGAGCGTCTCCCGCCAGAGGCGGAACGTGCGCTGCCACTTGTCTATCTCCTCGTCGGAGCTGGTGTCGTCGAGGTCGGTGTATATCGACCGACTTGATTGTTCTTCTTGGGCCATTGGTCTAGTCGTAAGTCACCCGTGGGTCGAGGTAGCCGTACGCGAGGTCGGCCACGAAGTTCAGGAAGATGATGGTCGACGCGAGCACGATGAACGTGCCCTGTGCGACCGGGAAGTCACGCCGGAGGACCGCACGGACCATCTCCCGACCGATCCCGGGCCACGCGAACACCGTCTCGATGAGGACGCTCCCGCCCACGGCGTAGCCTAAGGCGATCGCGGCCGCCGTGATGATCGGCAGGAGGGCGTTTCGAGCGGCGTGTTTGAACATGATCGTCCGCTCTTTGAGCCCCTTGGCCCGGCAGACGTCGATGAAGTCCTCCGAGAGCACCTCCAGCATGCTCGTCCGCATGATGAGCAGGGGATATCCCATGTAGTAGAACCCCAACACCGCCGCCGGCGCGATCAGGTGTCGAAGGAAGTCCATCGTGAAGACCATGTCGAGGAAACCGGTGCTCTGTCCCCCGGTCCCCAGACTGGTCATCCCGCTCATCGGGATGATGCCGAGCTCGGCGCCGAAGATCCACAACACGATGAGCCCGACGTAGAAGGTCGGCACGCTCCGGGCCGTCAGCGCGGTGATGACCGTGCTACGCTCGAAGCGGGAGCCGCGGTACCAGCCCGATAACACGCCGAGCGTGATGCCGAGGGCGTACGCGACGATGAACGCCGTCAGCATCAACACGAGCGTGTTGGGCATGTACGTCGCGATGATGTCGGTGACGGGCTGGTTCGAGTGGAACGACTGCCCGAAGTTCAACGCCACGAGGTTCTCGAGGAATCGAATGTACTGGATGTGTAACGGATCGTTGAGCCCGTAGCTCTCGATGAGCTGTTGGCGGGCCTCCTGTGTCATCTGTGAGGAGACCACGTACGACGTCGGGTCACCGGGCATGAGCCTGAACAGCCCGAACAACACCGTTCCGACCGCCCACAACGTCACGACGAGTTGGAGCGTGCGCCTGACAACGAAGCTAGCTTTTCCCATGTTACTTAGTCACTAATATCCTTGTGGTTCGTTTAAAGATTGCGTCGCGGGGGTGTGTTATGCGCCCGTCCGCCCTATTCGGGGGCCTGGATCGCGCCGTCGTCGTTCCAGGTGTAGCCGGCCTCCTCGAGCCGACTGCGGGCCGCGTCGATGCTCTCCTCGTACTCGGTGACGTCCTCGGTGTGGAGCGGCCCGAACGCCGACGATACGACGTTGAAGCCGGGCTCCGGGAAGCCGAAGAGGATCTGGTCGACGATGGGCGTCCGCGGGATGGACTCGACCAGCGCCTTCCGCATCTGCGGGTCGTCGAGACCCTCCTGACGCGTGTTGGACGTGAAGTGCCAGAACGTCGCGGCGGTGTTGAACTGCGTCCCGATGTTCTCGTTGTCCTGGTTCTGGTCGAGGCTGCGGTCGATCCGGCCGAACGGCTCGTAGTTGAGCTCGCCGTTGATGAGGTTCTCCCACACGGTCGACGCCTCGGGGATGACCCGCCAGAAGCGGCGGTCGAAGTCGACCGGCGCGAAGTGCTCCTCGAACTTCGTCAGGCCGAACTCGCTGCCCTGCTCCCAGTAGTCGAACATCATCGGACCGCTGCCGACCGGCTCGGAGATGTTGGCCTGGCTCGGGTTGTCGCGGTCGGCCCACATGTGCTCGGGGATGATCGGGATGAGGTTCGCGATCCCGAGGTGGAACGGGCCGAACGGCTCGGACATGTTGATCCGGACCGTCTCCTCGTCGACGACCTCGGCGCCCTCGAGGTACTGCGACTGCGTGGAGTACAGCGGCACCTCGTTGTCGTTGATGTAGTTGTACGTGAACGCGACGTCCTCGACCGTGAGGTCCTCGCCGTCGTGCCACGAGTGGTCCGTCCGGATGGTGTACTCGATCGTGGTCTCGTCGACGCGGTCCCAGTCCGTCGCGAGGCTGACTTCGGGGTCCGGCTCGGCGTTGTTGTTGAGCTGGACCAGGAAGTCGTACATCATGTTGAACTGGTAGACGTGCTTGCTCTCGTCGTTGTGTCCGAGCACGTTCATCGTCGAGAGCGTCTCCGGCCAGTACCCCTTGAGGGCGGTCTCGCCGCCCTGCATCTCCAGGTTGATCATCGTCCAGTAGGAGTTGAACCCGTTCGCGAGGTCCGCCTCCCAGTTGGAGACCTGGTTGTTGTTGTAGATGGCCGTCTGGGGCATCTGCGTGATGGGCATCGTGGGCACGTCGTCCATCAGCGTCTGCTGGATCTCGTGTGCCTGGTCGACCCGGGTGTCGGCGTCCGGCTCGGCCAGGTAGTTGCCCATCATCTCGTCGAGCTCCTCGTTCTCGTAGCCCGAGTAGTTCCCCTGGCCCGGGTCGGTGTTGCCCGAGTTGAACAGGTTGTTCAGCTCGGTCACCGGCTCCGAGACGAAGAACGTGTGCCACGTCGAGAAGCTGTAGTCGTACTCCTCGGAGACCCGGCTGAACAGGGTCCCCCACTCGAGCACGTCGACCTCGATGTCGAGTCCGAGCTCCTCGTCGAACTGGCTCGCGATGAGGTTGATCGCGTCGTGTCGCGGCGGGTTGTAGCTCTGCGCGTTGTTGACGTAGGTGTACGTCGGGAGGTTGCTGCCGCCGCCGCTCGACCCGTCGTCGTCTCCGCTCGAGCCGTCATCGCCGCTCGAGCCGTCGCCGCTCGAGCCGTCGCCGCTCCCGTCGTCGCCGCTCCCGTCGTCGCCGCCGCCACCGCCGCCGGAACAGCCGGCGAGGGCCGTAATTCCGACCGTGCCGCCCGCACCGGTCGCTTTCAGGAAGTCACGCCGTTTCATGTCCGCGTCTGACCTAACCATGGATCAACCCACCGTTTCGTAAGCAAGTATATAAATATGTGGTTCATCCACTCACCAAGTTCTCTATTACCGGATCATGAAGGAGAGTCGTGATGATCTGTGCGTATATCGTTCTCGAAATGGTATTACTACTGATTTTCTTTCCCTCATGGTCGTTACTGATCTATGATCGCGGATCCGAAGCACGCGCTCGATCGGGCCGCGGGCCGTTCACGGAGTGATCTCCGCGACCGCGGACGGCGGCGTGGGGCCGCGGCGACGACCTCGATCCCGGACGACGACCTCAATCCCAGAACGACTGCGTCCGCGCGTACTCGCGCTCCTGACGCAACACGTCGCGGTAGAACTCGTCCTCGTCCTCGCGCAGCCTGTTGATGATCCGGGCGGCGTTGTGCGGGCCGACGCCGCGGGCGGCCATCGCGATCACCGCGCGCTTCCCGTGTGACTGGACCAGACTCGCCGCCCGATGCGCCCGCTCGGTGCGGCGCGCCTCCTCGTCGTCCTTGTCGGTCGCGCGGACGGCCGCGACCGTCTCCTCGTCCCACGGGTTCAGCGACGCGACCCGCGTCGACCCGCACTCGGGGCACTCGGGCCGTTCACGGACCCGCCGGACCTTCGTGGTCCGCTCCCAGTCCCGGCAGTGGAGACAGAAGAGGCGGACGCGGTCGTTCCGGATGCGCTCGCGGACCGTCTCGATCACGTCGGCGTCGGCGTTCTCGGGCACGAGGAACTCCGTCCCGGCCGACCGCCCGGCGGTTCCAAGCGGGGTCCGCTCGCGGGCGGTTCGGACCTCGATCGCCCCGGACCGGATCCCCTCGAGGACCTCGGCGGTCTCCGCGACCGCGAGGTCGGCGTGGAACACCTCCCGGAGCGCCTCGTCGTAGACGGGCGTCCCCTCCAGGGCCGCGAGGAGGCGGTCGCCGCCGAACCGCCCGCGCCCCTCGCGGTAGCGCTTGACCGACCCGAACTTCGCGGCGACCTGCGCGAGCGTGAACTTCAGCGCGTCGGAGTTCTTCAACGCGATCTCGAGGTACGCCTCCAACCCGTCCGGGTCGGTCGTCTCGAGGACCTCCCGGAACGTCCCCGGACCGACCCCGCCCGGCACCTCGAACTCGACGCGGTAGGGGTCGACGTCCATCCCGACGGACGACCCCGTGCGCTGGCCGACGAGCGCCGCGAGCAGGCGCGCGAGCGTCTCGTTGACCTCGTGACCGAACGTCGCGTTGACCGCGACGGTCCGCGCGCTCCCCTCGATCACGACCCGCTCGTCGGTCGGGACGGGACGGCCCGCGTCGACGTGGTCAGTGATCGTGCCGATCGCCTCACGGACCGTCCGCTCGTCGGCCGGATACCGTTCGGCGAGGTCGCCCGCGACCGCCGCCGGCGTCGACCCGGCCTCGAGCGCGCCCGCGACCTCCCCGCGGATCCGCCCGACCTCCTCGGCGACCGGCCGCGGAACGGGGATCTCCCGCCCGACCCACGAGGGGACCTCGCCGGCGGGGTCCGCGATCGGGGTGACTTCGACGCGCTCCTCCTCCTCGTCGACCTCCGTGATCCGCCACATCTCGCCGCGCTGGACGAACGTCTCGCCCGGCCCGGCGAAATTGACGACGAACCGCTCGTCCAAGGTCCCGATCCCCCGCCGGGAGGACATGTCGTACACCTCGTAGGTGGACTCGTCGGGGATCATCGAGAGGTTCGCGTAGAAGTACTGCCAGGTGCCGCCGGACTTCTCGAGGGTGTCCGACTCCTCGTCGAGCCACAACAGCCGGTTGCCGTCGAGCTCGCGGACGATCTCCTGGAACGTCGGCTCCGAGAGCCCCCGGAAGGGGTACGCGTTCGTGATCGTCTCGTAGGCCGTCCGGGCGTGGACCTCCCCCTCGTCCATCACGACGCCGACGATCTGGTTGGCGACCGTGTCGAGGCTGCCGTGATGAATGCTCGCCGGCTCCACGAGCCCCTCGCTCGCCCGCCGGGCGATCGCCATGGCCTCCAGCGTGTCGTCGCCGCCCTGCGTCACGACGGTTCCCTCGGAGACCAGATCGCGGCGGTGGCCCGCCCGCCCGACCCGCTGGAGCAGCCGGGCGACCTCGCGGGGGCTCCCGTACTGGACCACGTGGTCGACGCGGCCCACGTCGATGCCGAGCTCCATCGAGGACGTACAGACGAGCCCGTCGACCTCGCCCGACTTGAAGCGGTCCTCGACGTCGACGCGGACCTCCTTCGAGAGCGAGCCGTGGTGGACCTCGATCGCCACCGCCTCCCCCTCCGGGTCGTCCTCGGCGAGCGTCTTGAACCGCGACCCGAGCGCCTCCGCGGTCTGTCGCGTGTTGACGAAGATCAGCGTCGACTCGTGGTCCGCGACGACCTCGCGGATCGTCCTGACGTGGCTCGCGGTCGTCTCGTCGGTCGCGAGCTCGCCGGCCAGCCGCGAGTCGCGGTCGGTGATGACCGGATCGAGCACGCGCACGTCGGTCCGGGTCCCGGCGGCGACCTCGACCGTCTCGAACTCGCGGTCGCCCTCCCGGTCCGGGTCGCGCCGCCCGCAGCCGACGAGGAACTTACCGACTTCCTCGGGCGATCCCACGGTCGCGCTCAGTCCGATCCGTTGGAAGGGCCCCGCCACCCGCCGGAGCCGTTCGAGCCCGACGGTGAGTTGTGCGCCCCGCTTGGCCGACGCCAGCTCGTGGACCTCGTCGATCACGACGTGGGCGACGTCGGCGAGGGCGACCCGCATCTTCGAGCCGGTCAGGATCGCCTGGAGGCTCTCCGGCGTCGTGATCAGCACGTCCGGCGGGTCGTCGGCCTGCTTCGACCGCTCGTACCGGGTGGTGTCGCCGTGGCGCACCGCGACCTCGATCCCGAGCCGGTCGCCCCACCACTCCAGTCTGTCCATCATGTCGCGGTTGAGCGCGCGCAGCGGCGTGACGTAGAGCGCGGAGATCCCCTCGCGCGGCTCGTCGCCGGGGGCGTCGCGCGCGCGATGGATCGCGTTGAGGACGGGCAACATCGCGGTCTCCGTCTTCCCGGTGCCCGTGGGAGCCAACACGAGAGCGTTCCGACCGGCCGAAAGCGGCGGTATCGCCTTCCGCTGTGGCTCCGTCGGCGTGGAGAACCCCCGCTCGGAGAGCGCCTCACGGACCTCGCTCCCGAGGTGGGTGAACGCGTCCATTCCCGACGACTCCGACATCACCGGACGTTGGGCGTTCGGCCGATTAAGGTCGTCGCTGCGGGGGTTCGCGCGTCGGGACGCTCACGAGGTCGCCGCATCCCGCTCGCGCCCCGCTCGCACCTCCTCGCGTCACAGCTCGAGCGTCGCCGCGACCTCGCGGAACTCGGGGTCGTACAGGTCCAGCGCGTGGACCCGCCACCGGACGGGCTCGAACGCGACGCCACCGTCGATCACCTCCCTCACCACGGCCGGTTCCCCGCCGCGCGCCAGCGTGACGTGGGGCACGTACGCGTCGCCCTCGATCGCCTCGATCGCGCCGTAGGCGGCACACAGCCGACGGTGGAGCCGGACGAGTCCGTCGCTCTCCACGGCGAGATAGACGACCGGGCCGGAGCCGGACGCGGGAGTCTCGAAGGCGTCGACCCCGGTGATCGCGACCGCGAAGGGGTCGACCGGCGCGAGACGCGGTCGGAGGTCCTCGCGGAGCCGCGCCAGGGCCTCCGGTCCGGGCGGCGGCGACCCGGCTGCCTCGCCTCCCGCCGTCACGTCGTCCGTCCCGAACCGCTTACAGACGAGCGTGTGTCGGTCGCGTACCCGATCGAACCCCGAGCGTTTCGCGTGGAGATCGTCGGCGAGACGCCCCACCGCGGGCGGAAGCGGGACGTTGAGGCTGAACACGGTTCGGACGCGATCAGATCCGATCGGCGAGCCGTAAGGCGATCAGGACGACGATGACGACGACGATCAGCGTCGGGAGGGCTTCGAGCAGCGCGAAGGTCAGATTCAGTACCGTCCCGAGGATCTCCAGGAGAAGCCACACGATCGCGAGCGCGAGAACGACCTTCAGGAGGTCGTCGAAGTCGATCTCGGCGCGGTTCATGTCGGCAGGGACGCCCGGGGCGGGCAAAAGGCCACCGGAGCGGAGGGCGGATTCCGATCCGCCCGCCGATCAGGCGCTTAAAGACCCCTGCCGGACCAACGACGGGCATGAGCCTGATCGCGTTCGACTTCGACGGCACGCTCTCCGACTCCGAGATGACGGTGTTGCTCGCGGAGCGAGCGGGCGTCGCCGACGAGGTCGCCGAGATCACGGAACGGGCGATGAACGACGAGATCAGCTACGCCGAGAGCCTCTACAGCCGGGCGGAGCTGCTCGGCGGCCTCGACGAGGCGGACGCGAACGAGGCGTACGACGCGGTCCGGCTCCGGCCGGGTGCGGCGCGGCTGATCGCACGGCTCCGCGCGGACGGCCACCACGTCGCGGTGCTCACCGGCGGCTTCGAGCGCGGCGTCGAGCGCGCGCTCGAACGCGAGGGCGTCGAGGCCGACACGATCGTCGCCAACCGCCTGCCGATCGCGAACGGGAGGCTCACCGGCGAGGCGGAGGGCCCGTTGATCGAGGGCACCAAGGACGACGCGTTGGCGGACCTCGCCGCGGACCTCGGCGTCCCGATGGCTTCCACGGTCGCGGTCGGGGACGGCGCGAACGACCTCCCGATGCTCGAGGTCGCGGGCCTCTCCGTCGGGTTCGTGCCGAAGCCGGCGGTCAGACCGGTATGCGACGCGGTGGTCGCCTCGATGTACCGCCTCGGGAAGGTGCTCGAGGCACACGGCGTGCTGTCGGAGTCGGCGTGAACCACCGCCGCCGACTCCGACGCCCCCGGCGCTTCCGACGCCGGCAGATCCGTTCGGGATAATCGGGACCGATCGTTAATACCGAGCGACTCGGACGTCACTCCATGGTCGTTTCCGTTCGGGTGGTACGGTGATCCCCACCCCGACGTACCTCCAGTTCCACCTCGTCTTCACCCTCCCCGCGCTCGCGGCGCTGTGGGCGACCGCGCCACGGTACGAGGGGGTCCGCCGTCGCCGCGCGGCCGCGGGGATCGCGGTCCTCGTCGGCATCGCGTACGCGTACACGACGCCGTGGATCGCCCACATGATCCGCCGGGGGGCGTGGTGGTACGCCGACGGCGCGGTGCTCGTCCGGGCGCTGTCGGTTCCGCTCGGGGAGTACCTCTTCTTCGCGATCCAGACCCTTCTCGTCGCGCTCGCGCTCCACCGGGTCGGCTTCGACCCGACGTTCCGCGAGGGCGACCTCGACCGCCGCCCGCGGATCGCGGGCGTCCTCGTCGGTCTCGCGGCGCTCGTCGGCGGCCTGTGGCTCGTCTCCCTCGACCCGTCGTTCCGCTATCTCGGCGGACTCCTCGCGTGGGTCGGCCCCGTCCTCGCGCTCCAGTGGGCCGTCGGCGGCGGCTACCTCGCCCGGGCGCCCCGGCCGTGGCTCGCGGCGACCCTCGGGCCGGCGGCGTACCTCTGGACCGTCGACCGGATCGCGATCGGGTTGGGAACCTGGCGCGTCTCCGCGGAGTTCACCACCGGCGTGGCCGTTCTCGGGCTCCCGATCGAGGAGATGGCCTTCTTCGTCGCCGCCGGGCTGATGGCCGCGAACGGGCTCGTCCTGTTCGAGTGGGTCCTCGACCGGAACGACCGGCGGGGGACGATCGCGGCGGACCGTCGCGGCGACGCGGTCGACCGGACGGTCACGCGAGCCGTCACGCCCGTCAAGTCGGACGAACCGATCGGGCCGACGGGGCCGACCGAGTCGGTCGAGCCGGTCGGGCCGACGGAGCCGATCGAACCGGGCGTCGACCCCGATCCCGTCGATGACTGACCCGGGGAACGACGACCGCGCCGCGCGATCGGTCGTCGACCGCTGGTTCACACGGTATCCCGCGATCGCGCTGGCGGCGCTGGTTCCGTTCGGGGCAGTCACCCCTCTGTTTCCGGTCGAGATCGGCATCGCGGCGTTCGTGCTCGGTACCCTCGTCGTCGGGATGGCCCACGGCGCGGTCGATCACCTGGTACCGCTGCGGGCGGCTGCCGGCGACGGAGCGGAGGGCGGCGTGTCGCTCCGGCGGTCGGTGGCGGTCGTCTCCGTCGTCTACGCGGTTCTCGGCGGCGCGGTCGTCGTCACGTTCGTCGCCGCGCCCGCCGTCGCGTTCGTCGGATTCCTCGGGCTCACGTGGCTCCACTGGGGGCAGGGCGACGTGGCCGCGCTCGCCGTCGCCGGCGTCGAACACCTCCCGACGCGCGGCGAGCGGGCGCTCACCCTGTTCGTCCGCGGCGGGCTTCCGATGGCCGTTCCGCTGGTGAGCCGCCCCGAGGAGTACCGGCTGGTCCTCGAGCGCGTCGTCGGGCTGTTCGTCGTCGACGGAACCGCCACTACCGCCACTACCGCCACTACCGCCCTCGATCCGCTCTTTGCCCCGGCGACACGGTTCGCGATCGGCGCGGCCATGGCGGTCGCGACGCTGCTGTCCCTGGGGCTCGGGTACCGCCGCGTCCGGAACGGTGCGGACCGTCGGGGGTGGCTCCGGGACGTCGGCGAGACGGGGCTCTTGTGGGCGTGGTTCCTCCTTTCCGCGCCCGTCTTCGCGATCGGGGTCTACTTCGCCGCCTGGCACTCGCTCCGTCACGTCGGACGGCTGCTGTTGGTGGACCCGGACGCCGTCTCGGACCTCTCCGACGACGCGAGGGGCGTCCGGGGGGCGCTCCGTCGGTTCGCTCGCGACGCCGCGCCGCTCACGCTCGGCGGTTTCCTCGTCGTAGGGGGGATGGCGCTCGCGGTCCCTTCCGGCGTCGGCGACGCCGGGGACCTCCTCGCGGTCTCGCTCGTCGCCATCGCGGCGCTGACGCTCCCGCACGTCGTCGTCGTCGCGTGGCTCGACGGGAAACAGGGGGTGTGGCGGCCGGCCGGTCGGGGGTAGGAACCGAGGCGACGGCACCGTCACTCCCAGCCCGGCGTCCCCGGCGCGCCGGCGTCGTCCTCCAGTTCGCGGACCAGTCGCTCGCGGGCGTCGGCGTCGAGATCGACGGCGACACCGTCGGCTTCGGTCCGCTCGCGCCACTCCCGGATCGCCCGCCCCGCCCACGAGTCGGCCTCGCGGGCCCGAGTGCGCGCGTCGGCCATGCGGTCGCGGTCGACGGAGAGCGACCCCGGCCGGGAGCCGGCGGCGGCCCCGACGAAGCGGGCGCGGTCGTCGGCGGTCGCGTCGCCGTCGCGGAGCCGCGCGACCGTGCCACCGAGGTCGTCCGGATCCGGGTACGCGAAGACGGTCGAGCCGAGCGCCTGCGGGCCGAACGCCGGCGCGGGGAGGTCCGCGGGCGGCTCGTCGTCGAGCAGGCGCTCGCCGCCGCCGGCGGCCTCGACGCGCTCGCACCCGGTCTCGGCGTCGAGCGCGAGGTTGTGACCGGGATACGTCGAGCAGGTCCGCGGGTACGCGTCGTCGTCGTGGATCCGACACTGGAGGGTGAGCGGGTCGAGGAAGACGCAGGCGTCGAGCCAGCGCGCCTCCTCGGTGCCGATCGGCGCGACCGGCTTCGGCGGCTTCCGGAGGCCGACCACGAAGACCGGACGGTCGCCGGCGGCCGCGAGGTCGACGCCGTCGATCCGGACGCGGTCGTCGCTCTCGGCGGGCTCGAAGAGCCGGGGCGTCATCACGTCGCCGAGCCCGCGGTCGAGGAAGCCGACCGCCTCGTCGCGGGTGAGCGGCACGAGGTCGTAGACGTCGTCGAGCGGGGGCCGGGGACCGGCTCGGTCGGAGCCGGCGGCCTCGGGCGCGAGCGGCCGCCAGTCGACACAGCAGCCGGCACAGCCCTCACAGCGGAGCTCCATGTGCGTCGTGCTAGCGGTTGACGTACTTAAAACGGATCGGCCGGGTGCGAGTCGGCGGACGCCGGAGCCGCGCCGGCGACCGGAACGCGGGTCAGTTGACCCCTTCGGTGATCCGTACCGCGCCGTTGATGATCTCGACGACGATCGTCTCGTTCGGGTCGTCGGAGACGCGAACCGTGGCCGTCTCCGACGCCGCGTCGTCGACGGTGGCGCTCACGGTGTACTCGCCGGCTTCGAGGAGGTTCACCGAGCTCCCCGACTGGTCGGAGAGCAGGTGGTACTCCCCGCGGTGGCGCAGTTCGTCGTCGCGACGGATCTCCAGTCGGACGTCGTGTTCGGTCCGGCGGTCGTGGTTGCGGACGTGGAGGTCCTCGCTCTCGAGTCGCCAGCGGGTGCTGTCGTCGGTCGTCTCCGGTGCGTGGAGGGGGTCTGACGGGGGGACCATACGCGTCGTTTCGGCCGACGGAAACATGAGTACCTCGGAGGGTAAAACGCGCGTTTGAGGGACCGATCGGCGGCGACCGACCGCTCGAAGCCGATCGGCGGCGAGCGACGCGCCGTGATCGGGGCGTGAGGCGGCTAGAGTTCGCCCTTCGTGCTCGGCGTGTCGCTCCGACGCTCGTCGATCCGCGTCGCGTCGTCGAGCGCGCGCGAGAGCGCCTTGAACAGTGCCTCCACCTCGTGGTGGGCGTTCTCGCCCGTCTCGACCGCGGCGTGGAGCGTGAGCCCGGCGTTGTGGGCTAAAGAGAGCGCGAAGTGGTCGGCCATGACGCTCGTGAACCCGCCGATCGACTCCTGGGAGAACTCGCCGGAGAACTCGTAGTACGGCCGTCCCGCCACGTCGACGACGACGCTCGCGACCGCCTCGTCGAGGGGGACCCGGCGGTCGGCGTACCGCCGGATCCCGCGCTTGTCGCCGAGCGCCTCGTCGAACGCCTCGCCGAGACAGATCGCCACGTCCTCGACGGTGTGGTGGTCGTCGATGTGGACGTCGCCGTCACAGCGGACGGTGAGATCGAAGAGGCCGTGTTTCGCGAACGACTCGAGCATGTGGTCGTAAAACCCGATCCCGGTGTCGACCTCGCTCTCACCGTCGCCGTCGATCGCGAGGGTCAGATCGATCGTCGTCTCCGCCGTCTCGCGGGAGACGGCCGCGGTCCGGTCGTGCTCGCCCATACCGGACCGTCGGCGGGGGCTCTTAAGGCGATTGCGGGTGGGACGGCAGGGACGAGGAACGCGGGTAACGCGGCGGTGGCTATTTCACCCGCGCGGGAGTGGTTTCTCGCGGAATGGACGCTCCAGACGGTCCGGACGTGCCGGAGTCGGGCGGTCCGAGCGACCCGAGGAGGGAGATCGACGCCCCGAACGATCCCGGCGGGGTCGACGTCCCGGACGTCCTCGCCGAGGTCGTCGACGCCGACACCGGGGAGGGGGAGCTCGAACGGACGATCGGGCTCACCGGCGGGCTCGCGATCGGGATCGGGACGATGATCGGCGCGGGGATCTTCGTGTTCCCCGGGCTCGCGGCCGAGAACGCCGGTCCGGCCGCCTCGCTTTCGTTCGCCATCGGCGCGGTCGTCGCGCTGCTCGTGGCCCTGCCGGCCTCCGAACTCGCGACGGCGATGCCGCGCAGCGGCGGCGGCTACTTCTTCATCTCGCGGGGGCTCGGCACTGCTCCCGGCGCGGTCGTCGGGCTCGGGCTCTGGCTCGGGCTCGTCTTCGCCTCGGCGTTCTACCTCGTCGGGCTCGGCAGCTACGCCGGACAGGTGTTCCTGGAGGCGGGGATCGCGCTGCCCGTCGACCCGGCGGTCCCGCTCGGGGTCGCGTTCGGGGTCGGGCTCACGGCCCTCAGCCTCTTCGGGACCGAGAACACCGCCTCGCTCCAGAACGGGATCGTGGCGGTCCTGCTCGTCATCCTCACGCTCTTCTTGAGCTACGGGAGCCTCGACGCGCTCGGCGTGTTCGGAACGGAGAGCACCCCCGAGCGCTTCTTCCCTCCCGGCGGGCTGTTGCCGGTGCTCCAGACGGCGGCGCTCGTGTTCACCTCGTATCTCGGCTTCGCGCAGGTGGCGACCGTCGCGGGCGACATCAAGGACCCCTCGCGGAACCTCCCGCTGGCGATGGTCGCGTCCGTCCTCGTCGTGGGCGTGTTCTACGTCGTCACGGTCTTCGTCGCGACGAGCGCGTTCGGCAGCGCCCGCCTCGGCGAGTTCGGCGAGACCGCCATGGTCGAGGTCGCCCGCGAGTTCGTCGGGTTCCCGGGGGCGATCGCCATCGTCGTCGCCGGCCTGTTGGCGACCTTCTCGAGCGCGAACGCGTCGATACTCAGCGCCTCGCGCGCGGTGTACGCCGTGAGCCGCGACGACCTCATCCCCGCGAGCGCGAGCCGGATCAACCTCCGGTACGGGACGCCACACGTCGCCCTGGGGCTCGCCGGCGGGCCGATCGTCGTCCTCGCCGCGACCGGGCAGGTGGAGCTGCTCGCGGAGGTCGCCTCCTTCCTCCACCTCGTGATGTACGGACTGATCTGCGTCGCGCTGATCCGGCTCCGGCGCGAGGGCCCCGACTGGTACGCGCCGTCGTTCCGCTGTCCGGCCGGCTTCGCGGTCGCCGGCGTCGGGGCGCTCGCGAGCTTCGCGCTGATCGCGTTCATGCAACCGGCGTCGATCGGGATCGGGATCGCCGTCATGGTCGCGGCCTACGGCTGGTACCGATACTACTCGACGGACGTCGAACTGAAAGGGAGGTTCTGAGATGACCGACACGACACCACCGGACGACCCGACACGAACCGAGACCGACCGACCCGCGGTGCTCGTCCCGCTGGAGGTGCTGGAGGGCGAGTCACCTCCGACGGGCACGCCGGACCTGCTCGCGAACGCCCACGTCGTCCTGTTGGGGTACCACGTGATCCCCGAACAGACGGCCACGGAACAGGCGAGAGAGCAGTTCGGCGAGACCGCGATGGCGAAGCTCGAGGGGTTCGCCGGCACGCTGGCGGAGGCGGGCGCGACCGTCGAGGTGCGACTCGTGTTCACTCACGACGAGCGAACGACGATCGACCGGCTCATCTACGAACACGACTGCCTCGCCGTGCTCGTTCCGAACAGCACCGAACGCGTCGAGGAGGTCCTCGTCGCCGTGCGCGGAACCGTCGGGATCGACCGAAACGCGCGGCTCGTCGCCGGCCTGTTCGCCGGCACCGACGTCGCGGTGACGCTCTATCACGTCCTCGACGACGACGAGACCACGGACGACGGCGAGACCCTGCTGAACGGGGTGAAAGCCGAACTCGTCGATCGCGGAATGGATCCCGACGGGATCGAGGTCGTCGTCGAGGACGCGGCGGCGGCGGTCGACGCGATCGCCCGCCACGGCGAGGCCCACGACGCGGTGATCATGGGCGAGACGGACCCGTCGGTCACCACGTTCGTCTTCGGGATGCCCTCCGAACAGGTGGCGGAGCGCTTTCTCGGTCCGGTGCTGGTCGTTCAGCGGGAGCGACCCGAAGGCGAAGCCGAGGAGTGACCGACCGGGCGGGTCCCGCCGGCCCCCACGTCCTCCGTTCAGACCTCGTCGGCGGCCGCCTGTGCCTCCCGCAGCGTGAACCGGCCCTCGTAGAGGGCGGTGCCGACGACCACGGCGGCCGCGCCGGCCTCCTTCAACGCCACCACGTCGTCGACGGTCGCGACGCCGCCCGAGGCGATCACCGGGATCTCGACCGCCTCGACCACGCTCGCGACCGCCTCGCGGTCGATCCCCTCCAACCGTCCCTCGACGTCCACGTTCGTGAAGAGGACCGCGCCCGCACCGAGTTCCTCGTAGCGCGCGGCGGCCTCGGCGGGGTCGAGGCCGGTCCCCTCGGTCCAGCCGGCGACGACGACCTCGCCGTCCCTCGCGTCGAGGCTGACGACGACGCTTCCCGGGTGCGTCCCGTCGATCTCGGCGACGATCTCCGGGTTCTCCACCGCCGCGGTACCGAGGATCACGCGGTCGATGCCGGCGTCCACCAGCCCCCGGGCGTCCTCGGCGGTCCGGATCCCGCCGCCGAGCTGGAGGCCGACCGCGTCGTCCGTGGCGTCGACGACCGCCTCGATCGCGTCGGCGTTGGCGCGCTCGCCCTCGAAGGCCCCGTCGAGGTCGACGAGGTGGAGCGTTCGCGCGCCCGCCTCGGTCCACCGCGCCGCCGCCTCGACCGGGTCGCCGTAGCGTTTGCCCGTGCCGCGCTCGCCGCCGACGAGTTGGACGACGGAGCCGTCCTGGACGTCGACCGCGGGGATCACCTCGAACTCGGAGAAGCCGCTCATACCGGGACACACTCGCGGGATCGATTAAACGGGTCGGTCTCGGTCACGACCGGAGACGGAACCGGCGGAGTCGACGACGACACGGATCCCTTATGTAACCACCGAGTACAACAACCAAGTAATGATCGACGAGACGACGGAGGCGGACGGGTCGACGGGTCGACACACGCGGCGACGATTCATCGCGCTCGGCGGCGCGGCGGGGGTGGCGGGACTCGCCGGCTGTAGCGCGGAGCGGACGGGAGACGACGGTTCCGGCGGCTCCGGCGACTCCGACGGCAACGAAACGAACGGCGACGGGAGCGACGGCGACGCGGAGGACGCGGGCGAGGACGGGGAGAGCGAGACGCCGACTCTGACGGTCGCGACCTACGGCGCGTTCATCGACGCGCCCTCGGTGAGCCCCGGCGAGTGGCTCAAAGGGGAGTTCGAGTCGCGCGTCGACGCCACGCTGGAGTGGGCGACCCCCGACAACGAGGTGAACCACTACGTCGAGCGCGCGGCCTCGGGCGCGCCGATCGACGCCGACCTCTACGTCGGGCTCACCACCGAGGACCTGGTTCGGATCGACGAGGAGCTCGACGACGACCTCTTCTCCGCCGCCGGCGACGTCGACGGGGCCGACGCGGTCCGCGACGGCCTGCGCTTCGACCCCTTCGAGCGGGCCGTCCCCTTCGACACGGGCTACGTCAGCCTCGTGTACGACGGCACCGAGACGGAGGCACCGGAGACCTTCGAGGGGCTGTTGGCGGAGGAGCACCGCGGCGACCTCATCGCGCAGAACCCGGGCGGCTCCTCGACCGGCCGCGCGTTCCTGTTACACACGATCTCCCGGTTCGGCGACGGCGGCGTCGCCGCCGACGGGGACGAGGAGGCCGTCGAGGGCGACGACGGCGACCCCGACTACGACTACCTCGACTACTGGGCGGAGCTCCAGGACAACGACGTGCGCGTGCTCGGCTCCTGGGACGACGCCTACACCTCGTGGTCGGAGGGGGAAGCGCCGATCGTGGTCTCGTACTCCACCGACCAGGTGTTCGCGGACATGGAGGGCGCGGACCTCCAGGAACACCGGATCCGTTTCCTGAACGACCAGGCGTACGCGACTCCGGAGGGGATGGCGGTCTTCGCCGACGCCGACGAGCCCGACCTCGCCCGCGAGTTCATGTCGTTCATGCTGGAACCCGAGGTCCAGGGGGAGATCGCCCAGCGCAACGTCGCGTTCCCCGCGACCGACACCGCGGAGCTCCCGGAGGACTACGCCGAACTCGCCCAGGAGCCCGCCGATCCGGTCACGTTCACGTACGACCAGCTCCAAGGGTCGCTCGACGCATGGATCACCGCGTGGGAACGCCAGTACAGGGGCAACTGAGTCCCGGCCCGTGAGCGACGGATCGCGCGGTCGTGACGGGTCTGACGGGTCTGACGAATCGGACGGGACCGACAACCGGCGGGACCGTCCGGTTCGGCTCCGCGACGGGAACCGGACGACCCGGCTCGGCGATCGCATCGAGCGACGCGCGCTGACCGGACTCGCGGCCGCGACGGTCGCGGTGTTGGCGCTCGTCTTCTACTACCCGGTCGGGACCGTCCTCGTCGAGTCGGTCGTCGTCGACGGCGCGGTCACGCTCGGCGTCTTCGCCGACCTCCTGCGCGACCCCTTCTACTTCGGCGAGCTCGCGCGGCTGTTCGCGGGCGAGAGCCCGCTCGCGGTCGTTCGGGGACTGCTCGGCGCGGATCGCCGGCTCGGGATCGTCGGATTCACCGCCTACCAGGCCGCGCTGTCGACGATCGCCAGCGTCGCGCTCGGGCTCCCCGCGGCCTACCTGCTCGCGCGCTTCGAGTTCCCCGGTCGGCGGACGCTGCGCTCTCTCACCATCGTCCCGTTCGTGCTCCCGTCGATCATGGTCGCGGTGGGGTACGTCGCCACCTTCGGCCGAAACGGGACGCTCAACGCCGTCCTCGGCGCGGTCGGGCTCGGCCCCGTCGACCTCATGTTCACGCTGGAGGCGATCGTGATCGCCCACGCCTTCTACAACGCGCCGCTCGTCGCGCGGGTAACGACGGCCGCCTGGGAGTCCGTCGACGCCGGCGCGGTCGAGACGGCCCGGAGCCTCGGGGCGAGCCCGGCCCGGGCGTTTCTCCACGTCGTCGCGCCGCAAGTGTACCCCGCGGTCCTGATGGGGGCGGCGCTCACCTTCGTGTTCACCTTCGGGACGTTCCCCATCGTGTTGGCGCTCGGCGGGTTCGAGCTGGCGACCGTCGAGGTGTTCGTCTACCGGCTCGCGCGCGACCTGAACTACGCGGAGGCGGCGGCGCTCGCGGTCGTCGAACTCGTCATCTCGCTGTCCGTGCTCGGCGCGTACCTCCGGTACGAGGCGAGACACACGGTGACCTCGCGGGGCGTCAGGCCGCTCCCCCGGCGACCCCTCCTCCCGTCCGCACCGACGGCCCGCGAGGTGCTCCCCCGGCTCGGGCTCGGCGTCTACGGCGTCGTCGCGGCGCTGGTCTTTCTCGCACCTCTCGCCTCCATGGTCCTCGCGAGCGTCACCGGCGGGGACGGCGGACTCACGCTCGAGCACTACCGGTTCCTGCTGGAGCGCCAGCGCACGGGCGCGGCGTTTCAGGTGCGACCGTGGCCCGCCGTCCGCAACTCGCTCGTCTTCGCGGCGGCGTCGGCGCTCGTCGCGCTGCCGATGGGGGTCGTCGTCGCGGTGATCACGACCCGCGAGTACCGCGGCCGGAAGCTCGTCGACGCGGTCGCGATGGCACCCTTCGCCGTCTCGGGGATCCTCGTGGGGCTCGGGCTGCTCCGCGGGCTGGTCTTCGGCGTCGAGGTCGCGGGGTGGCGGATCGCGGTGGCCGGCTCGGCGGCGATCGTCGCCGCCCACGCCGTGGCGGGCTACCCGTTCGTCGTCCGGACGGTCGCGCCCGGCCTGGAGTCGCTCGACCGGTCGCTGATCGAGTCGGCGCGCGCGCTCGGCGCGTCGCGGGCGCGGGTGCTCCGGGACGTCGAACTCCCCTTGGTCTGGCCGGGCGTCGTCGCGGGTGCGGCGTTCGCGGTCGCCATCTCGATGGGCGAGTTCACGGCGACGGTCGTGCTCGCGACCGGCGCGGACGCCTACACGATGCCGATCGCGATCGAACGGTTCATCGGCCGGCGGCTCGGACCCGCGACCGCGATGGGCGTCGTCCTCCTCGTCGTGACCGGGGTCAGCTTCGTCGTGATCGAGCGGCTCGGGGGTGAGTACGATGGGATCTGAGGGGAACCATCGAAAAACGGGTCCCGACGCGAACGCCCCCGTCGCGGTCGAACTCGAGGGCGTGGGAAAGCGCTACGACGGGACGGTCGCCGTCCAGGACGTGGACCTGCGGATCCGGGAGGGGGAGTTCTTCACGCTCGTGGGACCGTCCGGCTGCGGGAAGACGACGACCCTCCGGCTGATCGCGGGCTTCGAGGAGCCCACCGAGGGACGGATCCGCTTCGGGGACCGCGACGTGTCGGGCGTCCCGCCGGAGGCCCGGAACGTGGGCGTGGTGTTCCAGAACTACGCGCTGTTCCCGCACATGACCGTCGGCGAGAACGTGGGCTACGGGCTGCGCTTCTCGGAGCCGCCGGGCGGCGCGAGTCGCGAGGAGCGCGTCCGCGAACTGCTCGAACTCGTCGACCTGCCGGGGACCGCCGACCGCGACCCCGAGAGCCTCTCGGGCGGGCAACGACAGCGAGTGGCGATGGCGCGGGCGCTCGCGCCCGGTCCCGACCTCCTGCTTCTCGACGAGCCGATGAGCGCGCTCGACGCGCGCCTGCGCGAGCGGCTCCGTCTTCAGGTGCGTTCGATCCAGCGGGAGCTCGGGATCACCACCGTCTACGTCACCCACGACCAGGAGGAGGCGCTCTCCGTCTCCGACCGCGTCGCGGTGATGCGGGGCGGGACTCCAGAGCAGGTCGCGCCGCCGCGGACGGTGTACCGCCGGCCCGCCTCGCGATTCGTCGCCGAGTTCGTCGGCGACAACAACGTGTTCGAGGGGGTCGTCGCGGAGGGGAACGGTGGCGTCGAGGCGGGGGTCGGAGCGGACTCGACGGCCCGAACCGTCCCCGTCGACGTCGGCGGCGAGACCCTCCGCGTCGCGGTCGGTGGCGAGGCGGACGCCGAGGACGACGTCCCGCGTCCCGGCGACTCGCTGACGTTCTGCGTCCGCCCGCAACACCTGCGGGTGGGCCGGACCGAGAACGGGGTCCGGGCCGAGGCCGAGAGCGCGGAGTTCCTCGGCGAGACGACGCGGGTCCACCTCGGATGGGGCGGGCGGGAACTCGTCGTGCGGACCGAGGACCCCCTGTCGGGAACGGTCGCGGTGGGGTTCGACCCGGCCGACGCGCACGTGATCGGGGCGGATCCCGGCGAGTGAACGGCACCGAACCGCGCGGCCGATACGCCTTAACGGCCCGGCCTCCAAACCGTGGTATGGCCTCGGAGCCGTGTGACGTCTGTGAGCGGTCCGTCAGGATCGCCGGCGGGATCGGCGACCTCTGGAACTTCGCGTTCGAGTCGACCCAGGGGCTGACCCTGGAGCTCGCCGACGGCTCGGAGTTCTTCCTCTGTTTCGAGTGTATGGAGTCGCTGCCGGAGGACACCGAGCCGACCGCCGAGGACGTCGCCGCCCTCCGGGAACGGACCGAGCCGGTCGAGGAGGACGGTAACTCCTTCTGGCACTGGGGGTAGTCGGCGACGCGAGAGACGGGCAGCCGGACGGAACCCCGGATCCGTAGCGGTCGCTGACGGCTGAAAACGACGGACCCGCCGAATACGGACGTGTTCTGAAACCGTTCTGAAAAGCGTTGAAAAGCGTTGAGAAGCGGTCGAAAACGCTCTAGAGCCGGTAGCGGCGGCGCGGACCGAACCGGATGATCCGGCCGAAGGGTCGCGACGCGCTCTGCGGCACGGAGAAGTCCGCGAGGAAGCGGACGGCCGTGAGGACGACGACTCCGCCGGCCAGCAGGGCGAGCATGGCGGCGGGGTACTCCACGGCGATCAGCGCGCCCGTCACGAGCAGGAAGATCGCGAGGATCGTGCCGAGCGAGCTGGCGACCGACGGCGGGTCGCTTTGGAAGCTGGGCTGTCGGGTCGATGTTCGGTCAGTCTGTGACATATCTCTCCCTTGGCTCTGTGTAGGGATAAACCTTTCATATTCCAAATATGTTTTGACAATTGGTACCATTTGTCAGGTATATAGTGGGCCTGAAACGCGAATATACGCCGTGTAACGAGTACCATGGTAGTCGTTTCGTATTCATCAGGAATTAGAACTATACTGATCGATCATGTTCCGAAGACGGGATCGAAGGCGGGCGGCGAGGTGCCGGATCGTCGTCGTCGCGGTGAACGCTCCGGAGTTCCACCCCGCCCCATTCCGTCTTCTCTCATTCCATCCCACTTTCTCTCATTCCATCCCGCCCCGCTCCGCTCCGTACGGTCCCGCAGGGCCCCGCACCTCACACCCCTTCGGCCTCGTCGCCGGGCTACGGCCGGCTGCCAGTGGCGCGCAGCGCCACGCTGTCACCGGCGCTACGCGCCGGTTGCAAGCGAGAGCTTTGCTCTCGCCCTGCCGGGCGCTCACGGGATCGCGCCGCCGCGAAGGCCGATCGGTCGAACCGCGTACTCGTCTCGAGCACCACGACCACGCCCGAACCGGCATCAAAAGTACCATACCGTCTCCCGACCCGGTGTACGGTATCGGGTGACCCCAGTGACGAAGAAACGCGAATACCGCGACGACTACCAGGACAAGACGCTGTACATCCCGGGGCCGACGGAGGTCCGCGAGGACGTCATCGAGGCGATGGCCGAGCCGATGTTCGGCCACCGCATGGACCGGATGACGGACCTCTACACCACCATCGTCGAGGACACCAAGGAGTTCCTCGGCACCGACAACGAGGTCGTGATCCTGACGGCTTCCGGCACCGAGTTCTGGGAGGCGTCGACGCTCAACCTCGTCGATGAGAACATTCTCGTACCGACCTGCGGGAGCTTCAGCGAGCGCCACGCCAACGTCGCCGAGCGACTCGGCAAGGACGTCGACCGGCTGGAGTACGAGTGGGGCGAGGCGGTGAAACCCGAGGACGTCCGCGATCACCTCGAATCGACGGACGAACACTACGACGTGGTCGCGACCGTGATGAACGAGTCCTCGACGGGCGTCCGGAACCCGATCGAGGAGATCGGCGACGTGATCGCCGAGTACCCGGACACCCACTTCGTCGTCGACGCGGTCTCCGCGCTCGGCGGCGACTACGTCGACATCGACGAACACGGCATCGACACGATCTTCGCGTCCACCCAGAAGGCGTTCGCGATGCCGCCGGGGCTCGCGGTCTGCGTCGTCAGCGACGACGCCTACGAGCGCGAGGTCGAGAAGGGCGACTCCTCGTGGTACGGCGGCTTCCGCCGAACCATCGACTACTACGACCGGAAGGGCCAGACCCACTCGACGCCCGCCATCCCGATCATGCTCGCCTACCGCAAGCAGATGAAACACATGCTCGAGGAGGGCCACGAGGCACGCAGCGAGCGCCACCGCGAGATGGCCGAGTACACCCGCGAGTGGGCGCGCGAGCACTTCGACGTCTTCCCCGAGGAGGGGTACGAGTCCCAGACGGTCGCCTGTATCGAGAACACGCAGGGGATCGACGTGGCCGGAACCATCGAGACGGTGAGCGAGGAGTACGACATGGCCTTCTCGAACGGCTACGGCTCGCGACTCGGCGAGGAGACGTTCCGGATCGGTCACATGGGCGAACACACCGTCGAGAGCGTCAAGGAACTCACCGACGCCATCGAGGACGTCGCCGGACTGTAGCGGCCGATACTCGTCTCACGGGGTGAAAACGGGCCTCTCGACCCACCGACAAGATATTTGGCCCGCCCCTTGGTCTCGGAGGACATGGACCGCGATTCCCTCCGCGCGGCGCTCGAGCGCTGGACCGACGCGGGCGTGATCGACGAGGAGACCGCGGCGCGGATCCGCGAGTTCGAGCGGGCGGACGACGGCGCCGAAACGGGAGACGCCACCGTCGAGCCGACCGACGGCGACGGCGACGGCGGGCTCCTCGAGGAGAACCGGGTCGTCGTCGCGCTGGCGCTGATGGGCGGCGTCCTCGTCGCCGTCGGCGTCGGCGTGTTCCTCTACGAGCGCTGGGAGTCGATCCCGGTCGTCGTTCGAGTCGCGATCCTCGTCGGGATACCCGTCGCCGCCGGGGGAAGCGGCGCGCGCCTCCGGGAGGGCTCTCCCCGGACCGCCCACGGCCTGTGGCTGCTCGCGGCGCTCTTCACCGGCGTGACCCTCTTTCGGCTGGCGGAGCTGGCCGCGGTCGTCGACGTCGATGCCGCGGAGCCGTGGCTGCTGGCGGCGTGGACCGGGGTCGCGATCGCGATCGCGGCCGGGCTCGACTCGCGACCGATCGGGGGTGCGGGAGCCGTCCTCGGAGCCGCGACGCTCGTGTCGGCGACCGATCCGTCGGAGTTCGTGCTCCTGTTCGGCGCGTACGGCGGGCTCGTCTACGCCGCCGGACTCACCGCCGCTGGCGACCCTCCACTCGCCGCCGATGCCGACCACGATATCCCGCGATTCACCGCGACGCTCCGCTGGGTCGGCGGGGGATTCGCGGTGGCCGCGCTCGTGCCGATCGTCGCCGTCGGGTCGCCGCCGCAGGGGACCTCCGCCGGAACCGTCCTCCTCGTCGCGGCGAGCGCCGTCGCCGCCGCGGTCGCGGTCGGCCGCGCCGGCGGCGACCGGCTCGCGCGATACGCGGCCGCGCCCGCGGTCGCCGCTCCCGCGGCGGCCGTGCTCGTGTGGACCCTCACCGGGCGCGTCGGCGACTTCGCGGGCTCGCTCGTCGCGCTCGCCTGCCTGCTCGCGCTCGTGTTGGCGCTCGTCGTCGGAGCGGTGGGGCTCCGGGAGGCCGCACCGGCGAACGTGGCCGCGCTGGGGTTCGTGCTCGGCGTGCTCGCCTTCCTCGTCGGTCCGATCGGCGACGCGATCTCGGGCTCGCTGGCGCTCGTCGCCGCCGGGACGGTCCTGCTCGCCGCGGGGCTCGGTGCCGAGCGCGGCCGACGGGCGGTGCTCGCGCGGATCGGCTGAGCGCGAAGGCGAGACGGGAAACGACGGTTCGGAGACGCGAGCGGCGGTCAGACCGCCCCGGCGAGCGCGTCGATGCCGGTCTCCCACAGCGAGAACCCGAGAAGGACGCTCGCGGCGAAATCGAGCGCGAAGAAGCAGAACAGCGCCGCCCCGGCGAAGTGCGCCTTCCGGAGGTCGAACCGGTGGGAGAAGCGGTGGAAGAAGTACGCGTTCGCGAGGCTGATCGGGATGATGGCGAGCATCTCCCCGGTCCAGATCGCGGTCGGGAACGCGCCGTACTGGGTGGCCAGCGAGATCGTGACGAGCTGGGTCTTGTCGCCGAACTCGCCGAACGCCATCATCGCGAAGATCGGGAGGAATCCGCCGAACCGATTCGGAACCCGCCAGCCGACGAGCGGGACCCGCACGTCGAGTTCGCCGCCGTCGGTCAGCGAACCGGTGGCCGCCTCGGGGTCGTCGGCGTCGGGATCGGGCGCGCTCCGGTAGAGCAGGTACGCGAAGACCGAGAACAGCACCGCCGTCATCGCGTCCAGATAGATCCCCGGCAGCGCCTCGGTGATCGCCTGCCCGAACCGGATCTCGAGGACCGTCCAGCCGGCGAACGCCGCCGCGGCCGCGCTCACGACCACGGCGGGCCGGTAGCGCGTCGAGAGTCCGGCGATCAGGAGTTGGACCTTCTCGCCGGGGAGGACCGCGAGCTGTGCGCCGGCGGCGATGAGGACGACGGTCAGCCACGTGGTCTCGGTCATCGGGTATCGACTCGTCGAAGCGTCGACGGGCGAGATTTAGAGACGGCTAAAAGAAGTGTTTTGCGCATACGGAAAACCGGTCACAGCCAGAGTAACTGGGCGTGCCGGGTGCCGTCGAACTCCAGGACCGCCTCCTCGTCGACGAGCCCCGCGTCGACCGCGACGCCGACCGCCTCCCGACCGACGAGGTTCCCGACCTGCGCGCGGTGAAGCGCGGCGACGACCGCCTCGGCGTCGGCCTCGACGGCGTCGTCGCCGCCGTAGAACTCCTCCGTCACCGAGAGGCTGGCGCGTCCGTTGTCGTAGGTCTCGCCGAGACAGTCGGCGTCACAGACCGAGACGAGCGTCCCTTCCGGCGTCTCTCGCTCCCGAAGCAGCATCTAGAAGCCCTCTGGACCCTCCCCCTGAAGCTCGCGCTCCGGTTCGCCCGAATCGGAGCCTTCGGGCCGGCCGCCTCGACCGGGCTGCCCGCCCCGGCCGCCTCGACCTCCTCGGCCGCCAACGCCGCCTGCGTCGCCGCGGCCGCCCATGCCGCCCTGTCCGGCCTGTTCCTCGACCATCCGTTCCTCGGCCTCCCGGCGGATCTCCTCGGCGCGGTCGGCGACCTCCTCGGCCTGCTCGTGTTCGCCAGCCTCCTCCAGCGCGCGGGCCTTCTCCTCCAACACGCCCGCGTCGCGGTAGCCGAGGCGGATCGCGTTGTCGAAGCAGTTGACGGCGTCCTCGTGGAGGCCGCGTTCGACGAGCAGGAAGCCCCGATTGTACCACGCTTGCGCGAACCGCGGGTCGATCTCGACGGCGCGCTCGGCGTGTTCGAGCGCCTGCTCGTGGCGACCGAACTCCCAGAGCGCGTACGCGAGGTTCGTCTCGGCGCTCGCGGCGTGTTCGGAGTCGTCGTCGATGCGCAGCGCCTCCTGATACGCGCCGATCGCCTCGTCGTACTCCTCGAGCTCCGCGTGGGCCGCGCCCTTGTTCACCCACGCCTCCTGTGCCTCCAGCGAGTCCTCCTCGGCGAACCGGGCGGCGCGCTCGAACGTCTCGGTCGCCTCCTCGAACCGGTTGATCCCCATGTACGACAGGCCCACGTCGATCAGCCGCTCGACGTCGACGGCGTCGCTCTCGACGTTCCGGCGGTCGAGCACGTCGGTGAGGACCCGGGAGTCGACCGGGTCGACCGTGGTCGGGTCCGCGTCCAGCTCCTCGGGATCGAGGGTGAACTCCTCGTAGTCGGCGTCGACGCCCTGGCCCGCGGAGAACTCGTGGCGGTCCGCGTCGCGCTCGTCGGTCATATACCCGGATCTGTCGGTCACGGCGGGTAAGGGTTACGTCGGGGGACGAGCTGGGACAATGTCCCACGGTACCACGACACAGAGTTAAATTCGGGTTTCGTTCACCCGGAACTTTATGTACCTTACTCGAGTGATGTTACTCGGTAATGTCTACCAACAAGCTCTCCACGGCCATCACCCCGCGACGACAGGTCGCGGTCGTCGTGTTGGCCGCCGCGTTGCTCGGCGCGACCGTCGCCCCGAGCGTGTACGCGGCGACCAACGAGACGAGCGACACGGTGGCCGTCGTCGAAGTCGAAGGCCCCGTCAACTCGGCCCTCGCGGACGACGTCGAAAGCGAACTCGCAGCGATCCGCGGCAACGACTCCGTCGGTGCCGTCGTCTTAAAGATCGACACGCCCGGCGGCGCGCCGGTCGCGTCCGAACGCATGTACAAGGCGGTCCAGCGCACGAGCCAGCAGATGCCGGTCATCGCGAGCGTTCAGGCGATGAGCGCCTCCGGCGGCTACTACGCGATGGCTCCCGCCGACGACATCTACGTGCTTCCCACCTCGCAGGTCGGGAGCATCGGACTGAACGCGCCCGCGCCGCAGACGACCCCGCCCGTCTCCGGACCGAGCGGCCCCGACAAGGCCGGCGGCAACGAGATCCAGGGATGGGCCGAACAGCAGACGCTCGCCGACACCTTCATCGACGCGATGATGGCCGAGCGCGGCGACGAGTTCCAGATGCCCCGCGAGCAGGTCGCACAGGCCGACGTCTACCTCGGCACCGAGGCCGTCCAGAACGGCTTCGCCGACGAGATCGGCTCGCTCAACGAGGCGGTCCACGAGGCCGCGACCCGCGCGGACCTCGGGGATTACCGGGTCGACACGCGCGAGACCGGACTCGACACCGGACTCCCGATCCTGCTCCGGACCGACTCGCAGGTCGTCGCGGTGTACGCGAACGACCCGGGCTACGCCGACGTCGAACCGATGCCCTCCACGTACATCCACCTCGAGGCGATCCCGCACGTCGACACGGTAGAGCGGTTCGCCCGAAGCGACCTCGGCGTCGACGAGGCGGGTACTGACGGAAGCGCCGGCACGACCACCTCCGCCGCGAACGACACCGCAGCCTCCCTCTCCGGGGGTGTCTCCGCGTGAGTCGCATCGGAACCCTCGCGGTCGCGTTCCTCGTGACGTTCGCGACGATCGCCGGCGGCGCGGCCGTCGCCGGCTACGCGACGGCCGACGGCGCGGCACCCGCCCCGGAGATCGAGAACGAGCACTACCAGTCGACGGACGTGATCGAGGACGACGACCCGGGCGAGGCGACCGTCGAGCTGTCAAGCGACGCGGAGTCACAGACGGTCCTCATCGATCCCGGCGTCCAGGCGGCGAGCGGCGGCGTGGCGATCAACCCGCTGTCGCTCATCGGAATGGCCGGCGGCGGCGTCGCCGACCGCGACATCCGCCCGCTGGCGAACGCCCTCATCGAGAACGGCCACGACGTGCGGGTGTACACGCCGGAGGCGAACCAACAGCAGTTCCCGAGCCAGCCGGGAGCGTCCGGCCCGACGCCGCTCGGCGAGGACCTCGCCGAGGCGGACGCCTTCGTCACGTTCCGGACCGACTACGGCGAGGACGAGCTCGCGGACATCGAGACGTTCGTCGAGGCGGACGGTCGGATGGTGCTGGCGACGGAGCCCGACGCGACGTTCAGCCAGTCCGGACCGACGTCGCTCGACGCCACGCTCGGAACCACCACCGAGCCCGGGTACGTGTACAACATGGCCGAGAACGACCTGAACTACCAGCGGGTGTACGCGGAGCCGACCGGCGACTCCGCGCTGACCGAGGGGGTCGACCGGGCGATGTTCTCGACGGTGACGCCCGTCGGGACGGCCGCCGAGGGCGGCGACGAGTTCCGGCCGATCGACGGCAGCGAGCTGTCGACGACGCGCTCTTCGACCGACGCGCCGCTTCTCGCCCGCGACGACGGCGTCGTCGTGGTCGGCGATAGCGACTTCCTCTCGCCGGAGAACGCCGCGCGCGCCGACAACGATGTCCTGATCGGGAACCTGGCGGACTTCCTCGTGGAGAACGACAGGGACCCGGAGACGCAGCCGCCGGAGACGCAGCCGGAGGGACCGACCGGCCCGACCGCGCCGACACAGCCCACGCAACCGCCGACGCAGCCCGAACAGCCGCCGACGAACACGACCAACACGACGGCCTGACGAGGGCCGTCCGATTCGTCGCTGAACCACACGGCAGAATCGATTTTTTCGGTCGAACGGCACCGGTAGCGTCGGCTCGGCGGAAGCCATGAGTCCCCGGCGACTCGATCCCCTCCCGTCCATGTCGTCGTCGCCATCGTCGTCGTCCACCTCGTCATCGGCAGCGTCGTCCTCGTCGTCCGTCCGGGCGTTCTTCGCCGTCGAGCTGCCCGACGACCTCGCGGAGCCGATCGCCGACCTCCAGTCGTCGCTCGCGGACGCGCCGGGGATCCGGCCCACCGACCCGAGCCAGGCACACCTCACCCTGAAGTTCCTCGGCGACGTCGCTGCCGCGGACCTCGACGGCGTGCGTGCCGCCGGAGAGCGCGCGGTCGACCGCGCCGGAGTCGAACCGTTCGACTGTACGGTCAAGGGGCTCGGCGTCTTCCCCTCGCTCGAGTACGTCTCCGTCGTCTGGGCCGGGATCGGGAGGGGAAGCGAGGAACTGACCGACCTCCACGAGGCGCTGGAGGCGGAGACGACCGCGCTCGGCTTCGAGCCCGAGGAGCACGCGTTCACGCCGCACGTCACCCTCGCGCGGATGGACGACGGCCGCGAGAAGGACCTCGTTCGGGAGGTCGTCCGCGAGCGGGACCCCGAACTCGGGAGGTTCGAGGTCGAGGAAGTCCGGCTGATCGAGTCGACGCTGACGGAGTCGGGACCGGTCTACGACCCGATCGAGACGTTCGCGCTCGGATCCCGTTGAGCCCGGCGGCGGTTCTGCCGGCGATCCTGGCGTTCAGCCCTTCACTCCGGCGGGGAGCCGGCGTCGGCGACCGCGTCGCGGTCCGCGACCGGGTGTTCGACGCGGACCCGCGTCACCCGCGTTCGGGTCGCCTCGGCGACGACGAGGGCGACGTCGCCGACCGCGACGCGGTCGCCCTCCTCGGGGAGCCGGCCGACTCGCTCCGTGACCAGCCCGGCGACGGTCTCGAACCCGCCGTCGACCGGCAGCGAGAGCCCGAGCGCCTCGTTGAGGTACGCCACGGTGGTCCAACCGCGCGCGACGGCGACCCCCGGCTCGAGGACGTCGACGTGCTCGGTCTCGCGGCGGCCGACCAGTTCGCCGACCACCTCCTCGAGGACGTCCTCGAGGGTCGCAAGTCCCACGACCGCGCCGAACTCGTCGACGACCACCACCATCCGCGCGCCGCTCTCGCGCATCTCCGCGAACAGCTCGTCGACCGGCTTCCCGGTCGGGACGAACGTCGGCTCCGAGAGGACGCTCGCGAGGTCCTCGCCCGCCTCGTCGGCGCGGATCGCGTCGCGGACATCGACGATCCCCACCACGTCGTCGCGGTTCTCGCCGTAGACGGGCAGCCGCGTGAGGTGTTCCGCCGCGGCCGTCGAGACGACCTCGCGGGGCGTCGCCGTGTCGGGGACCGCGACCATGTCGGTTCGGGGGACCATCACGGCGGTGACGCGGGTCGCCTCGAGGTCGAGGACGCCGCGGATCATCGCCCCCTCGCCGGGGGCGAGCGCGCCCGTCTCCTCGCCCGAGAGGACGAGCGTCTGGATCTCCTCGCGGCTCATGTACGACTCGATGGCAGTGTCGCCGCCGACGACCCGGGTGACGACCCCGCTCGCGGCCTCGAAGACGTAGAGGACGGGACGGAGGGCCCGCTGGACCGCGACGACCGGGCGGGCGACCCGGAGCGCGTGCCGCTCGGCGTTCGCGACCGCGTACGACTTCGGCGCGATCTCGCCGAAGACGATGACGAAAAAGGAGGTGAAGACGGTGGAGCCGGTCGCGGCCTGCCCGGCCGGGAGGTACTGGACGAGCACCGCGGTCGCGACGGAGGCGGCCGCGATGTTCGCGACGTTGTTGCTCACGAGCGCGGTGACGAGGAACCGGTGAGGGTTCTCCCGGAGCGACGAGAGCGCCGCGCTTCCGGGGATCCCCTCGGCGACCAGTGCGTCGACGCGGTGTTTCGCGACCGAGAACACGGCGAGTTCCGAACTCGAGAAGAAGGCGCTGATCCCGGTCAGTGCGAGGATCGCGACGGCCCCGAGAAGCGAGAGCGTGAGCGTGGCGTCCATACGCCCACATGCGTGCCGACCCGAAAGGGTGTATCGGCGTCGCCGCGGCTCGGAAACGGCCGGCGTTCCTCCCTCAAGACCGTCCGCGGCGGTACGCACGGATGGGCGGTTTCCATCCGAAACGGAGGGGTTGAATGTACACGATCTCGGATCGAAAGTGGCACAGGGGGGAGGGATCGGGAGGGGCAAAACGGCGCGATGAAGAAAGCGTTAACACCGCGCCGAGGGTCGGTACGGACATGAAGGTACTCGTCACGGACCCGATCGCCGATCCGGGGCTCGACCGGCTCCGGGAGGCCGGCCACGAGGTGGAGACGGACTACGACGTCGAGGGCGAGGCCCTCTTGGACGCCGTGAGCGACGCCAACGCGCTCATCGTTCGTTCCGGGACGGACGTGTCCCGCGAGGTGTTCGAGGCCGCCTCCGAGCTCGTCATCGTCGGTCGCGCCGGCATCGGCGTCGACAACATCGACATCGACGCCGCGACCGACCACGGCGTCATCGTCGCCAACGCCCCGGAGGGGAACGTCCGGGCCGCCGCCGAGCACACCGTCGCGATGACGTTCGCGGTCGCGCGCTCGATCCCGCAGGCACACGGCCGGCTGAAAGGCGGCGAGTGGGCGAAAGGCGAGTTCCTCGGCACGGAGCTCAACAACAAGACGCTCGGGATCGTCGGGCTCGGCCGCGTCGGCCAGGAGGTCGCGAAGCGGCTCGACTCGCTCGGGATGGACCTGGTCGTCTACGACCCGTACATCTCCGAGGAGCGCGCGGCGCAGTTCGGCGCGGACCTCGTCGACGACCTCCACGAGGCGCTCTCCCGCGCCGACGTCGCAACGGTCCACACGCCGCTCCTCCCCGAGACCGAAGGCATGATCGGCGAGGACGAGCTGGCCCAGTTGGAGGGCGGCTACCTGATCAACTGCGCCCGCGGCGGCATCGTCGACGAGGACGCGCTCGCCGAGGCGGTCGACGACGGCGTCGTGGCCGGGGCCGCGCTCGACTCCTTCGCCGAGGAGCCGCTCCCGGCGGACTCCCCGCTTCTCGACGTCGAGGACGTGGTCGTCACCCCGCACCTGGGCGCGTCGACGGAGGCCGCCCAGGAGAACGTCGCCGTCGACACGGCCGAGGCCGTGATCGCGGCGTTCGACGGCGAGCCGGTGCTCACCGCGCTCAACGCGCCCTCGGTCGACGAGACGGCGTTCCCGCGGATCGAGCCGTACATCGCCGTCGCGGAGACCGCCGGCAAGGTCGCCGCCCAACTGCTCGACGGCCGGATCACGGGCGTCGAGGTGACCTACGAGGGCGACATCGCCGCCGAGGACGTGGAACTCGTCACGGCGTCGGCGCTGAAGGGCGTCTTCGAGCCGCTCGAGTGGCAGGTGAACGCGGTCAACGCCCCGCGGCTCGCCGAGGAGCGCGGCATCGAGGTGACCGAGTCGAAGACCCGACAGACCGAGGACTTCCAGAGCATCGTGCGGGTGGCCGTCCACAACGGCGACGACGAGATCGCGGTCGAGGGGACGCTGTTCGCGGGCGAGGACCCGCGGATCGTTCGCATCGACGGCTTCCGCGTCGACGCCGTCCCGTACGGGCACATGCTCGTCGCGCGCAACACCGACGAGCCGGGCGTCATCGGACTCATCGGGACCGTGCTCGGCGACCACGACATCAACATCGCGGGGATGTTCAACGCGCGTGAGACCCAGGGTGGACAGGCGCTGACGGTGTACAACCTCGATCACCCGATCCCCCACGAGGCGCTCGAAGCGCTGCTCGCCGACGACCGGATCGTCGAAGTGACCGAGATCACCCTCGACGGCTCCGAGGAGCGAACCGCCGAATAGAACGGCGAAGCCCTCTCGAGAGTCCCGTTTTCCGGGCGGTTCGACGCGCGCACGACGGCGCGGTACTCCGTGTCGGCGACGAGGTCGGTGAGGGGTGAAGTGTGGTCGTGGCGGAGGGAGTTGCCGAGACGGACGCGCGTGTGGACGGTTCTCAGACCGCATCGCGAAAGGTTTAGACGCGGGAACGAACTACTCCGGGGCAATGAGTCGCGGCCCCGAACTGATAATCACGGAGAAGGACAACGCCGCCCGGCGGATCGCCGAGATCCTGAGCGGCGGCTCCGCGACGGCGGAGCGGAAGAACGACGTCAACGTGTACAAGTGGGGCGGCAAGCGGTGTATCGGGCTCTCGGGACACGTCGTCGGGGTCGACTTCCCGCCGGAGTACAGCGACTGGCGCGACGTCGAGCCCGTCGAGTTGATCGACGCGCCGGTCCGCAAGACGCCGACCCAGGAGGGGATCGTGAGCGCGCTCCGGACGATCGCGCGAAACGCCTCGCGGGTCACCATCGCCACCGACTACGACCGCGAGGGCGAGCTCATCGGCAAGGAGGCCTACGAGCTGGTCCGCGAGGTGAACGAGGACGCGCCGATCGACCGCGTGCGGTTCTCCTCGATCACCGAGCGCGAGGTGAAAGAGGCCTTCGCGGACCCCGACGACCTCGACTTCGACCTCGCGGCCGCCGGCGAGGCCCGCCAGGTGATCGACCTGACGTGGGGGGCGGCGCTCACGCGCTTCCTCTCCCTGTCCGCCCGCCAGCTCGGCAACGACTTCATCTCGGTCGGACGGGTCCAGGGGCCGACGCTCAAGCTGATCGTCGACCGCGAACGCGAGATCCGCGCGTTCGACCCGGAGGCGTACTGGGAGCTGTACGGCGACCTCTCGAAGGCCGGCGGCGACCCCTTCGAGGCGCAGTACTTCTTCGAGAACGACGTCGGCAACGAGGCCGAGCGGGTCTGGAACGGGTCGGTCGCCGACACGCTGACCGAGGCGCTCGCGGCCGCCGAGGACGCGGTCGTCGACGACGTGCGCCGCCGCACGCAGACCGACGACCCGCCGACCCCGTTCAACACGACCGCGTACATCCGCGCGGCGGGGTCGCTCGGCTACTCCGCCCAGCGCGCGATGTCCATCGCCGAGGAGCTGTACACCGCCGGCTACGTCACCTATCCGCGGACCGACAACACGGTGTACCCCGAGGACCTCGAGCCCCGCGAGTTGCTCGAGGCGCTGGAGGCGTCCGCGACCTTCGGCGAGGACGCCGCCTCGCTGCTCGAACTCGACGAGATCGAGCCCACCGAGGGCGACGAGGAGACCACCGACCACCCGCCGATCCACCCGACCGGCGACCTGCCCGGCGCGTCCGACCTCGACGACGACGAACGGGAGGTGTACGAGCTGATCGTCCGCCGCTTCCTGGCCACCTGCGCGCCGGCGGCCGAGTGGGAGCGGCTGCGCGTCGTCGCGCTCGCGAACGGCGAGGCGACCGCGATCGCGAGCGGGGCCGACCCGGTCGCCGCGCTCCGGAACCCGGCGGACGCCGAGGGGACCCCCGAGCTGGCCGCCGACGGCGGGCTCCGCCTGAAGGCGAACGGCAAGCGCCTGCTCGAGGCCGGCTACCACGAGGTGTACCCCTACCGCTCCAGCGACGAGCGGATCGTCCCGGACGTCGAGGTCGGCGAGAGCCTGACGCTTTCGGGCCGCCGGACGGAGGCCAAGGAGACCCAGCCGCCCCGCCGGTACGGCCAGTCGCGGCTGATCGAGGAGATGGAGAAACGCGGCGTGGGGACCAAAGCGACGAGACACCGCACCCTCGAGAAGCTGTACGACCGCGGGTACGTCGAGAGCGACCCGCCGCGGCCGACCCGGCTGGCGGAGTCGGTCGTCGAGGCCGCGGAGGGGTTCGCCGAACACGTCGTGAGCGAGGAGATGACCGCCCAGCTCGAACGCGACATGCGGGCGATCGCCGCGGGCGAGAAGGGGTACGACGAGGTGACCGCCGCCTCCCGCGAACTGCTCGAGCGCGTCTTCGATGACCTCACCGAGTCGCGCGAGGCGATCGGCGACCAGCTCCAGGAGTCGCTGAAGGCGGACAAGACGCTCGGGCCGTGTCCGGAGTGCGGCTCGGACCTCCTCGTCAGACAGTCGCGGGCGGGCTCGTACTTCGTGGGCTGTGACGGCTACCCCGACTGCGAGTACACCCTCCCGCTTCCCTCCACCGGGAAGCCGCTCATCCTCGAGGAGGCCTGCGAGGACCACGACCTCCACCACGTGAAGATGCTCGCCGGCCGGAAGACGTTCGTCCACGGCTGCCCGCGGTGTAAGGCCGACGCGGCCGACGAGGCGGACGACGAGGTGATCGGGGCGTGTCCCGAGTGCGGGGGGGGCGCGGCTTCGCCGCGGGACGGAGGCGGTGAAACCGCCGACGCCGGCGGGGAGCTCGCGATCAAGCGGCTCCGCTCGGGCTCCCGACTCGTCGGGTGTACGCGGTATCCCGACTGCGACTACTCGCTGCCGCTCCCCCGTCGCGGCGAGATCGAGGTGACCGAGGAAACCTGCGAGGAACACGACCTCCCGCATCTCCGGGTCCACTCGGGCGACGAGCCGTGGGAGCTCGGCTGTCCGATCTGTAACTACCGGGAGTTCCGCGCACGCGAGGAGGGATCGGAGCTACAGACCGTCGACGGGATCGGCGAGAAGACCGCCGAGAAGCTCCACGTCGCGGGGATCGAGGGGATCGACGAGCTCAAATCAGCCGATCCCGACGAGCTCGCCGGCGACGTCGACGGCGTGGGGGCCGACACCGTCCGCGACTGGCAGGCGAACGCGGACTGAACGGAACGGACGGGTCGGGGGTCGATCGACTACCCCCGAGGCAGCGTTCGAACGAACACGCATTCATATACGTCCGGACGTACTCCCTCCGGTATTCATGGCCCGCGAGGACGACGTCGCGCTCGTGCGGTCGCTCGTCGGAGCGATCCCGGCGGCGGCGCTCGCGTGTGAGCCCGGGAACCTCGCGATACGCGCCGTCAACGACGCGGCGACGGCGCTCCTCTCGCGGGACTCGTCCACGCTGACGCTGTCGGGGCTGTCGGACCTGGCCGTGTCGGGAACGACGATCGCGGGGGACCCGATCGAGGAGGTGTTCTCGAGGGTCTCCACGCGTGACGGATCCGTGAACGAGGGATCCGTCACTGCGGAGGTGGACGTCGAGGTCGACGGCGACACGCGACGGCTCCGTCTCCGCGCACACGCGACGACGCTCGCGGAACGGGAGTGGCTGATCGCGGTCGCGACCGACGTGACGCCGCGGGTTCGCGCCGAACGGGGGAACCGCTCGCGCGCTCGGACCCTCGACGCGGTCGCGTCGACGCTCCCGATGGCGCTGTTCCGATGTGACGCGCGCGGAACGATCAGTCGATGGAACGAACGAGCCGGCGAGGACACCGGCTACGACGCGGACGACCTCGACGGTCGCGCGTTCGCCGACCTGTTCGACGCCGACGGTCGGTCGGCCGTCTCCGACGGGTTGACGCGGGTCTATCGGGACGGGGCGGTCGCCGAGTGCGAGGCGACGCTCCTGACGCGCTCGGGCGAGGAGGTTCCCTACCGGCTGACGATGGGGCCGGTGACGGACGGTGAATCGGTCGTCGGGGCCGTCGTCCTCGGCGAGGACCGCACGGAGGAGTCGGTCCGCGAGGAGCGGCTCGCGGTGTTGACCCGGGTTCTCAGACACAACTTCCGGAACGAGCTCAACGTCGTGACCGGGTTCTCCGAACAGGCCCGGAACGCGGTCGAGGACCCGGAGCTGACCGAACAGCTCGACCGCGTGGTCGACACGGCGGGCCGCCTGCTCCACCTCGGCGAGACCGCCCGCAAGGTCGAGCGGCTCCTCGCCGAGCGGTCGGAGCCGGAACCGCTCCCGCTGTCACGTGTCGTGACGTCCGCGCTCGAATCGCTTCCCCCGCGGCTCCGCGAGTCGGCCGACGTCGACGTCGACGTCCCGCCCGGCATCACCGTCCTCGGGGTCGACCGGCTGCCGGACGCGATCGCCGAGCTCGTCGACAACGCGATCCGTCACGGGGACGCCGACCGGCCGAGCGTTCGGGTCTCGGCCGCCGAGCTCCCCAGCGAGTCGTGGGTCTCGCTCGTCGTCGCCGACGACGGTCCCGGGATCCCGCCGGCCGAACGGGCCGTGCTCACCGGCGAGGAGACGCAGTTGAAACACACGAGCGGTCTCGGGCTGTGGTACGTCCACTGGGTCGTCACCGCCGGCGGCGGCCGCCTCGACATCGCCGAGAGCAAGGACGGCGGGAGCCGGATCGAACTCAGCCTCCGGACGGCCGAGGCGGCGTGAGGTTCGCGGAGACGCTCACGTCCTCCGCCACCGATCACTCCCGAAGCCGGAGCTCGTCGCCGACCGTGACCCCGTCGGCCACCCCCGCGGGCAGTTCGACCACGGCGTCGGCCTTCCCGCGAGCGAGCCCGACGAACGGCGCGAGCCGCTTCACCCTCGTGACCTCCTCGTCGACGAGCCAGACGGCGTCGATCGCGAACGGGACGAAGAGCATGTGGAGCCAGCGCGTCTCCGCCTCCCCGAACGGGAACACGAGCGCGTAGTCGTCGGGGACCGACCGGCGGAACATCAGCCCGCGCGCCTGCGCGAGCCGGGAGCGGGCGACGTCGACGTCGCTCGCGAGGGTTCGCTCGTCGGTCGCGGCCGAATCCCGGTCGGGTCGATGGACGAGTCGCACGCCGATCCCGTCGTCGTCGGCCGGTAAATAGCCCGGTGGGTCGGGAAGCGACCTTACGCCGACTCGATCAGAAGCGGCGCGTCGTCGGGAACCGCCATGTCGAGGAGCGCGTCGTTCTCGTAGACCGCCGCGCGCTCGCGGCGGCTGAGGACGTACCCGTCGCGCTCGACTTCGATCTCGCGTTTCACCTCGCCGTGCGGGTCGACGATCTCGGCGACGACCTCGCCCGCCTCGACGAACTCCCCCTCCGTGGTTCGATAGCGGACGATCCCGGCCACGTCGGTGTGCGGGCCGTCGAACCGGCGGAGCTGGCCGTCCGGGTCGAGATCGAACTCGGGGTGTCGGTCGGCGGGTTTCTCGACCATCTCGAGCGCGTGAAGGACGTTCCACGTGCCGTCCGCGGCCGCCGCGGCGACGTCGCGCTCGACGACGAGCCGGCCGCCGAGCTCCGGGGTGAACGCGGGGATCCCGTCGGCGACTGCCGCCCCGGTGAGCGAGTGCTGGAGGTCGCGGGTCTCGGTCTCGCCGGGCGGATACTGGTTGACGACCGGCAGCCCGAACGCCTCGGTCAGCTCGACGAGCCGGTCGCGAAGCACCGCGGCGTCCGACACGCTCCGGTCCTCGCCGTAGGGGACTCGCGGCTGGATCGTGTACGGGTGCGTGGCGACCCACGACGTGTGTAACGAGACGATCGCGTCGGCCGTCCGCATGTCCTCGTATATCCGCTCGCAGATGACCTGTTGGACGCGGGGCGGGGCCTCCGAGCCGGCGTCGTCGCGGCCGAAATAGCGGTTGGGGTCGTCGTCGTGGTAGTAGGACGTCCGGACGTTTCTCCGGAACCCCGCGGGGTTCATCACCGGGAGACAGACGACCGCGCCCGCGAGCTCGGCGACGTCGACCCGCTCGGCGACTTCGTGTGTCACGGCCATCCCGGTCGGCTCGTCGCCGTGGATCGTCCCCGTCACCCACACCGTCGGGCCGGGATCGACGCCGTTGAGGACCGTCACCGGGAGTTTCTCCGATCCCCCGACGGGCAGGTCCGTGACCGCCCGATGGCCGGTCGCCGTCTCGCCCGGATCGGCCTCGGCCGTGCCGATCTTCATCGATTCTCCCCGTCGTGTCGTCGGTTTCCGCCGCGTCGATCCGTCATAACGGGTGGACCGAACGGCTCCGGAGACATGAGTGTACGTGCTCCGGCGAGCGGGCGCGCCGGCCGAGTCCGGCCCTCACTCAAGTTCGTCGGCCCACGGCCACGGTCGGTCCTCGCCCCACGGCCAGGAGTCCGTCGCCTTCATCCCGACGTCGTGGCCCTCCTCGATCGTCTCCTCTCTCACCGACTCCGGATCCCGACCCTCGATCTCCCGGTCCGTCTCGGCCAGCTTCGCGACCCCGGCCGCACACAGCACCGTCAGCTCCCGGAGGTCCCGAACGTCGAGCTTGTCGAGGGTGTCGCCGTGGGTGTGGCCCCATCCGCGGCCGCTGTCCTCGGCGGTCGAGCGACCCTGTCCGGCGGCGACGCCGCGCTGGACGAACGGCCAGTGGTCGCTGTGCGGACGGAGCCCGTCCTCGACGACGATCGGCACGTCGAACTCCTCTTCTACCTCCTCGAACGCCTCGCCGAGTCCCGACGCACCGTGCGGGTATATCTCGAGGTTCCGCGAGTAGCCCGCGCCGTCGACGTTGAGCACGCACTTCACGCGGTCGAGGTCGTGCGTGTGCGACCAGTAGTACGAGCCGTAGAGCCCGGTCTCCTCGGCCCCGAAGACGACGAGCCGTACCCGCGTCTCGAGCTCCTCCTCGATCGACGCGAGCACCCGACCCACGCCGACGACGAGCGCCGAGCCGAAGCCGTTGTCGTTCGCGCCGACCCCCACGTCGTGTGCGTCGACGTGGGCGGTGTACAACACCTCCTCGTCGGTGTCGGGGCCGACGACCGCCTCGACGTTCGCGGAGGTGGCCGGCTCGTTCCGCGCCTCGACCGAGAGCGTCGCCTCGACGCCGCGGTCGCCCTCGATCTCCCCGCAGTGACGCGTGAGCTGGCTGCCGAGCTCCTTGCTCAGTCCGACCGCCGGGATCGGTCCCGGGCCGTTCGTGTGGCCGATGTCGCCGGTCGGCGGGAGCGACCCCTCGATGTGGTTGTAAAACAGGAAGCCCTCCGCGCCCGACTCGGCCGCGTAGTCGTACTTCTCGCTGCGGTGGACCCACCGGCCGTAGTCGTCGGGGGTGAGACTCGACGCCATCGCGATACAGCCCGAGAGGTCGACGTCCTCGAAGTCCTCCGGGAGGCCGTACCCCATGTCGACGATCTCGCCGGTGACCTCGCCCGAGGGCGTCCCCGGCAGTTCGACGAGTTCGTGGCTCCCGCCGAAGGACAACGTTCGACCGTCGTGGTCGACGGTCAGGGAGGCCTCCCCGCGCCACCAGCCGGGGATCGGGAACTCCGTGGTCGAGACCTCGGAGAGGCCCGCCTCCTCGAAGGCGTCGGCCACGAGCGACGCCCCCGCGGCCTCCCCCTCGTGGCCGGGCATCCGGTCACCGAGGTCAGATAGGTCCGCGAGCAGCTCCCAGGCGGTCGAATCCGTGTACGCGTCACCGACGGTCTCGGACGGCAGCATTGTCATACGCTCGCACACAGGTGCTTCCGGTATATGAGTATACGGGGACGACGGCGGGATTGCCGGAAGATCACGGTCGACACGAGGCCGGTCGTCGGCCCGACCCCGAAGCTCCGATCGCCCGTCCGACCCGGGGAGTTATGTCGATCGCGTCGAAGCGGGCGTATGGAACCCTTCCTCGCCGTGGTCCTGATCGGGCTCCCCCTCGCGTGGCTCGTCGCGTTCGCGGCGTACGCGTACCTCGACGCGCCGAAACACGGCATGAACCCGCGGAAGTGGGCCGCGATCTCGTTTTTCCTCCCGCTCTTCGGCTTCTTCGCGTACCTCTTCGAGCGCGAGGAACGCGACTACGACCCCGAGGAGGACCCCTACGCACAGGGCGCGACCTTCGAGGTCCACGAGTCCAGACGCGGCGAGGAACTGCTCGACCCCGGCGGAAGGAGAGACGACGGCGATAGTGGAAGAGAAGCGAGTGACGGGAGCGACGCGGACGACGGGAGCGAGACCGACGACGAGTGGAACGACCCGCCGGGCGTCGACCTCTGAGCTCGGAACGTGTCGACCGGTCGGCCCCTCAAAGCAGGTCCAGAAGGGCCGCTCGGCGACGCTCGAGATCGAAGGCCGCGTTCGTGGCGTCGAGCCGGTCGAGGAAGGCGAGGACGTCGACGCCCGCCCGTTCGGCGTGCTCGACGAGCGCCTCGATGGACGCGCGGGACAGCGCGAACGACTCCAGGTGACCACACAGGAGCGCCAGCGTGACCCCCGCGTCGCCGTCGGGGAACGCCGGGTCGACCGCGGCGAGGTCGGGCGGCTCTCCCGCGACCGACTCGGCTTCGGCGTCGACCGCCGAAGCGACGCGGAGACACCGCGTACAGATCGCCGCCTCCTCGGCCGGTGCGTGTTCGCGAAGCTCCGGCGGCACGTCGAAGGCGACGACGGGGGCGGAACAGCGTGGACAGGCCATGGTCGTTGATCGATCGGAGTGAACGGGTAGAACGGGTAGAACGAGAACTGACGCGTCAGGTCGGTCAGTCGGCGGCTTCGGGCTCCTCGACCGCGGCCGCCGCGGCCGCCGCCTCGGCTTCGGCCTCCTCTTTCGCCTCCTCCTCCTCCTTTTTCGCCTTGATCTTCTTCAGCCGGAAGATCTCTTCGCGCTCCTGTTCCTCCAGCTTCTGTTCGATGTACTCCTGGTTCTCGTAGAGCTGTGGAAGCAGGGTGAACTCGAGAGCGTTGACGCGGCGTTTCGTCGTCTCGATCTCCTCCAACATCTTCTTCATCGCCGTCTCGACCTCGGCCGCGAGGATGACCGACTCGAGCAGCTCCTCGTAGGCGTCGGCGGCCTCGTCGATGCGCGCGGAGGAGCCGAGCAGGCCGTACCCGCGCTCGTCGAGGCTCTTTTTGACCTTCGAGGACTCGATCTGGGGGACGACGACGCCCATGATGTTCTTCGACTGGGTGGTGATCTCGGGGTGCTCTTTCAGCGCCGCGGCCGCGCCGCGGACGGCGACGTCGCCCTCCATCGCCCGGGCCATGTCGATCTTGCGCTGGGCGGTCTCGTAGTCGTCAGCCATGTCCGACCGGACGTCCTGTGCCTGGTCGAGGATGTCCATGAACTCCATGATGAGGCCGTCACGCTTCTGTTCGAGCGTGTCGTGACCCCGCTCGGAGAGCTCGATCCGGTCCTCGATCGCCATCAGGTTCTTCCGGGTCGGTTTGACGTCCTTGGCCATCGCTTGGGCGGACGTTCCGTGCCGATGGGGTTAATTCTTTTCAGACGCGGATCCCCGCGGCTCCGGATCGTTGAGGGACGGATCGTCGGGAAACGGGGGATCGCGCGCGTCCGACGGTCGGACGCGTGTGCCTCTGACGGCCGATCGCTCGCGGGTCGTCGGTCGGGGCCGCTGGCCCCCGATGAGAGGTCACCGGGAAGACGCCGGCGGTGACGCACGGAACGCGTCGGATCGCCGGGAACGTTCCCGAATGTCTCTCACCGAAGGGGACGAGCGGTATGTGTATATACCTCCGAGACCGTCACGGCGATTTCAGCCCGATTAAGCCGAGTTGAAGCCGACTCGACGGGATGGGGGACGGACTACGGCGACTGTGTGGATGCGAGCCGATCTGGTCCGGAAAAAACCCGCTCGCGGCTCAGTCCGCGGCTTCGACGACTTCGCGCTCGGAGTCGTCCTCGCGGTAGTACTCCTCGATGAACTCCTCGTCGACGCGGTTGAGTTCCTCCTTCGGCAGCATCGAAAGGAGGTCCCAGCCGATCTCCAGCGTCTCCTCGAGTTCGCGGTTCGTGTCGAAGCCCTGGTCGACGAACTCCGTCTCGAAGGCGTCCGCGAAGTCGAGGTACTTGTTGTCGCGCTCGGAGAGCGCCTCGCGGCCGACGATGTTCACGAGGTCACGGAGGTCCTCGCCCTCCGCGTACGCCGCGTACATCTGGTCGGAGACGCCGCCGTGGTCCGCGCGGGTGAGCCCCTCGCCGATGCCGTCGTCCATCAGCCGTGAGAGGCTGGGAAGCACGTTCACCGGCGGCTCGAGCCCCTGACTGTTGAGGTCGGGGTCGACGTAGATCTGCCCCTCCGTGATGTACCCGGTCAGGTCCGGGATCGGGTGGGTGTCGTCGTCGCCGGGCATCGTGAGGATCGGGATCTGCGTCACCGAGCCGTCACGACCCTGGATCCGGCCGGCGCGCTCGTACAGCTGCGCCAGGTCGGTGTACATGTATCCGGGGTAGCCACGCCGACCCGGAACCTCCTCGCGGGCCGCGCCGATCTCACGGAGCGCCTCGCAGTAGTTGGTCATGTCCGTGAGGATGACGAGCACGTGGTAGTCCTTCTCGAAGGCGAGGTACTCGGCGGTCGTCAGGACCATCCGCGGGGTGACCGTCCGCTCGACGGCGGGGTCGTCCGCGAGGTTCATGAAGACGACGGAGCGCTCCAACGCGCCGGTGCGCTCGAAGTCCTCCATGAACTCGTTGGCCTCCTCGGCCGTGATCCCCATCGCGCCGAAGATGACGGCGAACTCGGAGCCGTCCTCGTCGTCTCCCTCCTCCTCGGGCACGCTCGCCTGCCGGGCGATCTGCATCGCGAGCTGGCTGTGCGGTTGGCCCGAACTCGAGAAGATCGGGAGCTTCTGCCCGCGAACGAGGGTGTTCATGCCGTCGATGGCGGAGACGCCCGTCTCGATGAACTCCTCGGGGTATTCCCGGGAGTACGGGTTGATCGCCGCGCCGACGATGTCCTGTCGCTCCTCCGGGACGATCTCCGGGCCGTCGTCGATCGGCCGGCCGGAGCCGTCGAGCACCCGCCCGAGGAGGTCCTCGGTGACGGGCATCTTCATCGTCTCGCCCAGGAATCGGACGGACGCGTTCTGGTCGATGCCGGAGGTGCCCTCGAACACCTGGATGGCGACGACGCCCTCCGAGGATTCGAGCACCTGGCCGCGCAGCGTCTCCCCCTGTGCCGTCTCGATCTCGACGATCTCGTCGTAGCCGATGGCCTCGTCGACCTCGGCGTACACGAGGGGGCCGCTGATCTCGGTGATGGTTTGATACTCTTTCATGGTCAGTAGAGGCTCCGAAGCTCCTCGGTGATGTCCGCTTTCAGCTCCTCGACGTACTCCTCGTAGTCCTCCTGGACGCCGATCCGGTTGATCCGCGGGACCGACTCGATGTCGATGATCTCCTCGACGGGCACGCCGGCCTCCAGCGCGTCGAACGCCTCGTCGTTGAACGTCTCGATCGTCGTCAACATGAGGTACGTCTTCTCGGGCGGACAGTAGGTGTCCACCGGGTGGAAGGCGTTCTGCTGGAGGTACGCCTCACGCAGGTAGCGGGCGATCTCGAGGGTGAGCTGCTGGTCGTCCGGCAGCGCGTCCTTGCCGACCAGCTGGACGATCTCCTGGAGCTCGGTCTCCTCGTCGAGCACGTCGACGGCCCACTGGCGCTTCTCCGGCCAGTCCTCCTCGACGTTCTCCTGGAACCAGGGGTCGAGCTGGTTCTTGTACAGCGAGTACGACTCGTTCCAGTTGATCGACGGGAAGTGGCGGCGCTCCGCCAGGTCCGCGTCGAGCGCCCAGAACGTCTTCACGATACGCAGCGTGTTCTGGGTGACCGGCTCGGAGAAGTCGCCGCCGGGCGGGCTCACCGCGCCGATCGCGGAGACGGAGCCCTCCGTCCCGTTGACGTTCTCGAAGTAGCCGGCCCGCTCGTAGAACTGCGCCAGGCGGGCGGCGAGGTACGCGGGGTACCCCTCCTCGCCGGGCATCTCCTCGAGCCGCGAGGAGATCTCGCGCATCGCCTCCGCCCACCGCGAGGTGGAGTCGGCCATGAGCGCCACGTCGTAGCCCATGTCACGGTAGTACTCCGCGATCGTGATCCCCGTGTAGATACAGGATTCACGCGCCGCGACGGGCATGTTCGAGGTGTTCGCGATGAGCGAGGTCCGGGCCATGAGCGGGTTGCCGTTGGCCGGGTCCTCGAGCTCGGGGAAGTCCTCGATGACCTCGGTCATCTCGTTTCCGCGCTCGCCGCAGCCGACGTAGACGATGATGTCCGCGTCGGCGTACTTCGCGAGCTGGTGTTGGGTGACCGTCTTCCCGGACCCGAACGGTCCCGGGATCGCGGCCGTCCCGCCCTTCGCGATGGGGAACAGGCCGTCGAGGATCCGCTGTCCGGACACCAGCGGCGTCCGGGGCGTCTTCTTGTTCGCGGAGGGTCGGGGCTCGCGCACCGGCCACTCCTGGTGCATCGAGACCGACTCGCCGTTGTCGAGTTCGGCCACCGTCTCGGTCACGTCGAAGGACCCGGACTCGATCGAAGCGATCTCGGTCGTCTCGCCCTCCTCGAGGGCGTCCGGCGGCACCATGACCTTGTGGTCGATGGTGACCGTCTCCTCGACGATCCCGACGACGTCGCCGCGACCGACCTCGTCGCCGACTTCGACCGTGGGTTCGAACTCCCACTCCTTCTCGAGGTCGATGCCGGGCGCGTCGACCCCGCGGTCGAGGTAGGGGCTGCCCATCTTGCCCTCCAGCACGTCCAGGGGGCGCTGGACGCCGTCGTAGATGGCGTCCAACATCCCCGGACCAAGGTCGACCGACAGCGGCTCGCCCGTGTTCTCGACGGGTTCGCCGGGGCCGACCCCGGAGGTCTCCTCGTACACCTGAATGGTCGTGACGTTCCCTTCGATCTCGATCACTTCCCCCATGAGGCCTTCGTCGCCGACGTAGACGACGTCGTTCATGCGGGCGTCGAGGTCGCGGGCGCTCACGACCGGACCGCTCACGCTTTGGATGACACCGTCTCCGGTGGTCTCCGTGGATTCTGCTTTACTCATGTTAGTCGTCCTCCTCCATCAGGTCGATTCCGATGGCTCGTTTGATCTGGTCGCGGAGCCCGCCGCTGCCGGCGCCGCCTGCGCCGAGCGTCACGAGTACGGGCTCGATGCTCCCCTCGACCCGCTCGCGAGTCCCCCGCGAGAGGTGATCGAGGTCCGCGTCGTGCATCACGATGATACCGGTCGTCTCGTCCTCGAGCGTCCGTTCGACGGCGTCGTCGAGCCGCTCGTCCTTCTCGTCGTCCGGCACGTTCTCGAACTTGCGGACGCCGGCGAGCCGGAATCCGGTGGTGAACTCCGGGCTCCCGACGACGGCGATCTCCTGGCTCATGTTATCACCAGTTCGGATTCGATCTCGTCGGCCGACAGGCCGGCCTCCTTCCCGCGGGCGATGGCGCGGATGTTCTCCGTCTCCCGCTCCTTCGCGAGGATGTAGGAGATCACCGGCGTCACCGACACCGGGTGGATCGTCCCGAGCCGGTCGCCGTACGCCAACAACGCGGCGTCCGTCGCGTGCTCGAACGCGATCAGGCTGTCGACCTCCTCGAGTTCGCGCAGCGCCGGACCGAGCTCGTCGGCGTACTGGCTCTCCGCGATGTACTCGACGAGCTCGTCGACGTTCCGCGCGAGCCGGGCGAGCGTGTCACGGGTGAACAGCTCGCCCCCCTCGATGAAGTACTCCGCGGGGTCGATCTCCGCGCCCGAACGCGCGAGCCGGAGCGCGTTCGTCGCGTTCCGGAAGTCGACCTCCGCTTTGAGGAACGCCTCGTACTGCCGGATCGGCTCGCCGCCGGGCAGGTTCTCGAGGAGACGCTCGTAGAACGCGCGGTCGACCGCGTTCTCGAGGGGGACGAGGACGTCCGACTCCTCGAACTCCGCGTACGCCGCCCGTAAGGGCTCGCCGTAGATAGTGTCCTCGAGCGCCTCGACGACGGCCTCGATCGAGTCGGCCTCGAGCAGCCGCCGGATCCGACGGTCGTCGAACTCGCCGGCGCGGATGAGGTCGACCTCGATAGCCTCCTGGCTCGCGCCGGTGTAGACGCCGCGGATCACGGTCTTCACGTTCCACGCGTCGAACTTCCGGAGGTACCGGGCGATGAGGTCGTACAGGGAACCCTCGCTCCAGTCTAAGATCCCCTCGAACTGCTTCGCGAGGTTCGCGTTCAGCGCGTACTCGATGAGGTCGACGCCGCCGTGGCGGCTCCCCAGCGCGTTGACCTCCGTCTCGTAGCTCGATTCCTCCATGAACCGGGCGATCTCGGCTGGCGTCATCCGGACCAACTTGCGGTACTCCTCGTCCCCGTAGAGCTGGCCGCGGCGGGCGCGAACCCGCGCGACGACGAACTCCGGGTTCGAGCTGCCGGCGGCGCTCATTGGTCGAACAGTCGCTCCGAGACGTGTTTCAACTCGTCGTCCCAGACCGTCTCCAGGACCGAGTCGAACGTGTTGTTCACGCGGACGCGGGAGGTGTCGCTCTCGGCGACCACGCCGCCGAGACAGTCGACCTCGCCGTCGACCTGCGCGTTCCTATCCGCGACGAGCTCCTCGAGGAGTTCGACGTCCTCCGCGCGGGTGTAGACGGCGACGTCCGCGTCGTCGTCGAACTCCGCGAGGCTGGCGTCGAGGGCCGCCTCCGTCAGTTCGCGCCGGCGGTCGTCCTCGAGGCCGGCGATCGCCGCCTCGACGCCGTCGTACACGTCCTGGAGGACGTCACGACGCGCGCCGAGCCGCTCCTGTTTGGCCTCGAGCTTGGCCGAGGAGAGCGTCTGCTCGCGCTCCTGGTCGATCTGTCGGTCGACCTCGGCGAGCCGCTCCTCGCGGATGCGCTCGGCGTCGGCCTCCGCCTCGGCGACGATCTCCTCCGCCTCGGCCTCGGCGTCCTCGCGGATCTCCTCCGCACGCGCGCGGGCTTCGTCTCGAACGTCCTCAACGACGGTTTCCAAACTCATTGGTGTGAAAGGGGGTGCCGCTTAGACGATGAAGACGACGACGAGCGCGAGAATGACGATCGTCTCGGGAAGGACCGTCAGGATGAGCCCGTTGACGAAGAGGTCGTCGTCCTCGGCCATCGCGCCGACGGCAGCCGAACCGATACCTCGCTCCGCGTATCCCGCACCGAGGGCGGCGAGCCCGACGGCGAGCGCGGCCGCGGCGCTGGGGTCAGTGAGCGTTCCTCCGGTGGACAGTACGGCGTTCCCGAGTTCGTTGGTAGCTTCAAGCATTGGTAGTAGTTGCGGTTGCTCGTCTCCGAACAGTAGCTAGTTGCCGCCACAGTGGACATAAAGCTTCCCAAAACGACCGACGAGAACCCCCGCGAGGGGACTCAGAAGGGCGATAGAGTGCGCTCTGGGGAACCGAGCGAACGGGGCCGTTCGACCCCGAAACGGCGCGTGCTCCGGCTACTCCTCGGAGGTGTACTGCCGGTCGTACCCGAACGGCGTGTACGCGTCGCCGCCGCCCTCGTAGAAGTTCCCGAAGAACTCCACGTACTCGAGACGCACCGCCTGGATGCCGGCGGACGTGACCCCGAGCGCGAGGACGACGACGTGACCGACGATCGCCACGACGATCCCGCCGACGAGCGCGAGGACGCCGACGGCGCCGATCGACGCCGGATCGAACGCGGTCGTCATTCCCGCGAAGACCAACTCGTAGTCCTCGGGGTTGCTCCGCACGTACTCGAGGTAGTCGGCGCTGAAGATGAAGTGGAAGCTCCCCTCGCCGCTCTCGTCGATGTACGCCCCGAACGCGAGCAGGTTCACGGCGAGCGCCATCCCGCCCTTCGCGAGCAGCACCGCCATGATCCGGGCGTACGAGATGACGTTGACGATCGGCGAGAGCACCTCGGCGAGCTCCGGCGGCTCGCCGATCGCGAGCAGGACGACTCCGAGCGCGATGGCCACGATGGCGGCGTACCCGACCGCGACGGGGAAGCCGCCGAACGACACCGCGCCGAAGGTGAGTATCGAGAACGACTCGAAGAGGAAGTCCGGCTTCGGACCGGGGAGGTGCTGGCTGAAGATCCAGATCCACGCGCCGTTGAGGATCAGGAGCCACGAGCCGCCCTCGTACAGCGCGTGCTTCAGGTCGTGTTGCTGGTAGTTGCTCACGAACGAGAGGACGTGTCCCACGTTCAGGTGAGCGAGCCCGAACAGCACGCTGGCGACGAGGAACGACAGCGCCCAGTCGATGTCGGCGGGCGAGAGTCCCTTCCCGTCGACGGGCCAGTGGACGTCACCCGGCAGCAGCTGATAGGCGTGGTAGCCGAACACGTCGATGCCGAAGTAGATACCGAACAGGATCGTGAAGCCGCCGGCCCACAGCGCGACCGCGCCGAGCTCGCGGAACGTCCCCTCGTAGTTGCTGTATAGGAAGTAGCCGATCGCGGCGTAGAGGACGCCGTACCCCACGTCGCCGATCATGAAGCCGAACATGAGCGGGAACGTGAGGAAGACGAGGATCGTCGGGTCGAACTCCGTGTACTTCGGTCGCCCGAAGCCCTGAACGAGCAGCTCGAACGGCCCGGCCGCGTTCCCGTTCTCCTGGACGACCGGCGGGTCGTCGCTCCCGTGGGTCGCGTGGCCGCCGTCGGTGGCCGCCTCGCGCTCGGCGTCATCGTCTGCGGAGCCGGCACTCGTCGCGGAGTCGGTGGTCGCGGCCGCGGAGGCGCCGCCCGTCATCCCGCCGTCGGCGACCGCCTCGGTGTGGTGGTCGCCGTCCGGCGTGAACGAGGCACGCTCGAGCTCCTCGACCTCGGCGTGGTCGTCGACGGCGGCGGCGACGGCCGCCTCGAAGTCGGCGACCGTCGCGGTCGGGATCCATCCCTCCGCGATGAACGCGTTCTCGGTGGTCGCAAAGGAGAGCGGCGCCTGCTTCTTCTGTGCCTCGATGGTGAGCTGCTCTTCGGCGCGCAGGAGGAATCCCGCGGCCTCGGATCTCACCTCCGAGAGCTCGGCGTCGACCGCCTCGAGCTCCTCCTCGAGGTCCGCCTTCTCGCCCTCGAGCTCGGCGACGTAGTCGGCCGGGCTCGCGTCCGCGTCGGGCACCTCGAGGAACGCGACGTCGACCCCGACGAGCGCGTCCTGGAGGACGCCCTCCTCGGCCCCGTCGGCGGGCGCGGCGAACGCGGCCACGACGTTTCCGCCCGAGAAGACCTCGAAGGCGTCGACGCCGTCGGCCGCGCCGAGCGCCTCCTCGATCGCCCCGGGCTTCGCCTCGCCGACGACGACCTCGAGCGAGTCGTATCCGCCCAGGAGGTCGAGCTCGATGCCGAGGTCGGCGAACGGCTCCATCCGGTCGATCTCCTCCTGTCGGTCGCGTATCTCCGCTCTGAGGTCGTCGCGCCGGTCGTTGAGTTCGTTGACGCGCTCGCGGACCTCCTCGAGTTCGGCCGTGAGCGCGTCGTCTCCGAGTTTCCCCGGGCCGTCGGCGTCGTCCGCAGTGACGTCGAGGATGCTCTCGAGCGAGCGGACGGTGACGAGCCGCTCGTTGACCTCCTCGGCCCCCTCGAGCGAGGTGCCGGGTTCGAAGCCCTCGTAGCGGTCGTCGTAGTCGGTGACGTGGAGGGAGTGGTGGTCGTAGGCCGCCTCGATGACGTCGTCGATGACGCGCTTCGAGCCCGTCACCGACACCTTGCTCATTTGCTCCGGTCTAAGCGCCATTCATTCCTCCGTCTGCTGGCCCTTGACCGCCTCCTCGAACCGCTCGACCGCGTAGTCGACGGCGTCGTCGACCCGATCGCGGGCGGTCGATTCGAGCGCTTCGCGGTCCTCGCGCCCCTCGGCGAGGATCTCCTCGCGGCGTTCCTCGAGCTCCTCGCGGGCGGAATCCAGCCGAGCCTCGGCCTCGGCCGCCGCCTCCTCCTCGGCCTCGGCGCGGATCTCGTCCGCGCGCGATCTGGCCTCGGCGAGGCGCTCGTCGGCGTCCGATTCCGCCTCCGCGATGATCTCGTCCGCCTCCGTTTCAGCCTCCTTGATCCGGTCGAGCACCTCTGGTCTCGCCATTCTACTGATCGCGTGAACGTCCACGAGCGACGTATAAGGTGTTTGCGGAACCGCTCGGCGAGCCGGCGGAGAACGGCGAGCGCGGTGGAACGGCTGACCCGCCGGCTCGCCGCCTACATTTAAGTAGGAGTCGCCGGACCCTGACGGTATGGCAACGGTGTATGCGGTCGCGTCGGCGAAGGGTGGCGTCGGGAAGACCACCACGACCGCGGCGATAGCGACGGTCCTCGCGGAGTCGGGCGCGGACGTCGTCGCGATCGACGCCGACGTGGGAATGGCGAACCTCGCCGACGCGCTGGGGATGGTCCCCGGCGAGACGACGGTCCACGACGTGCTCGCCGGGCGTGCGGACCCGAGCGAGGCCGTCCACGACGGGCCCGCCGGGCTGCGGGTCGTGCCGGGCGACCCCGACCTCGACGCGTACGCGGCCGCCGATCCCGCCGAGCTCGCCGGCGTCGTCGAGGCGTTCGCGGACGCCGACTACGTGTTCCTCGACGGGGGCGCGGGGCTCTCCCACGACTCGACGCTCCCCATCGGGTTGGCCGACGAGACGCTTCTCGTCTCCACGCCCGACCGGAGCGCGCTCGGCGACACGGAGAAGACCCGACAGCTCGCGGAGCGGATCGGCGGCCACGTCGCCGGCGCGGCGATCACCCGCGTCGGCGGCGACGAGGACGAGTCGGAGGGGCTCGCCGACGAGGGCGAAGCGGAGGACCTCGACGACGCGAGCGGGATGGCCGACCAGGACGACCCGGCCGTCGACATCGTCGACGAGATCCTCGCGACGGAGGTGCTCGCACGGATCCCCGAGGACCCGGCGGTCGCCCGAGCGAGCACGGCCGGAGAGCCGCTGACGACGTTCGATCCGAACGCACCGGCGAGCTGCGCGTACCGCGAACTGGTCCGGACGCTGGCCGGCGTCGACGTCGCGGAGCCGGAGGGGCGAGCGGAATCGGAAACCGAAGCGGACTCCGAAACCGAAGCAGCACCCGAAACCGAAGCGGACACCGAAACCGAAGCAGCACCCGAAACCGAAGCGGACACCGAAACCGAAGCAGCACCCGAAACCGAAGCGGAATCGGAAGCGGACGCGAAAACGGAGTCGGAAGCGGATTCGGGTGGGAGATCGGATGCGGAGGTCGAACGGGGGATCGATGAAGACACCGATGGCGACGACGACGCGGACGACGACATCATCGTCGCGGAGTCGGAGACGCTCGTCGAGGACGCCGAGGACGCCGGGAGCGACGTGGATGACGCGAGCGACGCGGACGA
>NZ_FOPZ01000008.1 GCF_900113615.1 Halorubrum aquaticum
CTCCCTTCCGTGCCGGACGGTTAGTCGGTTTCGGGTCGACCTCGGTGCGACCGCGAGCGCGAAACGGGAAGCACGTCCAACGACCGCGATCTCGACTATATGTCGTTCCGAGGCGAAGAACACGTCTAAATCCCCCGGCCGTAGGGCTCGCACGGCTCCCCCGTTGCGTCCCACCCGATCACACAGCCCCGCACCTCACGCCTCCCCACCTCACGCCTCCCCACCTCACGCCTCCCCACCTCACGCCTCCCCACCTCACGCCTCCCCACCTCACGCCTCCCCACCTCACGCCTCCCCAGCCTCGCGATTCGCGCTCTCCGAGCGCTCATCGCGTCCCTCGCGTTCCGTCTCGCGAGCCTTCGGCTCGCTCGCGGGAGCGCGCCACCACACTCGATCGAACGAGCGGAGCGACGGCCGATCGCCACGCCTACCTTTAGGTCGCCCGGCGTCGTACCGCCGCACATGGCGCGAATATCCGTTCTCGACGAGGAGGTGTCGCTCTCGGAACCGACCCTGGTCGAGGGGTTCCCGGGCGTCGGGCTCGTCGGCAAGATCGCGACCGACCACATGATCGACGAACACGGGATGGTCCACTACGCGAACGTCCACTGCGACGGGCTCCCGCCGGTCGCCGTCTACCTGGAGTCGGACTCGGCGGCGACGACGCCGGTGCGGCTGTACGCGGACCCGGAACGCGACCTCGTCGCGCTGCGCAGCGACGTGCCGGTCCACCCGAGCGCCGCCGCCGAGGTCGCGAACTGCCTCGACGGCTGGCTCGACGAGACCGGAACCTTCCCCGTGTTCCTCTCGGGGCTCGGCCGCGAGAAGGACGAGGATCCGCCGTCGCTGTACGGGATCGCGACCGGCGACGGCGGCGAAGCGCTGGCGCGCGCGGAGGTATCGGACCCGCCCGAGTCGGGGCTCGTCTCCGGGCCGACCGGCGCGATGCTCGCGGCGTCGTTGGAGCGGGACCGCGACGCGGTCGGGCTGATCGTGGAGTCCGACCCGCAGTTCCCCGACCCCGAGGCCGCACGGGTCCTCATCCGCGACGGGATCGACCCCGTCGCCGGGACGGAGACGCCGACCGACGGCCTCGTCGACCAGGCGACGGAGATCCGCGACGCGAAACGACAGCTCGCCGAGCAAATGCGGCAGGCGACCGAGGAGAGCACGCAGGCGGAGCCGTTGAAGATGTTCCAGTAGCGCTATCGTTCGATCGACTCCGCCGCAGGGCCGGCCTCCAGTTCGTCGAGGATCGGCCGGTACTTGAGCTGGATCTCGTCCCACTCGCGGTCGGGGTCGGAGTCGCCGACGAGGCCGACGCCGGCGAAGAGGGTCGCCCGCCGCGGGCTCGCGACCGCGGAGCGGATCGCGACCGCGAACGCGCCGTTGCCGGCGGCGTCGATCCAGCCGACGGGAGCGGCGTACCACCCTCGGTCGAACGGCTCCGTCTCGTGGATCGTCTCGAGGGCGCGATCGGGCGGGAGGCCGCCGACCGCCGGCGTCGGGTGGAGCGCCTCGACGAGCTCGAGCACGTGCCGGTCCGCGTCCAGCTCCGCGGTGATCGGCGTGTGGAGGTGTTGGACCGTCGCGAGCCGCCGGACGCGACGGTCGCCCGCGGCGATCGACGCGGCGTACGGCTCCAGTTGCTCGCGCACCGTCTCGGCGACGAGCTCGTGCTCGTGGACGTTCTTCGCGTCGCCGAGCAGCTCCTCGGCGAGCCACTCGTCCTCCGCGGGCGTCTCGCCCCGGCCGGTCGTCCCGGCGAGCGCGTCGGTCTCGACGGTTCGGCCGCGAAGCGAGACGAGCCGTTCGGGCGTCGCCCCGAAGAAGACGCTTCCGCCGTCGTCGGGCTCGAAACAGTAGCGGTGGCAGTCGGGATACTTCGCGGCGAGCCGTTCGAGGGTCGCCGCTCGGGGGAACTCGTTCTCGAGGTCCGCCTCGAGCGCCTGCGCGAGCACCACCTTCCGCAGTTCGCCGCCGTCGATCCGCTCGAGCGCGGCGGCGACGCTCTCGCGCCAGGCCTCCCGGCTCGTCGTCCGCCGCTTCCCGCGGATCCCCGGCCGGTCGGGTCGCGGACCGTCGCTCGAGCGTCCCGCCAGTCGCTCGACCTCGCGGTCCAGGCGTCGCTCGACCGCCGCCGGCGACGCGTCGGATCCCGCGTCCGTCACCGTGAGCCAGGTCCCGTTGTCGGCGAACGTGACCTGGACGCGGGGCAGGACGAACCGCGCCTCCGGAAACGGCTTCCACGGGTCGCCGGCGCAGGCTCCCTCGTGGAAGGCGAACCCGCCGAACACGCGCGGCCGAGCCGCCTCCGTTCCGGCGTGGACGTCGCCGGAGTCGAACAGGTCGTCGGTCGCCTCGCGGATCGCGGCGAATCGATCGGTCCCGCTCGCGGCCAGCGTCGCGGCCGCGCCGCCGGCCAGGACGAGCGCGTCGTCGGGGGCGCTCCAGACCGTCCGCGGCGTCGGGAGCGCGTCGAACGCCGTCGCGAACGCGGGCGACTCGACCGCGGTCGTGCGGCTAACGAGCGTCGGCGACGACGTCGAACGCGCCGGTTCCATTGAAACGAGTTCGGGACCGGAGGCTCTTAAGCGTGTCAACTCCCCCCGCGTCCGGGAGGTCAAAAGGAGCGGGTCGTCGTCGAGCCGCGCTCGGTCGGCGGCGACCACGGTGTACCGCTCGCCGACCTAGCTGTACCGCTCCTCGTTCCACGGGTTCGCGGTGTCGCTGTAGCCGCGCTTCTCCCAGTAGCCCAGCTCGCGCTCGGTCAGGAACTCGATGCCGGAGACCCACTTCGCCCCCTTGTAGGCGTACTTGTGGGGCGTGACGACGCGGAGCGGCCCGCCGTGGTCCGGCGGGAGGTCCTCGCCGTCGTAGCCGTACGCGAGGAGGACGCCGTCGCGAGTACACTCCGACAGCGGGAGGTCCGTCGTGTAGCCGTCGAGCGCGTGGAACATGACGTGTTTCGCGTCCGCGTGGACGTCCGCGCGCTCCGCGATCTCGGCGAACTCGACCCCGGTGAACTCGCAGTCGAACTTGCTCCAGCCGGTGACGCAGTGGAAGTCCTGTCGCTGGGTGACCGCGGGGAGTCGCTTGAAGCCCTCGAGCGACAACGAGAGCGGGTCGTCGACGGCACCCCAGACCTCGAAGGTCTCGTCGGGTCCCCACGAGGGGGTACCGCTCTTCGAGAGCACCGGGAACCGGTCCGTCTCCCGCTGTCCCGGCGGGAGTCGATCGTCGCCGTACTCGCGGTAGAGGCCGGTGAGGTCCTCGACCCCGTCCGTCCGTGTCTCGGTCATACTCCGGATACGGGCTCGGGAAACGTATGGGTACCGTTCCGGCCGCCGTCGAAGCGCCGTTTCGGAAACACCGCACCGATGATGTGTGATACGAAAATATCGTTTCGAAAGCAAACAGATCGAGTTTCGGATCACCCGAGTTTCGACGCTACATTTATATACACTATCCTGTTAGACGCGGCCAAGAGAATGCCACGGGTGAAGATAACCGTCCCGGAACACTTGGAGATGCAGATCACACAGATGGTGGAACAGGGTGAGTTCCTCAACCGCGAGGAGGCCGTCGAGGAGCTCCTCTCGACCGGGATCAAGGCGTACAAGACCAGCGGACCCATGGAGGACGACGACTCCGGCGGGTTCGAGGACGAGGGGATGATGGGCCACGAGGACGAGTACGTCTTCTGAACGTCGCCGCCGCGCCGGTCGATTCCCGGTTCGGTCGCCGAACCGTGCGTAACACCCGCAACAACGCTTAAACAACCTCGGACACGTATTCGCCAGTATGCACAAGGACGAACTGTTAGAGCTCCACGAACAGATGGTGACGATCATGGAACACTTCAGGGCACAGGAGACCGTCGACGAGGGGCTCTTCGACCCGTACGACGAACTCGACGTCGACCCCTCACACGTCCACAAGTCCAAGAGCGAGCACAAACACGCCGTCTTCGTGCTCGGGAACGCGCTGGCGAACGCGATGAGCGAGGACGAGTTCTCGCCCGCGGGCCGGGTCGGCAAGCGGATGAAGGAACTCGCCGACGACGCCGAGAACAAGATCTGAGGTCCCACGTCGGCTCCGCTCCACGGCCACCGCGTCGACCCGCGAATTGATATGCGATCAGTCGCTGTAGTGGGTGTATGGCCCTCGAGGCGTTGCCGGCGGACGCCGTTCACCTGCTGATCGCGGGTGCGGCGGCGGCCGTCGCGCTCGCGGCGGTGTACGCCTCGGATCGACCCGCCGGGGCGTGGGGACGGCGGCTCCGCTCGCGGCTGCTTCTGGGCGTTCCGTGGGGAACCCTCCTCGCCGTCGGCTTCGTGATCGGCGTCTACCTCCTCGTACAGAGCGGGATCGAGAACCCGAACCGTCCGGTCGTGATCCCGTTTCGCGCGTGGTCGTACCTCTATCCCGAGGGGATGCTCTGGGCGGGCTTCTCACACGCGAGCCGGGGGCATATCACCGGCAACCTGCTTTCGACGCTCGTCGCCGGGACGCTCGCGGAGTACGCGTACGGGCACTTCCCGCGCGAGCGCGGGAGCGAGACGTTCGGATCGCTCCGGAGGAACCCGTACGTCCGGGCGTTCTGTGTCGTCCCCGGCGCGATCCTCGCTTTCGGAGTGGTCTCGTCGCTCCTCGCGCTCGGGCCGGTGATCGGCTTCTCGGGCGTCGTCTTCGCGCTGTGGGGGTTCGCGCTCGTCCACTACCCGGTCGGAACGATCGCCTCGTTGACGGCCGCGACGCTCGCGAGCGTCGTCTACGAGACGGTGCGAACGCCGGTGGAGATCGCGGAGGCGACCCCCTCGTTCGGCCCGCCGAGCTGGGCGAACATCGCGATCCAGGGACACGCGCTCGGGCTGATCGCCGGCGTGCTCGTCGGTGCCTGGCTCCTCCGACGGCGGTCCCGGAGACGGGCCTCGAAAGGCGATGCCTCGGGCGGACGCGTGAGTGGGCACCTTCCGAGGGGACGGTCCGGCCCGTCGTCCACGTCGGCGCTCGTCGTCTTCGCAGCCGTGCTGCTCTTCGGTGCGTCGCGTCGCTTGTGGGCGGTTTACTGGTATCTGGGCAACGCCCGGTACGAGCTGTACCGCGCGCTGGGGCTCGCCGGGGTCCTCGCGCTCGCCGCGATCGTCGCGGTCGCGGTCGCGGGGCGCGAGGAACCGCTCCGGCCGACGCTCGCGGTCCCGGAGCCGCGAACGATCCGCGGGAGCGTCGCGTCGGCGACGCCGGCGGCGGTAGGGTTGCTGTGTCTCCTCGCCGCCTTCGCGGCCGTGGCCGGCCCCGCGGTCGTCCCCAACCTCGTCACGGTCGGCGAGGGGGACCTCCCGGGCGACCCGGTCGAGGTGGAGGGGTACCAGGTGACCTACGCGGAGGACGTCGAGGACCGGACGGTGAGCGCGATCGACATCGAGGCGTTCGGTCGCTCCACGTCGGTGCGGACTTCGGGGGTGATCGTCGCGAACCCGGACCGGGAGATCTGGACCACGGCGGTCTCGAAGGGGAACCTCGCCTTCTGGGGCTACCGCGCCGTCGACGTGGGCGGGACGGGCTGGCGCGAGACGGTCTGGGTACAGCGCACCGGGTGGGTCGCCGTCGGCGGGAACGCCACCTACCGCGTCGACGCGGTCCGCGAGGAGAACCGGTCGACGCTGTTCGTGAGCGACGCGGCCGACGCGGAACCGCGTCTCGACGGCCGGAACGTCACGGTCGCGGCCGTCGAGGGCGGGTTCGAGCTCCGCGTCGCTCACGGGGGGACGAACGAGACCGCGCCGATCCCGCCGGGCAACGAGTCGGTGACGCTCCGCGGTGTCGAGTTCGTCCGCGAAGAGGAGGCGATCTACGCCGAGCGCGGCGACTCGCGAGTCCGAGTCGCCGACCGGGAGCGGTACGAGGGGCGCGAGCGGAGTTGAGGGCGGGTGGAGAGGTCGACGAGAGGGGCGTTCAATCCCACTCGATCCGGTACACCTCGACGTCGAGTTCGCGGGACGTCTCGGCGTGGTGGTCGAACTGGGCGTCGACGGCGAAGTCGGCGGCGAACGCGTGGGTCACCTCGCCGCCGTTGTCGGCGGCGAACGCCTCGAGGAACTCGCGGCTCCCGGCGTTGTGGACGGAATAGGAGACGCTCGCGAGGTCGCTCGCGGTCGCGAGGAACGACCGGTCCGCGTTGCGGTTGCCGTCCTGCGCCCCGAACGGCGGGTTCATCACGACGGTGACCGGTTCCGTGAAGTCAACCGGCGGTCGCGTCGCGTCCCCCTGTATCCAGTGGACCGGGGCGCTCGCGGCGACCCGACGCTCGTTGCCCCGTGCGGTGGCCAACGCGGTGCGGTCGAGTTCGACGCCGACGACGCGCGCGGGACCGCGGAGCGCGGCCGCAAGCGCGAACATTCCCGTTCCGGCTCCGAGGTCGAGGACCGTCCGGCCGTCGACGTCTCCCTGGAGGTCGGCGAGGTGGACGACGTGGGCGGCGAGGTCGGGAGGGGTGGGGTACTGCTCGAGGGCCACGCGGGGGTTCTCGAACCCGGCGACGACGCCGAGTTTCGTCGCGAGCGAGCGCTTCGTCGCCATGCGCTCAGGCGGCGGGGTGGTCGCCGTCGGCGTCGGTCGCGGCGTCGCCGACTCGAACGAACTCGACCCCCTCGCGACGGGCGCGCTCGGCGAGCGCCGACAGCGTCGGTTCGACGGCGTCGGCGTCCGCGACCTCGTCGAGCCGGACCTCGATCCGGCCGGCTCCGAGGAACGCGGCCGCGCGGACGAACCCGCGCAGCCGGTCCGCCTCCTCGCCCGTCGCGAGCGGACAGTCGTCCGCGAAGCAGGCGTCGACCGAAAGCGCCGCCGGGTGATATCCCCGCGCGGAGAGGCCGGACTTGAAGTCTCTGAGGTACTCGGGTGCGGTGCTCTCGAGGTCGGCCGCGTCGACGACGATCGGGTCTATCTCGGCCGGACGACAGCCGTCTATCGCCGCGTCGATCCCTCGTGGCTCCGTGGTGCTCATACGCGTCATAGTTTCTAGTTATACAAAAGCTTTGTTGAATGTCTAGTAGTAATAATACGGTCGCCGGCGGCGTCGGTCACGTTTCGTGTTCGGACGACGACGACGGAACCCGTCGTCCCGGCATCGGCACCGATTCGACACCGACGACGATCGGCGTTTTACGCGCATCAACGGGCGTGTGAGGCGTATCTTCTGGTTCCATCGGCATCGGGCGTTCGTGTTTTCTCTCCAACATCTGTGAAAAAGTCTTAAATACGCCAATGACCAGAAACCTTATAATGGAACGTCCGAGCCGGCAGCGCCAACGGGAGCGGGACACCGAGCGAGAATCGGACGAGGACGCGATCACCTGTCCCGAGTGTGACTCCGCCGAGATCGTCACCGACGCGGACCAGGAACTGGTATGTGAGGACTGCGGGCTGGTCCTGGACGAACAGACGATCGACCGCGGTCCGGAGTGGCGGGCGTTCAACCACTCCGAGCGGCAGTCGAAGTCCCGGGTCGGCGCGCCGATCACGGAGACGATGCACGACAAGGGGCTGACGACCACGATCGACTGGAAGGACAAGGACGCGTACGGCCGGTCGCTCTCCTCGGAGAAGCGCTCGCAGATGCATCGGCTCCGGAAGTGGCAGGAGCGGATCCGGACGAAGGACGCGGGCGAGCGGAACCTCCAGTTCGCGCTCTCGGAGATCGACCGGATGGCGAGCGCCCTCGGCGTTCCCCGGTCGGTTCGCGAAGTGGCCTCCGTCATCTATCGGCGCGCGCTCTCGGAGGACCTCATCCGCGGGCGCTCCATCGAGGGCGTCTCCACCGCCGCCCTCTACGCCGCCTGCCGGCAGGAGGGGATCCCCCGCTCGCTCGACGAGGTCGCGGAGGTGTCCCGCGTCCCGCAAAAGGAGATCGGCCGGACGTATCGCTACATCTCCCAGGAGCTCGGCCTGGAGCTCAAGCCGGTCGATCCGAAACAGTTCGTCCCGCGGTTCGCCTCCTCGCTCGAACTCAGCGAGGAGGTCCAGTCGAAGGCGACCGAGATCATCGACGTCTCGGCCGAACAGGGGCTTCTCTCCGGGAAGTCACCGACCGGATTCGCCGCCGCCGCCATCTACGCCGCCTCGCTTCTGTGTAACGAGAAGAAGACTCAGCGTGAGGTCGCCGACGTCGCCCAGGTCACCGAGGTCACCATCCGAAACCGCTATCAGGAGCAGATCGAGGCGATGGGCTTCCGCTAGCCGGCCCGGACGGGGCGACCGTCGCCGGAGGATCGGGTTTTTAATCGACACCCGGCGTAGCGTCCGACGAGATGTACGACGACATTCTGGTGCCGACCGACGGGAGCCCCGCCTCCGACGCCGCGATCGAACACGCGATCGATCTCGCGGAGCAGTACGGAGCCCGCCTCCACGCGCTCTACGTCGTCGACGGCTCCGCCTACTCGACGCTGGAGGCCGGATCGGAGATCGTCGTCGACGCGCTCGAATCGGAGGGCGAGGAGGCGACCGCACGCGTCGCCGACGCCGCGGCCGACGCGGGCGTCGAGGCGACGACGACGGTGAGCTCGGGAACCGCCTACCGATCGATCCGCGACTACGTCGACGAACACGGGATCGACATGATCGTGATGGGTACACACGGCCGGAAGGGGCTCGACCGGTACCTGCTCGGGAGCGTGACAGAACGGGTGGTCCGGACCGCCGACGTCCCGGTGTTGACCGTCCGACAGCCGAACGATGAGTGAGTTCCGTCCCCGGCGGCCGCTCACTTGACCATGCGCGACTGGCTCTCACACCGCGTCGTCTCCTCGCCCGACGAGATCGGACTGGTCCGCGCGGAGGACGGGGAGGCCTGGACGTACGCCGACCTCGATCGGCTCGTCTCCGAGACCGCGGGTCGGCTCGCCGCACACGGAATATCCGAAAACGACCGTCTCGGCGTGCTCACACCGCCGTACGTGGGAACCGTCGGACTCGTCCACGCGACGATGCGCGTCGGCGCGACGTTCGTCCCGCTGGGCGAGGACCTCACCCCGCGCGAGCTGGGTGAACGGGTCGAACGGGCCGACCTCGACGCGGTGGTCTGTGCGGAGTCGACCGAGTCCGACGCGCTCGCCGCGGTCGAGGACGTTCCGCTCCTCTCCGTCGACGAACCCGGCGACGCGGCGGTCACCGCCGTCCACGACGTCGACCCCGACCCGGTCGACGCAGTCGAGTGGACGTTCGACGACCCGCTCTGTATCCTCTTCACCTCGGGGACGACCGGCGTGCCGAAGCCGGTTCCGCTCACCGCGGGCAACCTCTACGCCTCGGCGGTCGCCTCAGCGTTCCGTCTGGGCGTCGATCCGGACGACCGCTGGCTCGTCTCGCTCGCGCTCCACCACATGGGCGGGCTCGCGCCGGTGTACCGGGCGGTGCTCTACGGAACGACGCTCGTGCTCCGGGAGGGGTTCGACCCCGGCGGCACCGCGGACGACATCGACCGGTACGACGTGACCGGGGTCTCGCTCGTGCCGACGATGCTCGAGCGGATGCTCGACCGCCGGGGGACGCTCGCGGACTCGCTGCGGGTCGTCCTCCTCGGCGGCGCGCCGGCCCCCGAGGAGCTGATCGAGCGCTGTCGGGACTACTCGATCCCGGTCTACCCGACCTACGGGATGACCGAGGCCGCCTCACAGGTCACGACCGCCACCCCGAAGGCGACCCGCGATCGCCCCGATACGGTCGGTCGTCCGGTGTTCGGTACCGACGTCACCGTCGTCGACGAGGCGGGCGAGCCGGTCGGCGCCGGCGAGACCGGCGAGGTCGTCGTCGACGGGCCGACGATAACGCCGGGATACCTCGATCCGGACGCGACCGGCTCGGACGTGACCGACCCGGACGCGACCGACTCGGAGTTCGGGCCGTACGGCCTTCACACCGGCGACGTCGGTACCCTCGACGAGGAGGGCTACCTCTACGTGTTCAACCGGCTCGACGACCGGATCGTCACCGGCGGCGAGAACGTCGAGCCGGGCGAGGTGTCCGACGTGCTGGCGGGCCACGCCGCGGTCGACGACGTCGCCGTCGTCGGCCTCTCCGACGACGACTGGGGCGAACGCGTCGCGGCGCTCGTCGAGGTCCGGGATCGACCGAGAGGCGGAGGCGTGAACCGGGAGGACGCGGCCCCGAACGACGAGCGTGACGGCCTCGATGACGAGGCCGAGACCGACGGGACCGAGGTCGACGACGTGGAGGCCGCCGATGACGAGGACGGTGCCGTCGACGGGAGGGACGACGTTTCAGGGAACGGGGCCGACGGCGACGGGTCGGAAGCGGTCGACGAGCGGGACGACGACACGGGCGACGACGATCTCGGGATCGACCCCGAAGGGGCCACGGGGACCGGGAACGGAACCGACTCGGCGGGCGTCGACCCGGCACTCGACGACTCGCTCCTCGCGTTCGCCCGGGACCGGCTCGCCGGATTCAAGATCCCGAAAACGGTCGCGTACACCGACGAGATCCCGCGAACCGTCTCGGGGACGATCGACCGCGACGCCGTCCGCGAGCGGCTCCGCGAGACGGGCCACGACCCGCGCGACGGGTTCGGGGTCGGCGGGTTCGAACCCGCCGACCCCGAACCCGCCGATTCCGAGTCCACCGACCCCGAACCGGCGGATCGGACCGACCCCGAGCGGGCCGGTCCAGCCGATCCCGGCGACACCGCCGGCTTCGAGGGAGCGGACGGGTCCCTCGACGCCCACGGCGTCGAACCGGAACGAGCGCGGACCGACCTCACCACGGAGGTCTTCAGCGGGGACGGTCCGGAGGGCTCGGCGGAACCCGAGGACGATCGCGTCGATCGATCGTCGAACGACGACGAGGGGGAAGACGGAGAGAACGGGGAGGACGGAAACGACGGGAACGACGAGAAGAACGGAGACGACCGAGAGGGCGGGGACGACGACCCGCCCGAGCAGGAGCGATGAGCACGTCGTGCGTCTCCGCCGCGGGATCGCGAACGTGATCGATCCCACCGCCTTCCGCGGGCGGCTGCTCGCGACGCTCCGGGTACAGTATCCGGACGTGCTCGCCGACGCCGGCGTTCGACTGCTTCATCCCGTGACGGGGGACCCGTACACGGACGACCGGCGTCACCTCGTCGCCACCTGTCGGTCGGTCGCCAACTTCGCGACCGGCGCGGTCGCCGGGGGCCCCGACTGGTGCGTCGACGCCGCCGAACACGGGCTCGCGTTCCTCGAGTCGGCTCACCGGTCCGAGGCGGGGGGCTACCGCCTCGTCGTCGACGCCGACGGGGAGCCAGTCGATCGGACCCGGTCAGCCTACGGACACGCGTTCGCGTTGTTGGCGTACGCCAGGGCGGCCGAAGCCGGGATCGACGGGGCCACGACGGGAGTCGACGCGACCGCCGACCTCCTCGAGGAGCGCTTCCACGACGGGAGCGGCTGCCTCCGCAGCGACTGCGACCCGGACTGGCGGGAACGCGAGCCGTACCGGGGACAGAACGCGAACATGCACGCGTGTGAGGCGTACGTCGCGGCCTACGAGGCGACCGACGACCGGTCGTCCCTCGAGCGCGCGAGCCGGATCGCCCGCCGGATCACGGTCGATCTCGCGGCCGAGACCGACGGCCTGCTCTGGGAGCACTACACCGAAGACTGGGAACACGACCTCGACTACAACGCCGACGAGCCGCGCCATCGGTTCCGGCCGCCGGGATACCAGCCGGGACACCACCTCGAGTGGGCGAGGCTCCTCGCGCTGCTCGACCGATACGGCGCCGGAAACGCGCCGGACCACGGGTGGGACGCGCGGGCGACGGAGCTCTTCGATGCCGCCGTCGACCTCGGCTGGACCGACGGCGGGTTCGCGTACACCTTCGGGGCCGACGGCGGGGTCCTCGTCCCCGACCGCTACGGGTGGGCGCTCGCGGAGGGGATCGGGGCGGCCGCGGCGCTCGCGGAGCGCGCCGCCGGGACTGGCGATGGAGGCGAGGACGGAGACGGAGGCGACCGGTTCCGGTCGTGGCTCGTCCGGTTCCTCGACGCCGCCGCGGACTACCGGGGGCCGGCCGGCGTGTGGTACGAGAAACGGCTCTCCCCCGACGACGGCGGCGACCCGGTCGCGCCGGAGCCGCCCGGCGTCGAGCCGGACTACCATCCGGCGAGCGCGTACTACGAGGGGTGGCGGTCGGGACGGATCCGCGAGGAAGCGCCGGAGTGAGGCGCCGACGCGGAGCGCGAACCCGGTCGGCGCCGGCGAGACCGGCGAGCCCGGCGAGCCCGTTTAGTCGCCGTGGACCGTACCGGCGCCCGGTGACACGCGTGTACGTCCCCGACGACCGACCGGAGACCTGCCCCGCCTGCGGCGACCCATACGAGTCGGCGTCGCGGCACGCGGGCGGTTTCGCGGTCAACCTCCGCGACAACGAGCGCTACCGGCGGGTGTGTTTCCACCCGACGACGACCGCGGAGGGCGAGCCCGCGCTCGATTGCTTTCACCACACGCACGCGCAGGCGACCGGGGACGGTGTGGAATCGTCCGATGACGCCCCCGACTCCCCCGTCCCCGCGGAACGCTCTTGACCGAGGCGGTCGATCGCTCGCGCATGGAGTTCACCGTCGTTCGGGGCGACATCGCGGAGGCGTCGGCCGACGCGCTCGTGAACGCCGCGGGTACGAGCCTCCGGATGGGCTCGGGGGTCGCCGGCGCGCTCAGACGCGGGGCGAACGGCCCGATAAACGAGGCGGCGATGGAGCAGGGCCCGGTGGATCTCGGGGGCGTCGCCGTCACCGACGCGTTCGACCTCGACGCCGAGGTCGTGGTCCACGCCGCGGCGATGCCCCACTACGGGGACGGTCGCGCGACCGCCGAGAGCATCCGGGACGCCACGCGGAACGCGCTCTCGGCGGCCGACGAGCGGGGCTGTACGTCGCTCGTGACCCCCGCGCTCGGCTGCGGCGTGGCCGGGTTCGACCTCGCGGAGGGCGCGCGGATCATCGCCGAGGCGATCCGCGAGTACGACCCCGAGACCCTGCGGGACGTGCGGTTCATCGCCTACTCGACCGGGGAGTACGAGACGGTGAGCCGCGTCGCCGACGCGGTCCGCGGGGAGGACGGGGACGGAGACGAGGACGGGGAGTGAGACGGGCCGAACCGACCGACCTCAGAAGTCCTCGCCGCTCGTGATCGAGGTGTACGCGCCGATCAGCGAGCCGGTGAGTTCGACCTCCTCGAGGACGGCGTGTTCGTCGACCACCGTGTTCTCGACGTCGCTGTCGGCGACGGTCGCCTCGGGGAAGACGACGGTGCGCTCGAGTTCGCTGTCCGTGACCTCGGCGCCGTCCATCACGTGGACCACGTCGCCGATCTCGGAGTTCTCGACGGTCGCGCCGTCGGCGACGAGGCTGTCGCCGTCGAGCGCGTACTCGACGGTGTCGAGGTAGCTGTCGGCGGTGCCGATGTCGAACCACGCGCCGTCGAAGGTGAACGCGTGGACCGGCTCGCGCGACTGGAGCCACTGGAGGAACCAGCCGGGCTCGTCCGGGTTGTTGTCGTTCTCGAGGTACGTGGCGAGGTCGGGGAGCGTCTCGGCGGGGAACGCGTAACACGCGATGGAGACGAGCGTGCTCTTGGGGTCCTCGGGCTTCTCCTGGAAGTCGACGACGCGGTCGCCCTCGAGCTCGACGAGCCCGTACGACTTCGCGCGCTCCAGCGACCCCACGTCGTAGGCGGCGAGCGTCGGCGTCCCCTTCCCCTCGAAGAAGTCGGTGAACTCGGCCAGATCGAAGCTGATCAGGTTGTCGCCGGCGACGACGATCAGGTCGTCGTCGACGCCCTCGCGGTCGACGAGTTGCGCCAACGCGCCGACGACGCCGAACTTCTCGTCCTCCTCGACGGTCTCCTCGATCGAGAGGGTCGGCTTCTCGAACTCGCTCTCGGCGAGGTAGTCGTCGAAGGTGTCGGCGAAGCGCTCGTTGGTCGAGACGAACACCTCGTCGACCCGGTCGTCGGCCTCGAGGTCGGCGAAGATCTCGTCGATGACGGTCCGTTCGCCGACCGGGAGGAACATCTTGGGTCGGTCCTTGGTTATGGGCCAGAGCCTCGTCGCGTATCCACCGGCAAGTACCACTGCCTTCATACACCTACCCGTGAGGGCGAGCGACATACTTCTTGTGACTGTGTCACCGTCTCGAAACTCCGTCGTCGTTTTAATCCGCCCCGACGAGCGGGACACATGGAGACGACCCGCCAGCGGATCGCCGACGTGCTCCGCGAGGAACCGCGGACCGCGAGCGGGATCGCGGCCGAGCTCTCGGTACCGACGCCGACCGTCTACGAGCACCTCGAACACGTCTCCCGGTCGGTCGACGGGGAGGAGTCGTTCCTCGTGTCGCCGCCGACGTGTCGCGACTGCGGGTTCGACGGCTTCGACGACCCGCTCAACGCGCCGTCCCGCTGTCCGTCGTGTAAGAGCGAGCGGATCGACGAGCCCGCCTTCGTGATCCGGTAGGCTACCGACGGATCAGAGCCGGTCGAGGAGCGCCGCCGCGGCCGCAGTCGAGGAGCCCGGCCCGCGCGCGGTGAGCAGGTCGCCGTCCTCGGTCACGCTCTCGTCGGCGTCGAGCTCGGCGTCCCACTCCGCACCGGCCAGCCGGACCTCGTCCTCGACCCAGTACGGGAGCTTCCGGCCGTCCGGCAGGACGTCCTCGTCGTCGACGATACCCTCCTCCCACTCGTTCGGGAAGCCGGTGACGGAGCGCCCCTCGACGAGCGGCGTCCCGTCGGCCTCGCGGGTGAACGCTAAGATCCCGACGGCGTGACAGACGACGAGCGCGACGCCCTCCTCGCCGGCGACCGCCTCGAGCAGGAGCTGTCGGGCGTGTCGGTCCTGGTTCACGTCCCAGACGGTGCCGTGGCCGCCCGGGAACACGACCGCGTCGTGGTCCGCGGCTGCGACCGTCGCGATCGGTTCGGGGTCGTTCAGTTCGGGGTGTTCCGCGTCGACCTCGCGGTACTCCTCGGCGACCGCCTCGCCGCCGGCGGCGTCCGGCTCCAGCGATCGCTCGTCGACGACGGGCGGCGAGCCGGAGGGCGTCGCGACGGTCACGTCGACGCCCTCCGATTCGAGCGTCGAAAGCGGCTCGATACACTCCTCGGCCCAGTACCCCTCCTCGCTCACGACGAACAGCACGCTTGTCATGTGTGTCCGGTCGTTCGGGCGCGCGACCCAAAAGGAGTCCGTGCCCGGCAGCGATCGGGGGCTATCGGGCGGGTCCGACCGCGACACCGGCGTCCACAAGACGTATGGCGCGGCTCGGCGAACCGCCACCGATGCCCCGCACGACCCGCAGACGAGCCCTCCTCGCGGCGGCGTCCGGGATCGCGGCGCTGGCCGGCTGTGCCGGCTCCAGCGAGCACTCGGCGAGCGTCCCGGCGCCGATCGAGAACCGGATCGACGACTACGAGGTTCACCGCGTCCGCAACGAGGCCGGAACGCCGCTCTTCCACCGGGAGGACGCCCGGTCGGCCGACGACGCCGAGGACGACGGCGACGGAAACGACGATTCCGATGACGCCGACGGCGACGCAGGGGGTGACGAACCGCGCTACCGCGGCGGCCGACGCGTGCTCGTCTCCGCGGACGACGTCGCGGACCTCGCGTTCGCGGACGTGCCGGAGGCCGAGGAGCTACGGAGCTTCGTCGCCGAGACGGACTTCGAGACCGCGTCGGTGTACCTCCTCTCGATGCCGATCGAGGAGTGTTACACGGTCAGTCTCCGATCGGTTTCGGTGGAGACGGACGAACTCGAAAACGGGGAGCTCCATCCTCACGCCCAGTTCTGTCAGAGCCTCCGACCGGCAGATGTCGAGTGTGAGACCGACCGGATCCACGCCGTCGGGTTCGCGATCCGGCTGCCCATGGCGGCCGAACGGTCGACGGGCAGCGGCCGCGGAATGTCGGGGTCTTGCCCCTCGTCGCCCCGGGGCGAGCCGTTCGATCCGGAACTCGAGCCCGCGAACGGAGGTGACGGGGAGTGACCTCGCGCCGATCGGTGCTCGCCGGGCTCGGGAGCGCCGGCGTCGCCGCCCTCGCGGGCTGCGCCGGGTTGCGGTCGTCGAACGACGACGAGCCCGCCGGGACCGACGTCGACCTTCGGCCGGACGCGGTCGAGTCCGTCGAGTGGCCCGCCTCGCCGTTCCCGGTCGCGGTCCCCTCGTCGCTCGCGGCGGCCCACGAGGCGCGGGCCCGTGAACTGCTCGATGCGGTCCCGGCGGACCCGGGGGACCCGGACGACTCGGAGGACCCTCCGATCCCCAACGCCGCCGTCGCCCGGGAGCTCCGCAACGAGCGCGAGCGCGCCGCCGAGCGGCTCGAGAGCGGTTCCGACCGACCGTGGGCGACCGGGCGGCTCGCGGAGTGGCGCGGGATACGGAGCGCCGCCGCGACCGTCCGCGGTACCCACCGCGCGGCGACCGGCGAGGACGACGCGGCGGCGGTCCGTGAGCGGGGGCGCGCGGTGCGCGAGGACCTCGGGTCGTTCGTGGCCGACCACGAGTATCGCGCGCGCTCCCCACGGGAGGCGGTGCTCGCGCACGCGCCGGTCGAGGACCTGGTCGCGGCGTGTCGGCGTCGCGTCCGTCCGCGGCCGGAGTACCCCGCCGACCCGCTCGCTCGCCCGTTTCGAGCCGGCGAGGCCGTCGGCCGGGTCGAACGCGCTCGGGCGTCGCTCGACGACGCGACCGGACTGCTGGAGGCGTACCGCGTGGAACGCGCCGAGACGGCCTCACAGTGGGCGTCGCTGATCGGGTCCGCTCGGCGCCTCCGCGCCGCGGTCGGTCGCGAGCGGTCCACCGTCGGGGAGTTCCTCGCCCGCGACGATCCGCCCGTCGACGACGACCTGCGCGGGACGGCCGCCGGCCGGCTGTTCACGGAGGCCAGCTACCGCGCCGAGTCGCTGGCCGAGGACGTCGAGGAGCACGTCGACGACGGGGCTCCCGCGACGGCCGTCGTCGAGGCCGGGCGGGCTCTCGTCGCGCTCGAGGCGCTCGGAACGGCGGTCGAGGGGATCCGGGACGGTGCCTATCGCGACGCGGTGACTGCCGAGTCCGTCGACCGGATGGACGACCGGGCGCGGGAGTCGCTCGCCGGCGTCGCAGAGAGCGACGACCCGCGGCTCGCGGCGCGGATCGCCCGGCCCGCCCTCGAGACGCACGCGTCCGCGGCGCGTCGCGTCGAGGAGAGCTACGCCGACCCGGCCCGCGTACAGGGCGATCTCGTGCTCGTCGACCTCTACGCTCGGGCCGTGCCCGTGGCGACGAGGTTCGTGCTCGACCGGATCGAGTGACTCCGCGGCGATCGAGTCGGATCCGGCGGGAAAACGCGGTCGGCGTCGTGACGGCGGGCGGAAAACGTGACGGGTGCGAAACGAGGGTGCCGGGAGGGGTTGGGGGGAATCGTCTCGTCGTCAGACGGACTACTCGTCGCCCTGGGCGTCGACGATCACGACCTCGCCGTCCTCGACGGTGACGTTGATCAGCGTCTTCACGTCGTAGTCGGTGTCGTCGAGCTCGTTCTCGCCGGCCTTCTTGATCACGGCGACGACGTCGACGACCTCCGCGCCGACCTCCTTGGTGAGCGCGTCGAGGATCGCCTTCATCGTGCCGCCCGTCGAGAGCACGTCGTCGAGGACGAGCACGCGGTCGCCCTCCTCGACGTCGTTGATGTACATCTCCGACTCCGAGTAGCCGGTCTCCTGGAACAGCGGGACCTCGCCGTCGAGGCCGTACTGGCGCTTGCGGATGACGACGAGCGGGATGTCGGTCATCAGAGAGAGCGCGGTGGAGATGTGGATCCCCATCGCGGCGGGGGTGACGATCTTGTCGACGTTCTCAAGCTCCGCCTTCCGGATGATCCGGATGACGATCTCCCGGAGGAGCTCCGGTTTGAGCATCGGAACGCCGTCGCTGATCGGGTGGACGAAGTACTGGTACTCGCCTTTCTCGATGATCGGCGCGTCGAGGAGCGACTGCCGCAACTGGTCCATGTCGCCGGTACTCGGGCGGCTTAATAAAGCGTGGCGATCACACTTCCTCCCGGGCGTCGATCTCCGTGTAGATGTACCACGCCGCGGTGTACGCCGATAAGAAGAGCAGGTAACCGACGACGAGCCCGGCGGTGCGTCGCGCGTCGAGTCCGCCGGGAAGCGTCGCGGACAGGACCGCGAGCGCGACGAGGAACACGAGAAACGAGAAGAGCCCCGAGAGCGCGTAGACGCCGAGATCGGAGGTGAGTCGGTCGCGCATGACACGATCCACGGGAGCGCCCGGTAAACCGGCGTCGATTCGCCGGGGACGACCGTCCCGGAGCGTTCGCGGATTGCAACCCCTATATGCCCCCGGGTTCACGAACGGGTATGAACGGGAACCGGTTCGGTCGCCTCTTTCAGGTGACCACCTACGGCGAGAGCCACGGCGACGCGATGGGCGTGACCGTCTCGGGCGTGCCCGCGGGCGTCGAACTCGACGAGGACGCGATCCAGGCACAGCTCGACCGGCGCAAGCCGGGCCAGTCGATGATCACCACCTCGCGGGGCGAGCCCGACGAGGTCGTCGTCAACTCCGGCGTCCAGGACGGGTACACCACCGGTACCCCGATCGGGATGGTGATCCAGAACAAGGACGCGCGTTCGGGCAAGTACGAGCCGTACGTCACCGCGCCGCGGCCCTCTCACGGCGACTACACCTACTCCGCGAAGTTCGGGACGCGGAACTGGGGCGGCGGCGGCCGCTCCTCCGCCCGGGAGACCGTGAACTGGGTCGCCGCGGGCGCGGTCGCAGAGCAGGTGCTCGACGCCTCCGAGTACGACGTGGCGATCAAAGCCCACGTCAACCGCATCGGCGACGTCGAGGCCGACGAGGTGAGCTTCGATCAGCTTCTGGAGCGCTCGGAGGAGAACGACGTGCGGTGTGCCGACCCCGAGGCCGCAGCCGAGATGCAGGAGCTGATCGAGGAGTACCAGGAGGAGGGCGACTCCATCGGCGGCTCCATCTACTTCGAGTGTCGGGGCGTTCCGCGCGGGCTCGGCGCGCCGCGGTTCGACGGGTTCCCGAGCCGGCTGGGGCGGGCGATGTTCTCCATCCCGGCGACGACCGCCGTCGAGTTCGGCCTCGGGAAGGAGGCGGCCGCGGTGACCGGCAGCGAGCGCAACGAGGACTGGACGTTCGACGACGGCGAGTCCTTCGAGCACGTCGAGAGCGAGGCGGACGACCCGGTCCCCGTCGGCAACGACCACGGCGGGCTCCAGGGCGGGATAACGACCGGCGAGCCGATCTACGGCGAGGCGACGTGGCACGCGCCGACCTCGATCCCGAAGAAGCAGCGCTCGGCTGACTGGGAGACCGGCGAGGAGAAGGAAATACAGGTCGTCGGACGACACGACCCCGTACTCCCGCCGCGGGCGGTTCCCGTCGTCGAGGCGATGCTCTACTGTACGGTCCTCGACTTCATGCTGCTCGCCGGCCGGATCAACCCCGACCGCGTCGACGGGAACCCCGGCCAGTACGACACGGAGTACCACCCGAGCAGCCCGCGAAACGAGTAGTCCGCTCTTCACCGTCGTCTCTTCCCGGTCGTCTCCGATCATCACAAGCGATCCCGGCGCGCGTGAGACGAGGGGTGGAACCCCGAGGAACGCGCGCGAGGGAGGCTGAGGGGACTCGCCGGATCTGCCGGCGAGTCACCGAGGCCGAGGTTGGGGAGGGATGAGGTGCGGTCGCGGTCGTCGATCGCGTCGCGCCGGCTTACACCCTCGACTCACGCGTCCGGCGACCACTCGCAGGCGTTCCCCGCGGTCAGGTCGTTCTCGTCGACGTGTGCGGAGAGACAGGCGTAGTTACAGAAGTAGGTCGGCGACCCGCAGTTGTCGGCACAGTCGCGCACGCAGATCGGGTCGTGATCGAAGATCCGCGACCCGCAGTAGGCACACGCCTCGTCCGGTTCGGGCGTCGAAACGGTAGTCGTGGACATGCCGAACCAGACGGCACCGTCCGGCGAAAACGTTTCGTGGTCGGTCGCGCGGGTCGTCACACCGTCACGACGGCGTCGACGACGACCAGCAGGACGAACCCCCCGAGGAAGGCGGCGGTCGCCGCGTCGGCGTGCCCGTGGCCGTGCGAGGAGGGGATCAGCTCGCGGAAGACGACCGCGAGCATCGCGCCCGCCGCGAACCCGGCCGCGACGGGAAAGAGCCCGGTCGAGAGCGAGACGAGCGAGAAGCCGACCGTCGCGGCGATCACCTGCGGGACCGTCCCCGAGAGCGCCGTGTACGCCAACACCCGGAGGTTCCCCATCCCGGTCTCGGCCATGGGGATCGCGAACGCGAACCCGTCCGGGACGTTCTGGAGGCCGATCACGACCGCCAACACGAGCGCGACCTCCTCGAGCCCGGACGCGAACGCGACGCCGATCGCGAGCCCCTCGGGCGCGTTGTGGAGGGTGATCGCCCCGCCGACGAGCAGCGCCCGGCGGAGCGCGGCGTCGATGGTCGCGGGCGCCCCGTCCCCGCCGGAGTCGGCCCCGCCGCGGGCCTCCTCGCCGGAGCCGTCCTCGGCCGCTCTCCCGCTCCCCGCCATCCCCGCGACGTCCGCGCGGGTCGCGCCGCCCTCCGCGCGCCACCCGCGATACCGGGCGTGGAGGTGCGGGATGAGTCGGTTGCCGATGAGGAGGCCGAATCCCCCGACGAGGAGCCCCGAAAGCACCGCCGTGAGGCTTCCCTCCTCGGTTCCGGGGAGGATCAGCCCGAACACGCTGGCGGCGACCATCAGTCCGGCGGCGAGGCCGAGGGCGGCGTCGTACGTCCGGTGGCTCACGCGAGCGCGGACGAACACCGGGAGCGCGCCGAGTCCGGTTACGAGCCCGGTCACGCCCGCGATCCCGATCACGGTCGGGAGGTCGGTCATGGCGGGTGATTCCGGCGAGGAGACATAAACCCGCGTCACCCGGCGTCACTCGTGGCGCGTGAGTACTCCCCTCGCGCGGTATTCCGCCGGCGACCTCCTCGAGCGGTAGGTCAACCTACTCATACGCCCGCGCGCGTGCGTCGGGTTTATAACCCGGCACGGACTATTCCCGCCAAGTTCTATGCCAGAGGAGACCGAATACGGAGCCGGCCAGATTCAGGTCCTCGAGGGCCTTCAGGCCGTCCGCAAGCGTCCGGCGATGTACATCGGGTCCACGGACGGACGCGGGCTCCACCATCTCGTCTACGAGGTCGTCGACAACGCCATCGACGAGGCGCTCGCGGGCCACTGTGAGGAGATCGACGTCACGGTTCACGAGGACGACTCCGTGAGTGTCCGCGACGACGGTCGCGGGATCCCCGTCGACACCCACGAGAAGTACGACCGGCCGGCACTCGAGGTCATCATGACCGTCCTCCACGCCGGCGGGAAGTTCGACTCGAAGTCCTATCAGGTCTCGGGCGGCCTCCACGGCGTCGGCGTCAGCGTCGTCAACGCGCTCTCCGAGCGCCTGGAGGTCGAGGTGAAACGCGACGGCGGCGTCTACAGACACGAGTTCGAGCGGGGCGAGCCCGCCCCGGACGGGTTCGAGCGCGTCCGCGACATGGACTCCTCGGAGGGAACCGGGACCTACATCCGCTTTTGGCCCGACGACGAGGTCTTCGAGACGACCGACTTCGAGTTCTCCACGCTCTCCAGCCGGCTCCGCGAGCTCGCCTTCCTCAACTCCGGCGTGGCGATCACGCTGGCGGACGAGCGCGACGGGAACCGCGAGACGTTCCGCTACGACGGCGGGATCCGCGAGTTCGTCGGCTACCTCAACGAGACCCGCACGCCGATCCACGACGACGTGATCTACTTCTCCGACGAGGACGAGGGCGTCCACGTCGAGGTCGCGATGCAGGCGACCGAGGAGCTTCAAGGCTCGGTCCACGCGTTCGCGAACAACATCAACACCCGCGAGGGCGGCACCCACCTCACGGGGTTCAAGACGGCGCTCACCCGCGTCATCAACGACTACGCGAACGAACACGGGCTCGTCGACGACCTCGACGCCAACCTCAAGGGCGAGGACGTCCGTGAGGGGCTCACCGCAGTCATCTCGATCAAACACCCCGACCCGCAGTTCGAGGGGCAGACGAAGACGAAGCTCGGCAACAGCGAGGTCCGCGGCGTCGTCGAGTCGGCGACCCACGCGAAGCTCGGGACGTTCCTCGAGGAGAACCCCGACACCGCCCGGAAGGTCGTTCACAAGGCCGCGGAGGCCGCGCGGGCACGCAAGGCCGCGAAGAAAGCCGAGGAGTTGACCCGCCGGAAGTCCGCGCTGGAGTCGACGGCGCTGCCCGGTAAGCTCGCTGACTGTCAGACCCGCGACCCCGCGGAGGCGGAGCTGTTCGTGGTGGAGGGCGACTCGGCCGGCGGAAGCGCCAAACAGGGCCGCAACCGCGAGAACCAGGCGATCCTCCCGCTCAAGGGGAAGATCCTCAACGTCGAGAAACACCGGCTCGACCGGATCCTCGAGAACGACGAGATCCGCGCGCTGATCACCGCGATCGGCGCGGGGATCGGCGAGGAGTTCGACATCGACGACGTCCGGTACAACAGGATTATCCTGATGAGCGTCGACGGCGAGGAACACGGATTCGTTCGCGACGCGGACGGAAACACGCGGTTCGTGGAGATCGGGGAGTTCGTCGATCGCGTGGTCGAGGCCGACGGAACCGGCTACGAGGACCACGAGGTCCTCTGTTTCGGAAGAGACGACAATCGGACGAAGTTCCGACCGATCGATCAGGTTATCCGGCACGAGATCGACGAACCGCTGTACGAAATCGAGACTGACTACGGACGGAACCTGAAAGTCACCGCCTCGCACAGCGTCTTCGTCCACCGCGACGGCGAGATCGAACTCGCGAGAGGCGACGAGATCGACGCCGGCGATCAGGTCGTCGCACCGCGATCCGTACCGCTTTCCGGCACGCGTGACGGGGAACGGATCGACCTTCTCGCGGAACTCGTCGAACGGTCCGACGAGTTCGACTCCGAACTGTTCGCGCGCGGCCCCGGGATCGAGGAACTGTTCAAAGAGCGGGTCCGCGAGGAGTACGCGACGGACGGCGGAGCCGTGGCTCGGGCCGAGCCGCGAGTCGAGGCTCCCGAATCGGTTCGGTCGACGCTTCGCGAACAGCGAGAGGAGACCGGGCTCACACAACAGGACGTCTGCGACGCGGTCGGAGTCTCCCAGCCCATCACGGTGTCGCAGTGGGAGCGAGGGAACTCGCGTCCGACCGTCTCGAACTTCCAGGCGTACTGTGACGCCGTCGGCGTCTCGGCGTCCGCCGTGATGGAAAGCGTGTCTGTCACGGACTCGCTCCTCGATCAGCGCTGGAACGATCAGTACGAGGGCGCACAAACGAACCGCGTCCGCGATTACGTCCGAGTGAGCGAACTCTCCGTCGACGACCTCGACGAGATACCCGACGACGCAACCGTACGACTGACGCCACAACACCACGCGGATCACGGTGTCGATCGGTACGTCGAACTCGACGAGACGCTCTTCGAGTTGCTCGGCATCTACGCGGCAGACGGGTCGAGCTCACCGCGGAACGGCGTTCGACTGGCGATAGGTTCGAACAACGAGTCGCTGGCCGAGAGGTATCAGGACGCGTTCGATCACGTGTTCGGAATTCCGGCGAAGCGGAGTCGGAACGCCGACCGCGTCGACGAAGTGAAGCTCGTCAACCGCGTTGCGGCCGTCGTCTGGGAACACGTGTTCGGATTCGACGGCTCCGAAGCGAGCGAGAAAGCGATCCCGGACCTCGTCTTCGACGTCTCATCGGAATGCCAGCAGGCGTTCCTCCGTGGCTATCTCCACGGAGACGGGACGGTGAACGAAGAGCGGATCGCGTGGTCGACGACCTCGCGTCAGCTCGCCAGCGGAGTGATGTACCTGCTCTCCGCGCAGGGCGTGGTGGCGTCCCACTCGAAGACGGATGTAGAGGACTTGGAAGGCGGGTACGAAACGAACTCGGCCAGCCACACCGTCACCGTGTCGGCCCGGTCGGATCTCGCGGAGATACGAGACGTCTGGGAGCCGCACCGGAACGGCGACCGCCTGCGCTCGAAGGTCGAGGACGGGTGGGACAACCACGGAACGCGGAAGTACCGTGACATATCTGAGGATCTCGTCGGACTGGAGGTGAGGCGGGTCGAAGAAGTGGAACCGTCCGGACGATACGTGTACGACTTCTCCGTCGAAACCGACGAGAACTTCGTCGCGGGGATGGGCGGACTGTGCGCCCACAACACCGACGCGGACGTCGACGGGGCCCACATCCGGACCCTGCTTTTGACCCTGCTCTATCGGCACATGAAGCCGCTCCTGGAGGCCGGCTACGTGTACGCCGCACAGCCCCCGCTGTACCGCGTCCGCTATCGGGGCGAGACGTACGACGCGATGACCGAGGCGGAACGCGACCGGATCGTCGCGGAGGAGTGCGACGGGAACCCGACGCAGGTCCAGCGGTTCAAGGGGCTCGGCGAGATGAACCCCGAGCAGCTGTGGGACACGACGATGGACCCGGAAAACCGGATCCTCAAGCGGATCACCATCGACGACGCGGCCGCGGCGGACCGCATGTTCAACGTGTTGATGGGTGACGCGGTCGAGCCGCGCAAGCAGTTCATCAAGGAGCACGCGACCGAGGCGGAGTGGGTGGACATATGAGCTCGGACGTCCCCGACGTCGACCCGAACGACGTTCGCGCCGCGCAGGTAACGAACGCCCGCATCGAGGACGAGATGGAGCAGTCGTACATCGACTACGCGATGTCGGTCATCGCGGGTCGCGCGCTCCCCGACGTTCGCGACGGCCTCAAACCCGTCCACCGGCGCATCCTCTACGCGATGCACGAGGCGGGCGTCACGAGCAACTCCGCACACCGCAAGTCCTCCTCCATCGTCGGCGAGACGATGGGTGATTACCACCCGCACGGGGACAGCGCCATCTACGACACGCTCGCGCGGATGGCCCAGGACTTCTCGATGCGGTACCCGCTCGTCGACGGCCAGGGGAACTTCGGCTCCGTCGACGGCGACCCGCCCGCGGCGATGCGGTACACGGAGGCGCGGATGGCTCCGATCGCCGAGGAGCTGCTCGCCGACATCGAGCGCGACACGGTCGATTTCACCGCCAACTACGACGACCGACTCGAGGAGCCCGAGGTGTTGCCCTCGGCGGTGCCGCACCTGCTCGTCAACGGCTCGTCCGGCATCGCGGTCGGCATGTCGACGAACGTCCCGCCGCACAACCTCGGCGAGGTGATAGACGCGACCGTCGAGCTGATCGAGGAGCCCGAGGCCACCGTCGAGGACCTGATGGAGCACGTGGAGGGCCCGGACTTCCCGACGGGCGCGAACATCGTCGGGCGCAACGCGGTCCATAAGGCGTACAAGACGGGTCGGGGGCGGATCCGGGTGCGCGCCGAGTTCGAAGTCGACGAGGAGGAGGGGCGGATCGTCATCTCGGAGCTCCCCTTCCAGCAGAACAAGTCGCGGCTCGTCGAGCGGATCGCCGAGGACGTGAACGAGGGGGCCATAGAGGGGATCCGCGACCTCCGCGACGAGTCCGACCGGGACGGGATCCGCGTCGTCGTCGAGCTCAAACGCGACGCGATGGCGGAGGTCGTCAAGAACCAGCTGCTGGAGAGCCACCTCGAGCGGACCTTCGGCGTGATCAACCTCGCACTGGTCGACGGCTCGCCGCAGGTGCTCGATCTGAAGGAGACGCTGGAACACTACGTCGAACACCGCCGTGACGTGGTCCGTCGGCGCTCCGAACACGAGCTGGCCGAGCGGGAGGACCGCGCACACATCCTCGAGGGGCGGCTGAAGGCCCTCGAGAACGTCGATAGCGTGGTCGAGACGATCCAGGACTCCGAGGACCGCGACGCCGCGAGGGCGGCGTTGGAGGCCGGCTTCGAGTTCTCGGAGGCACAGGCCGAACACATCGTCCGGATGCAGCTCGGGTCGCTCACTTCCTTGGAGACACAGGAGATCGAATCCGAGTACGAGGAGGTCACCGCGCGGATCGAGCGGCTGGAGACGATCCTCGACGATCCCGACGAGCTCGATGCGGTGATAATCGAGGAGCTCGAGGAGATGAAAGCGGAGTACGACGACGAGCGCCGCACGAGCTTCATCGAGGACACCGGATCGGTCACCCACGAGGACCTGATCCCCGAGGAGGAGTGTATCGTCGTCATGAGCGAGGACGACTACATCAAGCGGATGCCCCTCGAGACGTTCCGGGCGCAGAACCGGGGCGGCAAGGGGATCATCGGCGCGGACCTCAAGGAAGGCGACCGCGTCTCCTCGGTGTTCGCGGCCAACTCCCACGACTACCTGCTCGTGTTCACCAACCACGGGCAGATCTACCGGCTGAAGACCTACGAGATCCCGGAGATGTCCCGGACCGCCCGCGGGAAATCCGCCGTGAACCTCCTCGATCTCGACGACGGCGAGGAGATCGAGGCGGTCGTGAACACCGACGACCTCGACGACGACGAGTTCCTCACGATGGTGACCCGCGACGGGTACATCAAGCGGACCGCCGTCGACGAGTTCGGCAACATCCGCTCGACCGGGATCCGGGCGATCCGGCTGGAGGACGGCGACGAACTCGTCGACGTCGAGGTGACCGACGGCGGGACCCACATCGTCATCGGGAGCCGCGACGGGATGGCGATCCGGTTCGACGAGGACGACGTGAGGCCCATGGGCCGGACGGCCCGCGGCGTGATCGGGATCGACCTGCGGGAGGGCGATCGCGTCGCCGGCGTGGCCGCGGTCGACGCCGACTACCACAACTGGGTGCTGACGGTGACCGAGAACGGCTACGGGAAGCGCTCGGACCTCTCGGAGTACCGGCCGCAGTCCCGAAACGGGATGGGGCTCGTCGACATCAAGACCGGGGACCGAAACGGTAGCGTGGTCGCCATCGAGGCGGTGACCTACGGCGATCACCTGATCGCGATGAGCGGGGACGGACAGATCATGCGGACCCGGGTCGAGGAGATCTCGACGGTGAGCCGGAACACGATGGGCGTCATCGTGATGGACCTCGACCCGGACGACGAGGTCGCTTCGGTGGACATCGTTCCGGAGACCGCGTACGCCGAGCCCGCCGAACCCGCCGAACCCGCCGAGATCGAGGCTGCCGAGGTCGGACACGGCGACGACGAGTAGGCTCTTCTCGTGGCCGGCCTTCCGATCGGAGACCGACGTTCAGGAAAGTTACTTACTGTCTCCGCGGAAACGGTCGGTCGAGATGGACGAGTACGAGGCGACGTCCGAGGTGGTCCACGAGCCCGACCCCGAGTTCGCGGCGTCGACGAACGTCGCCGCGTTCATGTGGGAGTACGGGATCGACGACTACGAGGAGCTGATCGCGCGCACCACGTCCGACGTCGAGGGCGAGCCCGAGTCGGGCGTCGACTGGTTCTGGGACGAGGTCGTCGAGTACCTCGACATCGACTTCTACGCCGACTACGACGCGATACGCGATGACACGAACGGCCCGCAGTTCACGGAGTGGTACCCCGGCGGCGAGATAAACGTCGCCCACAACGTGGTCGACCGGCACGCCGCCGTCGATTCGCCGAACCGGAACCGCGTCGCCCTGATCTGGGAGGGTGAGCCGGGCGACGTCCGCGAGGTCACCTTCCACGAGCTCCACCGGCAGAGCAACCGCGTCGCGAACTACCTCGAGTCCGTCGGGATCGAAACGGGCGACACGGTCGGGCTGTACATGCCGATGGTCCCGGAGGTCGTCTCGATCCTCTACGGCTGTCTGAAGGTCGGCGCGATCGCCGTCCCGATCTTCTCGGGGTTCGGAAGGGAGGCGACCGCGACCCGGATCGACGACGCCGAGCCCGCGGTGTTCTTCACCGGCGACGGGTTCTACCGACGCGGGAGCGAGGTTCGGCTGAAAGCCGACGCCGACGCCGCGATCGAATCGACCGACGCCGTCGAACACACGGTGGTCTACGACCGGCTCGGCGCGACGCCCGAAAGCATGGACGGTGGGTCGGATCCGACCGACGGCGACGCCGATCCGGTCCCCTGGAACGCCGACCGCGACGCGACCTGGGAGGACGCCGTGGGGTCACGGTCGCCGGAGTACGAGACGAAACGGCTCCCCTCGAACGCGGAATCGATGCTGCTCTACTCCTCGGGAACGACGGGGACCCCGAAGGGGATCGTCCACACCCACGCGGGCGTGTTGCTCCAGTGTGCCAAGGAGATCCACTTCGGCTTCGATCGGAAGCCCGCGGACCGGTTCTTCTGGGTCTCGGACATCGGCTGGATGATGGGTCCGTGGACGCTGATCGGCAATCACGCCTTCGGCGGGACGGTGTTCATGTACGAGGGCGCGCCCGACCATCCCGAACCCGACCGCTTCTGGGAACTGATCGACCGACACGGGATCACCACCTTCGGCGTCTCGCCGACGGCGATCCGGGCGCTTCGGAAACACGGGGACGAGTGGGTCGAGGACCACGACCTCTCGAGTCTCCGGATCTTAGGCTCCACCGGCGAGCCGTGGGACCCCGAGTCGTGGACGTGGTTCTACGAGGAAGTCGGCGGCGGCGAGTGCCCGATCGTCAACATCTCGGGCGGGACGGAGATCTGCGGCTGCTTCCTGATGCCGATGCCGAACCAGCCGCTGAAGCCGTGTACCCTCGGCGGTCCCGGACTGGGGATGGACGTCGACATCGTCGACGAGAGCGGGGAATCCGTCAAGGACGCCGGCGAGCGCGGCTACCTCGTCGCGCGCGACTCGTGTCCCTCGATGACGAAGAGCCTCTGGTCGGGCGACGAGCGCTACCTCGAGGAGTACTGGTCGACGTTCGAGGGGCTGTGGAACCACGGCGACTTCGCCCAGCGGGACGCGGACGGCTTCTGGTTCCTCCACGGCCGCGCCGACGACGCGCTCAACGTCGCCGGCCGGAAGGTCGGTCCGGCGGAGATCGAGGGCGTGTTGATCGACCACGACGCGGTCAACCAGGCGGCAGCCGTCGGCGTGCCGGACGAGACGACCGGGACCGCCGTCGTCGCGTACGTCGTCCTGGAGCCCGGCGTCGAGCCGACGGAGGCCCTTCGCGAGGAACTCACGGCGCTCGTCGGCGCGGAACACGGCAAACCCTTCCGCCCGCGGGAGGTGCTCTTCGTCGACGCCTTCCCGAAGACGCAGTCCGGGAAGGTCATCCGGCGGGCCATCGGGGCCGTCTACCGCGGTGAGGACCCCGGGGACCTCTCGTCGATGGAGAACCCCGAGGCGCTCGAGGGGCTCCGGGACCCCGACTGAAGAGTCGCTGACCGAAGCCGGTCGAGTCGTCCGGTTCGATCGCGTCGACCGGTCAGTTCGGCACGACGACCTCGGACGCGGCGTCGGCGACCGCGGCGTAATCGGGTTCCTGGCCGTGTTCGTCGGCCAGCCAGCGGTACGCGACGGTTCCGTCGGCGTCGATCACGAACACCGACCGGCGGGCGACGGTGTCGACGCCGTAGTGGTCGAAGTCCGCGATCGCGTCGTACGCCTCGATCGCGCGGTGGTCGGGGTCCGCGACGAGCCCGAAGGGGAGGTCGTACTCCTCGCGGTAGGCGGCGAGCGCGTGCGGGAGGTCCGTGCTGACGCCGAGGACGGTACACGCCTCCGGGAACCGGTCGAACTCGTCGCGGATCGTCCGCATCTCGTCGGTACAGGTGCTCGAGAACGCGGCCGGGAAGAACGCGAGCACGATCGGGCCGTCGCCGACCCGGTCGGCGAGCCGGAACGGTTCGATGTCGTCGGTCACGAGCGAAGCGGCGAAGTCTGGCGCGTCGTCGCCTACGTCGACCATACCCGCGCATGGGTGCGAGCGCGTATATAGCGGACGATCGACGCGGCCCCGATGCGGCCGTAGGGACCCCCCGAAGGCAAAAAGACTATAATCGCTACAGGGTTACGACCGGGTAGAGATGGTAACCGCGATTCCACTGATCGGCGGCATTCCGGCGGGCCCGGAGCTCCTCATAATCCTGCTCGTGTTGGTCCTTCTGTTCGGCGCGAACAAGATCCCGAAGCTCGCGCGGTCGACGGGACAGGCGATGGGCGAGTTCAAGAAGGGCCGCGAGGAGGTCGAGGAGGAACTACAGAAGATGCAGGAGGGCGACATCGACACGGAGATGACGGAGCCGGCGGAGACCACGACGGAGCCGGCAGAGAGCACGACGGAGCCGGCGACCGACGACGACGACGACCTCGAGACCGAGAAGGAACCGAGCACGTAACCGACGATCCGAAACGCTCTCGCTTCTATACCCCCTCTTTCCCCATCTCGGGCGCGTGGCCTAGCGGATAGGGCGAGGGGTTCCTAACCCCTCGATCGCGGGTTCGAATCCCGTCGCGCCCGTTTCCTCACTACGTCCAGTCACGGGCGCGACTGACCCACGCTCGCTTCGTCGCCGGCGCTTCGCGCCGGCTGCCGGAGGGACCGGAGGTCCCTCCCTGTTCGCGTGGATCCCGCCGTGTGCCCGCTATCTGCGAGCGACCGCGAGCACAGCGAGCGGGAATCGCGGCTGGGGCTTTGAAGCGTACTCCGCAGTCTTCTATTACACTTCGTGCAGCCGAACGGCTTGGACTTTGGACGTGTTCACCGCGCCAGCAACGATCGCGTTCTCATCAACCGATCACTCTCGAAACGCCCGTCATACGAGCACGCCGACTGCCTCGGTCGATTCGCAGTCGAATAGTTCGAGAAACGCGTGGTGAACCGTCCGATCACACGACGGCTCGAACGGAATCGAGAGGAGGGACGGAGAAACGTTCCAGAAGGGACAACTCCGGAGGAGTAACCGATCTCGGCGGGTCGAACTCGATGGATTCGGAGTTTTAGGTCGTACGAAAAGTGTTTACATGTTGATAAGATATAAGTAAGTACGGGCCGTAGGTGGAAACGACATGAGTACGCAAAAGGAGACGCGACAGCGCGCCGGCACCGTTGAGGAGAACGCCCTCAGGCTCGAGACCGAGAAGGCCGAACAGATAATCGAGGCGTTGAACTCGGACCTCGCGGACGCGTACGTCCTCTATCACCAGCTCCACAAACACCACTGGAACGTCGAGGGTGCGGAGTTCCTCGACGTCCACGTGTTCCTCCAGGAGGTGTACGAGGACGTCGAGGCGGCCGCCGACGAGGTGGCCGAACGGCTCCAGGCGCTCGGCGGCGTTCCGCACGCCAGCATGACGACGCTCGCCGAGAACGCCACCGTCGAACCGGAGGACGAGGACGTCTACGACGTGCGCACCTCGCTCGCGAACGATCTGGAGATGATGGGCGACATCATCGAGAGCTATCGGCAGCACGTCGAACTCGCGGAGGGGCTCGGCGACTACGCCACCGGCGAGATGCTCCGTGAGCAGCTCGAGACCATCGAGGAACACGCCCACCACATCGAACACTACCTCGAGGACGACAGCCTCGTCGTCGAGTCAGCGACGAACTGACGCGAGTCCCCGAGCTCTCACCGAACGTCAGGTGCGGTGTCGTCGGTTCGGCCGGGAAGCTCCACTTCTATCTCCAAACTCGGCTCTCCGGTCCCTTCGAAGTCGATCTCGAGTTCGACCGGCTCGCCGAACGCGAACGGTAGCTCCCACTCGTCGGTCGCGAGCTGGAGATCGTCGCCGTCCCTGAGCTTCTCGCCCAACTCGACCAGAAACGTCCCCGCATCGCTCGCGTCGAGCCGGTACTCGCGCTCGAAGTTCCGGCCCGACCGGATGAGCGTCGGACCCGACGTCGTCGACGTCGATGGATCTGGCTCACCGTCCGGTTCGCTCTCACCGTCCGGTTCGCTCTCATGGCCCGGTTCGCTCTCGTGGCCCGGTTCGCTCTCGCCCTCGGCTCCGGGGGCGTCGTCGGCCTCGGGAGCGTCGTCGAGTCCGGTCATCGGTTCACGTCGACGGGGTGATCCACGGCGATCCACCCGTCCGTGTTGCCGGATTCGATGAACACCGATCGGCCGGGACGACCCTCACAGATCGTCACGTCCGGCTTCCGGGCCGATTCGGGTTCTCGGTCGGAACCGTGACGGGGCTCGCTGCGGGACTGAGCTCCTGTGGGCATCGAGTCCGTTTAGGCATGCCTAAAACAAAAAGGGTCCGGTCGAGGACGACGAGCGCGCGGGCGAGACGCGTGACTCGCACGTCTCGGACCGTCGATTCACTCCCGTGACGGCAAGGGGGTCGGCACGTCCGGGGAAGCGTTCCCGTCGCTCCGGGTCTCGCGGTCGACGAGGTGGTCAACGAGCCGATCCGCGACGTCCGAGCTCAGCAGCCCGGCCATCTCCATCGCCTCGCGCTCGTGTGCGTCGAGATCGAGGACGTCGCGGAAGAACCACGAGAGCGCGACGTACGTCTCGTGGAGAGCGGCCGCGCGCTCGCGACCCGCGGCGGTCAGGGTCGCCCCGTGGTACGGTTCGAGCTCGACGAGACCGTCGGCCTCGAGCCGCTGGAGCATCTCCGTCGCCGCGGCCGGGGAGCGGTCGACCACCTCCGCGACCCGCCCCGAGGCCACCGGCGGGGCCGATCGGTGTTCCGCGATGTACAACGCGAGGAGGTACTGCGCGGCCCGCGTCACGGGTGCTCGCCCCCTCGCGAGCGCGGGATCGGACCGCATGCGTCGACTTCGAGCGACATCGAATCGAGCGGTATCGAATCCCTCGACACACGATTTAGGCCAACCTAAACACACAAAACGGTTCCGGTTTTTAGGTCGGCCGAAACCGGAGCCAGTGGCGGAAGCGATCGGAGCGGTCACCCCGCACCGCGGTACCGACCCTCAACGGGGATTTTTCCCGGGTCGTGTCGTGGCACCCGGTATGAGCGACGCCGAATCCGGTTCGGGTCCGGACGCCGACCCTCCCACCGCTCCCGACGCCTTCGGTCGGGCGATCCGCGATCACCACCGTGGCGATCGAACCGAACCCCTCCTCCACTCGGACGGCGCGGAGACCGTAGAGCACCCCATCGACTCCTTCTACTTCACGCCGTTCGACCCCGAGGTGGGGACGAACGGGTGGCTCGGCTCCCACCTCCAGGGTCCGCTGCTCGACGTGGGTGCCGGAACCGGCCGACACGCGCTGTACTTCCAGGACCGGTTCGAGACCGTCGCGATCGAGCCGAGCCCGGCGCTCGTGGAGACGATGCGTGAGCGCGGCGTCGCGGACGCTCGCGAGGGAAGCATGTTCGAACTCAGGGAGGGATTCGAGCGCGACCGGTTCGGCTCCGCGCTGTTGAACGGGACCCACCTCGGGCTCGTCGGGTCGATGCGGGGGCTCTCGGCGTTCCTCGACGACCTCGCGTTCGTGACTCGGCCGGACGGGACCGCCGTGGTCGATTGCTACGACCCGGACCACCCCGCCACGAGCGAGGTGATCGGGTACCGGGAGGACCCGACGCCCGGGCTCGCCCACCGGGTGATGTTCTTCGAGTACGAGGGCGAGCGCGACCCGGTCCTCCAACTCCGGCTGTTCAGTCCCGACCGACTCCGGGAGGCTGCCGTCGGAACCGGCTGGGAGGTCGTCGACGTCGCCCGCGGCGACGACGGGTATCACTACCGGGCGGCGCTCTCGAAGCGGTAGTAGTCGAGCCGGCTCCGTTGAAACCTCCAGTGGGAGACGTACACCGCCCGCCGGTGGTCGACACACCACCTTTTTCTCGTCGGATTCCCGGCGCTCACTGCGTTCGCTTCGGGAACCGCTCCTCGAAAACCCTGGAGGGAAAAAGCCGACTCCGCCGTCTTCGACGGCTCCGTCGGTGAACCGCTCACTTCGCTCGCGGATGCTCGATCCCCATTGTTCAATACAGACGAAGCAACGACCTCTTGTAGTGCGGTGGCGCGCCTCCGAGCGCCCGAACGGGCGCGAGGAGCCCGCGAGGGACGCTGCGAACGAAGTGAGCAGCGAGGCTGGGGAGGCGTGAGGTGCGGGGCTGTGCGGGGCGGGGTGGGACACAAAGGGGCAGTCGCCGGCGGCGGAGCCGCCGGCTGCCAGAGGCGCGGAGCGCCTCGCTGCCACGAGGACGAAGTCCGGCGAAGCAAGCACCGCAGGAGCGAACAAAGTGAGCGACGAGGAGCACAACGAGCCGCGCGAGTCCTCGTGGCTGGGGCTTTGACGGTGTTCTCCGCAGGTACGTTTCTTACGTCATACAACCGAGCGGCTGGGGCTTTGGATGTGTTCTTCGCGTCGGAAACGAATTCGTACTGTTAGCTCTCGACGTATATCGGCCGTTTCAGACGAGAACGTGTCCGGAGGGGATCTCAAGGAGCCGAACTCTCCAGCCGCTACCCTCCAACCGCTTAATAGTCGACGTACGCGAGGACGAACGCCACGACGACGGCGCTCACCGCCGCGATCCCGATGAACCCCTCGTCGAAGTAGCCGCGGTCGGCGACCGCGCCGAAGGCCACGGGGCTCAACGCGCCGACCATGATGTAGACCGTGCGCAGCGCGCCCAGTTTCGTCCCCCGCGAGCCGTCCGGAAGCCGGTCGGTCAGGTTGGAAATGACGACGGTTTCGTAGCCGAGGATGGCGCTCGCGAGCACCGTGAGCGCGACGAACGACGGGAGCCCGCTCGCGAGCGGGAGCGCGGCGAGCGTCAGCGCGGTTATCCCCATCATGACCGCCAGCGGGTACCGAACGCCGACGCGGTCGTACGCCCGTCCAGCGACCGGCTTGATCAGGCTCCCGAGCGCGAAGAAGAACCCGAACAGGACGGTCGCGGTCGCCGAGGAGAACCCCTTCACGTCGATCAGGTACGTCGGATAGAAGCCGATGAACGCCTGGACGACCGTCGCCCACAGGACGAGCAGGACGATCGAGTGACGGACGACCGGCCGCCGGAACAGCGGCGCGAGGTCGCCCACCGAGAACGCCTCGCGGAGCGACGCGGTCCCCGAGGGACTGGGCGGGACCGTGAGCCACAGCGCGACCGCCGCGACGACGAAGAGCGGGATCACGAACCCGAAGCCGTACTGCCAGGCGATCGCGCCCGCGAGCACGCCCGCCGCCGGCGGCATCACCGCGTTGCCCACGTCGCCCGCGGCCATCGTCACCCCGGTCGCCGTGCCGAGCCGGTCCGGATAGATGTCCTTGAGGACGGTGAACCTGGAGACGCCGTACGTCGCCGTCCCGAGCCCGAAGAGCGCGGTCCCGACGAACAACAGCGGCGGCGACTCGGCGGTCACGACGAGCGCGAGCATCGCGGCCGCGAGAAGCGAGCTCGCGACGAGCAGCCGCCGCTCGCCCGCCCAGTCGGCGAGCATCCCGCCCGGGAGCTGTCCGACGCCGTAGGCGATCCACAACACGGTCAAAAGCAGGCCCGCGGCCGTGAGCGTGAGCCCGTACGTCGACCGGATCGACGGGAGGAGCGCCGGGTAGATCATCCGGGTGCTGATCGAGAGGAACCAGCCGAACGCGACCGCCGAGAGCGCCCTGCCGCGGCCGTCACCTTGGAGGTCGGCGATCACCTGCCTCGGGACGGAGGCGTAGCGTGCGAGGGATCCCACGACCCGATACACGACGGTTCGAGGCTTGAACGTTCCACTCCCTGAAAGGTTCGCCGGTGGTCGGCGTCTCGCGAACGCCCTCCACGCCGGCGCGTCCTCACCATCGCCACGTCCTCACCAGGTCGTCAACGCGGCCCGGCCGTGGTCGCGGGCCAGCATCGCGAGGAACGCGAGGACGCCGGTGAGCGCGAACGCGCCGCCGACGTGGAACACGGAGGCCATGCTCACTTCGACCATCAGCCACCCGGCGATGAGCGGCCCCGCGACGGATCCGGGCCGCCAGACGAGCTCGCGGATGCCGAAGCTGGAGGCGACGCCGCCCTCGTCGGTCCCCTCGTCCGCGAAGAGCGCCATGCTCGCGGGCTCGCGGAAGGAGTCGGCGACGCCGAGCAGTCCCGAGAACGCGACCAGCGGGAGGTACGCCGGCGGTAATTCGCCGAGGAACGGAAGCGTCACGTCGGTCCCGAGAGCGGTCCCGAGAGCGGGGGCGAAGGGGATACAGATCGCGACCAGCCCGTACGCGCCGCCGCCGGCGAAGACGAAAAGCGATCGGCCGTACCCGTCCGAGAGCCGGCCGGTGAAGAGCTGTCCGACCATGTTCGTCGCCTTCTCGATCGTGACGGTGACCGCGACCGCGGTCGCGCCGACGGCGAGTCCGCCCGAGGCCATCTCGGTCCCGGCGTAGATCGGCACCCACGTCCGGACCATCGTCACGGCGAAGGCGTACTGCGCGCGGAACGCCGTGATCGAGACGATCTTCCGGTTGAACGCGAGGTCGGTGAACGGAAACCCTTCGGTCCGCGTCGGGTCGTGGTCGAGGACGCCCCAGACGATCACCCACGCGAGGACCATGAGTACGGTGATCACGGTGAAGATGGGGCCGAAGCCGACGGCGTCGTAGATCGCGCCGGCCGACAGCGATCCGACGATCGAGGCCGCGAACGAGGCCGCGTTTGCCTTGCCGATCTTGTCGGCACGGGTGCCCACGTCGGCGATCTGGCCGACGATCGAGAGCGTCATCAGCGACGCGCCGGTGACCGCGACCCCCTGAAGCGCGCGGATCAGGACGAACGACCCGGAGGAGTCGACGATCGGGAACAGCGCGTAGACCGCCGCGCCGATCGCGAGGACAACGAGGAGGACCCGCCGCTTGTCGAACCGGTCGCCCGCCCACGCGAGCGGCACCACGGCCACGGTCTGGGCCAGCGTGAACCCGGTGGTGTACATCCCGATGACGAACCCCGCCGAGACGGTCACCCCGAGAACCGTCGTCGCCTGCGGGTCGAGCGTGTTGATGTACGTCGGCAGCAGCGTCAGGAGCGTGATGAACCCGAACCCTTCCGCGAACCGCGTGAGGTAGAGCGCCCAGAACTGCGACCGGTTGTCGGCGTTGCTCACACCTCTACGCCGATCACGGGTTCAAAAGGGGTTACGGTTCGCGGCGGGACGCGCCGGGATTTTTGTCGTCGGGCCGCCTCGGGTCGGGCATGGGAGACCCAGCCTGTGACCGCCGGTTCTGTCCGGAGTGTGACCTCGCCGTCTCGCGTTCCGACGCCGTCTGTCCCGAGTGCGGCGCGCGGATCGATCCCGACGTCGCCTGATCCGCTATCTCGACGCCGCCTGATCTGCTCTCCGCCGGATCAGAAGGTGTCGGCGAACTTGTCGCGCCGGAACAGGTCGACCTCCTGTGCGGTCGATCCGGGGCGCGTCGCCGCGAACGCGACCGCCTCGGCGACCTCCTCGGGCTCGGTGACGCTGCCGGGCTCGAACCGCTCCTCGAACGGCTCGCCCTCCTCGCTGCCGAACTCGGTGCGGACCTCCGAGGGGTTGATCACGGAGACCGCCACGTCGTCGTCGCCGACCTGCGCGGCGACGCTGTGGGCGAACCCCCGAACCCACCACTTGCTCGCGGCGTAGACCGGGTTGAACGGGCGTGGGAACTTCCCGGCGAAGCTCCCGACGACGACGAGGGTCCCCGCGGCCTCCCGCAGGTGCGGGAGGGCCTCGCGGGTGAGGAAGAACGTCCCGTCGACGTTGGTCTCCTGCATCGCGAAGTACTCCTCGTCGGTCATGGTCTCCACGTCGCTCCCGCGGGCCAGTCCCGCGTTGGCGACGACGACGTCGATCCCGCCGAGGCGATCGACGGTCGTCTCGACCGCCGCCGTCGACGTCCCCGGCTCGCGAAGGTCGCCGTCGACGGCGATCGCTTCGACGCCGTACTCCCTTTCGACCGTCTCGGCGATGGCTTCGAGCCGCTCCCGTCGCCGCGCCAACAGCGCGAGGTCCGCGCCGCGGGCGGCGAGCGCGTGGGCGGTCGCCTCGCCGATCCCGGAGCTCGCGCCCGTGATCAGGGCCGTGGCGTCGTCGAGCGTCGTCCCCTCGAGTCCCGTTCCGTCGAACGTCGTAACGTCGGGCGTCGATGTGTCGTCGGTCGTCATGGATGTGGGTCCCCCGTCGGGCGGCGAGGACATAACGGTCGGGTGTGTGGAAGCCCTCCCCCGTGGGTTCAGGAGTTTCGGGAGCCGAACCGACGCCGGACGAACCCCGAAAGCGGGACGAAGTACCCGGAGCCACCGACGGCCACGATCAGCCCGCCGACCGTGTTGAACACCATGTCCGTGACGATGTCGTCGACACCGTAGACGACCAGCGGCGCGTTGATACCGAGTACCTGTGATGCCTGTCCGGACGCGAACTCGAGGAGTTCCCAGACGACGGAGACGGCGAGGACGAACACGACGATGAACATGGGTCGGAAGCTGGCCGGGACGTGGAGTTCCTCCGAGTGCTGCTCGAACCCGTGGAAGGTCGCGTATCCCAGCCCGGCGACGACGATCGCTGAGACCGTGTGCGTCAGGCTGTCGAACCAGGAGAACCACGTGTACGGCCCGAGCGATCCGACGCTGTGGAGACAGACCGCGATGGTGATCCACAGGACCAGCGCGGGACTCATCGTGTACTCGTACTCCCGGCGGATCGCGGCCGGGATCAGCGTGATCCCCAGACTGAACGCGCCGCCGACCGCCATCCCGAGGCGTAGCGTGACGAGCCCGGCGAGACAGAGACCCACCAACACGAACTGTAGCAGCCGGGTCAATAGGCGCTGTTTCCGGTCCGAGAGGCCGACGGCCTCGGAGACGGTCATGATCTCTCCTCCGGGACGACCGGTCGGTGACGCGAACCGACGTGTTCGATACGGTCGAAGTACCACATGAAGAGCTGACCCATGACGAGGCTGACGGCCATGACGGCGACGAGGTCCCACTGGAGTTCAGCCTGTGAGCGGATGAACGAGGTGCCGACCAACTGGTCCGAATAGTAGGTGGCGATCGTCCACCACGACTGGAAGGCGATCGTCGTCATAACGGCGAACCCCACCGCGAAGCGGCGACTCATCTCCACGCCGGTGAACGAGTCGAGCTCGACGACGACCGCGAGCGCGACGGACGAGATGGCGACGTATCCGGAGATCTCCGGAGCGACGCCGAACGTCCGCGCGGTCACGCCGACGGCGACGACCGACCCGAGCGGCCACGGGAGCATCACCCGCCAGTCCCGCCGCCACACCGCCGGAACCACGAGGACGCCGGCAGCGATCAGTGCGAGCAACCCCCCGATCAGCGGCGCCATGAGGAGGCTAACGGCGGCGATCAGGGTCACGACCCCGACGAAGACCCATCCGAGCGTCGCGTTCGTCGTCACGTTTCGAGCGAGCGAGTGTGTGAGAGCCATGATCGGACGTCGTCAGACGACACTCGGTCGTCGCCGGGCGTGCGGACCTCCGAATACTCGCCCCGTCACGGTTCCTCGGCCCGCTGCCGGCCGCCGGTCAGGAGCGGAGTGTGTCGCCGATACATGTGTGGCCTTCGCTCCGAAGGGGTATACCACTGTCTCCGGAGAGCACCATCGGCGTGGCCCGTCTTCGCGGGGACGCTTGCACGCGTCGCCATATTCAAACCCTCACCCCCTCACGTGTCGGTATGGAAGCCGAGCGCGAGGTACTCGACGTGTTGGCGCGGAACGCTCGCGAGGACATCGAGGACATCGCGGCCCAGACGGGCCTCGACGCGGACGCGGTGGAGGCGGCCATCGCGTCGCTGGAGGCCGACGGCGTGGTCCACGGCTACCAGGCCGTCGTCGACTGGGACCGTACGGAGGACGGGAAGATCCGCGCGCTCGTCGAGATCAACGTGGAACTCGACCGCGAGACCGGCTACGAGCAGGTCGCCGACCGGATCGCCAAGTTCCCCGCGGTCGACGCCCTCCACCTCGTCTCCGGCGACTACGACTTCGCCGTCGAGGTGCTCGGCGGGTCGATGGACGACGTCTCGCGGTTCATCTCCGAGCAGGTCGCGCCGATGCCGGAGGTCACCCAGACGGTCACCCACTACATCATGGAGACGTACAAGGACGGCGGGGTCCGCTTCGCCGACGGCGACGACGACGACCGGCTGTCCGTCTCGCCATGAGGACGGCCGAACGCGCCCGCGAGCTCCCCGAGTCCGGGATCCGGAAGTTCTTCGAACTGGCCGAGGCCCGCGACGACGTCATCTCGCTCGGCGTCGGCGAGCCCGACTTCTCCGCGCCGTGGGCCGCGAGAAACGCCGCGATCGGCGGGCTCGAGCGGGGACGGACCTCCTACACCGCCAACCGCGGAACTGCCGAGCTCCGCGAGGCGATCGCGACCCGCCACGAGGGGTACGACCAGTCGTACGACCCCGGCGAGGAGGTCCTCGTCACCACGGGTGCGAGCGAGGCGGTCGATCTGGCGTTCCGGACGCTCGTCGACCCCGGCGACACGGTGGCGATCCACGAGCCCTCCTACATCTCGTACGCGCCGGGCGTCGAACTCGCCGGCGGCGAGCCGCTGTCGGTCCCGACGCGCGCCGCGGACGACTTCGCGCTCACCCCCGAGTGCCTGGAGGCCGCCGGCGCGGGCGAGACCGACCTGCTCGTCCTCTGTTACCCGAACAACCCCACCGGGGCGACGATGACCGACGCCCAGTTGGCCGAGGTGGCGGCGTTCTGTCGCGAGCACGACCTCCGGGTCGTCGCCGACGAGATCTACTCGGCGCTCACCTACGGGGCCGACCACGCCTCGATCGCCACCCAGCCGGGGATGCGCGAGCGCACCGTCGTCGTCAACGGCTTCTCGAAGGCGTACGCGATGACGGGGCTCCGGCTGGGGTACGCGCTCGGCCCGGCAGACGCGATCGACGCGATGAACCGGATCCACCAGTACACCATGCTCTCAGCGCCGACGACCGCGCAGATAGCCGCCCTGGAGGCGCTCCGGAGCTGCGACGACGAGGTCCGCGAGATGGTCGAGGAGTACAACCGCCGCCGCCGGCTCGTCGTCTCCCGGTTCAACGCGATGGGACTCGACACGTTCGAGCCCGGCGGGGCCTTCTACGCGTTCCCGGAGTGCGGCGGCGACGACGAGGCGTTCGCCGAGGAGCTGCTGGAGGCGGAGGGCGTCGCGGTCGTGCCCGGCTCCGTCTTCGGCGCGGGCGGCGAGGGACACCTCCGCGTCTCGTATGCGACCTCGATGCGCGAACTGAAGGAGGCCACGGACCGGATCGCGCGGTTCCTCGAGGAACGGGACTGAGAGGATGAGACTGAGAGAGCGGAACTGAGAGGGAGACGCTCGGAGACGCCTCTGGACCCCGGCTCAGACCCGCTTTCGCCGGAGCGCGACCGCGGAGACGACGCCGGCGAGCGCGACCCACGCGGCGAGCGCGACGACGAGGAGCCCCGCCGAGAGGCCGCTTCCGTCGAGCGCGGCCGCGAGGCCGGCACTCGCCGCGTCCGTGGGCGCGAGCGCGAGCAGACGGTACGTCGCGACCGGGTTCGAGACGATCATGGCGGCGACGAGGTCCCCGGCCCCCTCGAACGCCGAGAGCACGCCCAACGCGAGCAGGTCGTGGACGAGCGCGGTCCACACCCAGACGAGGAGTGCCCCCGCCAGCGCGAACGTCGAGGTGGACGCGAGCGCGGATATCGCCACCCCGATCCCGAGGAGCGCGACCGCGACGGCGACCGTCGCGAGCAGGAACCCCGCGAACGTCGGCCACCCCGCCAGCCCGAACTCGCGCAACAGGAGCAGCCCGGGGACGCCGAACCCGAGGACGACGGCGCTCGCGAGGACGGCCGCCCGCCCGACGAGGATCCCGAGCGCCGTCTCCGCCCGGGAGACGGGTAATGTCAGGAGTACCCCGAGCCGCCCGCGCTCGGCCGCGCCGACGATCGCGCCGTGGCCGAACGCCAACGCGGCGAGCGGCACGAGGTACGTCGCCAGCTCGACGTAGCTCGCGATCACGGGGTCGTACCCGGTCGGCGCGACGCTCGATCCGCTGAACGTCGCCAGCAGGACGGCGAAGACGGCGAGCAGGACCGTCAGCCCGAGGGCCCAGCCGCGCCGGACAGTGAGCCGGGCCTCCCGCCGCGCGAGACGGACGACGATCCCCGGTCGTGGGAGCCCGCCGACGAGGCGGTCGAGGGGGGACGCGGTCGCGGACGCTCCGTCCGCGGCCGTCCGCGTGTCGTCGACGGCGACGCCACCGTCGGGAACGCCCTCTCCCGTTTCCGGCTCGTCGTCCGCCGCGCTCGACCCGTCGGACTCAGGCATCACGACCACCCCCGGTGAGCGAGACGAACGCGCCCTCGAGCCCGTCCTCGTGGCCGTCGGCGAGCTCGTCCGGCGTCCCCTCCGCGAGGAGCCGGCCGCCGTCGACGACGCCGACGCGGTCACAGACGCGCTCGACCTCCCGGAGCGCGTGCGACGCCAGCAGGACCGTGGCGTTCGTCTCGTCGCGGACGCGGGTCAGGACCTCCCTGAGCGCCGCCACGCCGTTCGGGTCGAGTCCCGCGGTCGGCTCGTCGAGGAGCAGCACCGAGGGGTTCGCCAACAGGGCGGCCGCCAGCCCGAGCCGCCGGCGCATCCCCTTCGAGTATCCCCCGATGGGTCGGTCGATCGCGTCCGCGAGCCCGACCGTCCCGGCTGCGCCGTCGATCCGCGCCGCCACGTCGTCGGGGCCGGATCCGATCCCGCGGACGTCCGCGTGGAACGCGAGCGTCTCGCGGCCCGTCTCGCCGGGCGGGAAGCCGGGGTCCTCCGGGAGGAAGCCGATCTCCTCGCGGACCCGCCAGCCGGCCGCCGCGGCGTCGCGGCCGCCGACCTCGACGCGTCCCGCGTCGGGGCGCTCGTGGCCGGCGATCAGCCGGAACAGGGTGGACTTGCCCGCGCCGTTGGTGCCGACGAGGCCGTACGCGTCGCCGGGCTCGACCGTGAAGTCGACCCCGGCGAGGGCCTCGAGGTCGCCGTACCGTCTGTGGACGTCGGTGATGTCGATTCGCATGGTCAGTGGTGTTGGTCTCCGGGGTCGTCGTCGTACTCCACGGCCGGGTCGACGGCCGCGGCGTACGGGCGATACGGCTCGAGGTCGTGGCTCGGGCTCGCGAGCGGGCGGTGGTCGACCACGCCCGCGGTCTCGACGACGGGGAACCGGCTCTCGACCAGCCGGATCGCGTCGAAGGCCGGGCCGTTCGCGAAGACGGCGGCGGTCGGGTGCTCCTGGACCAGCCGCTCGGCCGCGCCGGCCGGCCGGTGTCTGGCCTCGCCGACGCCGTCGCCGTCGCTGTCGGCCACGCGGGCGTCCGACCAGTGGTTGCCGCGGGCCGTCCCGTTCCACGCCAGCAGCTCGCGGGTCGTCGTCAGCACCTGCTCCCCGTTGCCGACGAAGTCGTTGCCGACGACCGCGGTTCCCTGGGTGTCGGCGCTGTGGTGGACGCCGACCCCGTTCGCGTAGACGAGGTTCCCGCGGACCTCGTTGCGCTGGGCGTTATAGAGGAAGAGCCCGCGGTCGTTGGCGACGAGGTCGTTCCCGCGGACGACGCTGTCCTCGATCTCCTTGAACAGGACCCCGTGGCCGCTCTTCCCGCGGTTCGCGACCGCGGTGTTGTTCACGACCTCGACGCCCTCGCTCACCATCAGCGCGTAGCCCACGTCGTTGCCGGCGGCGACGTTGTCGGCGAGGTAGTTGTCGTCGGAGTACATGTAGTGGACGCCGTACCGCAGGTCCCACAGCGTGTTCCCCGTGGTTTCGACGTTCGACGCCCACGAGAAGTAGATCCCGTCGCGGACGCCGGTAATCTCGTTGTTCCGGATCTCGGAGCCCGCCGTCTCCCAGAGGTTGATCCCGTTGCCGCGGTCGACGAAGCGCGGATCCTCCGTCCCCTCGATCCGGGAGTCCCGCACGGTGACGCGGTCCGCGCCGTTCACCCAGACCCCGAAGGCGACGTCGGAGAGGTAGAGGTCGGCAAGCGTCGTCCCGTCGGCGTCCTCACCGAGGAAGACGCCCGCGTCCTCCGACTCGAGGTCCTCGCCGGAGTCGTGGATCCGGATCCCCTCGACCGTGACGTTCGGGGCGCGGACCGAGACGACGGTGTCGTCGCCGCCGTCGATCATCGCGGCCTCGGCTCCCCCGCCGCGGACCGTCACGTTCCGCGCGTCGACGACGACGGTCTCCGCGGGCTCGAGGACGCCCGACACCTCGACGACGTCGCCCGGCTCCGCGGCGTCGACGGCGGCGGAGAGGTCGTCGTAGGTCTCGGGGTCGCCCCCGGCAGCGCCGTCATCCGCCGACGCGTTCCCGGCCGTGGCGTCCCCGTCGCTCACGACCCTGGCGACGCCGGGTTCAGTCGGTCGGTCGGGGTCGTAGTCGGAGACGTCGACGACGGCGTCGCCGGTGGCGTTCACCGCGTCGATCGAGCCGCTCCCGTCGACGCCGCTGCCGGTTCCGGCTCCCGCCTCCGTCCCGCCCTCGACGGCGGCGACGGCCCCGCCGAGGACGGCCGCGAGGACGATCGCGGCCGCGAGGAACACCGCACGTGCCGGAACGAGCGCGCCGGGAGACGGGAGACGGCTCATCGGGTCACACCTCCGTCCGCGGGTCCTCGGCGGTCGGCCCTCGATCCGACTCCGCCACGGTCGGGTCCCCCTCCGAATCGGCCGCGGCCGGGTCCCGCTCCGACTCCGCCGCGGCCGGATCCCGATCCGACTCGTCGGCGTCGCGACCCCCGAGCCGCTCCCGGAGCGCGCCGAGGGCCTCGGGGATCGTGACCCGCGAGTCGCGCAACAGGAACGCGACCACGAGCAGCAGGAACCCCGCTCCGGCGAGGTAGCCGCCGGGGCCGAACCACGCCACGCCGCTGATGTTGGCGATCCGGTAACCACCCAGAAGCGGCGGGGTGAACTCCGCGACGCCGACGATCGGCGCGTCCTCGCCGAGGGCGTGACCCGCCTGATGGAGGCGGTACTGGACGATCGTGAACGTGCCGACGAACGCGACCGTGGCCCCGATCAGTTGGCCGAGCAGGCCGAGCCGGAGCTTTCGCTCCGTCGGCGCGACCGCGACGAACACCCCCGCGGCCGCCACCGCGAGGAACACCACCGGCCCCAGGATCCACTCGGGGGCGGCGATCGCGTCCGGGTGGACCGCGTAGTTCGGGTCGACGAACACCGGGTCGGGGTAGTAGAACCCGACGTAGTGGTTGAGCGCCTGTACCTCCGCGAAGTCGCCGCCGAGCCGCGGGTACGCGTACAGCGTGACGAGCAACCCGTCGGGGTACTGGGGCGCTTCGAAGGCGATCCGCCAGACGGGCACCGTCAGCGCGACGACGAACATCGCCGCCGCCGTCACTGGCAGGGCCCGTCTGAGCTCCGTGAGTCGGTCGAATGGGGCTGTCATGGTGTGGATGGGGGGATGGGTGGCGGGTGGCGGCCGCGTTCCGAACGGGCCGGGTGGTTCGTGGTCGGTGCTTACTCCCGCGGCTCCACGAGGATCCGCGAGCGCATCTCGAGGTGGAGCGCGCTACAGAAGTACGCGCAGTACGCCCAGTACACGCCGGGCTCGTCCGCGGTGAACGTCACCTCCCGGGTGTCCTGGGGCGCCAACGCGAGGTTGATGTCGTACTCCGGGATCGCGATCGAGTGGATCACGTCGCTCGTGGTCTCGACGTTGGATATCCGGATCGTGACCTCGTCGCCCTCCCGAACCGTGACCTCGGGGAAGGCGTACTCGTTGCGGCGCGCCCACATCTCGATCTCGACGGTGCTGTCGTCGATCCGCTCGAAGGACTCCTCGCCCTCGGGGACGAAATCGAGGTCGTAGTCGCTCGGGTCCCACGTCTTCGCCGGCTCGATCTTGTCCTTGTGGACGATGCTCGCGTCGTGCGGCTCGGGGTACGACGGCTTGTCCTTCACCAGCTCCATCCCGGCGTCGTCGTCGCCGATGTAGAACATCTGGTCGTTCTCGGGATGGATCGGGCCGACCGGGAGGAACCGGTCCTTCGAGAGCTTGTTCAACGAGACGAGGTAATCGCCCTGCGGCGAGGCCGTGTACGACTCGGAGGCGATGAGGTGGCCGGGGTTGTAGTGGACGTCGTGTTTCTCGACGATCGGCTCCTCGGAGCCGGGATCCGCCTCCACCGCCGCCTCGTAGTCCCACTTGACGACCTGCGAGTCGATGAACAGCGTCGTGTACGCGTGGCCGCGGTCGTCGTAGGCGGTGTGGAGCGGTCCCATCCCGACCCGCGGCTGCCCGAGGATCGCGTCCGCCGGGTCGTCGACCTCCGCGATCTCCTCGACGCCGATGACCGTACAGGTCGGGTCGAGCTTGCCGGAGGCGATCGCGTAGTTCCCGTCGGGCGTGACGCTGACCCCGTGGGGGCTCTTCGGCGTCGGGACGTACCGGACGACCGGACGGTCGCCCTCGTTGAGCGAACTGTCCATGGTGCCGTCGACGACCGGCACGCCACTTATCTCCTCGTAGTTCCCGGCCTCGACGGCGTCCCAGATCGCAGGGATGTCGAACGCCTTCATGTAGTCGCGGTCCGAGCGGGTCATCTCCCCTTGGGTGACGCCCTCCTCGCTGTTGTAGCCGGTCGCGAAGAACCAGCGGCCCTCCTTGCCGCCGTCGCCGTTGTCCATGTTGCCGTCGACCTCGACCTGCCACTCGACGTCCATCGTCTCGGGATCGATGGCGGTCAGGACGGAGCCGTACGCGTCGGGGTCGTCGACGTCGCGGCCGTCATTGGGCATCGGCACGCGGAACTCCCCGACGCCGAAGACGAGCTGGGTGTCGGGCAGCTGCATACACGCGCCGTGGACGGCCTGGCTGTTGGGGACGTTCGTGATCGCGTCCGTCTCGAAGTACTCGAGGTCGACGCGGGCCATCCGTCCGTTCGCCTTGTCGTTGACGAACAGCCAGCGGCCGTCGTAGTCGTTGTCGGTCTGGGAGACGCGCGGGTGGTGGGTGTCACCCCACGTGTAGCCGCCGCCCTCCTCCAGGATCTCGCTCGATTTCGCGTCGTGGCCGAACCCGCGCGCGCTCTCGGTCTGGAACACCGGGATCCGCATGAGCTCGCGCATCGACGGGATCCCGACGACCCGGATCTCGCCGGTGTGTCCCCCGCTGAGGAAGCCGTAGTACTCGTCGTGTTCGCCCGGTGCGACGGAGTGCTCGCCGCTTCCGCCCGAGGACCCGTCGCTTCCGTTGCCCTCGTCCGAAAGGACGCTCGTACAGCCCGCGAGGCCGGTCATCGCGCCCACCGCGGCCCCGGCCTTCATGAAGTCGCGGCGGCCGAGTTCCAGCCGCGGGAGTTCGAGGTTCGGCCGCCGGGCGGCCGTGGCGTCTGTTCCCTCCGCGGTCGCGGCGATGTCGCGCTCGTGGTCGGTGATCAGGTGTTCGACGGTGCGCCCGTCGACGATCTCGGGACCGTCGTCGGCCGCCTCGTCACCGGTACCGGACGCGGTCTCCGTCGCGTCGTCTCGCTGTTCGTCGCTCCGTGCCTCCCGATCGTCGGTGGGATTCGGGTCAGTAGTCATCGTGTCGTGGTCGGGCTCCGGCGACGTCGGCGTCTCCGCCGTCGTCGCCGTCGCGTTCCGTTCGGACCGCACGGACGAGCCGCTCCGCCGCCGGTTCGCCGAGCACCTCCCGCAACTCGTCGGCGAACGCCGGAACGAGCCGGTCGCGAGCCGCTTCGACGTCGAAGCGGTACCGGTGGCGGGTCGTCCCGCGGTGCGTCTCGACGTCGCGCTCGACGAGCCCCTTCTCGACCAGCCGGTCGACCGTCCGCTTGACGGTCGTGTACGCGACCTCGTCGCCGCGGCGCCGTACCGCGTCGAGCAGGTCGCGAGCCGTGAGGGGGGCGTCCGCGCGCCGCAGGACGGCGAGGATCTCGCGTTCCCGCGGTCCGAGCTGTGTCCACTGGGTCATGGAATGGTCGGAGCCGAACGGGTACGTTCGACCCCGCTACTGATCACTACGGTCGAATCCCCCGCATGCCTGCCGCCGAACTGTTCGGCGGTTTAAGTACCCTGCCCGTCCGCGAAGATCTGCGAGAAGAGCGACGCCGTCACGAGCCGGAGGTGCTCCGAGACGGTCGACTTCGCGACGTCGAGCTCGGCGGCGAGGTCGGCCGCGGACGCGCCATCGGGCTCGAAGTAGCCGTGCTCGGCGGCGGCGGCGGCCACCTCGGCCTGCCGGTCGGTCACGCCGGTGAGGTCGACGGGGACGACGTCACACCGCCCGTCGTCGGGGCACCGATCGACGAGGAGCCTGCGAAGTTCGACGTCGAGGCCCGCGTCCTCGAAGCCGTCGACGACCGACTCGAGCTCCTCGTGTCCGCCCAGGACGAACGAGACGAGGAGCTCGCCGTCGTCCATTCGCGTCTCGCGTGGCGACACGGGGAAGTCCGCGAACGCGGCCGTGAGTCCCCCGCACGAGCAGCCGGCACAGACGCCGTCGCCGGCGGCGTCGTCCCCGCCCGTCGCGTCGCCGACGCTCGCGACCGCCTCCGCGTCGGTCGGGGCGGTCACCCCGTCGGTCGCCGCCCCGACCGCGAGCCCCCCGTCGGTCGCCGGACGCGCGTGTTCGTTCGCGTCGTGGGTGATCTCGTATCGACCGTGCGCGCGGCCGCCGAACTCGACGAACTCGAGATCGGACGGCGGGTCCTCGGGCGGGTCGGGCGCGACGAACTCGACCGTGTCGTCGACGGGGTCGACGCGAAGGTCCTCCACCTCGGTCGCCGCCGAGAGCGCCGCCACGGGACAGCCGTCACAGGCGGACACCGTCAGTTGAACGTGGATCCCGTCGGTCATGTCGGTCGAGGGTACGCCTCCCTCCCTGAAATAACGAGGACGGGGTTCCTACGGGGTGAAAACACGCCCGAGACCGCGTCCGGACCGGAGTTCCGACGTTCGTTTCCGGCTGGGGTGGGCTTTTCACCCGGCGGAGAGACGTGTGGGTATGCCACCGATCGATCTCGACCTCGGGCTCGGAACGTCCGGACTCGACGACCCCGCGGAGTGTACGGAAACCGTCGTGACCGCGCTCGAGGCCGGCTACCGCCACGTCGACACCGCACAGATGTACGACAACGAGGCGGCGGTCGGCGAGGGGATCGCGAGGGCCGACGTCGACCGCGACGACGTCGTCGTCGCCACGAAGGTACACCCGTCGAACCTCGCGCCCGAGGACGCCCGGGAGACGGCCCACGAGAGCCTCGATCGGCTCGGTCTGGTTCGCGTCGACCTCCTGTACGTCCACTGGCCCACGCGGGCGTACGACGCGGAGACGACCCTCCCGGTCTTCGACGAGCTCCGCGAGGAGGGAGTCACCGACCACGTCGCCGTCTCGAACTTCACGCCCGACCTGCTCCGTGAGGCCCGAGCGATCCTCGAGTCGCCGATCGCGGCCCACCAGGTCGAGTGTCATCCGCGGTTCCAGCAGCCGGCCCTTCGAGAACTGGCCGCCGAGTTCGACCACCACCTCGTCGGCTACTCGCCGCTCGGCGGCGGCGAACTGCTCGACGACTCGACGCTCGCGGCGGTGGCGGAGCGGAACGGGACTTCGACGGCGGTCGTCGCGCTCGCGTGGGCGCTCGAGCGCGACGTGGTCCCGATCCCGAAGTCGACCGGGGACCACGTGACCGAGAACCTCGAGGCGCTGGAACTCGACCTCACCGAGGAGGACCTCGCGGCGATCGACGGGATGGCCGGCGGAGCGCGGACGATCGACCCCGACGACGCGGCGTGGAACCGGGAGTAACGAGGAGAGGGGCCATCCCTTTCCAGTAGCCGGGTCGGCTCCTCGGGTCGCCCCCCTCCGGATCGTTCATTCGGACCGTTCGAGCCGTTCCCGTCGGTGTTCGAACTCCTCGTCGGTGATCTCACCGCGGGCGTAGCGCTCACGGAGCACCGATGGCGCTCGTGTCTCCTCCTCCCTAGACGCTCGATCAAGGAGCGACCGGGCGAGGAAGAACGGGACGGCGATCAGGAGTCCCATCCAGAGGAGTCCCCAGAGGCCCATTCCACCGCCGAAGAGCCCCCAACCGCCGCCCATCATACCGCCGCCGTAGCCACCGCCGCCGTGAGCGGCAGCGGTACCCGTTGCCGTAACCAGCAGCGGAACGCCGAGCATCACGATTCGACGAGTCGTCCGTTCGAGAGCGTTGGTGTCGTATGTCATTGTGATCGTTTGTTGGATGGTTCGTGTGTCCGTCGTGCCGAACGAGTGCCCCGGACGGGGATCGTTAGCAGCCGTGCCTCCGTCCGTTCATCCCGACCGTGGTGTGATCGTCGTCCGTCATGTCCTGGGCCGTTTCATCGACAGTCACACCCATGTGCGATCCCATCTCGTCAACGGCATCCGGTCCCATGTGGTCGGTCATGTGACCGTCCATCCAGGCCGCCCAGTCCGCCGTATCACCATCGACTGGCATCCCTTCAGCTGCCGTCTCGTTCCCCTGGGCCGGTTCGTCACCGTGTGCGCTAACTACCGGGGCGGCGAACGCGAGGCCGACGATCGCGAGCGCCACCACCAGCCATCGTCCGAGGTTTCGGTTGGTCATCGTCTTTCGCCTCAGGTAGTCATACGGTGGGTTCGGGGTTATCGCCGAGGGTGAAAACTCAACGATTAGACCGTCCTAGAACGTCTATGATCTATTCTAACCGTTTCGTTCCACGGAGATCGTTCATACCTCTCGAATTCGAGAGGATGGGTGTCCAACAGCTGGCCGCCATCGTCTCGGCTACTGCTGTTGAAGGTCCTCACTCGGATACACGCGGTAGGTCCGGCCCTGTCGTTCCCGGTACAGCAGCCCGCGCTTTTCGAGTGAACTCACGGTCTGACTCACCTTACTCTTCGAGAAATCGGACCGGTCCCGGAGTTCGATCTGTGTGATACCGGGGGAGTTCAGGACCGGCTCGAGGACGCGCCGTTCGTCGTCCGGCAAGAGATCGAGAACACGCGCCCGCGGGTCCGATTCGGGATCGAGCGACTTCGATCGTGAGTTCTCGCCACCCATCGACGCAGTCGTCTCCGTCGACGTCGGATCGGGATCGATACGCTCCGCCGAGTCGGTCGCTTCCGAGTCGGTGAGGTCCCCTCGGACCACGAGATAGACGCCGCCGATACCGCCCACAACCAGCAGGGTTCCAACCGCGTACCAGAGTGGGTCCGGTCCGTGCATCGTCCCCATGGACGAGTCCATCATCGAACCCATCGACTGCTCGAAGGCGCGACGGCGTCGATAGGCCCGCCAACCGAGCGCCCCGCCGACCGAGAGGACGAACCCGAGGAACACACCGACGACCGTGTCCGCGCGACGTCGATTCATGTGACGGCCCCCCGCTGCGAGATCTGACTGCTCATACCCCCGGTTCGGACGCGGCGGGTGTGACGATTGCGGATCGAAACGGCGATGCGACGTCGTCCACGGCGAACGAACCGCGGGACGGCATGAGCGGTCACGGTCGTGATCGCCGCGTGAATCCAGTGGGCTTCGTTCGACATACCGGAGACTGGGTCACCGAGAGGTGGTATGCTACTCACCTGCCGCCGCGAGCCGCGCGTCGAGCTCCGCGTCGATCCGGTCGACGAGGTCGTCCATCGGCTCGTCGAGGTACGTCACCCACTGGTCGAGAAACCCCGAACGGCCGAGGACCCGGACGACCCGATACACCGGCTGTCGCTCCGTGAACCCCTCGGGGAGGTCGCCGGCGCGGTCGCGGTATCCCCGGTACACCGCCTCGCCGAACCGTTCCGGGCCCTCGTAGTCGAAGCCGTTACAGAGCTGGTCGCGCGCGCGGACCAGATCGCGGGCGGGGTCCCCGACGTGCGCGAGCTCCCAGTCGAGAAGACCCACGCCGGGGTCGCCAGCCGCGCCGGCCGCAGCCGCCGCACTCGCCTCACCCGCCGCGCCGCCGTCGTCCTCCGCGAGGAACGCGTTCGGTGGCGCGACGTCACCGTGGAGCAGCGCCGCGGGCGCGCCGTCGAGGAGCGCCCGGTTCGACTCGACGCAGTCGATGACGGCGTCGAAGTGGCGGGCGAGCCGATCGGTCGTGCCGATCTCGCGGGTGTACTCGATCGTCGCGAGCAGCGTGTCGGTCCACGAGGCCGTCGCCACGTCGAGTTCGGGAGGATCCCCGACACCCCCCGCGTCCCCACCTCCGCCACGGATCTCGCCGTGGCTCTCGAACCGCTCCGCGTGGAGGGTCGCGAGCGCCTCGCCGACGCGATACGACAGCGCCTCGCGTCGGTCGTCGTCCGCTTCCTCGAGGACCTCGTGGAGGTCACGTCCCGGGGCCGGCGCGGTCGCGAGGTACGGCACCTGCGCGTCCGGATCGGCGGCGACGACCGCCGGAACCGGGATCGGCCGTCGGGCGGAGACGTACTCCAGGACCGCGCGTTCGCGGGCGATCCGGCTCCCGTCGCCCGCGATCGCGACCTTGAGGTACGCGCGGCCGCCGTCGGCGAAGTCGACGCCGACGGTCTCGTTGCCGCCGTTCCAGGAGGGTCCGACGCCGACGAGCCCCTCGACCGACCTGTCCGGAAAGGCGGCGGCGAGGGCCGTCTCGACGGACGCGTCCATGCCACCGCTGGCCGGGCGTCGGGAAAAAGCGTTCCGCCCGACGCCACTCGGGGCGTGAACCGGACGGTCACGATCTCACGGTCCCGGATCGACCGACAGCGTCATACGCGCCGCGCGAGTCTCGTGTTCGATGACTGGCTCGGACGACGGTCGGCGGGTGACCTTCGAGACGGCGGGCGAGACGCTGTACGTCCGCGACGTGCTCGAGGACGAACGGCTCGCGCTCCGGTTCGACCGGGAGCCGGACCCGCGGCCCGCGCTCACGGACCTGTTCGCGCTCCCCGTCGACCGGGCGGTGAGTTTCGAGGCGGAGTCGGTGTCGATCCCGGCGTACTCGCTGGTGAGCGTCCGGGAGTCCGGCGGCGAGTTCGTCGCCGACCTCACCGACGACCTCACGCTTCCGCGCGGGTCCTACTGTTTCGACGTCGTCGGGGTGACGAAGGCGTTCGTCCGCGCGGTCGACGTCGAGGTCTCGGCGACCGGGATGGCCGACGGCGGGGCCGTCGAGATCGAGTTCGACGGATCGACGACCGTGACCGTCGGCGGGCGGTCGCTTCACACCCGCCCGGAGGCGACGATGACGGTCCCCGACGACCCGCACGCGCTGATGACGGCGGTGTCGGCGCTCGGCTCGTCGATCGCCGAGCAGTCGCCGGAGCGGTCCTGGCCCACGCTTCGCGGGTATCCACCGCGGATCGAGCGTGGGGACGAACTCGACGTCCCCGAACGCCTCGAGACCCCGGACACCGGCGTCGAGATCGCGGTTCCGGCGACGTACGCGGACGTCTACAGGATCGCGCCGCTGGCGTACTACCTCGGCTCGACCGTCGTGTCCGGCACCGATCCGGAGATCCGGCTCGAGACCGGGTACGTCGAACCGCTGCCGACCGAGGGAGTCGCGCTCGAACGCCGGGTCTCGGAGGTCCTCGGGACGACGCTGTTTCTGGACTCGCTGGCCCGGACGGAGGGGTACGTCCCCTCCGAGCGGTACGAGTACGAGGCGGTCGGCGGGGATCTGCCGTTCTACCCGCCGAATCTGGCCGACCGCTCGACGAGCGACCGACTGATGGAGTACCTCGAGGTCGACCCGGAGACGATCGGGCCGTCCCTCCCCGACTGGCCGACGACCGCGGTCCTCCGGCCGGGCCCGTCCGGGATGGAACTGCTCGGTCACCTCGCGCACCTGCTCGCGCCGATCCGGGTTCGCGGATCGCCGGTGACGGGAACGGCGTCGGGACCCGACGACCGGGGACGTGCCGCCGATCCCGACCCGCCGATCGCGGCCGGGACCTCGCCGTCGCTCGCGGTCGCGGAGGGGACGCCGAGCCCGGACGACGCCCCGCTGCCCACCGGGACCGCCGCCCTGAGCGTCGCCGGGTACGAGAACGGCCTCTCCCGGTCCCGACCGACGAAGGGCGACCTCCGGGTGGCGTTCGCGGCGGACTCGGACGAGCGAGCCCGAGTCATCGAGCGGGCGATGACGGAGCCGGAGCCGCCCGACGGGGTCGACGCGTGGGAGGTGTCCGTCCGCCCGACTCGCGAGGAGTTCCGCGGTCTGCTCGCCGACCCGAGCGTCGGCCTGTGTCTGTGTTCGCTTCCGACCGACGGGAGCCGCGTCGCCTGCGCCGACGGCGTCGTCGACGTCGCGGACCTCGAGACCGTGCCGACGACGACGGCGTTCGAGCACGCCGGTCGCGTCGCGCCGGCCGCCGCGTCGGTGGAGGTCGGCTCGCTCGGGTCGATCGCCGTCGACGGCGCGCTCGGAGCGTCCCGGCTCCGGACGCTCGTCGGGCTGCTCGCGACCGCGACGCCGCTCGCGGCGAGCGTCGCGCTCGCGCGGGTCCGTGAGGTCACGGACGTCCGTCTCGCCGGGGACCCGTCGGTCATCGCGGTCACGCCGGAACGGGCGGGCGCACAGGGGGTGGTTCGGATCCGGTCCGTCTCCGAGACGGAACACGCCGTTTCGTGGCGGTCGCTCCCGTCGGTCGACGCGCGGGTCGGAACGGAGTACCATCCGCTCTTCGAGTGGGCGGACACCGTCCCGGAGCTCATCGGCGCGGACCGCGAGGGGCCGCGACCGCTCTCGACCGCGGAGGTCCTCGAGCTCGTCCCCGAGCCCGACAGCGTCGTCGACCTCAACGGGACGGTCGTCTTCGAACGCGACGAGACATCCGAGGCCGACGTGCGGCGGTCCGCCCGCCGGGCGCTCGCCGAGCGGTCGACGCCCCCGGAGGACGGGGTCTCCGTGGGGTTTGACGAGGGCTGAACCGGAACGCGACCCGTCCCGCGGGCATCCCCCGGCGTCCCGTCAGGGTCCTCTCGGCGTCCCGGAGTCCGACCGTGCGCTTTTGAACCCGAGCGACGAACTCCCGGACGTGCCCCAGATACACCTCGACGAGTCGACCGTCGAACGGCTCGACGCGCTCCGGACGGACGACGAGGAGTACGGCGAGATCGTGAACGAGCTCATCGACATCAACGAGGCCGAGGAGCTGGCGCCGTTCCGCGGCAGCGACGTGGAGTAGCGTTCCGGACCGGGACCGACCCGGACGCCACCCGTCCGCCTCATACGCGACCGCTCCCCACCCTTCGACCGTCGAACGCGCGGTTTAACCGTCCAGACCCACGATCCGATCGACATGAGCGGGTCCACGGAGGGCGACCTCACCAAGACGGGGATGTCGCTGAAACACGACCGAGAGTGGGACTACGAACTCGACCGGATCGTCGAGGCCATCGAGGAGCGCGACGCCAGCAAGGTCGGCCTCCAGTTCCCGGAGGGGCTCAAACGGCGCGGTCCGAAAGTCGCCGACGACCTCCGGGAGGCCGCCCCCGACGACGTGACGTTCATGCTGTCGGGCCAGCCGTGTTACGGCGCGTGCGACCTCGACACGTACCTGATGCGCCGGACCGACGTGTTCGTCCACTTCGGTCACACGCCGATGAAGGAGTCCGACAGCATCGTCTACGTGCCGCTGTTCTCGAACGTCGACCCCTTCCCGATCATGGAGGAGTCGCTCGAGGAGCTGCCCGACCCCGAGGAGGACCCCGACGTGGGGCTCGTCACGACGGCCCAGCACATGAACCGCTTCGAGGAGATGACCGACTGGCTCGAGGAGCGCGGCTACGAGGTCCACACCCGCCGGGGCGACGACCGGCTCACGAAGGAGGGGCAGGTGCTCGGCTGTAACTACGCCTCCGCGGACATCCCCGCCGACCAGGTCCTGTACGTCGGCGGCGGCAAGTTCCACCCGGTCGGGCTCGCGATGGAACACCCCGAGAAGACGGTCGTCATCGCCGACCCCGTCAACAACGCGGTGTCGATCGCCGAACACGACCAGTTCCTCAAACAGCGGTACGCCTCGGTTCACAAGGCGATGGACGCCGAGAAGTGGGGCGTCATCTTCTGTACGAAGATCGGCCAGGGCCGCTGGGAGACCGCCCAGGAGATCGTCGAGAACAACGACGACGCCTACCTCATCACGATGGACGAGGTGACGCCGGACCGCCTGCGGAACTTCGACATGGACGCGTTCGTCAACACCGGCTGTCCCCGGATCACCACCGACGACGGCCCCCGGTTCCACAAGCCCATGTTGACGCCGGGCGAGTACGAGGCCGCGATCGGCGAGCGACCGCTCGACCAGATCGAGTTCGACACGTTCCACGACACCTGGTAGGCGGCCGCCCCGACCGACCCGTCACTCGAATCCCGGCGGGTCGTGGTCGTCCCGGAGGAAGTAACTGTCCGCGTCGGGGTCGAAGTACACCTGTAGTGCCCGGATCGACCCGGCGAACGCGGCGAACGCCACCAGTCCGAACCCGACGACGCCGTAGAGGAGGACTATCGCGATCGACATCGGGTCGACTTCTCGGTCGAGCCGATCATTTTTTCCGCCGATCCGGTCACGGGCCCGGTCCCGTCTCCGTGACGGCCCGTTCGGCGTACTCCGCCGCGGCCGCCGGCGAGTCGACCGCCTCCACGCCCTCCACGTCGTGGGTGTCGAGTCCGGCCACCGGTCGCCCGTGCGCGAGCGCGAGGCCGATCTCCGAGAGCGTCCCCGGACCGCCGTTCACCGCGATCGCGGCGTCGCCATTCATCACGACGAGCGCGTTGCGCGCGTGACCCAGCCCGGTCGCGATGGGGGTCGTGACGTGCGGGTTCGCGTCCGTCCGCCGGTCGGTCGGGAGGATCCCGATCGTCTCGACCCCGTCTCCTGGCTCGGCCTCGTCTCCAGTCTCGCTCCCGTCTCCCCCCTCGCGAGCGCCACGACACACCGCCTCCATCACGCCGCCGAGGCCGCCGCAGACGACGGTGTGGCCGCGTTCTGCGAGTTCGATCCCCAACTCCTCCGCGACCGCGGCCGTGTCCGGCGGAATCGAGCTTCCTCCGATGACGCTCACGCGCATGTCGGAACTCCCCCGCGGAGGCACAAAAACCGGCGGTTTCACCGGACCGCCTCGATCGGCGTCGGCCGCGTCACTCCGGCCCGATCGGCACGGGGTCGTCGACCGGGCACGCGACGCGACTACGAGTCGACTACCCTGATCTCGACGTCGTGGACGCCGTCGCGGAGCGTCGCCCGTTCGACCTCGCGAAGCTCCTCCGCGGTCGCGTCGACCGTCGCGAAGTGGTTGCCGGCGAGTTCGCCCGCGGGACTCTTGAAGCAGGTCGGTCCGCAGGGGAGGAGGATCTCCTGTTCGTTCCGATACCCCGGGTACAACAGGAGGTCGCCGCGCGACGGATAGACCGTGTGGTTCTCCCGGGGGATCTCCGGGAGGTCGATCTCGTCGATGTTGATCCAGGTGGCGATACCGCTCCAGCGAACGTGCATGAGCTCCGACTCCAGCGGCAGGAACTCGCGAACCGCCGCGACCGACTCGGGCGCTCGATCCTCGTGGAGTTCGGCCGTGAACGTGGTTCCGTCGATGTCGATCTCTATCATGGGTAGTTCGTGTCGTGTGTGCTGTCGGCGTCGCCGATCTTAACGGTGTCGTCGCCGTCGGTCACGGATCGTCGGGGTCGCTGGTGGTACCGTCGCCGTCGGTTACGGTGTCGCCGTCGGTCCCGGGCTCGTCGCCACCGGCGGTGCCGGTCGTCGCGAGCCGTGCGAGCGACTCCGCGAGTACGGTCGCCGCGGCGGCGCAGTCCGCCCAGTCGGCCCGCTCCTTCGGCGAGTGGGAGTGGCCGTCCTCGGACGCGACGAAGAGCAACGCCGCGTCGGTCACGTCGGCGACTCGCATCGTGTCGTGGCCGGCACCCGAATGGACGCTCAGCGTTTCGACGCCGGCGCGGCGCGCGGCCGCCTCGACGACCGCACGGCACCGGTCGGAAAGGGGCGTCGGCGGCACGTCGTACGGACACTCCAACGACGTGGAGACGCCGCGATCGGCCTCAACCGACTCCAGGACGCGCCGCACCGCGTCCAGCTGGCGGCGGATCTCCGAGCGATCCACGGAGCGAAGGTCGAGGCGAAGCGACGCCGACCCCGGAACGACGTTCACGGCGTTCGGGTCGACGTCGAACTCGCCGACCGTCCCGACCGCGGTCCCGCTCCCCGCCGCGGCCGTCTCGGCGGCACGCTCCTCCGTCGCGAGAACGACCTCGCTCGCCGCCGCGAGCGCGTCCGTCCGATCCGCCATGCTCGTCGTTCCGGCGTGGTCGGCCTCGCCCTCGATCCTCACGTGGCACCGGACGGTACCGGTGATGTCGGTCACGACGCCGAGCGGGACTCCCGCCTCCGCGAGTCGATCGGTCTGTTCGATGTGGACCTCCAGCCAGGCGTCCCACTCGCTCGCGTCGACTCGGCCGGTACCGCGGTAGCCGATCCGCTCGAGCGCCTCCTCGAGCGTCACGTCGCCGTCCGACAGGGCCATCGTCTCGTCGACGCGTCGCTTGCCGGCGGCCACGGAGGACCCGAGGACGCCGTCGGCGAAGCGAGTCCCCTCCTCGCCGGTGAAACAGACGACGTCCATCGGACGGGCGGGAGAGACGTCCGCGTCGTGGACCGCGCGAACCGCCTCCAGCGCGGCGTAGACGCCGAGCGGTCCGTCGAAGATGCCGCCGCGAGGGACCGAGTCCAGGTGGCTGCCGGCCGCGACCGGGGCCGCCGCGGGGTCCGCGGTCGGCGGCGTCCAGCGCCCGACGACGTTACCCACGGCGTCGATGCGGACGTCGAGGCCGGCTTCGTCGAGCCGATCGACGAGGTAGTCCCGGGCTCGCGCGTTCGCGGCGTCGGCCGGGAGGGCGGTCCGTCCCTGGCCGTCATCCGCGTCCACGGCCCCGAACGCGGCGGTTCGTTCGAGGTGCGTTCGAAGGCGCTCGCCGTCGACCCGAACGCGGGACGTCACGCGATCACCCGACGGAAAGCGGCCGATCCACGTCGGCCGGCGACCGGACGGCGATCCGCCCGCGAACCCACTCGTCGGCCGACCGAGGGCGGTCGCCTCGTCGACGGGTCACCGAAACCGGGACGCGACCGCGGGAGATGCCGGTTCACTCTATCACCGAAGCCAGCTATTTCAGCACGCACTGAAAAGGATACCGGCCATCCGCCTCCGAGCGGCACCCGTTGCCGAGATGAAACGCTTTTAAGTATCGAGCGAGGACGGACCGTATGAGATACGATACCGTCGTATTCGACAACGACGGTGTTCTCGTCGGTCGCACGCGCTTCGACGTGCTCCGGGAGGCGACCCGGGACGCGTTCGAGGAGTGCGGCGTCGACGACCCCGACCCCGACGACGTAGAGCGGATGACGATCGGCGCGACCCCCGGCAGCGTGGGGACCGTCTGTCAAACGTACGACCTCGACCCGGGGTCGTTCTGGCGGACGCGCGACGACGTGGTCTCGAGAGCCCAACAGCAGGAGGCGCGCGCGGGCCGTAAGACCCCCTACGACGACCTCGACACGCTCGACGACCTCGACGTGAAGATGGGCATCGTCTCCTCGAACCAGCAGGCGACCGTCGACTTCCTCGTCGACCACTTCGAGGGCTTCGAGGAGTTCGGCGCGGCCTACGGCCGCGAGCCCACGATCCACAGCCTCCAGCTCCGGAAGCCGAACCCGCACTATCTCGAGCAGGCGCTCGGCGACCTGGACGCCGACTCGGCGCTCTTCGTCGGCGACAACGAGTCCGACGTGAAGGCCGCACAGAACGCCGGCGTCGACTCCGCGTTCATCCGGCGGCCCCACCGTCGCGACTGGGAGCTCAACGTCTGGCCCACCTGGGAGATCGAGACGCTGGACGACCTCTTCGACGTCTGTGGCGTGTGACGGCCGGGAGGGTTCCCGGCGGGCCGTGACCGGCTCCGGAGCCCGCCGACCCCGACCGGCATGACGGGGAGGACCTTCGGCACGCTCTGCGGACTCGTTTTCCTCATCAATCTCGGACGCGTCGCGTTCGCGCCGCTCGTCCCGACGATCGGCTCGGAGTTCGGCGCGAGCCCCGCGGTCGTCGGCTCCGTCACGACGCTGGTGTGGGTAGGATCGGCGCTCCCGCGGATCCCGGTCGGCTACCTCCTCACGAGGGTCCCGAGACACTACGTCGTGTTGGGGTCCGGGATCGCGCTCGCCGCCGCCGCGACGGTCACCGGCAGCGCCGGCTCCATCCGGGCGCTCCAGGTCGGCGCCCTCTCCATCGGGCTCGCCTCGGGGGCGTACTTCGTCGCCGCGGTGCCGCTCGTCGCCGAGCTGTTCCCGAGCGGCCGCGGCCGCGCCATCGGGATCCACGGGGCCGCGAGCCAGCTCGCGGCCGTGATCGCTCCCGGCGTCGTGGTCGGTATCCTCCTCGTCGCGGGCTGGAACGACGTCTTTCGACTGCTCGCGATCACCGCGCTCGCCGTCACCGCCGTCCTGTTCGTCGTGCTCCGACGGGAACCGCTCCCCGAGAGCGCCGGCGCGGACCGCGACTTCCGGTCCGCGTTGCGCCACTGGCGGGTCATCCTCCTCGTGGTCGTCGTCGTGGCCGCACCGGGCTTCGTCTGGCAGGGCGTGTTCAACTTCTACGTCACGTATCTGACCGGGACCAAGGGGCTCTCCACGGGGTTCGCGAACGCGCTTCTCACGGTCGTCTTCGCGGCCGGATTGCCGGCGTTCTGGTTCGGCGGTCAACTCGCCGACCGGCTCCCGCAGATCCCGTATCTCCTCGGGATCCTCGTCTCCTTCGGCGGCTCGATCCTCGCGCTCGTCGTCGCCGAATCGGCCGTAACGCTGGTGGTCGCCACCGTCGCGATCGGCTTCGTGGCCCACGCGATGTTTCCCGCAGCCGACACGTTCCTGCTCGATTCGCTTCCCGCCGACAACCGCGCGAGCGCCTACGCCGTCTTCAGCGGGATCGCCCTGCTCTTCGAATCGACGGGTAGCGGCACGCTCGGCGTCGCAGCCGAGCGGATCGGGTTCGACGCCGCGTTCGTCGCGGGCGGGGCCGGAGTCCTCGTGGTCGCCGCCGTCCTCGGGGCGCTCCACGCCAGCAGGGGGCTCCCCGGCGGGCGCGGGACTGCCGAGTGAGTGACGTCGACCCGACGGACGTGCCTCTGAAGGTTTAACCGGAATCGGGCGTAACCCGGTCGTAGTGACGAACGATCCGCCGTGGGCCGACGTCTTCGGCCACGAGGAACCGTACCCCGAACAGGCGGACGGCATCGACGCCGCGGTCGACGCCGCCGAGGACGGCGGGTTCCTCGCGCTCGAGGGCGCGTGCGGGACCGGCAAGACGATGTTGGCGCTGACCGCCGGGATCGACCGCGTCCGTGACCCCGATTCCGACTTCGAGCGCGTGTTCGTGCTCACCAGCGTCAAACAGCAGCTCCGGCAGTTCGAGACGGACCTCGACACGATCAACGCGAACCTCCCCGACGACTACGACCCCGTCTCCGGGCTGACGCTCGTCGGCAAGGCGGACGTCTGCCCGTACGCCCGCGAGAACCGCGGCGGGATCGACCGCGAGAACGTCTACGAGCGGTGTGAGGGCCTCCGCGAACGCACCCGGAACCTCGTCGGCGAGGGCGGCGAGACGACCGCCGGAACCCTCGCGAGCGAGGCGCGCAGCCAGCAGGTCGGCCTGATGGACTCGGGGACCGCGAGCGGCTCCGACGGCGGCCCGACCGGCGGCGGAGCCGCAGCCGACTACCTGACCGTCGACGGCGAGCCGACGCCGTACCCTCCCGACACCGAGACGTTCGGGGAGACGGAGTTCTGTCCCTTTTACGCCGGCTTTCTCGACGACGTTCCCGACGACGGCGGCGATCCGGCCGAGGCGGTCCCGTTCGACGTGGCCGAGCTCGGCCACGTCGACGCCGACGAACTCGTCCGGCTCTCGGCGAGCCGCGGGTCGTGTCCCCACTCGGTGATGGGCGCGCTCGTGCCGGAAGTCGAGGTCGTGATCGGCAACTACTACCACGCGTTCGACCCGACCACGACCGCGACGTTCACGGGCGCGCTCATCGACGACGCGACGTTCCTCGTCTGTGACGAGGCGCACATGCTCGAGCCGCGCGTGCGTGACCTCGTCAGCGACGCGGTCGCCGACGCGAGCCTCAGGGACGCCGTCTCGGAGATCACCCGCGTCGTTCAGCCGCTCTCGTTCGAACGCGAGGGGGCGGAGTCCGACGACGCCGAACTCGTCCGCGGGGAACTCGAGGACGGCGACGTGACCGTCGAGGAACTGGAGGCGGTCAGGGAGTTCTACGCGACCCTCCGCGAGGAGCTGGACCGTCGAGTCACCGCCCACCTCGACCGCGAACGTCCGGACTGGCGCGCGTCGATGCGCGAACTCGACGACGACGAGATCCCGCTTCGGGACCCCGAGGAGCCCGGCGAGGACGCGATCACGACGTGGGCGAGCGAGGCGGGATACGGCGACCGGGTCTGGTCGCGCGCGCCCGCCGTCGGCGCGACCGTCAAGCGCGTCCTCGACTCGCTCTCCGATGAGGACAAACGGCGGGCCGCCCCCGGCGTCGGGCGGACGCTCAACGCGTGGTATCGCGAGGGACACACGGACTTCTTCCGCGCGATCGACCTCGAACGGACCTTCGACGAAACGGAGCCGCCCGACTCCTGGCGGCGCGCGTACAACGGGAGCCTCGCGCTGTACAACTGCCTCCCGAGCGAGCCGATCGGCGAGCGGCTCGGGGAGTTCGGCGGCGGCGTCGTGATGAGCGCGACGCTCGAACCGATGGACGTCTTCCGGGAGGTGACGGGTCTCGATCACCTCGCGGAGCGGGGTCGTCCCGTCGTCGAACGGACGTACGGGCTCTCGTTTCCCCCGGAGAACCGCGCGAGCTTCGCGGTCGACGCGCCGAAGTTCACCCACGCCAACCGCGGCGCGCCCGGCGAGCGGACCGATGCCCGGCTCGCCCATCTCGACGCGGCCGCGGCGGTCGCGAGCCGCGAGGGCAACGTGCTTGTCGGCGCGCCGAACTACGCCGAGGCGGCGTGGTTCGCCGAGGAGCTGGACGCGCGTCTCGAGAAGCCGGTGCTGCTCGACGAGTCCTCCGGCGACCGCGAGACCGAATCGCTCAAGGACGCCTTCTTCGCGGGCGAGGGGAAGGTCCTCGTCACCAGCCTCCGGGGAACGCTCACGGAAGGGGTCGACTACCGGGGCGACCGGCTCGCCGCGGCGGTCGTCTGTGGCGTCCCCCTCATCAACACCGCTCGGCCGCGAACGCGGGCGGTGATCGCGGCGTACGACCGACGCTTCGAGTCGGGCTTCGAGACCGCGCTCACCGTTCCCGCCGTTCGGAAGGCCCGACAGGCCGTCGGCAGGGTCATCCGCGGACCCGACGAGCGCGGCGTCCGCGTCCTCCTCGACGCGCGGTACGCTCGGGAGTCCTGGAATGGCGTCCGCGAATACCTCCCGGAACACGAACGCGAGGAGTTCCAGCCGGTCAGCACGGACATGCTCTCGGTCGCCCTCGACAGGTTCGAAACGGGGAGATAGGGTATGGTTACCGGCCGATAACGGGCGCTTAATTAATCGGGTCGAGGTCGGAAGGGCGCGTATGGAATCACCGAAGCGATCCCGATTGTACCACGCCGTCTGTCGCGAGTGTTTCCTCGAGGAGGTCTTCGACTCCGCGGACGCGGCCGACGCGTTCGTGACCCGCCACGTCGAGGAGACCGGCCACACGGCGCTCGCGGAACGGGTGGACTGACGAAAGACGGACTCGAGACGGAGTCGAAACGGATTCGAAAGGGTTCGGCCGCCGTCCCGACGCGTTCCGCGAGAGCCCTCAGTTCTCCCGGCGGGCGAACGCGAGGTTGCCCGAGACGTTCTTGATGTACGCTCGAACGGTGTCGCCCTCCTGCGCGCCGGGAACGAAGACGGTGTACTCGCCGCGCTCGGCGACGCCGTCGCCCTTGCGGCCCGTGCCGACGATCTCCAGCTCGTAGGTGTTGCCCTCCTCGATGGCTTCCTCCTGTCGCTGGGTGTTCGACGTCGTCTGTTTCGCGACCGGCCGGAACGCCCCGCAGGCCTCACACCGGAGCATGGGCGTCCGGTTCTCCGTCTCCAGTCGCGTGTCGGGCAGGCCACACTCGGAGCAAGTGACGAACGACTCGATGTACGAGTCGATCGCCGCCTGGAAGTCGCGCTCGCGGAAGTTCCCGCTGTAGCGCGCGCGACCGTCCTCGTACTGGCCGGCCGTCCCGAGCTCCTGTTGGATCTTCGAGTGGACGTGCTCGGGGTCGCGGCTCAACGCATCGGCGATGGCCGAGAGGTTCGTCAATCGGGTGAACGCGCCGTCCTTTTGCGTTTCGGGGTCGGGGACCGACAGCCGCTCGTCGGACCCGTCGAAGTCCGGAACCGCGTCCATCGCGCGGTCGAGGCTCGATTCGTATTCCATACGTGAGGGAACGCCGGGCCGACGGAAATCGCTTCCGGGTTTCGGAGGGGATCCTCGCTCACCTCGTCGCGTTCACAGGGCCGTCTGGAGCAGCCCGACGGCGAGGACGCAGGTGAGGAGGTAGGCGAGGACGACGAGGACGTTCCGCTTGGGAGCGTTCGTCGCCGCTCCGGGCACGTATCTCGTGAGCGAGCCGGGGGGAACTGGACGGTTCTCGGAGCGGTGATCCGGATCGTCGTTCCCGTTTTCGTCTATCACGTCCGTACGGTCCCGTCCGTGACGCTTAGCTATACACGGGGGTAATCCGGTCTAAGACGCCGTTAACGACCTCTACGCGCCGGCTCGTCTCTCTCCAACGGCTCGTTTCGTACGCCGTCCCCGAACGAGGGCCGGTCGGTCGACGATCCCGCCTCACGGGCGGTTAGGATCGGCTTTCACGGGATCCGTCCGGCGGCTTCCGCGTCGGAACCTTCGCTTACCGTCGAGTACGGTGACCCGGACGAAAAACAACCTCGGATTGGTGGCACAACAGGCTGCTCAGACTAGTAACGGTCCCTTCCCTCGTGTCTCGTGAGTGCTCGGGGTCGACACGGCGGATCGACCGTTCGGGCGTCGGTCCGCGTGCGGACCCGGGTGCTACACAGGTGACAACACCATGCAACGACGCAAACTCTTGGTCGGAATGGGATCGCTCGCCGCCGGTGGGGCGGCTACAATAGGTACTGGGGCGTTTTCATCAGCCACTGCCGAAAGGGCGATCAGCACCCAAGTTAGGACAGATAGCAATGCATATCTGGGAATCACTGGGGATTCTGACTACACCACAGAAACCAACGGGACGCTGGAGATCAATTTCGATAGCAACGGAAATGGAACCGGACTCAATGCGAATGCGACAACCGAATTCACCGATCTTCTTACCGTCACCAATCAGGGGACGGAGCTTGTGCTGGTCTGGTTGAATCTCAATGATTTGAACGCACTAATCGGTCCGGATCCCGGTACCAATGACGGTTCCTATGCCACGGCCTACCTCTCCATGCAGGCTAATGCGTTAGCAAACGGCACCGGGGGTGGCATGGATGGTGGAGATGGTACCTCCACAGGCCAAGGAACTAGCGGGGCTCCCGGGCAGTGGGGTGTGTTCGTCCCATCCGGTGAGAGCGTGGATATCGCGCTTGGGTTCTACAACATCCCTGCGGGTGATGTCGGTCAAGTATACAACGCCGATATTGAAGTGAACGCCGCTGCTGAAGATTCCGAGTACTTCAAAGACGTCGTTCCTGAGTACAGCTTCCCGAACAATCCCAGTCGACCGTACGTCCCGTAACGTACCGAAAATCATCCTTTATTCAATCCGTTCGGGCTAGTACTATTCTCGTTTGCTGTCTCAGACACTTGAAACGATCATGAGCGGAGATTCAGTTTGGACGGCCGTGTTGGATCACTGTGATCGTTTTCATAACTCGTGGGTAGGTAGTCGAGTAAACGTCCGTGAACGGCTTGAACAGTTCGCACACTGCTATAATCACCAACGACCGCATCAGTTACTGGATAAACGAACGCCATCTGTAGAGGTGCTGACCTAGACAGTACCTGTCTGAATATTGTCGAGAAAATTCGACATTTCCATGATAATCACTGTGAATTAGTGAGTATGGTTATCATGTTGAGAATAAATCTCTCCTTTCTGATTAAACGCGTTACATAACAATATGCGTCCACTTCGGATATTTCCCTGGACAGGGCGACTCGGTACAGTCGATGCCGACGACGAGTCGATCGGTCGTTGACGAGTCTCACCGGTCGAAACAGCGGTCCGGATCAGTGACGGAGGGGAGGAGAGAGGACGTGATTCAGGAGATACGGAGCCAACAACCGGACGATCCCGATCCGACATCCGATCGGGACACGACGACGGGAACAGCGCGCGAAACCGAACTCGACCGCGAGGACATCTTCGACGTACTGAGCAACGAGCGGCGGCGATACGCGATCGAGTATCTCAAGGGCCACGACGAGGGCGAGACGATCGAACTCGCCGACCTCGTCGACTACATCGCCGCCCGCGAGAACGACACCACCGTCGGGCGGGTGAGCTACAAACAGCGAAAGCGGGTGTACTCCTCGCTGCGCCAGACGCACCTGCCGAAGCTGAGCCACTGCGGACTGATCGAGTACGACCGAGACCGGGGCACGATCGCGCTCGCCGACGGAGTCAGAGAGGTCCAGATGCACTTGGAGTACGTCCCGGAGGACGACATCCCGTGGTGTTACCACTACCTCGGACTGGCGTCCGTTATGGGGGCGGTCGTCGCCCTCGTGTGGCTCGGCGTGTACCCGTTCAGCGACCTGACGACCGTCGGATTCGGGACGATCCTCACCTCGGTGTTCGGGATCTCGGCCGCGGTCCACACGATCCACACCAAGCGAAACGAACTGGGTTCGGATCTGGAGGTCGACCGATGAACCGGCGGCCGACGGACCGGCCTTCGACGCCATGACCGGCGCGTTCCGAACGCTCGCTACCGGCCTGCTCGCGGTCGGACTGGTGTTCGCTCTCGTCGGGACCGGCGGGTTCTCCTCGGCGATGACGGACCGCGAAGTGACGGTCGCGACCGCCGCCGACGAGCGCGCCTTCGTCGGCTACGACTCGCCCGACGAGATCGCGATCGGTACCGACGGGAACGCGACGAACGGAGGCGGAGCGAACCGGAGCGAAACCGTGACGCTCGTCACCGTGACGAACCGGTTCGACGTCGAGGTCGACGTCACCGAGGTCGATGTCGACGAGAAGCCCGACGACCTCAACGTTACCGTCCGACCCCCTCCGTCGGACGTGTCACCCGGCGAGTCGGGGTCCGAAGCCGTCGTGGCGGAGCTCGAATGTGCGGACGCCTTCGAAGCCGAGCGGCTGTCCGTGACGGTTCGCCTCCGGGGGAACGGCGTCGAGGCGGTCGTCTTCGGCGATACGGAGAGTCGAACCATCTCGGTTACCTGTCGGACGGGGTCCTGATACCCCGTCCGCTCCGTACCGTCCGACCCCGAGCTACTCTCGCCGTGACAGCCATCCCGAATCCCGACTCTCAAGGACGAGAGCGTTCAGAGGGCGGCTGATATCGGGGCGTCGAAGAGAAGTAGCGGGAGGTAGATTTGAACTACCGATCTCCGGGTTATGAGCCCGGCGGAATCTCCTGGCTATCCCATCCCGCTATCGTGATCAAACCGCGGTGAACTGTTAAGGGTTCTGATCCCGTCGCCGGTGTGCGGTTCGCTCCCGCACGAGTTATAAACGAATCGGGAGGGTTTCCGGCGTGAACGACGACCCTACTCCTCACCGAGCAGGCTGTCGACGAGCGCCTCCGGGTCGAACCGCGTCAGGTCGTCGTAGCCCTGGCCGGTCCCCAGAAAGAGGATCGGCTTGCCGGTGACGTACGCGACGGAGATCGCCGCGCCGCCGGAGGAGTCGGCGTCCGCCTTCGTCAACACCGCGCCGTCGATCTCGGCGGCCTCGTTGAACTCCTTCGCGCGGTTGACCGCGTCCTGTCCCGCGACCGCCTCGTCGACGAAGAGCGTCATGTCGGGGTCGACGACGCGGTCGATCTTCTCCAGTTGCGCCATCAGGTCGTCGCTCGTGTGGAGTCGACCGGCGGTGTCGCCGAGGACGACGTCAACGTCGTTCGCTCGCGCGTACTCGACGCCGTCGTAGATCACGGCCGCCGGGTCGCCGCCCTGGTCGTGGGAGATCAGCTCGCGGTCGAGCCGGTTCGCGTGCTCGGCGATCTGTTCGTTCGCGCCCGCCCGGTAGGTGTCCCCGTTCGCCAGCACCGACGAGTAGCCGCGATCCTCGAGCCACTCCGAGAGCTTGGCGATGGTCGTCGTCTTCCCGACGCCGTTGACGCCGGTGAAGACGATCGTCAACGGCTTTTCCGCCTCGGCGACTCGCTCCTCGAAGTCGAACTGCCCGACCGCGATCACGTCGAGGAGCGCGTCGTGAAGCGCCCGTTCGACCAGCTCGCCGGTCGTCTCGACCTGTTTTCGCGACTCGCCGAGCATCGTCTCACGCACCGTCTCGAGGATCTGCTCGGCGACGCTCATCTCCACGTCGCTCTCGAGAAGCGCCATCTCGAGGTCCCAGAGCGGTTCCTCCAGGTCCTCCTCCTCGATGATGATCCGGCCGGTCGCGAACGCCTTCGCGCGCTGGAAGGTGCTCGGTTCCGTCGAGCCGTCCGTCTCCTCGTCAGCCTCCTCTTCGGTCGAGGCGACGTCCGCGGAGGATCCGTCGGCGTCGGCGGCGGAGTCGGCCTCGGCCGCCGTGGCGGCGGAGTCGGACGCGGGTTCCGCGGCCGCGTCGGCTGCCGCGTCCTCTCCCTCCGGGACCTCCTCGGCGTCCGTGGATTCCTCTACGTCCTCACGAAAACTGCTCAGCTTGTCCTTCAGTCCGTCGAACACGGTCGGCTACCTCACTCGTCGCCGGACTGCTCCTGCATCTGTTGCATCTGCTGTTGTTGCATCTGCTGTTGCATCTGCTGGGCCTGCTGTTCGAGCTCCTGGCTCTCGTCTTCCAGCTCGTCGATCTCCGCTTCGGTCTCCTCGATGCGGTCATCGAGCGCGTCCTGCTTGCGGCGGAGCACGTCGATGGCGTCGTCCTGGTCCTGCTCGGCCGAGTAGTTGCCGCCGAGCGAGACGACGATCTCGTCGATGTCCTGGACTTCCGCACGGACGTACGCGCCGCCGCCGAGCGGCACCTGGACCGTCGCGCCGGTCTCGAGGGTCTCGATCGCCTCGACGGCCTCGTCGATGTCGGACTTCTCCTGGCGGTACTCCTCGACTTCCGTCTCGAGTGCCTCGATCTCCTCGTCGAGGGCCTGAAGCTCCTGGGAGAGCTGCTGGAGTTGCTGTTGTCCGCCACCCATCATGCCGCGGACACCTCCTCGATCTCGATCTGCGTGCGCTTCCGGTTGTGCTGGCTACCCACCTGCGTGTAGATGCGCTCGCGCGCGAGGTCCTCGTTCTCCGCGTCGACGTCCTTGGTGAACGGCTGGAAGCCGTCTCTGCTCTGGAACCGCCCGCTCACGGTGTAAGTACTCATGTCCCGTTATCCGGCAGGGACAGGGAAGTATCTTCCTAAAAACGGACGACGAAGCGGTGTCGGAGATCTCGGAGAGAACGGGGTCGAGAACCGCGCTATCGTCGGTCAGTCGATGAATCCGAGCGTCTCCTCGATGCGGCCCAACTCGGGGCCGGTCGTGTCCTCGCCGACGACGTAGCCGTCGTCGCTCGCGATGAGCCCGGAGCCGACGAGCGGCGCGCCGTAGTTGATCGTCCCGAGGTCGGCTCGGACGTCGAGGGCCTCCTCGACGGCCTGGAGCTCCGATTCGCGGGACTTTGGGTGACAGAGGACGCCCGTGTCGTTCGCGACCGCGGCGGTGCCGACCGTTCGAACGTCGGCCAGGTCGCCGCGATCGACGGGGACCGAGAGCGTCTCCTTGATCGTCGTGATCGCCTCGCGCGACAGGTCCGGGTGGACGTACGCGCCGTAGTCGTTGGCCAGAACGACGTTGCCGGCGGCGTTGATCCGGCCGGGGAGCTCGCTCACCTCGCGGTCGGCGGCCTCGGCGATGCGCTCCTTCTCGCGGTCGGTCGCACGTTCGGAGACGAGCACGCCGTTCTCGTTGCCGGCCGCGAGCGACCCGACGGTGTTGGAACCCCCGACGGTGGTCGCGAGCACGTCCGCGCCGAGCTCCGCACCGAGGTCCTCGGCGAGGTCGTCGTCGACGTCCGGCCTGACCAGGAGGAGGTCGTCGACGACGCGGGCGAAGACCCCCACGTACGACGAGCCGGTGAAGGTCGCCCGTAACACGTTATTCGGCGTGCTCGGCTTCGACGACCGGCTCGCCGTCCTCGACGAACCGGGCCGCGCGGACGCGGAGCTTGCTCGGCGGGTTCTGCCGGCCGTTCGCCCAGACCGCCTCGTTGACCGAGGCGTCGAGGATCACGTCCTCGCCGTCGACGGAGAAGTGTTTCGCGAGGTGCTCGCGGACGATCTTCACGGCGTAGTCGGCGCGCTGCTGGACCGGCTTCTCCTTGGCGTCGCGGAGCGGGACGGTGACGACTCGCTCCTCGAAATCACTCGTGCTCATTTACTCGTCGAGGTCGTTCCGACGCCAGTTGCGCCGCTTGGGGTTTCGCGTGACGTTCATGTCGGTCTTCATCATTACCCACGCAGGGACGCGGGTGTTCTGGCGCTCCGCCTTCGCCAGACGCTTCTTTTTGGCCTTCGATTTGTCTCCCATAGTGGGCCACACTTCCGCCGGACCGCATAAAACCCCTTCCATACGACCCCGCGTGAACGAGTCGTCACGGCGGCGGGGTGATCGACCGTCACGGCGGCGAGCCGGTCACCACTCGCGTTCCGCGAGCCCCGTGTAGATCCCGCGACACCGCTCGAGCACGTCGATCGAGACGCTCTCCGTCTCCGTGTGCGCCTCGCCGGGCTCGGAGGGCCCACACACGAGACACTCCGTGCCGGCCTCCGACAGCCACCCCGCGTCGGTGGCGTGCGGTTTGGTGACGTGATCGGGCCGGTCGAGCCCGCGCTCCTCGTGGACCTCGCCGGCGACCGAGAGCGCCGCGTCGGCGAACGCGTCATCACCGCAGCCCATCGGCGGGAGGTCTTGGTCGACGGTCCACTCGACGCCCGCGATCGACTCGGCACGCGCCAGATCGGCTCGCTCGCCGGGGACCGTCCGCTCGTCGATCGTCACCTCACACCGGTCGGGGATCACGTTCCAGGTGTCGCCGCCGTGGAACATCGTGACGACGACCGATCCCTCTACGACCTCGCCGAACACCGTCGTCTCCGGCGCGTCGAGCCCGCGGACGACGTCGACGGCGTCGGAGGCGCGGTAGACCGCGTTCTCGCCCGCCTCGGGTTCGGAGGCGTGTGCGGAGGCCCCCTCCGCGACGAGCGTCGACGCGCGTCGACCCTTGTGCGCGACGACGACGTCGGTCACGTCCGGTTTCGAGTAGTTCGTCGACCCCTCAGCGACGAGCGCGTGATCGGGAACGAACCCCTCCGCTATCGCGTGTCGTGCCCCCTCGCCGCCGGTCTCCTCGCCGACGAAGGAGGCGACCGCGAGCTCTCGACCGGCGGGCGGCGTCGCGTCTCGGAACGCGAGCAGACAGGCGGCGACCGCGCCCTTCATGTCCGCCGTCCCGCGGCCGTAGATCCGGCCGTCGCGGCGCTCGACGACGTACTCGCCGTCCGTCCCCTCGCCGGTCGTCTGTCGCTCCGCGGGCGGGACCACGTCGTGGTGGCCGACGAGCGCGAACGTCTCCGCGTCGGGATCGGTTCCCGACCCGCCGTCGAGAGGGTCCCCGCTACCGCCCGCCCGCTTGTACGCGAGCACGTTGCCGACGGCGTCGCGCTCGACGGCGGCGTCGGTCTCCGATCGGAGCCACTCCTCGATGGCGTCGCCGGCGGCGGCCTCGTCCTCGTGGGAGGGGATCGAGACCAGCCGTTCGGTCAGGTCCGCGAGTTCGCTCATACGGGCCCGTCGGAGGACGACTACTTAAATACGGCCGAGAGGCTTCGTTGAAATCCTCAGAAAATGAGAGGTTCCATCTCGGTGCGGTCAGTACAGGGAAACCTGATACAGTGCCCAGTAACAATCTTTATTGCGAATTGCCTACAACTCGCTACTAACAATGGCAACCAAAGAAGCAAACTGGGATACTCCCCTCGATACGGGCGGTGAAGCATTCGAGCTCCTCGGAAACGCCCGTAAAGCATGGATCTATACGTATATCCACCACCATCCATCAACAACAATTCAAGACATCGTCGAGACGCTCGAGCTTCCACAACGGACGGTCTACGAGTATATCGACGATCTCGAAACCGCGGGCTTCATTGACCAGTCAAACGACGGCCGCCCAGCAGAATACACGGCTCATGACATCGATCTCCAGTTAATAGATGGCGACACCAAACGGCAGATCACACCTGAGCTAGTTGAGGCGATTGCCCGTCGCACACGAGACGAAGATATCGATACGTACGTCGATCGTCACGGGTTGGATGGGCTCGCCGTCGCGCTGGAATACGCTCGCGAATACGTCGATGGATCGGTTACGCATCAGATTATGGCTCGAGAACAAGAACTCTCGTCCCTCGAAGCAGGCGTTATCTTGGATGCTCTCCGACCTGTCTTTGAGGATTAACTCGGGATGAAATACGACGAAGCCGTCGTTTTCATCGACTCGTCCGTCCTCATCAGCTGTGGTCGGCGCGAGAGTACACGCTTTCAGGCTCTTGCTCGAGAAGCTCGCCAGCGCGAAACGGTCTTTCGTATTTCGCCACAGGTGTATGCAGAGGTGACTGGGGATCCATCTCTAGATGAATACACAGCGGGTGATTCTGCTGTTGACAAAGCACTCCAAGAGGGATGGATGAAAGTAACTGAAAGCCCGTCCTATTCGGACTCGGATATCTCAACAGTGATGGATCAGGCACGGGATTCATCGCGAATGCCAGTAACCGATCAGAAGATCTCATCGAAAAAGCGGATACGGAAATGGTCGGATTAGCGCTTGAACTGCTTCGTAATGATACTGTGGATCGGGTGATACTCGTAACGAACGACATCCCACTTGGCGAAGCGGCTGAATCGTTACTCCCACAAGATGGGTCGACAATTGGCAAATCACTTGGCTTCGCGGTGGCGAACTTGCGGATGAGCTCGGCGAGGATTTTGTATCCGAATTTGACTGAGTCAGTCGTATAGCCTCTTTGAACTGGCAGAACTATCAGTGATCAATAAGCACTCTTCAGCGACCAGCCGGTTCGGACGAAAACATGTCTGAAGAAGAGGGTTTCAACGGAACCGGTCGGGAGGGCTCACGCCGGTACGGTCCGGTCACGTCGTGAACAGTTCGGTGTCGTCGGGGACCGCGAACAGCCCCATCCTGACGCCGGCGTCGAGCCAGCCGTAGCCGTACGAGTAGGACGCGAGCGCGTTGACCGGGTCGCCGTTCGCCCGGAAGTGGCGGCCGTCCTCCAGGTAGGACGCCGCCATCTCGGCGACGTCGGCGGCGGCGTCACCGAGCGGGGTGTCCGCCGGCGGTCGGGGGTCCGCCGCGTCGAGTGCGTCGGCGAGCATCCGCTCGTACCGGTCCGTCTTCTCCTCGAGGTCGGCGCTCATACCGTTCCGTTCGCGGGGACGACCAAAAGTCATCGTCACTCCCATCACCTCCTCGCCCGGCGTCCCGGTTTCCCCACCCTCCCCGCCTCGGTTTCCGCTCAGCGGCGTCCTTTGATCATTCGAGTGAATGACGGATCCCTTTTCGGTCGAGCGACGACGTGTTCCCGGTCGGTGTGCCTCTGACAAACACGTCCGACCGCATCTTTTTCGAACGTCCTCGGTTCACGTCCGATCGCTACGTTCCGGACCGAACACGGAGCTATAGGACCCTCCGGCGTGTAGTCGACGGCATGTCCGAGCCCGACGTCGTCGAGTCGACCGACGAGATCGAGCGCGCGCCTCGCCGAACGGGGCGGCATGACTGACCGGCTGCGCCGCCTCGAGCGCTGGTTCCTGTTGCGCGCGAACCGGTTCCTCGTCGCCGGGACGCTGACCGCGGCCGTGTTCGTCGCGTTCGTGCTCGTCGTCTCCGAGCTCCCTCCGCCGTTCGTCGAGCGGATGAGTTCGAGCGACCCGGTCGAGACGCTGTTCGGAACGATGATCACGGTCGTCGTGACCGGGACGACGCTCGTCGTCACGATCGGCCAACTCGTACTCACCCAGGAGAACGGCCCGCTCGGCGACCAACAGGACCGAATGCGCAACTCGATGGACGTGCGGGAGTCCATGGCCGAACTGATCGGCTCCCCCGTCTCGACGGACCCCGCCGTCTTCCTCGGCGACATCGTCGAGACCGTCGCCGACCGGGCCGAGGAGCTTCGGACGTCCGTCGGCGGCTCGGACGACGGCGACTTCGGGAACGAGATCGAGGCGTTCACCGAGGACGTCGTCCAGAACGCAGGCGCGGTGACGGAACGACTCGACGGCGCTCGATTCGGTTCCTTCGACGTGGTCTCGGCCGCGCTCCACTTCGATTACAGCCGGAAGCTCGCGCGGATCGAGCACCTCTCGGCCGAGTACGAGGGGTCGATCTCGGAGAACGAGCACGTGCTGCTCGACGATCTGGGGGCGCTGTTGTCGCTTTACGGTCCGGCACGGGAACACGTCAAGACGCTGTACTTCCAGTGGGCGCTCATCGCCCTCTCACAGCAGATCCTCTACGCGGCCGTGCCCGCCGTGGTCGTCGCCGGCGTCACCCTCACGGTCGTCGACGCCACGACGTTCCCGGGAGTGACGCTCGGGATCGACCACGTCGTCGTCGCGGTCGGAGCGGCGTTCGCCGTGACGCTACTTCCGTTCATGCTGTTCGTCTCGTACGTCCTCCGGATCCTCACGGTCGCGAAGTGGACGCTCGCCATCGAACCGCTGGTCCTACGGGACGAGTGACCAGGTCCGCGTTCCCTCCTCCCCTCGACATGAAAGCCGACGTTTTATATCCCGGCTGAGCGATGGCTCTCGCATGAGCATCGGGAAGATCCTCAGCGGAGAAGACCTCACCATGCGACGCGCGGGGATCATCATGGTCGGCTGGATCGCGTTCGTCTGTATCGTCTCGGTTCTGCTCCTCCTCTTCACGGCATTCAGAGTCTGAAACGCCGGCCGCCCCGCAGTTCGAGACCCGAACCGACCGGGAACACGTCGACGGACCCGAGAGGCCTCGACGGACCCGAGAGGCCTCGACGGACCCGAGAGGCCTCGACGAGCCCGAGACACCGTCTATTTGTGCGTCGCTCCCGTACCGTTCCCATGAGCACCGGATCGACGGCGACGCTTCACACGGCCCCACGATCGGCGGTCAGCCAGGACCAGGGGAAGTTCCGCACGCGGTTCAACTTCCCCGGCCGGCTCCGTCCCGACCACGACGACCACGGGTACGGCCCCCTCTCGACGGTCGTCGAGTCGTTCATGGACCCGGGAACGCTGATCCCGATGCACCAACACCGCAACGAGGAGATCGTCTCGTGGGTGCCCGCGGGCGTGATGCGTCACGACGACCGCCTGGGCAACGAGCTCGTCACCGACGCCGACCACCTCATGGTTATGAACGCCGGCGATGGGTTCTGGCACGAGGAGCGCACCCTCGCCGACGACCCGCCCCTGCGCATGCTCCAGATCTTCGTTCGCCCGCACGAACTCGACCTCCCCTCGGGGATCCAGCACGAGCCGATCCCGGAGCCGGTCGCTGGCGAGTGGCGACACCTGTTCGGTCCCGAAGGTTCCGACGCCCCGCTTTCGGTCCGCAACGAGGTCCACCTCCACGACGTCCGCCTCGAGGCGGGCCAGCAGGTCGATCTCCCAACCGAGGACGGCTGGGACACGTACTTCTACGTGTTCGACGGGACCGTCTCCGGGGGCGGCGAGACCCTCGAACCGACCGAGAGCGGGCTGCTCGTCGGCGACGGGGCCGAACTCACGCTGACCGCCGACGCCGACGCGACGCTCGTCGCGTTCCGCATCGACCCCGACGCGCCGGTCACCCGCCAGGGGACGATCGGCCGCTGACCCGGCACGGGACGATCGACGGATCGGGGAGCGGTACGGTTTTGTCGATCCGTCGGCTCGACCGACCATGGATACGGGCGCCATCCGTTCGGTCCTCGCGGGATCGAAGGTCAGGATCGCTCTCCTCGGGATACTCGTCGTCGTCGGGAGCGTCGGCGGGGCGTTCGCGCTCGGCGTGCTCGGGACGCCGAGCGTCGCGGCGGTCGACAACACGTTCGGCGACGTCACGGCGGCGGAGACGACCATCGAGACGGACCTCGTCGTCTCGAACCCCAACCCCGTCGGGATCGGGCTCGGCGGCGTCTCGGTGAACTACACGGTCTCGATGAACTCGATCGAGATGGCACAGGGCGGGCGCGAGGGGATCCGGATCGGAACCGGGAACTCCACGCTGGCGTTCGAGACCCGGATGCGAAACGACGCGATCCCGGCGTGGTGGACCAGCCACCTCCGAAACGACGAACGGACGACCGTCGAGATCGACGCGACCGCCGCCTCGGACCGGCTCGGACGGGGCGTGGACTTCACTCGAACCCGCGGGATCGAGACGGACCTCCTCGGCGCGTTCGACTCCGAGGAGACGCGGCCGGTGAACGCCGGGAGCCCCCTCGTCGACGACCCGGTACTCTACGTCAACGAGACGCGCGGCCGGTGGGGATCGGTCTCCGAGGCCGAGACGCCGATCGACATGGCGTTCGTGGTCTACAACCCGAACCTCGAGCCCTACGTCGTCACCGAGATCGGCTACGACGTCACGATGAACGACGTCGAGATGGGATCCGGACGGACCGACGAGGAGTACGTGATCCCCTCTCGGAGCTCCGAGACCGTCGAGCTCACTACGGTCCTCGACAACGAGCGACTCGACGAGTGGTGGGTCACCCACCTCGACGAGGAGGTTCACGCCCACCAAGTGAGCGAGCTCCGGATCGAGTTCTACGTCGTGATCGAGGGCCCGACCGGCGAGGAACTCACCGTTCCGCTGGACGCACTCACCTACGAGGAGACGATCGAGACCGACGTCTTCGACGAGGGCGAGGACGTCCGCGACTCCACGAGCGCGAGCGACGGTGGAACCGAAACCGGCGGCGACGGCGGCTCCACCGACGCGGACGGTGGATCTTCCGACGACGGCACGACCGACGGCAGCACCGACGACGGAAACGAGACGGGCTCTGACGACGACGGCGTCCTCCCGCTGTGATGGACGGGGAACTCGAACGCTCAGCTCCCGCCGTGCCGCTGTAACAGAAGCGTCGCGACGCCGAAGGCGAGGCCGCCGAACGTTCCCGTGACGACGGCGTCGACCGCGCGTCCGTCGGCGAAGGTGAACTCGACGACGCCCGCGACGACGATCCAGACGACGACGGTCGAGAGGAGGTACCGAAGCGGGTTCGAGCGATCGAGATCGAGGGAGGGCGTCATCCCGAGAACTCGGTCTCGCTCACCCGGACGACGAGCGTCTCCTCCACGTCACGGAGGTCGTACTCGGGGGTCTCGCCCTGCGTCCGACGGACGAACAGCGGCTCGACCGGCTCGCCGTCGACGAGTCCGAACACCTTCAGTCGCTGGTCGGTCTCCTCGGGCGGCACCTCGCCGTCGCGGACCTCGCGTGCGAGGTCACGGGAGAGCCACTCGGTTCGGGAGACGGACGGTTCCAGGACGATCGCCTCGGCGACGAAGCGGACGAGATACCACTCGAGGTCGTTGAGAAGCGACACCGCCGAGCCGAGGCTCACGGTGTCGACGGCGACGCTGTTCGCGAACGGCTCGGCGATCTCGTAGGTCGCGAGCGCTTCCCGCGCGGTCTCGCGGGACAGCAACTCGTAGCTCAGGTTCACGTCGGACTCGCCGAGGAGACACACCCGCGTCACGTCCGACGACTCGCGGGGACCTCCCAAATCGGTTCCGGTCGACGAACCCAACTGATTTATGTCCTTCTTCGTATGGGTATCCGTGTCGTCCCCACGTGAACGGGTCCGTCCACAGCACGCCGTGTACCTGTTGGGCCTCCTCTCTCTCGGACTCGGGATCGTTCACCTCCTCACGGAGGGCGAGGGGTTCGGGACGGTCCTCGAGGCGTTGGTGATCTGTAGCCTCTCCGCGTTCGTTCTCTTCACCGGGTACGAGTTCCCGGACCGACCGATCTCTCGAGCCGGCCGGTGGCGAGCGGTCCGGTTGGCGGTCGGCGTGACGGTCGCGTTCGCGCTTCTGGCGCTCGCCGTCTGGAGCATCTGGATGCTGGAGGGCCACTCGGACCAGTTCTCGTTTCTCCTCTCGTTCGCGACTGCCCTCGGGGCGACGGTCGGGATCCGGGGCGCGATCCACGCGGTCGAGTCCGAGGAGCGGCTCGAGGAGGCCGAGGACCTGACGAAGCTCCTGACTATCAACCAGCGCGTCCTCCGGCACAACCTTCGAAACGAGCTCTCGATCGCGCTCGGACACCTGGACAACGTCGAGTCCGCCGACCGCTCGACAGACACGAGCGAGGACGTACGCGTCATTCGGGATCATCTGGAGCGGCTGCTCGAGACGACCGATCGAACCCGTGAGATCGTGTCGATATGGAACGCCCATCGGACCGTCGAGCACCGCCTCACGTCGCTGGTCGAGGAGCGGATCGCTCGGGTTCGAGAGACGCACCAGGACGTCGAGATCGCGACGCGCTTCGAGGCGGACCCCCGCGTTCGCTCACATCCCGCGCTCGGAAGAGCGGTCGAGGAGGCGCTGCGGAACGCGATCGAGCACACGCCGTCCGACGCGTCGGTCTCCGTCACCGTTCACACGGACTCGACGGGGAGCGCGGTCCTGGAGGTCGCCGACACGGGCGAGGGGATCCCGAAACACGACCTCGACGCGATCGGGAGCCCGGCCGAGACGCCGCTCGTTCACACCCAGGGGCTCGGCCTCTGGATACTCTACTGGACCCTGAAGGCGTCCGATGGAACGCTCGAACTGGTCGAGAACCGGCCCACCGGAACGATCGTCCGGATGACGTTTCCGACGGAACAGTAGCGCGCAAGCGAATCGCGAGGACGTGACGGGCGCGCGAACTCAGAACGTCGAGACGTCGCCGTCGATGACCCGGCGGGTCACGCCGGTGACGTCGGCGAGCTCGTCGTCGACGATCGCGACGACCTCCTCTTCGATCGCCGACAGCTCGACGCCTTCCTCGGTGACGATCTGCGCGTCGGCGACGTGGGGCTCGTCGATCGGGCGACCGATCTGCGAGAGCAATCGGATCTGGAGGTCGCGGATCCCGTCGACCTCGTCGGTGACCGTCTCCGCGACGTGCGTCGACAGCAGGTTGTAGATCTTCCCGATGTGGTTGACCGGGTTCTTCCCGGAGGTGGCCTCCATCGACATCGGGCGGTTGGGGGTGATGAGCCCGTTCGCGCGGTTGCCACGCCCGACGGAGCCGTCGTCGCCCTGTTCGGCCGACGTGCCCGTGACGGTGAGGTAGATCGATCCCTCCTCGTAGTCGTCGGCCGTGTTGACGTCGACGTTGACCTCCCGGTCCGTGTGGTCCTCGGCGAGGCCGGTCACGAACTCGCGGACGCCGTTCACGGCGTCGTCGTACTCCTCGAGGTCCGCGACGTGGGCGTCCACCATCGCGGCCGCGACCGTGATGTCGATGCGGTCGCCCTCGCGTTTGCCCATCACCTTCACGTCGGGGCCGAGTTCGGGGTGGTCGGCGTAGTAGGTCGTGTTGAGCTCGCGTTCGGTCTCGCGGACGATCGTCTCGGTCTCGGTCAGCGGGGCGTGGCCCACGCCGAAGGAGGTGTCGTTGGCCATCGGGACCTCCTGGGTCTCCTCGCCGAAGACGTCCTGGAGGTCGCCGGAGCCCTCGCCGAGCCTGACGTCGACGACCACGTCCGTCCCGTACTCGAGCTCCGGGAGCGCCTCCGAGAGGTACTCACGGGCGGCCGCGAGCGCGGTCGAGTCCACCGGGAGCTGCCGCCCCTCGTACTCCTTCGTGGCGCGGCCGACGATCAGGATGTAGATCGGCTCGACGACCTCGCCGCCGCCGAACGCCGGGGCGGCGCGACCCGCGACGAGCTGCGTCTCGTCGGTGTTGTAGTGGAGGACCTTCCCGACGCGGCCGAGGTAGAGCTGTGAGAGCGCACGGGAGACCGACTCCGCGAGACCGTCACAGATCGAGTCCGGGTGTCCGATACCCTTCCGCTCGACGATCTCGACCTCCTGGTCCTCGACCGCTCGTCGGTCGAGGCGGCTGACTTGGATGTTCCGGCTCATGTCGACACCGTCGTGTCCCGGCGGCAGTATAACTTGCGGAAACCACTCGCGACCGAATAATGTCCGTTAGTAATTACCTACTGGAGGGCCTCGTACGCCTCCGCCATCGTCGAGATCGCCTCTCGGAGGTCCTCCTCGTCGGTCGCGTACGAGACGCGCGCGTGCCCTCGTCCGCCCTCCCCGAACGCCTCGCCGGGGACGACGATCACGCCGCGGTCGAGACACTCCTCGACGAACCCCTCGGGGACCCGGGGCATCGCGTAGAACGCGCCCTGCGGGACCGGACACTCGATGCCGGCGTCCGCGAACCCCTCGAGGAGGACGTCACGGCGGCGCTCGAAGGAGTCGGTCATCTCCTCGACGACGTCGCGGTCGCCGCGCAGCGCGGCCTCGGCCGCGTACTGGGCGGGTGCCGAGGCGCACGCCTGTGCGTACTGATGGACGCGGACCATCCGATCGACCCGCTCCGCGGAGCCGTACACCCACCCCAGCCGCCAGCCGGTCATCGAGAACAGCTTCGAGGCGGAGTTGACGACGACGACGCTGTCCTCCTCGGCGAACTCCATCGGCGAGTAGTGCTCGCCCTCGAAGACGGTGTACTCGTACACCTCGTCGGAGATACAGAGCACGTCGTGTTCGTCGGCGATCCGCGCGAACTCCCGAACGTCCTCCTCGGAGGAGACCGCCCCGGTCGGGTTTCCGGGCGAGTTGACGACGAACGCGACGGTGTCGTCCGTGATCGCGGCCTCGACCGCGGCGGGATCGAGCGTGAGGTCCTCGCGCAGGGTGACCGGAACCGGTTCCCCGCCCGCCAGCTTCGTCAGCGCGTCGTAGGAGACGAATCCGGGGTCGGGGATGACCACCTCGTCGCCGGCGCTCACGTGCGCCTCCATGGCGAGGTGGAGCGCCTCGCTGCCGCCCGCGGTGGCGACGACGTTCGCCGGATCGAGGTCGACGCCCTGGTCGGCGCGGTGCTTCTCGGCTATCGCCTCCCGGAGCGGGGCGATCCCCTTGTTGGCGGTGTAGGCGTCGGCCTTTCCCGCCTCGATGGCGTCGACGGCCGCCCGTCGGGCGTGTTCCGGCGTCGGGAAGTCCGGCTGTCCGATGCCGAGGTTGATCGCGTCGTCGCCGGCCGCCTCGAACACCTCGCGGATCCCGCTTATCTCGACCCGTTCGATCCTGTCGGAGAACTTCGGCATGGCGTATCGAGGTCCCCGCCCGGAGTTAGTTCTTGTCACGTGGGTCGTCGCCGCCGCTTTCCAGTCGCGTCGACCGTCGCCGCCGCTTTCTCGTCCCGCCGACCGTCGCCGCCGGAGTCACCGACCACCGACAGTTCCTTGCCGGACGGTCGTGATCGACTCCCATGGACACGCTCGTCACCGACACGCTGCTCGTCACCATGGACCCGGACGTACCGGGCGCGACGGGCGACCTCGGGATCGTCGACGACGGCGCGGTGGGCTGGACGGACGGGGAGATCACCTACGTCGGTCCCGCCGACGGCGTCGAGACCGGAGACGCGGAGCGGACCGTCGACGGAGGCGGTCGTCTCACGCTTCCGGGACTCGTGAACGCCCACGTCCACGGCCACCACACCGTGTTGCGGGGGGCCGCCCAGGACGTCCCGGAGATCGAGTGGATGACCCGCTCGCTGGGGCCGATATCCGCGCACGCGACGCCCGATGACGGGGTCGTCGGCGCGGAGCTCACCGCGATCGAGGCGCTCGCGTCCGGCACGACGACCATCGGCGAGTACGCTCACGACGTCGGCAAACTCGTCAGGGAGGTGTACCGCCCGCTGGGGCTCCGGGTCGTCGCCACCGAGACGATAAACGAGGTGCCGGAGGACCGCTCGGACGTCGGCCCCGACGAACCCTATCCGTTCGATCGCGACGGGGGTGAGGCCGGACTCGCGCGCGCGGACGACCTCGTCGCCGAGTTCGACGACGACCCGCTCGTCGAGCCGGCGTACGGCCCGCAGGCGCTGGACATGGTCTCTCTGGACCTGCTCGAGACGATCACCGAGCGGGCTCGCGAGGAGGACCGAACCGTCCACATGCACGTGGCGCAGGGCGACCGGGAGCGGAGGCAGATCGCCGCCCGGTACGGCGAGGGCGAGACCACCGTCGGTGTCCTCGACCGGGAGGGGTTGCTGGGCGACCACCTGCTCGCGGCCCACCTCCACGGGGCGACCCCGGCGGAGCGCGCCTCGCTCGCCGACGCCGGCGTCCGGATGGTGGGTTGCCCCTCGTCGATCACCGCGATCGACGGGATCGTCCCGCCGGTGGTCGAGTACCTCGAACACGGGGGCTCCGTGGGGATCGGCACCGACCAGGCACCCGGCCCCGGCGGACACGACGCGCTCCGCGAGGCGCGCACGACGGCGATGCTGGCGAAGGCCGATCGAACCGACCCGACCGCGCTCGACGCGAGCGCCGTCCTCGAGTTGATGACGGTCGGCGGCGCTCGCGCCCTCGGGATCGACGACCGCGTCGGCTCGCTCTCGCCCGGGAAACGCGCCGACGTGGTCGTCTGCGACCTGGAACGCCCGGGGATCGCGCCGACCGTCACGAGCCCGTTCCACACCGCGATCCCCAACCTCGTGTACGGCGGCGGCAGCGACGCCGTCAAGGACGTGTTCGTCGACGGGGTCCAGCTCGTCTCCGCGGGCGGGATCGTCGGCGTCGACGTCGACGCGGTCGTCGCGGAGGCGGCCGAACGGGCCGAGCGTGTCTTCTCCGACGCGGAGGCGGACTGGCGTGCGGCGGGGTCGGCGCTCGTCGACGCCGTCGACGAGGGGCGGCTGTAAGCCGGGAACGGCTCCGAGTCAACGTCGCCTGTCCCACACCGGCCGGTCGTCGACCCGCGCGCCGCCGACTCCGGATCCGCCGCTACCGTCCGCCGCCTCGAACAGCTCGCGGACCGCCGGCAGGAACGCCTCGGCGTCGACGCGGTAGAGCGTCTCGTCGACGGCACGGAGGCGGTAGTTCGGCCTCCCGACTCCCATCGGCACCTTGATCGACTCGACGAGCCCGCGCTCCTCGAGGTCGCGCCGCGCCGCGGAGAACGTCTGTTTCGGCGCGATCCCGACGGCGTCGGCCCACTCGCGCACGTCCGAGAAGAGGTGGTCGTGGCGGGCCGCCAACGCGACGAGCAACGTACGGTCGTCGATTCCCGCGGAGCGGTCGAGCGCCGACGGGTCGGCCCCGAGCGTCGAGAGGACGACGGCCAGGTCGTCCGCGAACCGGTCGTCGAGGGCCTCGCGGGCCGCCGTCAGCAGGCGAGTCCGCGACGGCATCCCGATCGACGCCGGCTCGGCCGTCTCGAAGCGCGTCTCGACGGCCTCCGCGGCGGCGGCCGCGCGGTCCGGGTCGGCGTCGGCTAGCAGCGTCCGGTCGCCCGCGGGCCCGACGACGGCGTCGACGCGGCCGGGGCTCGCGAACAGCGTCCGGTCCGGTCGCGGACCGGTCCCGGTACGCAGCGCGAGCGTACCGCGCGCGCAGGCCTCGGCCGCGGCGCTCCCGAGCACGAACGTGCGACCGAGGTCGTCGACGACTCCCGGCGGGCACGCCGCCCGCCAGCGACCGCCCTCCTCCCCACCCTCTCCCCCGTCCTCGCGACGAGCCGAGAGCAGCGCGGAGAGGAACTCGACGTCGACGCCGACGGCGACCACGTCGTCCCGCCCGGCGAGCGCGGTCTCGACGTCGTCGACGATCGACATACCCCTCCTGACCGTCGCGGCGGAAAGAAGGTTGCCCCGGCGTCGGAGGGACGCGAGGAGTGCCCGGTCAGGGCGCTCTGGCGATCACGAGGTAGCCGGTGTGGCCGACGCCGCGGGTGGAGGGCCGGGAGCCGCGGTCGGAGAAGTCCATCTCGCGCTGGATCGTCTCCAGCGTCTCGATCTCCGCGAGTCCGGCCTCCCGCGCGGCCGTCACCGCCTCACGGGTTCCCTCGACGAACGGCGAGTAGACGGCGACGAACCCGCCGGAGACGAGGACATCCGGGGCGCGGGCGACGACCGCCGGCGCGTCGCCGGTGTCGAGAGTGAGCACGTCGAAGGGGGCCGGAGGTTCGGCGGGCTCGGCCGCCTCGTCGTCGTCCCCGTCGTCGCTCCCGTCGACGAGGGCGTCGATCTCCTCGGCGAGGTCGCCGGTTCGGACCTCGACGCGCTCGGTGACGCCGGCGACGCGCATGTTCTCGCGCGCGACGTCCGCGAACTCCGGGTCGATCTCGTAGGTGGTCACGTCCGCGCCGACCCGGCCGAGATGGGCCGCGAGGATCCCGGTCCCCGTGCCGGCGTCGAGGACGCGGTCGCCCGCGGAGACGCCGGTCAGCCCCATCACGAGCCCCACGTCGCGCGGCATCATCGGCGCGCCGGTGCGCTCGAGGTGGTCGAACAGGTCGGGACCGCGGAGTTCGCGCACCTCGAAGGCGGTTCCGAGGTGGCTCTCGACGGTGTCGCCGGCGGCGACGTCCTCGGGGACTTCCAACACGCCGAGGTCGGTGCCGAACTCCTCGCCGGGCTCGAGGAGGTACTCGCGGTCCTCGTGAACCAGGAGGTATGCGGCGTCGGTCACTCGAGTTCGGCGATCGCGGCGGCGAGGTCGCCGTCGTGCGCCTCGAGCGACTCGCGGGCGAGCGACTCGGGGACGCCCGCGCGCTCCGCGACGAGCGCCACGTCGTCGTCGGGGATCCCGCCGGCGGAGCCGGCCCCCTCGTCGGCGTCCGCGGCGTCGTCACCGGCCTCGATCGCGCTCGCGCCGCCCGCCCCCGCGTCGTCGACCTCGTCGGGGTCGCCGACGATCTGGTAGGTCTGTTGGCCCTGCGCGTCCATGCGCGTGACCTGCGGGCTCTCGAAGACGAGGTCGCCGTCGGCCGTCTCGACGACGACCCGCTCGGCGTCGAGCTCCTCGACGTCGATCCCCATCTGTTTCATCATCTGTTTCATCTTCCGCGGGTTCATGCCGCCTCCTCCGAACATGTCACGGAGTTCGGTCGGGCGGTACAAAAAGGGTGACGAAGGGCCCCGAGGTCGGATCTCGGGTCCCGAGACCCCCCGACGGGCTGCCTCCTCACGGGGTTTGATACGGACCGAGTTCCACGAGCGGATATGTATCTCGCGGACCACACCTGGCCGGAACTCGGCGACCGACTCGAGGACTCCTCGACCGCCATCGTGCCGCTCGGCTCGACCGAACAGCACGGACCGCACCTCCCGCTCGCGACCGACCACCTCATCGCCGAAGGGCTCGCGACCGCGGCCGCCGAGGAGACGGGACTTCCCCGAACGCCGACCGTCGACATCGGGGTCAGCCCGCACCACCGTCAGTTCCCCGGTACGCTCTGGGTCGACCCGCCGGAGTTCCGCGACTACGTCGAGAGCTTCACGCGGAACCTCGCGTACCACGGGATCGACCGCGTCGTCTACGTCAACGCCCACGGCGGCAACGTCGACCACCTCCGCGAGGTCGGTCGCCGGCTCCACGAGGACGGGACGATGTACGCGGTCGAGTGGATGTGGGACGAGTCGATCCCCGAGCTCGTCGACGACCTGTTCGCTCAGAACGGGCCCCACGCCGGACCCAAGGAGACCGCGATGATCACCCACCTCGCGCCCGACCTCGTCCGTCCCGAGGAGTTCGAGGCCGCCCGCGACGGCGGGCTCCCCGACCTCGAGGACTCCGACACAATGGTCCACGGCGCGCGCACGTTCTACGACGCGGTCGACAACTCCGCGAACGGCGCGTTCGGCGACCCCACCGACGTCACGCCGGAGAAGGCGGAACGACTCTTCGAGGCGGCCGCGGACCAGCTGGTCCAGCTGCTGGAGTGGCTCGAGGCCCGCGAGTTCGAGGCGCTGATGCCGGAGCCGCGGGTGGAGTGACGAAGCGTCGAACCCCGTCGAACGCGCAGCGGGTGACGCCGGGACGGTCAGGCCGATCGGTACGGACGGGGGCGTGAGTGGTCCTGCGGTGGCGTCGCCGGCGCTCGGCGCCTCTGGCAGCCGGCGGCGTTGCCGCCGGCGACGAGGCCGGGGAGCCGTGAGGTGCGGTCGGCCGCGTTCCCGCGTAGCGAAGCGAGTGAGACCGTCTTTCGGAGGTCCTCGCATGGGAATTTGGCGGTGTCCACCGCGCCAGCAACCGTCCCGTCTCGATCGGGACCTACCGAACCGGCCGCCCCTCACGCCGGTTCGCGTCCAGTCGCCGGAACGACCGGCTCGCGAGCCACACGGAGAACGCGGCGATCCCGAGCGTCGCGGCCGCCAATCCGATCCCCGGCTCGTACAGGAGCGGCGGGTAGTAGCCGACCCAGTAGTCGACGACGACGTTGGCGACGCCGAGCGCGCCCGAAAGCGTCAGCGCACCGCGGGTCGTCCGCCCGAACGCCGGGAACAGCAGCGCGAGGCCGACGAAACACAGGTGCGTCCCCAACACGCCCCAGTAGTAGATCCAGGCGTCGGGAGCGGTGACGTACGACTCGAACGCCAGGTTCAACGAGACGAGCGGCCACAGCCCGAACTGGACGAGCCAGACGAACGAGACGGTGTGGAGGTACGCGAGCGCCCGGTTCGTCGGCGTCTCGGTCACCGGGTCGCCGGAGCCGACGGTCGGCAGAAGCGTCGCGAGCGAGAGCGCGCCGAGCGCGACCGCCACCGCGGAGTCGGCGTAAAGCGGCCACAGGACCGTCGGAACCCCCGTGAGGGTGTCGGCGTAGTAGTCGACGCCGATGAGGAACATGAACGCCGTCAGCCCGAACACGGCGGCGAGGCTCCGAGCGTCCCCGAGCAGCTCCCCGGCGATCGCGTCGCGTACCCGTCGACGAACCCCCCGATCACGGAGCCGACGGAGGCGGGTCACGTCCCCGAGTGAGCGGTGACGTGGCTAAAACCTCACGCTCCCGACACCGGGGTTATCAATCGCGGATATTTGCCAGACACCTTTTTCAACGGTCGAGGAGTGTATCGCTCCATGAACGGAGGGGACGCCGAGCGCTCGCCCGCCGCCGACGGGGACGGCGACGGATACCGGAGAGCGCCGCCGGCGTCCCGCGGTCCCGTCAGCGTCGGTCGATACACGTGGCGGAGGTTCCTCACGGAACGCGGCTACGACGACGCCGCCGCGGAGCTCTACGAGTGGATCCCCTCGGCCCCGTCGGTGCCGGCGAGCGCGGTCACGGGACGGTTCGACGAGTTCGAGGGCGTCGTCCGGGCGGTCGGCGTCGACGAGCCCTTCCTGTCGGACGGAAGCACGGCCGTGGACGGTCACGGAACCCCGCCGGAGCGGACGCTCGTCGTCGGCGACCGCGACGTCGTCGTCGACGGTCGCGCCGTCTTCGACGACCGTCCCCGCGAGGCTGCCGTCTTCGATCATCGATCCGGCGAGGCCGACGAGTCCGCCGATGCCGACGGCGATTCCGCCGATGACGACGACGATTCCGCCGATGACGACGCGAAGGCCCGAGACCGGTTCCCCGCACTCGGCGGGGCGGCGGTGGATCCGACGGGCGTCCCCGGGTCGGTCGTCGTCGCCGGCGCGGACGTCGAGCCGGTTCCGGCCGGCCCGCCGACGGACCTCGACTGGGAGCGGATCCCGCTCGACCCCGTCGAGTTCCTCGGGTTTCACCCGACTGAGACGCCGGAGCGGATCGAGTCGGCTGCCGCGATCGGAGAGGTGTTGTGGGACCGGTGTCACGCCCGGTACGACCAGTACGAGGTGCCGGTGCTCAAGGGGTACTACACGTGGGACGACTACGCGGACGAGTACTTCTACGACGAGGAGGGGAACCCCCCGACCGACGAGGAGGGCGAGCCGCTGGCGTTCACCCACGAGGACAGGGTCGACGCGCTGGGGTTCGATCCGGACCGGATCGGCGAGGCGCTCTCCGCCGGCGGGGACGCGGCCGCGGAGCTTTCCGAACTCGTCGACGAGCGGACCGTCGACGTGGACCCCGAGATCGACGAGGACGCGTTCTTCTCGACGGCCGACGGGTCGACCACCCTCGTGAACCGCTACGACCTCGAGAAGGCGGTCCCGATGCCGAAGAAGACCCACTTCCGCGAGGAGGAGCGCTACTGGGTGAACGAGCCGTACGCGTTCGTGATCGTGTTCCGCTCGACGAAGGAGAACGAGCGCAAGTACTACGCGGTCCAGCCGTACCTGACGCGGATCGAGACGGACCTGATCGAGTTCCTCACGGGGAAGCTCCGGACGTCGATCAAGTACGCCGACGAGTCGATCGCGGGCGGCGACGAGGCGTTTCGCGAGGGCGTCATCGCCGAGGAGACCCGAACCCTGCTGGACCGGTACGGCCTCTACGAGGAGACCTCGGGGTCGAACGAGTTCGTGACCGACCTCCTCGATCGGGTCGACCTCGATCGGTTCGAGGCCGGTCTCGGCCGGTTCGAGGCCGGTCTCGATCGGTTCGGGATCGATCCGACCGAGGGGATCCCGGGACGGCTCGCCGAGGCGATCGGGTACCGTCGGACGGACGCCCGGAGCGACGGTGACGCCGAGGACGCCGAGGACGGCCCCGTGCGGATCAGCGCACGCCCGGAGCCGGCGGTGCTCGAGGAGGACGCACGGACCCTCTCGGCGTATCAGGTGGAGAAGCTCCTGTACTACCTCAAACGCGACTTCATCGGGTACGAGCGGATCGACCCCATCAAACACGACATCAACGTCGAGGACATCTCCTGTGACGGGTACGACTCGCCGGTCTTCGTCTACCACGCCGACTACGAGCAGATCATCACCAACGTCTACCACGGGACCGACGAGCTCGACGACTTCGTGGTGAAGCTCGCCCAGCGCTCGGGCAAGGGGATCTCGAAGCGTCGCCCGCAGGTGGACGCGACCCTTCCGGACGGCTCGCGGGCCCAGCTCACGCTCGGCAGGGAGGTCTCCGACCACGGGACCAACTACACGATCCGACAGTTCAACGACATCCCCTTCACGCCGATCGACCTGATCAACTGGAAGACGTTCTCGCTCGACCAGATGGCGTTCCTCTGGCTGTGTATCGAGAACAACAAGAACCTGATCTTCGCGGGCGGGACCGCCTCCGGGAAGACGACGAGCCTGAACGCGGTCTCGCTTTTCATCCCCTCGAACGCCAAGATCGTCTCGATCGAGGACACCCGGGAGGTCGAGCTCCCCCAGCGCAACTGGATCGCCTCCGTCACCCGACCCTCCTTCTCGGACGACGACAAGGGCGACGTCGACGAGTTCGACCTGCTCGAGGCCGCGCTCCGGCAACGCCCCGACTACATCGTGATGGGCGAGATCCGCGGCGAGGAGGGCCGGACCGCCTTCCAGGTGATGTCGACGGGCCACACCACCTACACCACGTTCCACGCCGACTCCGTCGGCGAGGTGCTCAAGCGCTTCACCACCGACCCGATCAACGTCTCGAAGACGATGTTCACCGCCCTCGACCTGGTGTCGATCCAGACCTCGACCCGGGTCCAAGGGAGGAAGGTACGCCGGAACAAGTCGCTCACCGAGATCAACCACTACGACGCCGAGAACGACGAGATCAACGTCCAGGACGTCTTCCAGTGGCAGGCCGAGACCGACGAGTTCCTCCGGATGGGCGACTCGAACGTCCTCGAGGAGATCATGTTCGACCGGGGGTGGAGCCGGGCGACCCTCGACGAGGAGATCCGCAAGCGCCGGATCGTCTTAGCCTACCTCATCGACCGCGGGCTCAACAGCTACGCGCAGGTGGCCGCGACGTTCCAGGCGTTCATCAACGACCCCGAGACGGTCCTCGCGCTGATGGCCAACGACGAGTTGGAGCGGTCACTGGAGGACCTCCGGGAGATGGAGTCGGTCCTGATCGACGTCGACCGGGACAAAGAGGAGATGGTCCCGCGGCCGGATCCCGACGAGGCGGGTCGCGAGGAGGCGGCCGCGATCCTCGCGGACGCCGAGGACGTGTTCGACACCTACCGCGGCACGGTCCCGGAATCGGTCGCCGACGCGCTGCTCGCGGTCGAGCCCGCCAGCGGCGTCGAGGCCCGCCCCGCCGCCGAGCGCGAGACCCTCGCCGAGATCGCGGCTGACGCCGCCGAGTTCGAGGCGGAGGCGGCCGGACCGCCCGACGGGAGCGACGACCTCACGGCGGATCGGGGAGACGCGGACGGGGACGCCGACGGCGAGATCGATTTCGGTCGACCGTTCGACGACGGGATCGACGTGATCGGTCCGGTGGCGGAGGACGACGCCGAGACGAAGGATCTGATCGGGGGCGTCGAGCCGAACGGGACGCCCGCGGAGACGATCGACCGCGAGTGGGCGGACGGAGATGAGGAAATGGACCGGGAAGGCGAGGGCGAGGACTTGGAAGGGGACGACTGGGAAGGCGAAGACGAGGACTTGGAAGGGGAAGACCGGGAAGACGAGGACTTGGAAGGCGAGGACGAGGACCGGGAAGGAGAAGAGGAAGACCAAGAAGGAGAAGACGAGGACGCGAGCGACGGCGAGGACGTCGACGACGGGTGGGGATTCGAGGCCGTCGAGCCGGCCAAGGAGGGGGAATGACGCTATGATTCCCGACCGGAGGGGGCGATGAGTCTCGACGCGGGGGTCGGCGGCGACTCGGTCGACGGGGACCTCCTCGGACAGCTGTTCTACCCCGTGTTCGGGCTGCTCTTCGATCCCGACGGCGACCTGATCGGCGACGTCGAGCGTAAGCTCGCGGAGGCGCGGATGCCCGACACCGTCGAGATGTACGTCTCCCGGGCGCTCGGCGTCGGAGTACTGGTCGGGCTCGCCTTCGCCGTCGTCGGGACGCTCCTGGGGTACGGCGTGTTCGCGCTCGGGCTGATCTCGCCGGAGTCGCTCTCGCTCGGGATCCCGGTACCGAATCCGGGAACCCGGCAGTTGCTGCGGTCGCTCGTGGTTCCGCTCGCGGTCCTCACGAGCGGGGTCGTCTTCGGCTCGATCGGGTTCGCGACGGGGTTCGGCGGGCTCCTCGCGGTCCCGTACTCGCGCTCGTCGAGCCGGGAGCGGGAGATCAACATGCTTCTCGCCGACTCCGTCTCGTTCATGTACGCGCTCTCCGTCGGCGGGCTCAACCAGCTCGAGATCCTCCGGGCGATGGCGACCGCCGAGGACACCTACGGGGAGGTCTCGAGGGAGTTCCAGAACATCATCAACGAAACCGAGTACTTCGGGACCGACTACCGGAACGCGATCCGGACGCAGTCGATGGAGACGCCCTCCGAGGAGCTCTCGCAGTTCCTCGCGGACATGCTCTCCATCGTCAACTCCGGCGGGGAGATGGAGCCGTTCCTGAAGGACAAAAAGGAGAAACACCTGCGGACGTCCAAACAGGAGCGCGAGATGACCCTCGAGACGCTGGAGCTGTTCGGGGAGATGTACATGACGCTCTCGCTTTTCCCGCTGCTTCTCATCATCATCCTCGTGATCATGGGGATGATGGGCGAGGCCGACGACCGGCTGCTGTACGCGACGGTGTACGTCCTCATCCCGCTGACCGGGATCGGCTTCCTCGTGTTGGTCTCGACCGTGAAACAGGACGAACCGGGCGACGGCTTCCTCCGGCCGGACGGCGGCAGCGATCGGCTCCGGCAGACGAGCCGCGAGGGACTGCTCCACTTCGGGCTGATCGAGGCGTTCATCGGTCGCGCGAGCGTCTTCGACCGGATCCGTGACCGCGAGGGGACCTACAAGACGAAGCGGATCCTCGCCGCCCCGCACCACTTCCTGCGGGACAACCCGTTGTACACCCTCGCGATGACGGTCCCGGCCGCGCTGGTACTCGTCGGGGTCGGCGTCGTTTCGGGGTCCGCGCCGACGACCGTCGACGGCTGGATCGACCGCCCCGTCTGGTCGGCGTTCATCTGGGTGTACGTCCCGGCGTACCTGACGCTGATCCCGCTCACGGCGTTCTACGAGTGGGACCAGCGCGCCAAGCGCTCGGTCACGGGGAAGCTCTCGGAGAACCTCCGGAAGCTCTCGTCGGCCAACGACACGGGCCAGACGCTTCTGGAGTCGATCCGGACCGTCGCGGACACCTCCTCGGGAACCCTCTCGGAGGAGTTCGAGGTGATACACGCGAAGGTGAACTACGGGATGAGCCTGCGGGACGCGCTCGTCGAGTTCAACAACAAGTACGCGGTCCCGCGGCTCGCCCGGACGGTGAAGCTGATCTCCGAGGCACAGGAGGCGTCCTCGCAGATCACGGACGTGTTGACCACCGCGGCGCAGGCCTCCGAGAACCAGGACGACATCGAGCGCGATCGCCGGTCGCGGACCCGGATGCAGGTGGCGATCATCGTCATGACCTACGTCACGCTGCTCGGCGTGATGGCGATCCTCCAGACGCAGTTCATCGACGTGATGGGCGGGCTGGCCTCGCAGGCGGACGGGGGGTCGAGCGGGGCGGCCGCCGGCGGGGGCTTCGGCGGCGGCGGGGTCGACCCCGACGTGCTCTCGATGTTGTTCTTTCACGCGGTGACTATCCAGGCCGTGCTCTCGGGCTTCATCGCCGGGTACATCCGGAACGCCGAGCTCCTCTCCGGAGTGAAGTTCGCCGTCACCCTGATGACGCTCGCGCTGGGGGTGTGGATCTATGTCGGGTGAGCGGTCCTCGGAGTCCGTCGACGCGGAAGGGACCCGCACGGACTGTCGGGACCACCGGGACCGCCGGGGACGTCGAGGCCGCCGAGGCCGCCGAGACCGCCGGGGACAGACCCAGATCGACTTCGCCGTCGGCGCGGGCGTCTTCCTGCTCGCGCTCGCGTTCGTGGTCGGCTTCGTTCCGACGCTCTTCGAGCCGTTCGCCGTCGCCGAGACCGCGTCGCCCCTCGTGTCCGACCGGATCGCCGCCGGCACGGTCGACCTGCTCGGTGCCTCTCCGAACCCCTCCGGCGGCGCCGCGGTCCACGCGCCGACCGAACCGGGCGTCCTCTCGCCCGCGTGTACGGTCGCGTTCTTCGCGGCGAACGGGACGCTCGCCGACGACGCCGAGTGTCCGTTCGACGCCGACACCGACCCCGCCGAACTGTTCGGCGTCGACGACGACGTCGAGGTCGTGATCCACGAGCTCGACGAGCGCTCCCCGGCCGAGAACCCCGCGGTCGTCGACGTCGAAACCCGACACGGGACGATCGAGGACGTCCCGTTGAACCGAACGAGTACCGACCCGAGCGCCACCGTCGACGACGTCACCGTCTCCGGCCGCGTCGTCTCGCTTCGAGGGGTCCAGTACCGCCTGACGGTGCGGGTGTGGTGACGATGCCTCCTCGCCTCTCCCGCGGTCCGGCCGACGCCGACGACCGCGGACAGGCGCACACGCTGGAGGCGTTCGTGGCGGCGATCCTGCTCGTGGCCGGGCTCACGTTCGCGCTTCAGGCGACGGCGGTGACGCCGCTGTCGGCGAGCACGTCGAACCAGCACATCGAGAACCAGCAGCGCGCGGCCGCGACCGGTCTCCTCGAGACGAGCGCCACCAACGGCGACCTCCGCGAGGCCGTCCTCGACTGGCACCCCGGCAACGCGACCGTCTCGCCGGGCTTCGATCCGAGCACCGAGGAGCGCGACCACTACGCGCGGGGCGGCCCGCCGAACGCCTTCGGCGACGCGCTCGACCGGACCTTCCTCGACCGACGGATCGCGTTCAACGTCTACGTCCAGTACCACGTCGACCCGACGACGTACGACGAGACGCCGGTGAAACGACAGCGCATGGTGTACATGGGAACGCCGAGCGACAACGCGGTCTCCGCGAGCCGGACGGTCGCGGTGTCGAACGACACCGCGCTCACGGCCGAGGGGTTCGAGGACCGATCCCTCGAGGCGGTGGCCGCCGACCCGAACGAGACGTTCTACGCGCCCCCGGTCGACGGCGGCCCGACGTACAACGTGCTGGAGGTGTACATCGTCACATGGCGGATGTGAGCATCGACGCGCCGGACGGGGACCGGCTTCGCGAGGCCGACCGCGGCCAGCTGCTGGTGGTGACGGGGCTCGTGATGGCGGTCTCGCTCGTGGCGCTCGTCGTCCTGTTGAACGCCACGATCTACAGCGAGAACGTCGCTACTCGGGGGATCGAGGCGGACGACGGCGAGGCGGCGGCGTTCAGAGCGAGCGCGGTCGAGGGCGTCGGCGAACTGGTGGACGCGACCAACCGGGCCGGGCCGCCGCCAAACGCGACCGTGAACGACACCGTTCTAACCGGAGTCGAAGATCTCGACCGACGGATAGCACGGAGCTACGCGGAGCGCGGCGGCGTGACACGGATCGAGACTGACGCCTCGGGGCTCACCCGAGGGACGTACCTCGACACCGACGGCAACGCCACGTCGCTCGCGAACGCCACGAACGCGACGGCGTACGGGTTCTCGGGGGAGATAGAGCGAACGCGAGGGTTCGTTCTCGACCTCGACGCGGACGCGCTCGCGACGACGACCGCGGGCAACGCGACGAGCGAGGCGTTCCACGTCGCGTTCGACGGCTCCGCGCTCTCGGAGAGCAGCGAGGTGTACGTCTACCGGAACGGCGGCGGCGAGGTCGTCGTCGCGAACGGGACCGGCGGTACCGCCCCGACGCCCCGCTGTTCGGTCGCCGTCGATCCGGGGGATCGGGTGAGCCTCGATCTCACCGCCGAGCGTCTCGAGGAGACCGCCTGCGTCGGCGTCTGGCCGACGGAGCTGATCGCGCCGACGGACTCGTACGCCGTCGACTTCGGGAACGCCGACGCGGCCGACGGGACCGCGATCGCGACCGTTCGACCGGCGGGGACGGGGGCCGCTCCCGATCACGCGGACGTCTCTCCCGCCGTCTACGACGCCACGGTCGAACTCCGCTACCGGACGACCGAGCTCCGGTTCGGAACCACGGTCCGGGTCGCTCCGGGTGAGCCGCGTGCGTGACCCGAACCGGTCGGTCGGATCGGTCCGCGCCGACTCCCGCGCGGTGAGCACGACGGTCGGCTACGTGCTGACGCTCGCGATCGGCGCCGCGCTGCTCTCGGGCGTCGTCATCGGCGTCGGCGGCGTCCTCGACTCGCAGACGGACCGAGCGGTGCGCGGGGACCTGAGCGTCGTCGGACAGGAACTGGCCGCGAACCTCGAGAGCGCGGATCGGATCGCCCGGCTCGCGGAGGCGGGGCGGACCGATCCGGACGTCGATCCCGCCGACGGGACCGCGGTCGCCACGGTCGACGTCGACCTCCCGACGCGCGTGGCGGGGGTCCCGTACAGCGTCGAGATCACGAGCGGTTCGGACCCGGCGGTGGTCGTCGCGACGACCCGTCCCGAGGCGAGCGTTCGGGTTCCCTATCGGTCGCTCACCCCGATCGAGGAGACGACGCTCCGCGGCGGCCCGGTCCGGATCACGTACGTCGCCGACGGGACCGACCCGAGCGCCGGGACCCTGGAGGTGACGGAGCGATGAACCCGGCGGTGACGGAGCGATGAGTCACGGCCGCCGCGACGGGACGGGCGGATCCGGGGGGTGGCCGTTCGCCCCCGACGACCGGGCCGTGAGCGACGTGGTCGGGTACGTGCTGGTGTTCGCGCTCGTCACGGCGACGATCGCGTCGGTGTTCGCCGTCGGCATGACCGGCTTGGAGGACAGGCGGAACGCCGAGCGCGTCGAGAACGTCGAGCGGGCGTTCGACGTGTTCGACGACAACCTCCGGGACGTCCAGCGATACGGGGACCCGAGCCGCGCGACCGAGATCCGGCTCAGCGGCGGGGAGCTGTCGCTGTCGTCGACGACGAACGTCACCGTCGAACAGGTGGACTCGAGCGGGGCGCGGATCGGCAACCACACCACCCGGACGGTCCACGCCGTGACGTACACTCGCGGGGAGACGACGATCGGCTACGACGCCGGTGCGAGGTTCCGGACCGACGGGGACTCGACGCTGTTCCGCTCGACTCCGCGGTTCGTCTCGACGGCGGGCGAGACGAACCGGACGGTCCTTCCGGTGGTCCGAACCCGCCCCGGGGACGGCCCGTCGGCGGCCGACGGCGAGGGAACGGTTCAGATCACCGCCACCGCGAGCGACGTGAAACGGTTCGAGTTCCCGGAGGAGGGCCTCGATCCGCACGCGATCCGGATCCGGATCGAATCGCCGCGAGCAGACGCGTGGGAGCGATACCTCGACGAGACCGAGGGGTTCACGGTCGATTCCACGGAGACGTCCGGCGACGTGGTGGTCGCGGACATCGACCGCGACGAGGCCGTCTACGTGCGGGTGATCGTGGTCGACGTCTCCTACCGCCGGTGACCGATTCCACGGGTCGGTCGCCTCCCGTCCGACGGCTCGTCCGACGGCTCAGTCGAACCGGACCTCGATCTCGTTCCGACTCACGTGGAGGTACGTGATCGGGTTCTGTCCCGGACCGCCGGTGATCGTCAACTCCAGATCGGTCAGGTCGGCGTCGTACTCCATCTCGGAGCTCCCGCCGAGGTCGAGCCGCTCGAACACGAACGCGCCTCTGAGCCTCGGGTTCCCGTTCGCCTCCACGTCGGCGTTCGGCGCGTAGACGATCGCGTCGATCTCGGCGTTCCCGATCCCGTTGGTGTTCTCCGCGATCCCGCCGTTCACGTAGAACTGGGTCCGCTGAGCATCGACGGATGACTTATTCGTGGTCCCTATCGTCGGGTTGTTGAGATCGACGCTTCCGTTGACGTAGTACTTGACCACGTTGTTCGTCTCGTCAGTTATCTGTAGATCGTTACCCCCGATGTCGAAGTCCCCGTCGATCGCGATCGTCACGTTTCCGCCGGTGGTGTCGAACTCGACGTCGTCGCTCAACGAGACGTCGCCGCCGGCGTGGTAGATCCCCGCGGTACACGTCCCGCCGCCGAAGCAGTCGCTGACGTTCCGCCCGTTCGTCGACGCGTTCTCGATCCGCTCGTCGATGACCGCCGACGGCGACGGGTGTGAGGCCCCGATCTCGTACTCGTCCTCGTGAAGCGGGATGTCCGTGTTCGTGTCCTCGCTCCCGAGCGAGAGCGGCTTGTCCAGCGAGACCTCTCCCGGGACGACGAGGCGAGCCGTCGCCGTCCGGTTCGCGTCGTCTTTCGTCACCTCGCCCTCCGCGCGCTGGCTGAAGAAGTCGTACCAGCCCTCGTAGTAGTCGCTTCGGACCTCCACGACGACCGTCCCGTTCTCGAGCGGGTTCGAGACGTTCGGGAAGACCGCCTCGCCCGCGGTCCGTCGACGGACGACGCCGGTCCCGCGAGCCGAGACGGTCTCCTCGCCGGTCAGTTGAACGATCGGGAACGTGAGCGTGGCGTCGCGATAGTGATACTCCGGCGGCGACACCATCCGCCCGCGGGTGCCGTCGCTCGACCAGACGCCGCCGCCCTGGACCGCGACCTCCCGACCGTCGCCGGCGTACACCAGCGCCCCGAGCGGATACGATTCGTTCGTCACGTTCCCGTCCGGTCGCTCGATCCGGACCTCGACGCGGCCGGCGTCCTCCTCGAGCCGGAGGTCGCCGCCGTCGACCGAGCCCAGATCGAACCGCTTGGCGTCCGTCTCGCCGAGCGCGACGAGGCTCGACTGCGACGTGAACTGCGACATCCCGTTCTCGACGCCGGCCGTCTGCGCCTCGTCGGTGACGGTCGCGAGCGCGGCGCTCCCGGTCGCCACCGTGACCGTCACGGCGGCGATCGTGATCCCCAAAAGCAGCACGGTCCCGAGCACCTCGCTCTGGGCGCGCTCGCTGCGGTACATGCCGGACCTCGGCGCTCGAGACGGTTAAACGCCCCCCGTCGGATATCGAGTCTGATAGCGACCCGTTCTCGGCCCCGATCGGGGCCCGCGCCGGGACGCACCACTTAACATCGATGACGAGCCACGTTCCGATATGACGGCTCCCCGGCCCGGCGACGAGAAGCGACGGTTCAGGCGAGCGGCCGGGGTGAACGTCCTCGGCAACGCCGCGAAGATCGTCGCCGAGGGGGCCGCGGGGCTCGCGTTCGGCAGCGTGGCGCTTCTGGCCGACGCGGCACACTCCGTCGCCGACCTCGTCGCAAGCGGCGTCGTGTTCGTCTGGGGCGGGTCCCGCTACGACGCCGCCGACGCGGAGCACCCGCACGGCCACCAGCGGATCGAGCCGCTCACCGCGCTGTTCGTCGGCGCGGTGATCGTCCTCCTCGGACTCAATCTGCTGTGGAGTTCGATCGAGGGTATCCGGTTCGGCACCGACGTGCGGTTCAGCCGGCTGCTGCTCGCCGCGCTGGCGTTCGCGCTGATCGACATGTACGTCCTCTACTGGTACACGATGCGGGTGAACGCTGACCTGGGATCGACCGCGCTCTCGGCGCTCGCGGTCGACTGCCTCAACGACATCTATACCACCGTCGCCGCGGTGGTCGGCGTCCTCGGCGTGTTCGCCGACCTCCCGATCCTCGACCCGATCGCGGGCGCGGTCGTGAGCGTGCTCGTCGTGTACCAGGGCGTCGAGATCGGCCGCGAGAACGTGACGTACCTGGTCGGGGCGGCCCCGCCGGCGGGCGACCGCGACCGGATCACCGAGTCGCTCCGAGGTCATCCCGAAGTCGTCGGCGTCCACGACCTCCGCGTGTTCTACGACGGGACCGACCTGGAGGTCGAAGTACACGTGGAGGTCGACGGCGAGATGGCGCTCCGACGGGCTCACGACATCGAGACGGAGCTCGTCACGCGGCTCCGCGGGCTGGAGGACGTCGGCGACGTCCACGTCCACCTCGATCCCTCCGGCGTCGGCGAGTGGAAGGACGCGGACGACGAGGGGAAAAGCGGGAGGGGCGGCGACGGGAGCCGGTGACCGTTTACGGGGCAGGCCGTTCTACGGGAACAGCCCGCGGTACTCGTGGGCGCTCGCGGTGCGCTCGAGCGCGAGGGTGTAGGCGGCGGTCCGGAGGTCCGGGACCGCGCCCTCGTCGTAGCGCTCGATGGTCTCGTCGAAGGCGGAGCCGATGCGGCGCTCCAACTCGACGTTGACCGTCTCGAGCGGCCAGGAGAACTCCTGGGAGTTCTGGACCCACTCGAGGTACGAGACGATGATCCCCCCGGCGTTCGCGAGGATGTCCGGCACGACGGGAACGTCGCGCTCGGTGAGGACCTCGTCGGCCGCCACCGTCGTCGGGCCGTTGGCCGCCTCGACGACCGCGCTCGCACGGACGTCGTCGACGTTGTCGGCGGTGATCACGCCCTCGACGGCCGCCGGAATGAGCACGTCGACGTCGAGCGACAACAGCTCCGCGTTCGAGACGAGTTCGGCGGCGTCCTCGGGCGCGCCGTCGGGCCCCGTCGCGCGGACGTCGCCCTCGACGTACTCCTCGATCATGCCGCCCGCCTCCACGTGTGCGCCCAGCGCGGCCACGTCGAGCCCACCGGGGTCGTACGCGGCACCGGTCACGTCGGAGGTGGCGACGATCCGCGCGCCGGCCTCGTCGAGCAGACGGGCCGCGTTCGATCCGACGTTCCCGAAGCCCTGGATGGCGATGCTCGCGTCGGTGAGGTCCCGCTCTAAGTACTCGAAGAGCTTCTCGGTGATGAGGGAGACGCCCCGACCGGTCGCCTCGACGCGACCCGGCGTCCCGCCGATCTCGAGCGGCTTGCCGGTGACGACCTTGGGGACCGTGTACCCCTCGTACATCGAGTAGGTGTCCATCATCCACGCCATCGTCTGCGGGTTGGTGTTCATGTCCGGCGCGGGCACGTCGATGTCCGGGCCGATCATTCGTCGAATGCCCTCGGTGTACCGTCGAGTGAGCCGCTCGAGGTCGCGCTCGGTGAGGTCCTTCGGTTCACAGATGACGCCGCCCTTCGCGCCGCCGTACGGGAGGTCGACGAGCGCCGCCTTCCAGGTCATCCACCCCGCGAGCGCCTCCACCTCGCGCTGGGAGACGGTCGGGTGGTACCGGACGCCGCCCTTGAACGGCCCGCGCGCGCCGTCGAACTGGCACCGGAATCCCTCGAAGACCTCCACCTCGCCCGACTCCAACTCGACGGGAAGCGTGACCTTCAGCGTCCGTTCGGGGTGTTTGAGCCGCTCGAAGACGCCGTGATCGACGTCCGCGTACTCCTCGGCGCGGTCCATCTGTGCGAGCATGTTCTCGAACGGATCGTCGGCCATCATCGTGGAGTCCTCCATGATCGATTATATTCTTTTCGCAAATATTGCGAGGGCGTGTAAATAACACGCATGGAGTGGGGTCCGCCTCCTCGGCCCCCAGTTCCGCCGGGTCTTATAAGCGCCCGTCGACAACGGTGCCCCATGAGCCCTCGACACGCGACGGAGGCCGGTCGATGACGACGAAGCGACTCCATCCCCGCGTGCGGATCGTCTGGATCCTCCGTGCCGTCCTCGCCGCCGCGATACTCACCGCCCCGGTCGTCGGCGGGTTCTACTTCGGGTACCTCCCCGAGTGGGCACCGGTCGTCGCCGGCGCGACCTTCCTCGCGCTCGGGGTCACCCACGCCCTCCTCCGGTACCGGCGCTGGAGCTACGAGATCCGCGAGGACGCGCTCTATCTCGACCGCGGCGTCGTCACGCAGGTCCGGACGACCGTTCCGCTCGTGCGCATCCAGCACGTCGACTCGCGGCGCGGCCCCGTCGAACGGAGCGTCGGGCTGGCGTCGTGCGTGGTGTACACCGCCGGCTCTCGCGGGGCCGACGTCCGCATCCCCGGGCTGACGCCCGACGGGGCGAGCGACCTCCGCGAGGAGTTGAAGCGACTGGCGATCCGCGCCGACGGGGAGGACGCGGTGTGAAACTCGCGCCCCAGTCGGTCCCGTACCGCGCGCTCCAGAAGGTCGCCGGGATCGTCGTCGTCCTCTTCTTCGTCGTGAACGACAGCGGGTGGGGCTTCCCGGCGGCCGCCGGCGCGACGGGCGCGGTCCTCCTCGTCGCCGCCGCGTACGAGATCGCGTACTACCGCCGGTTCGAGTACGAACTCACCGAGGACACCCTCGACATCCGGTCGGGCGTGATCTCCCGTCGCGAGCGTGAGATCCCCTATCGACGGATACAGAACGTCGACGTGAGCCGGAGCGTGATCCAGCGCGCGATCGGGGTCGCCGCCGTCGACTTGGAGACCGCAGGCGGGTCGAGCACCGAGGGATCGATCCGGTTCGTGACGCCCGAGGAGGCCACGCGGCTCCAGCGAGAGGTTCAACGACGGAAATCGGCCGGGTCGACGACGGACGCCGGCGACGCGCCCGGCGAGGACACCGGACCCGCCGAGGAGGACCTGTTCGCCATCTCGCCGCGCGAGCTCGCGCTGGTCGGGGCGCTGTCGTTCGACGGCCGACTCATCGGGTTGCTCGCGTTCGCGGGATCGGGGTCCGTTCCCGTGTTGTCGGGGTACCTCCCGGCCGCCTCCGCGCTGGCGCTCAGCGCGGCCGCGGTCGTCGCCGCCGGCGCGCTGTTCCTCGTCTCGTGGGCGATCGGCGCGGCGGTGTCGTTCTCGAACTACTACGGCTTCCGGCTCTCCCGCGCCGGCGACGAGCTCCGGTACGAGCGCGGGCTGTTCCGGCGGTACAGCGGGTCGATCCCGACCGAGAAGGTCCAGACGCTGACGGTCTCCGATAACCCCGCGAAGCGCGCGCTCGGATACGCGACCCTCTCGATCGAGACCGCCGGCTATGCGCCCGGACAGGGCGGCGAGTACGGCAGCGAGGCGGCGATCCCCATCGCGAGGTCCGGTCGCGTGTACGAGTTGGCCCGCGAGATCGAGTCGTTCGGCGAGCCGTCGTTCCGCCGGCCGCCGCGGCGGATCCGCTGGCGGTACGCGTTCCGGTACGTTCTCCTCCTCGCCGTCCTCGTCGGCGTCGCCTTCGCGGTCGACTGGTACGTCGCAGCGGACCTTCCGTGGTTCGCCCCCGCCGCGCTGCTTCTCGCGGTGCCGGCGGCAGCGCACCTGAAGTGGAAACACCGCGGCTACTGGCTCGGCGAGGACCACCTCGTCACCCGAAACGGGTTCTGGAGCCGCAGCGTGCGGGTGGTCCCGTACTACCGGATCCAGAACGTGATCGACAGCCGGTCCGTCTTCCAGCGACGGTGGGGGGTGGCGACCGTGATCGCCGACACCGCGGGAACCAGTTCGCTCGTCGGCAGCGACGCCGCGGCGGTCGACTTCGACGTCGAGGAGGCCGCCGACCTCCAGGTCGAACTCGGCGAGCGGCTCCAGCGGTCCCTTCGCGACCGCCGGGAACGCGGGGCGTCCTTCGAGTGGATCGAGGGAGGCCGCGACGCGGACGTGGAGAACGACGATGTCACGGACCGCGACGGTGCGGGCCACACTGCTGACACGACTCCGGAAGACGGCGACGACGAGGCGGTCGAGGTCCCCGACGAGGGCGTCGTGCGCCCCGACTTCTCGACGACGGAGCGCGACTACTCCGAGCCGGCGGAGCGCGTCGACACCGGCGAGTACGCGGTCGACCGGTTCCCCTCCGACGCCGAGGTCGCCCACCGACCCGACGCGGAGGGGGACTCGGGCACGAACGATGCCGCCGAGGACGGCGACGACGATCCGGACGAGAGTGGAGACGTCGGTTCGGCCGAGAACGACGACGGCTCCGACGGCTCCGCCGGAGACGACGCGTCCGGCGGCTCGAAGGACTGATCGACGCCTTCGCGTTCGACGATCGAACGCCCCGATCTCTCCTCACCCGTCGGCGTCGACGTCGCCTGGTCAGCCGCGACGCGTCCCGCGAGGCTTTTTTATGGGTCGTACCGTAACTACGGACAACTGAATGAGCGGACGAGAACACGACACGGCCGATCCCGACCTCCAGTGGTGTCACGAGGCGGTTCAAGGCGTGTCCCGTACCTTCGCGTTGACCGTGGACGTGTTGGAGGAGCCGATGGCCTCACAGATCTGTCTCGGCTACCTCCTCTGTCGAGTCGCCGACACCGTCGAGGACGCCGGCCACATCCCGCCCGAGGAACAGACCGCCGTCCTCGAGACGTATCGAGAGGCGATCGATCCCGACGGCGACGCCGAGATCGCGGACTTCCGGACGGCCGTCGACGAGTGGCTCCCCGCGCCCGAGGAGCGCAACGAGGACTGGGAGGTCGTCGCCGAGTCCCCGACGATCGTCGCGACCTTCGAGGACTTGGATCCCGAAGCGCGCGAGGCGATCGTTCCGCCCGTCCTGGAGATGGTCGACGGGATGGCGATGTTCGTCGACCGCCACGCCGACGAGGGCGGCCTCCGGATCGACGACCGCGACGAGCTCGAACAGTACTGTTACTACGCCGCCGGGACCGTCGGGAACCTCATCACGAACCTCCTCACGCGCGGCGAGGTCGGCGAGGCGCGAGCGCGGCGGCTCCGCGAGACCGCCGAGGAGTTCGGGCTCCTCTTACAGCTCGTGAACGTCTCGAAGGACGTCTACGACGACTTCACCGAGGAGAACAACGTCTACCTCCCCGCGAAGTGGCTCGAGGACGAGGGCGTCGACCAGGACGCGGTGATCGACCCCGAGAACCGCGAGTCGTCCGCCCGCGTCGTCGACCGCACCGCCGAGTACGCGCGGTCGTTCCTCGACGACGCGCAGGCGTACCTCGAGACCATGCCGCTCTCGCACGGGAACACCATGGAGGCGTGGACCGTCCCGTACCTGCTCGCGGTCGGCACCCTCCGCGAACTCCGCTCCCGGCCGGAGGACGCGCTGACCGAGAGCGGCGTGAAGGTCTCCAGACAGGAGGTGTTCGCGGTGATGTCCGTCGCCGGCGAGGCCGGCCGCGACTCGCTCGCGGAGCTCAGGGAGACGATCGCGGACACGCCGTACCACCGGGCGGTCGAGCCCGCGGACTGAACCGGTCGATCGGTTCCCCCGTTTCCACTCAGATCCGACTTCTCGCCCGCGTCACCGCCGGCACCGAGACGCCGACCGTGTCCGCGAGCGCCTCCGCCGCGCTCAACAGCCACTCCGCGCGCTCGACGCGCGAGTCGAGGTCGCCGGGACCCAATCGGTACGCCTCCACCAACTCCTCGACGGTCGCGCCGCCGATCCACTCGTCGAGGACCCGCGCGGTCTTCACCGACTCCAGCCATCCCTCGAAGTCGTCGGGCTCGCTCATCCCGGTCGTCAGCTGTGCGGCCTTCGACCGGGCGAACCGGTACATCTCCGCGCGCTCGCGGTTCCCGAGGTACGTGTCCTGCATGTCCGGCGTGTCACAGATCACCTCGAAGACCGTGAGCGTCGTCGCGTTCGCCATCCCGGCCGCGGTCCGGAGCCCGGCGACGATCCGCGCGCCGGTCTCCGGGCGGACGTACTGTCTCGAAGTGGTCTCGCCGACCGGCGTGGCGACCAGTCGGTAGGTCTCCACGTCGCCCCGCCGCCGCACCATTCCCGCGTCGACGAGGTCGTCGACCGCGACGGCGACGGCGTCGGCCAGGCCTCCGGCACCCGTCTCCCGCGCGTAGAACGTGCCGTCGAGGACGTCGAGGATCTCCGCTTCCGTCTCCGCGAAGCCGCTCGCGACCGCCGAGAGCACGTGCGTCCGGAGCGAGGCGGGGTCCGCGAGCTTCGACTCGACCGCCTCGGGGTCGCCCTCGACGTATCGGTCCACCAGCTCCTCGCGGGTCGACGCCTCGCCGACGAGGATCGCCTCGCCGTACGGGTCGAGCCCCGGCCGGCCCGCTCGGCCACACATCTGGTGGACCTCGAGCGTCGGCAGCCACTCCATCGACGAGCCGGTGTACCGCTTCTGATCGCGAACGACCACGCGGCGCGCGGGGACGTTCACGCCCGCCGCGAGCGTCGGGGTGGCACAGATACACGCGACCGCCCGGTCGCGGAACGCCGCCTCGACGGCGGCGCGGTGACCGGCGCGGAGTCCCGCGTGGTGGAACGCGACGCCCGCCCGAAGGCAGTCCGCGAGGTCACGACCCGTCACCGTCTCGTCGATGTCGGCCACGTCGTCGGCGACCGTCGTCGCGGCCGACCCGATCCCCATCCGATCGGCGAGTCCCTCCCCGGCGAGCCGCTCGGCGAGCGCCGCGGCCTCCGTCCGCGATCGGACGAACGCCAGACACTGACCGCCCTCCGCGACCGCGTCGACGACGAGCGCCGCCGCCAGGTCCGTCGCGTCGGGGCCGTCCTCGGCGGCGTCTCTCCCATCAGCGCCGGACTCGGCGTCCGAATCACCCGCCTCGACGTGGCGCGTCGTGTCGTCGTCGAAGGCCACTTCACCGTCGACGCAGACGCCGGTGCGGAGGTCGACGGGCCGCCACTCCGACTCCACGAGGGTCGCGTCGAGCCAGTCGGCGATCTCCTCGGGGTTGTCGACGGTCGCCGAGAGCGCGACGATCTGGATCGACGGGTTCCGCCGACGAAGCGTCGCCAGCGTCACCTCGAGGGTCGGTCCGCGCCGCTCCGCGCCCAGTAGGTGGACCTCGTCGACCACGACGCACGCGAGGTCGTCGACCCACTCCGCGCCGTTGCGGATCGCGGAGTCGACCTTCTCGCTCGTGGCGACCACCACGTCGTGTCCCGCGAGCTCCTCGCCGGTCGCCTCGAAGTCGCCCGTCGAGATCGCCACGTCGACGCCGGGAAGGGCCGCGAACGCCTCGTACTTCTCACGGGCGAGCGCGCGGAGCGGGCAGACGTACAGCCCCGGTCCGTCGGCGGTCAGGAGGGCAGACTGGGCGATGAAGGTCTTCCCCGACGCGGTCGGGACCGCCGCGACGACGTTCGCGCCGTCACAGACGCCGGCCTCGACGGCGGCGACCTGCGGCGGGTACAGCTCGCGGATCCCCCGATCCGCGAAGTGGTCGACGAACCGCTCGGGAAGCGGCAGGGAACGAACGCGCATCCGACCGTGAGTTCGGCGCGACCGTATTTAAAAGGTGTCCGGCGGGCGGCGGTCGAGGGAGCGTTCGAACCGGCTCACTCCTCGGCGTCGAACTCCCGGAAGAGGCCCTCGAAGTCGTCCTTCTCCGTGACCGCCTCGAGCGAGCGGTCGACGTCCTCGCGGAGGCTCTCGATCCGGGCGGTCAGCTCCTGGTACTCCTCGTTGTCGGCGAGCTCGCTGGCGCTCTTTTCGGACTCGAGCATCGCCTTCTTCGAGGTCAACGCGAAGAGGTCCTGAACCCCGGCGTCGTACTCCCCGCGCCGCAGGAGGCCCTCGACGGTCTCCCTCAGGGTGTCGCTCGCGACGGGCTTGACGAGGTAGTCGTCGAAGCCCATCTCGAGGATGTCGAAGTCGGGCTCGACGGCGGTCACCATCGCGACCCGACAGTCGATCCCCCGCTCCCGGACGGCCGCGAGGACCTCGTCGCCGGAGAGTCCGGGCATCCGTCGGTCGAGGAGGATCGCGTCGACGTCGTCGTCGAGGTCGTCGATTGTTTCGAGTGCCTCGTGTCCGCCGTACGCCGTCCGAACCCGGTACTCGTCGCCGAGCCAGGCGGCGTAGAGGTCTGCCAGGTCGGGTTCGTCCTCCACCACGAGGACGAGCGGCGGTTGTTCGCTCATGTGGTCACCCGAGCGACGACGAGTTCGCTCACACGTTTCGTCTCGCCGCGGACTATATTAAAATACCCCTTCGGCACCGTCCGGGGGACGCGGACGACGCGGGAGGCGGGCGGCGAGAAGCGATCGAGGCGGCCCGAACGTCCCGTCATCGTCACGCGTCGATGCCCCCCGGGATCGCCCCTTCCGGTCCGTCGTATCCGGTGACGGTGATGCGTCTCGCCTCGATGTCCTCGACGACCGCGCCCCAGCCGCCGACGGTCCACCGCCGGTCGTCGGCCGACACCTCGACCGTCACCTGTCCGGCGAGCTGTCCGATCGGGATCTCGCCGTCGTTCCGCGGCTCACCCGCGTACACCACGTCGGTGACGGTCCCGGAGACGCTGACGGCGTCGCCCGAGCCGATCTCCGATCCCTCGACGGTGACGTGGACGTCCGCACCCTCCGCGAAGAGCGGCTCGATGTCGCGCACGAACCGGCGGAGGTTGGCGTACACGAGCGGCGGGTCGTCCGGGCGGCCGTCGTAGACGACGTCCCAGACCTCCCAGAGGCTGGTGTCGAAGTACCAGCGGAAGACGTACGTCAGAGAGAAGTCGCGGACGAGCACGCCGTACTCGTTCACCGAGCGTCGGTGCGGGGCGAAACACGTGATGGTCCGGTCCACGATGGCGACGAACGGCGTCGGGAGCGTCCGATGGCGGACCTCGGTCGCGACGCCCTCGTAGTTCGCCGGGATCCCCTCGCTCCCGTCCGCGGTGTGGATCGACGCCTTCACGACCGCTCCGTTGTCGTGAGCCGCCGCCAGCGACTCGCGAAGCTCGTCGAAGTTCTCGGGGGTCACCGCCACCTGTACCTCCGTCTCGGCCTCGGCGATGGCCTCCCGAGCGTGTTCGAACACCGTGTCGAACCGGGTGACGATGTCGACGCGGTGATGCTCCAACGCGGGGGCCTCCCAGCGCGTCTCGATCTCGTCCGCGGCCTCCGAGAACTCCTCGGAGCGTCGTCGCAGATCCGAGAGGACGGTGTCCGGTTCCGACGCGCGGGCCCGGAGCGTGTCGCCGTCGTACGTCTCGACGTATCCCTTCTCCTCGAGGTCCCGGAGGACGTCGTAGATCCGCGCGGCGGGGACGCCGCTCTCGTCCGCGAGTTCGGTCGCGCTCGCCGTGCCGAGCCGGAGGAGCGCGGTGTACGCCTTCGATTGGTATTTCGAGAGGCCGGCGTCACGCAACACCCGGCACAGCTCGGATGCGTCCATGTCCCCGTACACAGGCACGCGCGCATTAAGTCCAACGTGTGGGAGACACCCGCGTCCCGCCGGATCGAACTCACTCCCGAGGACTGCCGATCGGGGTCACTCCTAGGAGCTGTAGTTCGGGGTCACTCCTGGGGGCTGTAGTTCGGTGCCTCGTCCGTGATCATCACGTCGTGGGGGTGGCCCTCGGTCTGGCCCGCGCTGGAGACGCGGACGAACCGGGCGGTCTCGTGGACCTCCGGGATCGTGTCGGCCCCGACGTATCCCATCCCCGAGCGCATGCCGCCGGTGAGCTGGTGGAGCTCCGAGGCGAGCGTCCCCTTGTACGGGGTCGCCGCCTCGACGCCCTCGGGGACGAACTCCTCGTCGCCGTCGTCGTCCTTGAGGTAGCGGTCGCCGCCGCCGGACTTCATCGCGCCGACGGAGCCCATCCCGCGGTACTGTTTGTACTTCTTCCCCTGCATCGTGATGACCCGTCCGGGGGCCTCCTCGGTGCCCGCGAAGTACGAGCCGAGCATGACCGCGTCGGCGCCGGCCGCGATCGCCTTGATCGCGTCGCCGGAGTACCGGATCCCGCCGTCGGCGATGACCGGCACGTCGCGTTCGGCGGCGACGTCCGCGACCTCCGAGACGGCGGTGATCTGCGGCATCCCCGCGCCGCTGACGACGCGGGTGGTACAGATCGAGCCCGGTCCGATCCCGACTTTGAGCCCGTCCGCGAAGCCGACGGCCGCCTCGGCGGCTTCCCGCGTCCCGACGTTTCCGACGACGACGTCGGCGTCGACGGTCTCCTTTATCGCCTCCGCGGACTCGAGCACGTTGAGGTTGTGCGCGTGTGCACAGTCGATGAAGAGCACGTCCGCCTCGGCCTCGTCGGCGGCGACCGCGCGCTCCTCCTCGAAGGGACCGACCGCCACGCCGGCGAGCAGGCGGCCGTCCTCGTCTCGGGCGGCCTGCTCGTGTTCGCGGCGCTGTAAGACGCCCTGCATCGTCACGAGCCCGACGAGGTGGTCGCCGTCGTCGACGACGGGGACGCGCTCGATCTTGTGGTCGTACATCAACTCGAGCGCCTCGCGCGCGTCGACCGACTCGGGGGCGGTGATGACCTCGTCGGTCATCGCCTCGCGGACCGCATCCTCCTCGCCGACCTCGAGGTAGGGACGGATGTCGGTCCCGGAGATGATCCCGAGGACGGAGTCGTCGTCGTCGACGACCGGGGCGCCGGAGACGCCCTCGTGCTCCATCAGTCGGTCGGCCTCCCGTACCGTGTCGTCCGGCGAGACCGTGACGACGTTCTCGCGGCGGATGACGAGCTCGTGGGCGCGCTTGACTCGTTCGACCTCCGCGGCCGTCTCCTCGACGGTCATGTTGCGGTGGAGAACGCCGAGACCGCCCTCGCGGGCCATCGCGATCGCGAGGTCGCTCTCGGTGACCGTGTCCATCGCCGCCGAGAGGACGGGAACGTTGAGCTCGACGTTCTTCGAGACGCGCGAGGAGAGGTCGGCGTCGTCGGGCTCGACGCGGCTCTCCATCGGGCGGAGCAGCACGTCGTCGAACGTCAGCGCTTCCGGAACGTCGAGTTTCGTCGAGAATCGGTCGGAATCTGTCGCCATGTAAACCGTCGTGAGAGCGGAATCAAAAACGTTGCGAGTCAGCACGGATGTGGAGGTTATTCACATCCGATCCTGCCCGGTTGATCAGGATCGTGGATTGATCCGGTCACCGTGGTCGAACCGGGGTCCGGGATCGATCCGAGGTTCGGGATCGATCCGACGTTCGGCCACGAGGAGGTCGCCCGGTGGGAGGATCGATCCGAGATTCGACAGGATCTGGATCGTTTCTCATGGTATCCGTTTACCGAAGGATGTTCGAATAATCTCGGGTATCTCTCGAACATCGTCACCGCCCTATATAAACAAAGATTTCGAAACGACCGAGTCGTGCGATCAATCCTCACACAACGTTTAACCCAACCGCAACACGTAATACGGGTATGGACTCCGACAGTCCCGTGAACGTGCGTATCGCCGGTCAGCCGACGCTCGAACTCGGCGCGTCCTTTACACCCGGCAATACGTACTCCGCCTTTACACGGACTCGTCGGACCCCGGTCGGCTCCGACTCCGATGACCGATCCGGTCATCGGAGGTCGTCCGCTTCCCGCCGCGTGCCCCATGGTCACGGGCATCGTCCCTGAATGAGCGTCTCACGTCACCCGGTCGCGCTCCGCCTGGAGCGACAGGTGGGCGGCGCGACGAAGCTGCTCGCGACCGTGATGGCCCTGCCGCTCGTCGACGGGATCTTCCCGGCGCTCGTGGTCGCCGGCGTGTTGAGTTCGGCGGCGGGCGTCGTCGAGACCGGGATCCTCATCTTCGGCGGCTCCGCGACGATCGCCGTGATCCTCGCGGAGATGGACGGCACCCGCAAGGAGATGGTGACCTCGATACTGCTCATCGGCGCGGTCATCATACCGGTCGCCGCCGTCGAGGCCGCGTTCGCGCCGACCCTCCGCGGGTTCTTGGAGCTCGCCATCTTCGAGCGGTTCGCCGGCCTCGTCATCCTGTCCATCGCCGCGAAGACCGCCAGTGCGGAGTTCGGCGAGTACCTGCCGAGCCCCGCCGTCATCATCGGGTTGGGGCTCGTCGCGAGCTTCGATCCGACCGGATTCGCGGTCGAGACGTCGATGGAGTACGTCGTGAACGGCACCGCCGCGGCCGCCATCGGCGTCGGCTTCGCGCTCTCGGTCGCGCTGTTGTCCCCGCACCTGCGCGGCCGCGTCGACATCGACCGGTTCCGGTTCGGGTCGGCGGTCGCGCTCGGCGTGCTCGCGCTCCCCATCCTGTTGCGGCCGTTCGGGCTGATGCAGACGGAGGCTCCCATCGCGCTGGCGGTGCTCGGCGTCACCGCGCTGTTCGCGTACGACCCGGACGCCGACGGCGTCGGGGGCCCCGACGCCGACGACGAGGACGACGACGGCTCGGCCGGCGCTTCGGACGACGACGGCTCGGAGACGGATGACGACCACGAGGAGGACGCGATCGACCCGACCGCACCGGAACCGACCGACACGCCGGTGGGAACGCCGGACGACTCCGGCGGACTCGTCGACGACGACGTGGCGGTGACCGCGACCGGGGACGACGGGGACGGCGAGGAGCCCGCGAGCCCGTTCACCGAGGACGACTCCCGCGCGCCGTGGCTGTAGCCGACTCGCGCCGCCGCGTGGTCGATCTCGTCGACCGGCTTGACGGGTTTTAGGTAGCTCCGTCGCATACGCCGGGTATGTCAAATCGCGTCGTGCAGGGTCGGATGGTGACGCCGGAAACGCTCGCTGAACTCGTCGAGGGGGACTCGATCCTCGAGGCCGAGGACATCACCGACGCCGACCGCGAGTGTCCCGACTGCGGCGGCGACGTCATCAGCGTCGGGTACATGCCCAGCGTCACGGAGTTCGTGACGGGATATAAATGTCAAGAATGCGATTGGTCCGACGACGACCGGGAGTAGTTCGGCGGCGGTCGCGTCCGTCGATCGTTCCGGATCGAAACCCCTTTATCCGCGTTTCGGCAACTCCCGTTCGCGGAAGCACGCGGGGCTGTGGCCAAGCCAGGCATGGCGACTGACTCCAGAGGCCACGCCCGGGACGACACTCCAGACTGATATACCGAGCGGGCGACTGATCATCGCTCGCGTTGACGACCCTCTGGAGTTCCGAGGCGTACCGGAGATATCAGTCGATCGGGGGTTCAAATCCCTCCGGCCCCATTATCTCGATTCTCCTCAATAAACCGCCAGCACAGCATCTCTAACTCCTGTTCTCGAATTTCGGTTGGAAGATTCGACAACTGGATTTGAACCGGCTACCGGTTCATCCCCGCCACCGTTAGGTGATCACTTGGATTCACGGTCGCGGCATATATAACCGTGATTCCTCCACAGTCTATCACTCATACAGATAGGGGCGCGAATATGTCAAATTTTCAAACCCGCCACCTTCTCGCACGTTTCAGATCCTCTCGGTTGAGTCGGCCGTGGTCAATACAGAATATACAGATACCGACGGGCTTGTTCTCTAATAGGCGAAGAAATCCTTGGAGATAATCAAACAGTATCGGCATAGATAACTAGTAGCCCTCTGAACATATATTAGACAATATGGATGACAACTCCAAGTTCATCCTCGTCGCAATATTAGGTTTAGTTATTAGTGTGCCGATCTGGTATACTATTTTGCCTTCAGAACAATTCTCGCTGGATTTATTTTTCAATCCGAGTCTCATATTCTGGCTAATTTTTGGTTTCTTATCCCTTATATTCGGGTTCTACTCTCGGTCTGAAGAATAGGCACTCTTCAGCGACCAGTTGTTACAGACGAGAATATCTCTAAAGATAGAATTTTCACAGAGACACAAATAATAAAATTAGAAAAGGCTTCTGTTAGAGAAGGTCGGTGAACTCCTCTCGACCTCTGGCTTCCTCCTCCAGTTTTCTGTCATCGTAGTGCTTCTCCAGCACCGGGACCGAAACGTCAACCCGTTCGGACAACTTCGATTTGTCCCATCCGAGATTGATCTGGTTCGTGATCGAGCCCCGCCGGATGGGGTGGAGTGATTTACTGGACGGACAAGAAGGTGCCTTCTCGACCGATTGGGCGGCGTCACACTCGGCTTCTTCCCGATCGTGAGGACACATTCCGGTGGTGACGCACGGCCGGGTTCGGGGAACCAAATTGTTGTAAGCCTTCTGTCGATAGAGTCGGCCGTTCGGCGTCGTAAACAGCGGATGACGGCCGTACTCGTCGGTCACTTCGTCGCGTTTCGCGGAGATGTAGTCGATGAGGACGGCGACGAGTTGATCGCTGATCATCACGTCCCGCTCACCGGATTCGCCGTTCTTGAGTCCAGTTCCCTCGTCTTGGCGGTCCCGAAAGTAGAGCCGCGGCTGTCGGGGATGTTTGTGATCGAGGTCATCAAGGTCGAGAGCGAGAGCCCCACCGATTCGGCATCCGGTGTCTCACATAAGTTTGAACAGCGCGTGTTCCCGACTCGCGTACTCGTAGGTGTCGAGGTAATGGAGGACGTTCTCGGCTTGGCCGACTCGGACCGTTTCGTCGCTCACCTGTTGCTTCTTGCTAATGTCGGGGACTTTCACTCGATCGGCGGTCCCGTAGTCTATCAACTCCATCGACTCGCACCACCTGACAAAGACCAGTAGGTGTTTGACGTTGTTTTGGAGAGTGACGGGCGCGACCTCTCTTTGGCGCTCCCGTTTCCACGAGCCGATGACGTGGCCCCCGATCTCGCCGGTCGTTTCGACGCCGCGGTCCTCACAGAACTGTACGAAACTCTTAGTCGGGTATTTGTAGGCTCGCGTGGTGGAGTCTTTGACCGTTCCGCGTTTGCTGGCGATGAATCGCCTTCTCGCTTTTCTCGGGCTCGTTACTTCGGATGGGTCGTCAGGTTCGTTGTGGTTCACGGTTGAATCCGACCACCGTTGGTGGGAGAGAGGCGCGGGTGTGAGCGACCTGTCGGGAGCGAGGTAGATAGGCCCCGGAGTGCCGTGAAATGGCACGACGGCGGGGGTTCCTAAATCCCTCCGGCCCCATAGCGGTCTTAGGTCTAACGTATCGCTTCTCAGTAATAACATTTAACGAAAAACAGGTCCGTGACTGGAGGGGTTCCGGCGTGAGCCTCGGATACTCCGGCTCTCCCACCGTCACGAAGGGCTCCGAGTTCCGGTGTGGAACCCGTACGGTGGCCACGAAGCCCGAACCGCGACCTCGAGTACGGTCACCACTCGAACCCATCCGTATCCGCTGACTCTAACGCATCTTCGGTGCTGTCCGGGGTTCCTGCCCGGCGCACTGCGGTCACGAGTGCTCGTGTTTCGGGATGCTGTCGCGGTCACCGTCGCAGTGGCCCACCGTCGAAACACCGCCACGAAAGCGACACACGACGAGGACCGCGCGCACCCACGTTCAAGTAGCCAGACGCCCATACCCACGTATGGCGGGGCCTGACCCCAAGCAGCTACGTCGCCTGATCGACCGCTTCCCCCAGCCACCGGACGACGACCGCGCTGACGACCTGCTTGACGGCGCCTACGGCCGGATGGCCGGCGAGTGGTACGACCGTCTCTACAGCCTCGTGGACGCCTACGCCGGCGGCGACGCGCTCCGCGAGGAACTGCTCGTCCACGCCGAGGCCGTCCCCGCGTTCCGCCTGAGCGACGGCGCCGCGCCGCTACCCGAGCGCCGAAGACGACTGACGGAAGCCGCGGCCGAACTTCCAGAGATCGCCGAAGTGGCCGTGTGGTACTCCGACCTCCGAGACCTGCTCGAGGACGACCCCGACGACCTCACCCTCGTCGAGCGCGCGCTACACGACTTCGGCTACGCCGTGGCACACGGACTGTTCCTCGGCGTCAGCGCGCCCGAAACCGTGGTTCGCCGGCTCAGGTTCGCCTATCGACTCGTCGGCGTCCGGATCGACGACACCGCGTCCGACGGCGCCGAGCGGACGACGTTCACCTGCCCGTACCGGGACCTCGGCGCCGGTCGGTGCGGAAAGCGCTGGCTTTGCCACGAGAAACTCGACCGGGTCGACGACGGCTACGTCACCTACCTCGCGGAGCGCGGGATCGACTACCAGCGGCCGCGGGGCTGTGCTGGATCCGAGCAGTGCTACTCCGCGGTCGCACGGGAGAGCCCCGAGCGCTGGTGGCCGAAGACGCTGCCCGCGGCAGTGAGCGAGTCGTGACCGGTCCCGAGCACGTCGACCGCGTACAGGAGAGTTACGGCCGTTGGGCACGGTTCTACGACTGGTTCGCGCGAGCGACCGCCGACGTCGGCGGCGTCCGGGACGCCTGCGTCGAAGCACTGGATTTGAACGAGGGTGACACGGTGGTCGAGTTCGGCTGCGGCCCCGGCCCGAACCTCCCCGCGCTCCGGGAGGCGGTCGGCCCGTCGGGTCACGTCGTCGGCGTTGACCTCACCGGGCGGATGCTTGACCGGGCGCAGGCACTGATCGCCCGACGTGGCTGGCGGAACGTCTCGCTCGTACAGGGTGATGCGGCCACCCCGCCCGTCGTCAACGCGGACGCGGTGCTGTCGACGTTCGTCACCTCGCTGTTCCCCGATCCGGCGGCGGTGGTGGGCGAGTGGTGCGAGTTGGCCGACAGCGTCGTCGTCGCCGGCTTCGCACCGCGCGGGAACCGCGCCGCGAACGCGGCGCTGTGGGCGTTCACGCGGCTGAACACGTCACTGTTCGACGCGACCGGAGCGGACCCACTGGGGCAACTGGATCGACGGACGGCGGCCGCTCGGCGTGAGTTAGAAGCGCGGATGAACGGGGTGGAGGGCGGGACGTTCGTGTTCGGAACCATCGTGGTGAGTGCCGGGTATCGAGAGACGGCCGTTCGGTAACCTGTCGGGCGGGCAGCGTTCTCACGACTCCCGAACGGCCTCGACGTCGCAGCCGATCCGTGTCAACCGGAGTGACCGAGACCCGGTCCGCGTTCAACGAGCCGCACGGAAACTCACCGCATGGGAGAATCGTCGGACCCGAACCGGTACGTCGAACGAACGACCGTCTCGAGATACGAGCCTACAAGTCCGTCCGGTCGGGAGGCTCCGTATGGCACGCGTCACGGTCTGGAACGAGTTCCGTCACGAACGCGAGAGCGACGACGTCGCGGCGGTCTACCCCGACGGCATCCACGCGGTGATCGCCGACTTCCTCGAGGCGGCCGGCCACGAGGTCCGAACCGCCACCCTCGATGAGGGACCGGATCACGGCCTCTCGGAGGCGGTCCTCGAGGACACCGACGTGCTCACGTGGTGGGGCCACGCCGCCCACGACGAGGTCCGTGACGAGGTCGTCGACCGGGTCCACGAGCGCGTCCTCGACGGAATGGGGCTGCTCGTGCTCCACTCGGCGCACTACTCGAAGGTATTCAAGCGACTGATGGGCACGAGCTGCTCGCTCAAGTGGCGCGAGGCCGCCGAGACCGAGCGGCTGTGGACGGTCGAGCCCGGCCACCCGATCGCCGAGGGGATCGGCGAGTACGTCGAACTCGAGGAGACGGAGATGTACGGCGAGCGGTTCGACATCCCGCAGCCCGATTCGCTCGTGTTCACCTCCTGGTTCGCGGGCGGCGAGGTCTTCCGCTCCGGCTGCTGTTACCGGCGCGGGAACGGGCGGGTGTTCTACTTCCGGCCGGGCCACGAGACGTACCCGATCTACTACGACGACGACATCCGGCAGGTGCTCCGGAACGCGGTCGAGTGGGCGACACCCGGAGACGGCCGGTCCCCCGAGTTCGGAAACGCCGACCCGATCGAGGAGATCGACACGAGCGACGACCGAACGGTCCACTAGCGACGCCGCGCTCGCCGAGCGACGACGACTACGGTTTCGGGTCCCTCACGGCACCTCGCGGAGGTCCATGAACGCGGCCATCACGGCGGATTCGGCCTTCCGGAGGTGTTCGGAGGCGGTGCTCGTGGAGGCGTCGATCCGCTCGGCGACCGCCTCGACGGTCGCCTCCCGCGGGGACTCGTAGTATCCGCTCTCGACGGCGGCCGCGAGCGCGTCGAACTGGCGGTCGGTCAGCCCCGGGTCGAAGAGGTCCTGTCGCCAGTCGTACTCGCCGATCCGGAGCACGGTGGTCTCGATCCGCTCCGGAAGCTCCGCGAGCGCGTCGCGTAACGGCCCGCCGTTCCCGATGACCGTCAGCCGGGCGATCCCGTTCGGCCGGAAGTCGATCGGCGGGACGACGACGACGCCGGTCCGCTGGAGCGGGTCGAAGGTCGCGTCGTCGACCGCGTCGCGACGCTGGGTGAGGAAGACGTAGTGTCCGCTCTCGTCGATCCGCGTGACCTCGAACTGCCGGATACGGTCCACCGACCGGAGCGCGTCCGTGTACACGTCGATGTCGCCCTCCACGTAGAACAGGAAGGTGTCGTCCGGTTCGTCGAGGACCGTTCCGTGGAGGAGCACGTCCCGATCGACCGCGTCCGACTCGTCGATGAGCCGGTGTATCGGATGCATGAGGTCCGGCGGGTACCGGAGTTCGACCCGGAGGTACTTCACGTCGGCCAGTGACGGCGGGGGGCTTATAAAAACCCGTCCCCATCCGGCAGAAGCGTCGGGTCGTCCGGTCGCGTTCCTTCGAGCATGTCGACCGACGCGCCGATCGAACGCGAACGAGCCGACGCGGAGACGGACCCCTTCTCGCCGATACGGGAGCTGGTCACGGCACGCGAGACGCACCTGAACGCCCCCGCCGCCCGAATTCGACCGGACGCGGTCCGGCAGGCGCTCTCGACGCTGAAAGCGGAGGCCGGATACGACCATCTGGCCTGCGTCACCGCCCAGGAGTACGAGAACCGATACGAGTCGATCTATCACCTCCGCTCGTTCGACGATCCGACCCGGGAGGTCAGCGTCGTCGTACCCGCGGACAAAGCGGATCCCGTCTCGGAGTCGGTCGAGGCGATCTTCCGCACGGCGGACTGGCACGAGCGGGAGGCGTACGACCTGATCGGGATCGAGTACGACGACCACCCGGACCTCCGGCGGATCCTCCTCCCCGAGACGTGGCAGGG
>NZ_FOPZ01000009.1 GCF_900113615.1 Halorubrum aquaticum
AGGAGGCGATCACGCGGGACAACTCGCCGGTGACCGCGGACGCGGTCGTCTACATCAAGGTGATGGACGCCAAGAAGGCGTTCCTCGAGGTCGACAACTACAAGAACGCCGTCTCGAACCTGGCACAGACCACGCTCCGCGCCGTCCTCGGCGACATGGAGCTCGACGACACGCTGAACAAACGCCAGGAGATCAACGCGAAGATCCGCCGCGAGCTGGACGAGCCGACCGACGAGTGGGGGATCCGCGTCGAGAGCGTCGAGGTGCGCGAGGTCAACCCCTCGAAGGACGTCCAGCAGGCGATGGAGCAACAGACCTCCGCGGAGCGGCGTCGCCGCGCGATGATCCTCGAGGCGCAGGGGGAACGGCGCTCGGCGGTCGAGCAGGCGGAGGGTGACAAGCAGTCGAACATCATCCGCGCGCAGGGGGAGAAACAGAGCCAGATCCTCGAGGCGCAGGGTGACTCGATCTCGACCGTGTTGCGTGCGCGCTCGGCCGAGTCGATGGGCGAACGCGCCATCATCGAGCGCGGCATGGAGACCCTCGAGGAGATCGGAAAAGGCGAGTCGACCACGTTCGTGCTCCCGCAGGAGCTCACGAGCCTCGTCGGCCGCTACGGCAAGGCGCTCTCCGGCTCCGACGTCCAGCAGATGGACGGCCTCGAGGGCCTCGAGTTCGACGAGGAGACCCGCAAGATGCTCGGGCTCGACGACATCGACGAGATCCTCGGACAGATCGACGAGGCGGCCCAGATGGACGTCGAGGAGCTCGAGAAGGAGGCCGAGGCGGTCAAGTCCGGCGACGCGGGTTCGAACATCAAGTCGGCCGACGAGGTAATCCAGGAGATGGACGAGGACGTCCCCGAGGGCGAGGTCGAGCCGGCCGAGGAGAGCTGAACCGCCGATTCGACCGTTTCCGCCCCGAGCGAAGCGCTTTTGCCGGGCGATCGCGTACCACGGAGCGTGACCGAAGAGGTCGACGAACGGAAACGCCGAACCCTGCGGCGGTTCGCCGCCGTCGGAGCGGCCGCCCCGTTCGTCGGAACCGCGGGCGCCGCGGACGACACCAACGAGACCCGCGAGGCGATCCGCGGGTACGTCCCCTCGACGCCGGGCGCGCACTTCTCGAAGCTCCGGGACGACCTCCGGCTCGGCACGGGTGAGGCCCAACACCACCTCCGGACGCTCGAGGAGGCGGGCGAGGTGGAGTCGCGAAAGGACGCCGACTACCGCCGGTACTTCCCGGCCGGCCGGTTCGACGAACTCGACAAGCGGGCGCTCGGCTACCTCCGCCGGGAGACGCCGCGGGGGATGGTCCTCGCGCTGCTCTCGGACCCCGACGCGACCGGCGCGGAGCTCGCCGACGCGCTCGGCGTCTCCCGACCGACAATAAGTGCCGCAGCGGGCGAGCTGGCCGCGGCCGACCTCCTCGACCGCACCGACGGCTACGAGCTGACCGAGCCCGAGCGGCTGTTGACGCTCGTCGTGCGGTACGCCGACTCCTTCGACGCCGACGCGGTCGCCTTCGCCGACGAGGCGGCCTCGCTCGTCAGTTACGACCCGTAGTCGCCGTCGGCCGCGGTGGCGACTCCCCTAGGCCGTCACCATCCACGTCGTGCCCGAGGAGTAGCCCCATTTCTCGATGTCGAGCTCGGCGGCCGCGTCGGCGACGGCACCCATGTTCGCGCCCACTTCCTTCGCGGAGAGACCGAGCTCGTCCGCGATCAGTCGCGATTTGAAGTAGGTCCGGTCGTCCGCGTTGGCCCGGAGGTACTCGAGGATCCGGGTCTGTTTCTCCGAGAGGCCGGTCGGTTCGACCGCGACGGGTTCCGCGCGTGCCGTGCTCATGTCACCACACATGGAGTGTACCCTCAAAAGGCGGTTGGTAGACGGGATTAACACCGTCACGTAGTGCGATTTCGACGCGAGAGCGGTCCGTGTGGCTCCCGCCGACGGGCCGTTCCGGTACGAACTCCGAACCGGCGAACGATCCCGCTTCCGGCGCGATCCGGCCGTCAGTACAGATCCGAGACGAAGGGTCCGAGGGCGCCGGAGACCGCGGCGGCGAGCGCGTCGGTGCGGTCGAGGCCGCCGTTCGTCAGCGCGCCGGCGGCCCCGCCGCGTCGCGCGACGCCCGTGGTGTCGAGCACGTCGTCCATGATCGGCCCCAGCTCCCCGCCCGCATCGACGCGGTCGGCGACGCCGTCCGGAAGCCGGAGGCTCGGCCCCGAACCGCGGCCGACGCGGTCGCCGTCGTCGACGGCCGCCCACATCACGAGAAAGAGGCCGTCGACGCCCTCGAACCGGGCCACGCCGCCCTCGAGACCGACGCCGAGGTCGTACCCGCCCGCCTCGAGGACCGCCGCGGCGCGGTTCTCCGCGCCGGCGACGGTCTCGGCGTGGCCGGTCGGCTGCTCGCTCACGCCGGAGGGGACCGCGACGGACTCGACCGATTCGGTTTCGTTCGTCCCGAGCGCGCGTTCGACCGCACGTCGTTTCACCGGATTGCCGCTGCCGACGCCGACTCGCATACGGCGACCCCGTCGGGGACTCACGAATACCCTTGGACGCCGAACAGCCCCGCAAGCCGCTCGATCCCGTCGATCAGTGCGGGGCTCGGCTGGTTCAGGAGCGAGTCGTCGATCACGTGGACCGGCGCGTCGATCCACTCCCTGTCGGCGACGGTCGCGGGGTCGACCCGGTCGCCGCGCCCGCAGACGTGGACGACGACGTGGTCGGGGTCGGCGGCCGCGACGGTCCCGGGATCGACCTCCCGGGAGCGCTCGCCCGCCTCGAGGAACGGGTACCGGCCGCCGGCGGCCCGGACCGCGTCGGGGACCCAGTTGCCCGCGGCCATCGGCGGGTCCGACCACTCCTCGCAGTAGACGACGGGACGGTCCGCGGTCGCGTCGCCGGTCGCGTCCCCGATCGCCTCGAGCCGCTCGCGCGCGTCGGCGGCCAGTTCCGCGCCCGCGTCCGGCCGACCGACCGCCGCGCCCGTCTCCCGGAAGTCCTCGAGCACGTCCTCGAGCGTGGCCGGGTCGCGGTGGTCGACGGCGAGTCCCCGCTCCCGGCAGTCGTCGGCGAGGTCGGTCTGGAGGTCGTCGCTCGTGAACACGACGTCGGGGTCCAGCGCCGCGACCCGATCGATCGAGGGGGTGAGCCAGCCCCCGACGGCGACGGGGTCGGTTCCGTGTGCAGATCCCGCGTTCGACGGGGGATCACAGTGGTGGGTGACGCCCACCAGACACTCGGCCGCGCCGAGCGCGGAGAGGGTCGCGGTCGCGCTCGGCGCGAGCGAGACGACGCGGGGAGCGGTCATCGGTGACGGGTTCGCTCCCGTCGCTCGAAAACGTTCGGATCGCGCGGGGACGCCGGATCCCCTCGAGATCCGTCGTGATCGATCGTGTTCATTCGTCGCCCGCGCGGCGACACGTTCCGGGTCTTTTAAGTTACGTTCGCCCGTCTATCGGACAAGACTGCTCCCGGGCGTTCTCGATTAACCGGGGGACAGAGAGCTATGACCGAACGACTACATACCAGGGGGAGTCGCACCCGTGGGGAGACGGAGGAGGAATCGGAGAGCACCGACGAGACGCTGAGCTGTCCGGAGTGTGACGGCCAGGTCATCAACGACGAGGAGCACGGCGAGACGGTGTGTGCGGACTGCGGACTCGTCGTCGAGGCGGACTCGGTCGACCGCGGGCCGGAGTGGCGCGCGTTCGACTCCCGCGAGAAGGACGAGAAGTCCCGCGTGGGCGCGCCGACCACGAACACGATGCACGACAAGGGCCTCTCGACCAACATCGACTGGCGCGACAAGGACGCGTACGGCCGCTCGCTCGGCGCGCGCCAGCGCCAGAAGATGCAGCGGCTCCGCAAGTGGAACGAGCGCTTCCGCACGCGCGACTCGAAGGAGCGCAACCTCAAACAGGCGCTCGGCGAGATCGACCGGATGGCCTCGGCGCTCGGACTCCCGGACAACGTCCGCGAGACCGCCTCGGTCATCTACCGCCGCGCGCTCGACGAGGACCTCCTCCCCGGCCGCTCCATCGAGGGAGTCTCCACGTCGTGCGTCTACGCGGCCGCCCGGATGGCGGGCGTCCCGCGCAGCCTCGACGAGATCGCCGACGTCTCACGCGTCGAGAAGGCTGAGATCGCCCGGACGTACCGCTACGTCGTCCGCGAGCTCAAACTCGAGGTCAAGCCCGCGGACCCAGAACAGTACGTCCCGCGGTTCGCCTCCGACCTGGAGCTCTCCGAGGAGTCGGAGATGCGCGCGAAGGGCCTGCTGAAGAACGCCAAGGAGAAGGGCGTCCACAGCGGGAAGTCGCCGGTCGGGCTCGCGGCCGCCGCCGTCTACGCCGCCGCCCTCCTCACCAACGAGAAGACGACGCAGGCGGCCGTCTCGGAGGTCGCCGACATCTCCGAGGTCACCATCCGTAACCGCTACCACGAGCTGCTCGAGGCCGAGGACGGCCTCGTCGCGTAGGCGTTCGGCTCGACGCACGAGACCCCGAACACGCGACCCGCCACGACATCCATGACCCGTTCCCGTGACCTGCTCTCCGGCGTCTCGCTCGTCCTCGTCGCCGGGTGGTTCCTTCTCACCACGGGCGCGGGCGGCGGCCGCGTCACCCTCCTCGTCGCCAGCGTCGGCTGCGGACTCGCCGGCGTCGCATATCTGATCGCCGGGGCGGAGATCGCCCCGACCGTCGCCGGACGCGACCTCTCGGCCGAGCACTTCCGGTCGATCGCGGTGGTCGTCCTCGGCGTCTCGATCCTCGCGCTCGGCGCGGACGGCATCGCGGCCGGCCTCGACGCGCTCTCGCTCGTCCTGCTCGTCGGCGGCCTCCTCGCGGTCGCCGCCGGTTGGCTCCGACTGGCTCGCGTCGGGCGCGTCGAGGCCGGCCGGGACGAGCCCCGGTCCGACGGGGAGAGCTAAGTCCCCCACCGTCGAAGGGCCGGGCATGTTCGAGGAGTTCGTTCTCGCGGCGAGCACCGCCGACCTGTCCGCGGAGCCGCGCGCCCGCGAGGCGGCCGACGCCGTGGAGTTCCGCATGGACCTCGCCGACGAGCCGTTGGCGCAGCTCGAGGCGTACGACGGGGCGCTCCCGCTCGTCGTCACGAACCGCGCGGAGTGGGAGGGCGGGGAGGCTGGCGACCTCGGCCGGTACGACGCGCTCGCGGAGGCGATCGCCCACGACGCGGTCGTCGCGGTCGATGTCGAGCTCGCGGCGCTCCGGGGGAACGCGCCGACCGGCGAGCGCTCCCACGCGACGGCGCTCCGCTCGAGCGCCCGCGAGGAGGGCGTCGAGGTGATCGCCTCCGTCCACGACTTCGAGTCGACGCCGGAGGTCGGAACGCTCTCGGACCTCCTCGCGGACGCGGCGAGCGAGGGCGACGTGGGGAAGCTGGCGACCACCGCGAACGCCCGCGAGGACGCGCTCGCGATGCTTCGCGCCACCAACGAGGCGACCGCGGCGGGCCACCGCGTCGCGACGATGTGTATGGGCGAACCGGGGAGACATACCCGCGCGGTGGCTCCGGTGTACGGCTCGCGGATCGGGTACGCCCCGGTCGACGCGGCGGACGCAACCGCGCCCGGCCAGTACCCGCTCGCGACGCTCCGGACGCTCGTCGACGGGTTGCGGGAGGGGGAGAAGGAGTCGGAATCGGGGTAACTCGAATCGGAACGGGAGCCGGAATCGGAACGGGAGTCGGGAGGGGGGCCGGAGCCGGAGCGTACCCGCTCAGTCGTGGCGGAAGCAGCGCGACCCGGTAAAGGCCATCGCCATGTCGTGTTCGTCGGCGGCGGCGATCACGTCCTCGTCGTTGACCGAGCCGCCGGGCTGGATCACGGCCTCGATGCCGGCGTCGGCCGCCTCCTCGATCGCGTCCGGGAACGGGAAGAACGCGTCGGAGGCCATCACCGCGCCCTCGGCTGACTTCCCGTCGGCGTCCTTCTCGGCTTTCATCGCCGCGAGCGTGACCGCGTCGACGCGGGAGACCTGCCCCATGCCGACGCCGACCGTCTCGGTACCGGTCGCGAACAGGATCCCGTTCGACTTGACGTGTTTGAGCGTCTTCCAGGCGAACAGCATCGTCTCGACCTGTTCCTCGGAGGGTTCACGGTCGGTGACGAACTCGAGGTCGGCGGCGGTCGGCGACTGGAGGTCGCGCTCCTGAACGAGCCGCCCGCCGACGATCGGCTTCTCGACGAACCGCTCGGAGAAGCGTTCATCGCCCTCCCCCAGCGGGCCGACGTCGAGCACGCGGAGGTTCTTCTCCGCCGTGAGCACGTCGAGCGCGCTGTCGGTGTAGCCGGGCGCGACGACGACCTCCTTGAACGAGTCCGCGATCGCCTCGGCGGTGTCGGCGTCACATCGGCGGTTCAAGGCCACGATCCCGCCGAAGGCCGACTTGGCGTCGGTGCGGAGCGCCCGGTCGTACGCGTCGGCGAGGGTGTCGCTCGTCGCGCAGCCGGCCGGGTTGGTGTGTTTGATCACGGCGGCGGCGGGCTCGTCGAACTCCTTGACGAGTCCGAGGGCGGCGTCGGCGTCGTTGTAGTTGTTGTACCCCATTCCCTTCGATCCGGTGTTCAACCCGTTCGCGCCGACGACGCTGGCCTCCTCGCAGGCGGGATCCGCGTACAGCGCCGCCTCCTGATGGGGATTCTCGCCGTAGCGCAGCGAGTCGGCCCGGTCCTCCGAGACGAACCGTCGGGCCGGGAAGGAGCCGCCGGTGTCGCCGTCGATCCGGACCGACTCGGGGGTCCCGTCCTCGTCGGTCTCGATCGCGACGTTCCCCTCCGCGAACCACCGGACCGCCCGCGGGTACGCGGTGAACTCCGCCTCGTGGAGCACTCGTTCCTTCAGCGACGCGGCGTCGTCGTCGTCGTAGACCGGGACCGGCTCCTGGGTGAGGATCGGACCGTCGTCGACGGCCTCGGTGACGACGTGGACGGTACACCCGGTCGTCTTGACGCCCGCCTCGAGCACCTGCTCGTGGGCGTCGGTGCCGGGAAACGCCGGCAGCAGCGAGGGGTGAACGTTCAGCGTCGTCGGGGCGGCATCGAGGAACTCGTCGGTGAGCACCCGCATGTAGCCGTCCAGACAGACGAGGTCGAAGTCGTAATCCGAGAGTCGATCGAGGATCCGGCGCTCGTGGCTCGCACGCGTTTCGCCCTCCTCGCGGGTGACGACCTCGGTCGGGATCCGGCGCTCGGCGGCCGCCTCGATGACCGGCGCTCCCTCGCGGTTCGTTAACACGACGGACAGCTCCGCGCCGCCGGGCGCGGCGTCGGCGATGTGTCGCAGGTTCCGTCCCCGGTTGCTGGCGAGTCCGGCGATCTTCATGTCCGATCCCTCCGACCGGTCGCGTTTATCCGTTACGGTCGTCGCCGGAGAAGTATACACGATCGAGGACATGTATCCGGACTGATCGCCGTAAACGGCACGAGAGTATACACCTCCGTGGGTAGCGTCATCGACACGCTTTTGCGCGCTCCGGGGACACTCGCGGACATGACCGACGACCCACTCCCGGGACTCTCCCGTTCGGACCCGCTCGCGGCCGTCTCCCCACTCGACGGGCGGTACGCCGGCCGAACCGCGCCGCTCTCGCCGTACGCGAGCGAGGCGGCGCTCATGCGGGCGCGGACCCGCGTGGAGGTCGAGTACCTGATCGAACTGGCCGGGCTCGAGGCGACGCCGATCGCGCTCACCGAGGCGGAGACCGCGGCCCTGCGTGACCTCTACGGGACCTTCTCCGCGGAGGACGCCCGGCTGATCAAGGACCTGGAGGTCGAGGGCGCGGCGGGGTACGCCGCGACCAACCACGACGTGAAGGCCGTCGAGTACTTCCTGCGGGTGCGCCTCGAGGAACTGGACGAGGCCGGAACGCTCGAGAACTCGGAGCGGCTGTTCCCGTGGATCCACTTCGGGCTCACGAGCGAGGACGTCAACAACCTCGCCCACCGGGTCCTGATCGGGCCGGCCGTGACGGAGGTGCTCGTGCCCGCGGTCCGCGAGGTGCGCGACGCGCTCGTCGAGTTGGCCCACGAGCACCGGGACACGCCGATGCTCGCGCGGACGCACGGCCAGCCGGCGACGCCGACGACCTTCGGCAAGGAGATGGCCGTGTACGCCGCGCGACTCGGTCGGACGCTCGGCCGCGTCGAGACCGCGGTCGACGACCTCTCGGGCAAGCTCGCTGGCGCGTCGGGAACCTACGCCGCCCACGTCGCCGCCTACCCGGACGTCGACTGGCGGGGCGTCTCCCGCTCCGTCGTCGGTGGCCTCGGGCTCGACCACACCCCGCTCGCGACGCAGGTGAACCCGTGTGACGACCTCGCCGCGCTCTTCGACGCGCTGCGCGGCGTGAACGACGTCCTCCTCGATTTAGACCTCGACGCCTGGCTGTACGTCTCGGACCGCTACCTCGGGCAGCGCGCCGTGGAGGGCGAGACCGGCTCGTCGACGATGCCGCACAAGGTGAACCCGATCGACTTCGAGAACGCCGAAGGCAACCTCTCGAAGGCGAACTCGGACCTGGTCTTCCTCGCCGACTACGTCACGACCTCGCGGCTCCAGCGCGACCTCTCCGACTCGACGGTGAAACGCAACGTGGGAGCCGCGTTCGCCCACTGTTTGATCGGCTACTCGAAGACGGCGGACGGGCTCTCGAAGGTGGTACCGAACGAGGTCGTCATGCGCGAGGAGCTGGAGGCGACCCCCGAGGTCATCGGCGAGGCGGTCCAGACGATCCTCCGTCGCGAGGGCGACACCGACGCCTACGAGCGCGTCAAGGAGCTCACCCGCGGCTCGCGGGTCACCCTGGAGGACTTCCGGGCACTCTTCGACGACCTCGACGTCGACCCGTCCGTCCGCGAGGAGCTACGGGAGCTGACCCCCGCGGGCTACACCGGGATCGCGGCCGAGCTCGCGGACGGGGTCGCCGACGGCGACGAGTAGGTCGACGGCGTTTCGCGAGCGTTACACCTCGACGAACTCCACGAGTACCCCGCCGGTCGACCGGGGGTGGAGAAAGGCGACCGCGTGGCCCCACGCGCCGGGTCGAGGCTCCTCGTCGACGAGGTCGACGCCGCGGTCGCGGGCCCGGTCGAGCGCGGCGGGGAGGTCGTCGGTCGCGAGCGCGACGTGGTGGATCCCCGGTCCCTCGCGCTCGAGGTAGTCGCGGATCGGGCCCTCTTCGGCCGGTTCCAGCAGTTCGAAGTAGCCGCCGTCGAGTTCGAGGAAGACGACGCGCATTCCCTCGAACGTCTCCTCGTGGGCGACCGGCGCGTCGAGGAGTCCCGAAAACGAGTCGGCGAGTCCGGCGGCGTCACGTGTGGCGACGCCGACGTGATCGAAGCGCATGGGAGGTGGATGGGGCGTCTCCGACTTATAATCGAGCGGCGCGGGTCGAATCGACCCGGAGCGGCAGAGGGCGCATCGGCACGGTCCGCCCCGAGGGAAAGGTTTGGGTGCCGCCGAGCGAAAGGTCCGACGAGCCGTGTCCGACCAGAGCCCCGACGCACAGACGGAGCAGAAGACCTCCCGGACCGTCCTCGATACGATCCTCGACGGCGCGCTCCACGAGATGAATCGGGAGCGGTCCGGGCTGCTGCTCTCGGGGCTGTCCGCGGGCCTCGACATCGGGTTCGGCCCCCTGATGATGGCCGTGGTGTTGACGCTCTCACCCGCCGGGTTCGGCGACCTCACCACCGAGCTGCTGTTGGCGAGCGTCTACTCCATCGGGTTCATGTTCGTCATCTTGGGCCGGTCGGAGCTGTTCACCGAACACACCACGCTGGCGGTGATCCCCGTCCTCGACGGGCAGGCGTCCCTCCGTGACCTGGGTCGGCTCTGGGGGCTCGTGTACGTCGGGAACGTCGTCGGCGGACTCCTCTTCACTCTGCTCGTGATCCTGTTGATGCCGGAGCTCGGCGTCGTGACGCCCTCGGCGTTCGAGACGATCGCGTTGAAACTCGTCAGCCACGACCTGCCGTGGCTGTTCGTCGGCGGCGTCTTCGCCGGGTGGCTGATGGGGCTTCTGGCGTGGCTGATCACTGCCGCACAGGAGACGACGAGTCGGCTGATACTCGTGTTGATCGTCACCGGGACCATCGGTCTCCTCCACCTACCGCACTCGATCGCGGGCAACGTGGAGGTGTTGTTCGGGCTGTTCATGTCGCCCGCGATCACCGCGATCGACTACGTCGGATTCCTCGTTTTAGCGACGGTCGGAAACGCCTTCGGCGGCGCGGTGTTCGTCGCGCTGTTGAAGTACGGGCACGTCGTCCGCGGCGCGAGCTAACGGGATCCGACCCGGCGCGGTCGCGGCTCAACAGTCGTACCACGGCTCGATCCCGTCCGCTCCGAGCGTGAGCCCGACGTCCTTCGGCTCGCACTCGAACTCGATCGGCAGGTCGGGGTCGTACCGCCACGCGCGAGAGACGCCGTCCGCGGTGAACGCGTGTATCCTCGCGGGGACCACGTCGATCCCCTCGTGTGACGCGATCCGTTCGGGTCCGAGCGCGAACACGCGGGAGAAGAGCGTCCGGCCGTCCTCGTCCGCCACGCGGACCGCTATCTCGGCCTCCCCGGCCGTGGCGTTCTCGACTATCACCTCGTTGGGTTCGTTGGCGTCGCCGGAGCCGCTTCCCGGGAACACGCCGGTACAGCCGGCGGTCGACGCGGACGCGACCGCCCCGACCGTCGCGAGGAACCGCCGTCGGGACGGTCGGGCGGCTGGGCCGAGGTTCAGCGTTCGATCGGAGGGCATCACGATCCGGGTGAGCGGCCGGAGGAAAAACGCTACCGGCCCGTCGTCGAGGCGATCGACCGGACGTCGACGCTCACCGGTTCGGGCTGTACTCGCCGAACTCCTCGCGGAACACGTCGGAGACCTCCTGGACGGTCGCGTACGCCTTCACCGCGTCGACGATCGGGGGCATCACGTTCGCCTCGCCGCGAGCCGCCTCCCTGACGGCCGCGAGCGCGGATTCGACTGCCTCGTCGTCGCGGTTAGCCTTGACCTCCTCCAGGCGCGCCCGCTGTTCGGCCTCCTGTTCGGGGTCGACCTCCTCTATGTCCATCTCGGGCTCCTCGTCCACCTGGAACTCGTTGACGCCGACGATCACGCGCTCGCCCGCCTCGATCTCCCGCTGGCGCTCGAAGGCGACGTCCTGGATCTGCCGTTGGACCCACTGGCTCTCGACCGCCTCGAGCGCGCCGCCGCGGCGGTCGATCTCCTCGATGATCTCGAACGCCTCCTCCTCGATCCCGTCGGTGAGGTTCTCGACGTAGTAGCTCCCGGCGAGCGGGTCGATCGTGTCTGCCGCGCCCGACTCGTGTGCGAGGATCTGCTGGGTCCGGAGGGCGGTCCGGACCGACTTCTCCGTGGGGAGCGCGAGCGCCTCGTCCTTCCCGTTCGTGTGGAGGCTCTGGGTACCGCCCAACACCGCCGCGAGCGCCTGATAGGCGACCCGAACGACGTTGTTCTCGATCTGCTGGGCGGTCAGCGTGGAGCCGCCCGTCTGGGTGTGGAACTTCAGCTGTTTGGATTTCGGGTCCGCCGCGTCGAACCGTTCGTCCATGATCCGTGCCCACATCCGGCGGGCCGCGCGGAACTTCGCCGCCTCCTCGAAGACGTCGTTGTGGGCGTTGAAGAAGAAGGAGAGCTGCGGGGCGAACTCGTCGACGTCGAGGCCGGCGTCGAGGGCGGCCTCCACGTACTCGATCCCGTTCGCGAGCGTGAACGCCACCTCCTGGGCGGCCGTCGACCCCGCCTCACGGATGTGGTACCCCGAGATGGAGATGGTGTTGAACCCCGGGACCTCCTCGGCACAGAACGCGAAGATGTCGGTGATGAGCCGCATGGACGGCTCCGGCGGGTAGATGTAGAGGTTCCGCGCGACGTACTCCTTCATGATGTCGTTCTGGATCGTTCCCCGGAGCTCCTCCCGCGGGACGCCCTGTTCATCACCCATCGCGACGTACATCGCCAGCAACACGGCGGCCGGCGCGTTGATCGTCATCGACGTGGAGACCTCGTCGAGCGGGATCCCCGAAAAGACCGTCTCGAAGTCGTCGAGGGTGTCGATCGCGACTCCCGAGCGGCCGACCTCCCCTTCAGCCATCGCGGCGTCGGAGTCGTACCCCATCTGCGTCGGGAGGTCGAAGGCCATCGAGAGCCCCGAGGAGCCCTCGTCTATCAGGTAGCGGAACCGCTCGTTGGTCTCCGTCGCGGTCCCCATCCCGGCGTACTGGCGCATCGTCCAGAGCCGCCCGCGGTGCATCGTCGAGTAGACGCCGCGGGTGTACGGCTCCTCGCCGGGGAAGCCGGCGTCTTCCCGGTAATCGTGATCCGCGAGGTCCGCCGGGGTGTACAGCGGGTCGACCGTCTGTCCGCCGGTGTCGGTCGTGAACTCCTCCTCGCGCTCCCCGAACCGGTCGACGGTGTCGCCGTAGGTCCCCTCCTCCCAGGACTCCTTCGCCTCCCGGATCTCGGCCAGCTCCTCGGGGTCGTACATTACCTACACGGTCGACCGACCGCGACTTAACGGTTGACCCGAGACCGCGAACGCGCCCGGAGTTCACGCGGCGAACGCGCTCGGCGTCAGTACTCGAGCACGCCCGCGTATCGGTCGACCGCGAGCACGGCGACCGCACCGACGACCGCGGCGAGCCCGAATCGCGGGAGAGCGCTCGTCCACGTCTCGCCGGACTCGGCGAGCCGCATCGAGACCTCGATCACCGGGGCGCGGAGCGCGCCGACGATCAGGCTCACGAGGAACGCGAGCGTCGCGGCGCGGGCGGCCTCGAGGGCGCGCCGCACCGCGTGTGCGATCGTGAACAGCCCGACGACGCCGCCGGCGAGAAACGCGACGATCGGCGGGGCGGAGCCGACGATCGCGGCGGTTCCCTCGCCCGCGGCCGCCGCGGCGGTCGCGTCGAGGAACGCGCTGAGCGTCCCGGCCATGAACTCGTACTGGCCGAGAACGACCAGCAGGAGCGACCCGGAGAGTCCGGGCAGAACCATCGCGCTGACCGCGACCGCCCCCGAGAGGAAGACGACCGGGAGCGCGTGGCCGAGGGCGGTGGCGGCGACGCCCGACGCGAGAAACGCGGCGAGAAAACCGCAGACCGCCGCGACCTTCCGGCCGGTCGTCTCCAGATCGACCGCCCCGTAGAGCACGACCGCGGAGGCGGCGATCAGCCCGAAGAAGAACCCGTACGTCGCGACGGGAGCCGCCGCGAGGAGCGCGTCCACGAGGGTCAACACGAGCACGACGGCAGTGCCGATCCCCGCGCCGAGAACGGCGAGGAACGCGCCGTCGACCTCGCGGAAGGCGACTCGCGCGTCCGCCCGGCCGCTCGCCCGCACTCCCGAGAGCACGCGCACGATCCGGTCGGGGTCGATCGCGGTCACCGCCGCGATCAGTCGCTCGTAGATCCCGACGATCAGCGCGATGGTGCCGCCGGAGACCCCCGGGACCGCGTCGGCCGTCCCCATCGCCAACCCCTTCAGGTATATCGCGATCCAGTCCCGAGCGTTCGCCATCGTGGGTCAGGGGGCCGTGGCAGTGTATTCGGGTGCGGATATCGAGGTACTGCTTTCGTTTGTCTCATCGTCGGCTGTGCCGTCGGATCCGCTCCCGCTGTCGCTTCCCGACAGGACCGATTCGAGTTCGACGGTCGCCGCGGCGCCGTCCTCGCCGATCACCTGCGACTCGGTGACGTTCACTCGCCCCGCACGCGGAGTCACGTCACTGCCTCCCGACGCCAGCCCTGTCGTGACCTCGTAGGGGCCAGTTGCCCGCACGCTCGTGTTCGTGTACCCCTCCTCGGGTCCGAACTCGTCGTAGCCGGTCGTTGAGTACGGAACCGTGAACTCGAAGTTTCCATCGTCGTCGGCCTCCGTGTACTGTTGGTACACGAACGTCTCGCCGGAGGGTTTTTGCATCTCGACGGCCGCACGAACCTCCGCGCCCGGCTCCGCACCGGATCCCTCAATAGTCGCACCAGGGACGCGCTCGAACGTCTTCACCCAGTCGTCCTGGAACGCGGCGAGCACAGACTCGCCGAGGATCTCCTCGAAATTCACGCCGAGTTGCTGGAGGACGCTCACTTGTTGTGCCGATGCCGACTGTCCTTGCGATTCTGTAGCGTGAACGAGCCGGTGATGTTCGAGGGCACCGACGCGCTCCGAGGGAAGCCCGCCGACCCCGCCGACCTGTGCGCTTCCGTCCTCCTCGACGTACTCGCGCGCCGCGGAGACGTTCTCGAACTGGCGGACCATCGACCGAGGGTCCTCCGGAAGCACCGCGAGTTCGACCTGCTCCCCGCTCGCCGTTCGCGCCGCCTGCGTGTCCCAGTCGACGACGACCGGTTCGGGTTCCACCGCGCTTCCGTAGTGTTCGTACAGCCGGATCATCTGGCTCTCGTGGTATCGCTGGGTGTTCACCTGCATCACCGTTCCGAACCCGCCCTGTTCGTTCTGCTGGTAGACGGGGCGGTTGAAGTCCTCCCGGGTCACGTTGCTCTCGTCGTAGAACGTGACCGGCGCGCCGAACTTGGAGTTCGGCGAGGCCATCTGGCGGTCGACCATCACGTACCGGGTGTTCGCACCCTCCTCGCTCTGTCCAGCGAGCACGTCGTTCGCGGCGGCCTCGTCCGGTGCGAGTAGGTAGTTCGCGGCCGCGTCGGCGTTCTGCTGGAACGGGTTCGCGTTCGGGATCCGTTCCGCGCGGGTGGTGATCCAGTGGCCGTAGTCCCACCACGACTGGACGCCGTACGCGCCCTCCGGGTAGTCGAAGTCGCCGTCGTCGGGGCGTTCGTACGTGCCGTAGTACTCCATCGGGTTGTCGGCGCCCTCGAGCTCGCCCGGATGGGGCGTCTCGTCGTTCATCCACTGGAGGCTCTCGTCCCACTCGACGACGTTGCCCGGCCCGGTCGAGTTGCCCGCGGTCCACACCGGCGTGGCGACCCCAACGAGCGGCACGAGGAGGACGGCGATCACCGCGGCCGCGGTCAGGACCTGCCACCCCTCGATCTCACGAAGGTTCTCGAGCGAGGAGAGGTCGATCGCATCGAATGTGACTTGGAGGAAGTACGCCGCGCCGACCGCGACGATCACCGCGAGGTAGTAGTTGAACCGAGCCTGGGTGAACGCGGCGCTCCCGATGAATGCGGCCCACACGACGAAGTACAGCTCCTCCGCGTCGTACTCGACGAGGAACGTCGCGCCGACGAGGAACGCCGCGGCGATGACGAGCCCGACCACCTGCCAGCTCACGCCGACGACGCTACCGATCGTGTCGTACAGCTGGGGCACCGCGTAGACGGAGCCTACGACCGCCAGCGCGGCCGGGATGTAGAGCGTGTGGTTCGGGTCGTCCGAGAGGTACAGCGGGCGCGCGACGACGTAGAGGACCGCCGCGAGCGCAAGGAAGAAGGCGAGCCCGTACTGCGAGAGGATGAAGTTCGCGAAGGTGGCGTCCTGGAGGGGTGGTGCGCCCTCGCCGATCGTCTGGAAGGTCGCTCGCGCGCTGAAGCCGATGAAGTTCAGGAGGTTACTCGAGAGCGTCGACCATAGCGAGGGGATCGCGAGCCACAGGAAGCCGGCCGATGCGAGGATCAGCCCGCCGACCGCCGCCGGATACATCTCGCTTTCGAGTTCGCGTGACTCCCACTGGCGGGCGAGCCACGCGAGGAGGACGGCACCGACTGCGACGCCGAGCGGGAGGATGATCTGGAGGAGCGAGTAGTCCGTGACTGCGAACGAGAACGTGTCGAGAGGGATCAGCTGCATCAAGCCGGTGATGCCCATCGCGACCCCACCCGCGAAGGCAATCGGTTCGGGGGTCCGTCCGTGGTACACGTCACTCGTGATCTTGATCGCGAGGAAGACGCCCGTGAACCCGACCATCAGGATCCCCGGCTGCCACGTCCAGATGTAGAGACCGAGAGCGACGCCGGCGGCCGCGGCGTAGCCTGCCGGTCGCTTGAGCGCCTCCCAGTCGCGGTCGACGAGGAGCTCCCAGACCGGTTTCTCGCGTTCAGCGACCGCAAAGGCGACGAGAAACGCGAGGACCGCAAACGACTGGAAGAGGACCTCGGCCGCGCTGTGATCAGGGAAGCCAACCAGACTGTAATTGAAGAACGTGCCCGGCAGCAGCGCGAGCACGCCGACGCCGGCGAGCGCGGCCGGACGCTCGACGAACCGGCGCGCAATAAAGAACGTGGGGGCCGCGGCGAGCGCCCCGGCGATCGGGGCCATCACGAGCATGACCTCCTCGGCGCCGCCCATGATCGGGCTGGCGATCCAGATGCTGACCGCCATGACGTGGTCCCATAGCGTGCCGAATTGGCCGGCCTGAGTGCCAAACGGGAATCCGGTCCACGGGTCGAACGGGAGCGTGTTCGGCCAGTTCTCGAGGAGGTAGCTCGTCTCGCGGAGGTGGTACCACGGGTCGTTCCCGCGGAAGTACACCTCACCGTCGACAATGAAGTTTCCGTACGACCGGAGGCGGGTCCACAGCATGAAGACCAGTATCCCGAGGAGGGCCGGGACGTGGTACCACCGCTCGAGAAGATCGAGGGGGGCGTCGTCTTCCTTGGCGGAGTCGGTTCGCTGGCTCATTACACGATGACACTTCGAAAACGTCCATAAGCCTTGTTATATACCGATCACGACTCGGTCCGAACGCTTATTCGCGACGCGGAGAAACCGCCATCTGATGAAGGTCTCCGTCGTCGTCTGTACGTATACGATGGACCGCTACGACGTGTTCACGGAGGCCGTCGAGAGCGCGCTCTCCCAGACGTACGACCCGATCGAGGTGGTGTTGGTGATCGACGGGAACTCCGAGGTGTACGAGCGAGCAGTCGCAGACTTCGGCGACTGCGAGAACGTCGTGATCCATGACAACGAGGAGAACCGCGGGATCTCCTACAGCCGGACGAAGGGTGCGAAGTTGGCCTCCGGGGAGATCGTCGCGTTCATCGACGACGATGGGGTGGCTGAAGAGGACTGGATCGAGAAACACGTCGAGATGTATGAGGAGACGGATGCGGTCGCCGTCGCGGGATACGTCGCACCTGACTGGCAGACGGATAAACCGGACTTCTTTCCCGACGAGTTCTACTGGCTCGTCGGCTGTACAGAACGAGGGTTCGCCGAAGACGGCGAGGAGGTGCGCAACGGCTACGGGTCGAACGTCTCGTACGAACGGAATGCGTTCCTCTCCGTCGGCGGCTACGACGTGAACACCGGAAGGAAAGGTGACCGTCACATCCAAGCCCACGAGGCACCCGTCGGAATCCGCCTTCGCGAGAAGTACGGAAAGGGCGTCGTGTACGTCAACGACGCCGTCGTCCACCACAAACTGTTCGACTACAGGGGCGAGTTCCAGTGGCTGGTGTTTCGTTCCTTCTGGCAAGGGTTCTCGAAGCGCGTGATGGAGCTGTTGTATCCCGGCGCACAGGGCAATGAAAGCGCGTATCTTCGGGATCTTTTTTTCACGCATCTGTCGAGTCGAGCGAGGAAGACGGTGTTCGGGCCGTCGCTCTCGCAGGGGAAACGGATCGTAGCGATCCTGACGTTTACCGGTGCCGTGGGTCTCGGGTATCTCTACGGTCTCGTACGACGGGACGTGCTTCGCGAGGATGTCGACGAACCGTAGGCCGTTCTTCGGGCTCATGATCGCATTTCACGGACGATCACGAGCGATCGAGAGCATCACCCTCGACCGATCCATTCGGGGATCAGGCGGTCCGGAATGTTGTCGACGACAGTTTTCCGGAACCGTGCGGAGACTCCTAGAAGCGAGAGGAAGTATGCTCCCGCGCCGAGAAAGACGAGAAACAGGACAATGACGAGATTTGAATTAATGTCCAAGTACGCGCTCTCCGCCTGGAGCAACCCGTAGACCACGACGCCCATCGCACCCGCGGACACCCACTGACGGGCTATCTCGTCCGTCGGAACAGAAAACTCTAGCACCCGCGAGAGCGTCGCATACGCGACGACAAGGCTGACGCCGACCGATGCCGCCGTCGCACCGGCCGCACCGATGACCCCGTAGAAAGGGATTAGACCGACGTTCAACACGACGTTCGCGACGATGAAGACGGCGTTGATACGAAACGCCAAGTCTGGACGGTCAACAGCGTTGAGCGTAGCCGTGAACTGTCGTTGATAGCCCTGTATCAGTGTGGCGAGAATCAGTACCGAGAGGACGGTTGCTCCTCGAGTGAATTCCTCACCGTACACAAGGAGGAGGCGTTCGCCGAGCAGGATTCCACCAACCAATCCGGGGATCAGGATCAGTCCGGCGTACGCCAGCGCCGTTTCGAATAAGTCACTTACCGAGTCCAGTCCCTTCTCGGCAGAGAGTGCGCTCATTTCCGGGAACAGCGTCTCGCTCAGTGATCCTCCGAAGAGGATCAAGAAGACCGCGATGTTCCACGCCGCCGTGTAGATCCCAACGAGCGACGAGGACACGAAGAATCCAAGAACCGCCACGTCGACCCAGTTGAACGCCCGTGAACGGAGGGATCCCAGCCACGAGAACTTCGCGTATTCGGCTATCTGCCGGTAGTGGGTCCGGGTGGGCAAGGCGATTCGTTCGAAACCTCGAAGGACGATCATCCCTCCGATGACCGCGACGAACAGATAGCCGACGGCGTAGCCGACGAACAACGCGCCGATCCCGTATCCCACGAGGATCGCGCCGATCTGGATGAGGCTTCGAGTACCGGTCCGGATCGGATTGAAGATCCCCGACACGTGTACCAGGCGTTGTCCGTTCAGGGTCGAACTCACAGTAGATTGTGCGAGTTTGACGAACAGGAACGCCACGATGACCCCGGATGCGGGGTAGCCGATATAGTCGTTCACCCATCGCTCGAGCGAAAAGACGAGGATCGCCATCGCAAGGAGCAACGCGAAGCCGAGCGTGACGCCAGCGATGGCGTACGCGGACTGGTCGCCTCCATCGTTCTCGCTGACACGTTTGGTGATCGACTCCGGAATACCCATGGTGACGACGATGCCAAGCCACGAAACCGTCGAGAGAACGAGGTAATAGGTCCCGAGAGTACTCGATCCGAGAAAACGAGCGATGAACACGGTCGCTGCGAAACCGAGTGCGGATGCGAGAAACCGGGACCCGAAGTGAACGACAGATGTCTGTCCCAGTCGCATACGTTCACGCGCGTGAGTCAGACCAATAAGGCCGCCGCTTGAGAGATCTGCCGACTGCGGGACCGCTTTCTACGTCATGTAGCCAAGTTCGTGGAGCCGCCGTTCGACCTCGTTCTCAAGGTCGCTTTCACCTTCATCGATGCGCACCGTCCCGAGACCGTCGACGACGTCCTCGACGTACGCGTTGTCTACACCCGAATCGAGAGGGACGCGATGCGACGATGGTTCATACCGGATCCCGTCGTCGCGCCGAATGGCATCGACGACGACCGTCTCGTCGTGTTCGTGACAGACCGCGTGCCACGGTCCGAAATACGGTTCCCGCTCATCGGCGGGAAGTGGTAGTTCGTCTCCGGGTTCCTGAACGCGGTAGGAGGTCGTTATCGCATCACCGTTCGGCGGAACGAAATTGGCATCCCTACCGGAACGGATCGAGTCGACGACGCTCGGAAATTGGGTAAGGGAAGCTGGAGATTTGACGGTTTCCCCTTGATCTTGGTCGGGTCGTTTGACGACAAGCGGAACATGAGCCAGCTCGTCGCCGATCCCCCAACTGTGGTCGATCAGCCGAACCGAATCGTTCAGCGCGCTGTACTCACCGAATCCCTCGCCGTGATCGCTGGTGATCACGACGAGCGTGTCGTCAAGGACGTCCGCATCCGTGAGTCCTTCGAGCAACGTTCCCACATACGCGTCGACTTGTCGAATACAGTCGTCGTACAAGCTTTCGCTCGCGACCAGTTCCCAAAACGGGCGTTTCCCAAGGTATTGTGTCGTGAGCGGCCCGCCCATCGCCTCGCGGTGAAGTTCCTGAAGCGTGGGCCCTCCCCAGCGATCGAACTCGTCGAGCGGCAGGTACGGATAGTGTGCGTCCATGAGGTTGAGACAGGCGGCCCACGGCCCGTTCCCTTCGCGTCGCCACTCCAAGAACGCGGAGACGTACTCGCCGCCGTATTCCTTCGTCGGATCGTACACCCCGCTCGTTGATCCGAATTCCCGAGAGAATCCGTTGATGGCCGAGCGAAACGGCGCATCGCTCCGGAGGCACGCACGCAGGTATTCGAGATAACTCGGATCGCCGGGGATTGCCTCCGGTCCGAGCGCGTCCGGAAAGACGAGTTCGTCGCGTCTCGGTCCCACTACGTGGTCGAAAAAGGACGCGAGGTTCGACGATTCGGCGACGATGGCGTTCGGTGTGAACAGTCCGGTTCGGTATCCCTCCTCGGACAGCGTCTCCCAGACCGTGTGTCCCGGCAATAGTTCGACTCCGTGAGAGGAGACTCGGTGTTCGGCGACGTGATACCCCGTAAAGAGACTCACGTGGCTCGAAATGCTGTGGATTCCGGGCGCCTTGGCGTTCGTATACGTCGTCGCTCCGTCCGCGAAGGCGTCCAGACGGGGCGTCGTCTCCCGAGGATACCCGAGGTGCCCGACGTTCCGTGCCCGGACGCTGTCGAGGATCACGAGGAGGACGTTTGGGTCGCCCATGGCGGGGAGTCTGGGTGTTCGCATATGTAAACTTCGGTCATCGGCTTCGGAATCGGCGGCTTCGAAATAGGTCGGATATCCGTTCCGATACAACACGATGGGGCAAGTATCTGTTCATCTACCGAAAGATTCGTATCCGGGGTTCCCGGACTGGCTCCGGCGACCGATGACGGTGAGCTTCGGCGAGATTGCCTCTGCGGAGGACTGGATCGAGCAGTTCGGTCATCCGTAGCGTCCTCGACGAATCACGAAGGTTCCTCGCCGAGGATCTCGGCGATCGTTCGATCGAGTTCATCCGTGTCGATCCGAACGTCGACGCCGATCTGTTTGCCATCGATGGGCACATACTCGTGATCGAGCGCCGCAGCGAGGCGGTCGAACGTTGCCATTCGTTTGTCACCGAATAGTTCGACGAGGGTCAGATCATCTCCGAAGACGACGTTCGTCAGCCCCGCACCGTGGGGTCCGACGACGAGTTCGGCTCGCGAGAAGAGGTCGACCTGTTCACGGACGCTCAGATGACTGGGAAGGCAGGTGTCGATGTCGTACCGATCGAGTACTCTCTGAAGCTCGTCCCGGTTCGCAACGCGTCTGACGGTCGCGTCGCCACGGCCGACGTAGATCCGTTCGGGTCCCGTATCCGTCGACATCGATCGTCGCATCCGATCCCTGAGCCACGCACACTCCGTCGGCGTGGGATCGGGAAACGTCGGGACGACGAGCGTCTCGACGGCGGCGATGCCACCGTCCCATCGCCGGATGTCCCCGTCGTATCCGACGATCGAGAGCGATTCCTCGACCCATCCGGGAGGATCGGCGGGGATTAGGAGCGTCGGATATTCTCCGGTTGCGTCGGCATAGGACTCGAGCAGGCGGACGCGAACCAGACACTCCATCGTCCAGTGGTAGTAGTTGGTCCACGGCGGGATCGCGAGCGTGGCGAGCTCGAAGCGCTGACCTGAGTTCACCCCGCCCGAGAGTGTCCCGATCGTCTGTCGGATCCCGTTTGTTCGCATCGACTGCGCGATGGTGACGCCCGTCCGTCTCGTCTCGAGCGGCGGAGTGGCGACGGTGTCGGCGACGACGGTCCCGTTGGCGGTGACCCCCGGCCCCGCGGGTCCCAGAAGAGTCGCGTTCGGGATCTCACAGACGAAACGATCGCCGGGATCGTATCGCTCGGGAGTCCGCTGTCTTCGGGACCCTGCCGCCGCCTTGATCCGCATCGATCCGTCGTGAGGTTCGGTGACGATCGGATCGAATCGTGACGGGAGCGCCTCGCGCGATAGCACGTCGATTCGGTCGTGAAGGAGTCGACGATACGCAAGTCGATAGAACAACACGTCCTCGACTACGAGGTCCCCTCCCGAACGAACGAGTTCCCGCGGGCCATCCTGGCGATACTTACGGACCGCACGCCCGGGGATGTCTCCGAGTTCCATCCGTGGCTGACGGTTTCGGCTGGAAAATATAACAGTACCGGGTGAGCGGTCCCACGGTTGGGATCATATCAGAGTCTCGACCGGCGACGATCTTGGAATAGGCCTGTGAACCCGAACGGATATGCCGGGGGGAACCGTAGATGGAGGTAGATGAGGCGTCCAAACGTCTTGCTCGTCGTGCTCGACAGCCTCCGTGCGAGAAACGTCGGACTCCACGGGCACCACCGAGAAACGATGCCTTTTCTATCCGAGTACGCCGACGGCGCGACCACCTACCGGCAGGCCAGAGCGCCCGGGATACACAGCGTCGCGAGCCACGCCAGCCTGTGGACCGGGACGGCCGTCGCCGAACATGGCATAACGCGCCACGCGGATCGGTTACGTGCGGGGACGACTATCTGGGAAGAACTGGCCGAGAACGGTTACCGGACTGGCGTCTTCACCGTCAATTCCGTCGTCGCTCACGCCTCGAACTTGGTTGAACCGTTCGACCATGTGGAGACGGACGAGTTCTCCGATAGTGTCGAGAAACCCTTCCCTGACGCCCATAGTCCGACAGACATCGCCTCTCACGAGGGGATCGTGGGTAACCTAGTTCGGTCCCTCCGGGACGACACTCCGATCAAGTCCCTTCTCAACGCCGCAGATCATCTGTACCGGAAACAACGCGGACGCCTCGAGCCGACCCTCGACTCGGAGAAGTTGATCGAGCGATTCCTCGAATGGCAGGCCGAATCCGACGATCCGTGGGCGGCGTGTCTCAATCTCATGGACGCACACTTCCCCTACGAACCCGCTGAGGAGTACGACCAGTGGGGAGACGATGAACTCAGATCGCTTCATGATGGGTTCGATAAACCGCCCGCCAACGAGTTCGTCCAGGGACGTCCGTGGTGGCAACTTGAGGCGTTCGAGAACCTGTATGACGGGACAATACTGGAACTAGACGCACACTTGGAACGGATCGTGGCGGGACTCAAACGAGCAGATGCCCACGACGATACGCTCGTGGTGATCACGAGCGATCACGGCGAAGGATTCGGTGAAATCAGTCGGCTCACGGGACGGACCCGGATGGTCGACCATAGTTGGGGGATCCACGAGGTGGTGACACACGTCCCGCTCGTGGTCAAATACCCTAGACAGACTGATCCGATCACCGTTGACGAGCCGGCGACGCTTACTGCGTTTCCTGAGACTGTTCGGGCGGCGTTCGACGGAACGTGTTCACGGGATTCGTTTGCTCCCGAGGGACCGGTAGTTGCCTCCACGGAACGGCTCCTTGAAGATCACGCCGACGTGTTCGACGACAGCGACGAACCGGTATCGGCGTATCACGGTCCATGGCGGGCTGTGTACGAAGGGTCGGACAACGGTGATGTCATCAAGTATGCAACCCACGGTGACGATGCGATCATGCTCCGTATCCGGAGCGCGCAGGACTATATCCCGATTAACCGAACCGATGTGGAGACGGTCGATCAGGTCTTCGATTCTCTTGAACCGATCAATATGGATGGGGGTTCGGGGACTGTGTCGGAAGCGACTGAAGATCGGCTCTCGGATCTAGGGTACCTACGGTGACACAGACGAACAGATCGTCAGATTCGGAGACTCCTAAGGTTGCCGTTATCGTTCCCGTCTACGAGGATCCCGACGGGATCCGGACGACACTGGAGTCGCTTCTTGCTCAGTCATGTGAATGGCCACACCGGATCGTCGTCGTCGACAATGGATCGACTGACGATACTCCCAACATCGTCCGCTCGTACGACGACAATCGGTTGACCCTGCTTTTTGAGACGGATATTCAATCTTCCTACGCTGCCCGAAACACCGGCGTTAATGCCACTGAAAGTGATATCCTGGCTTTCGTCGACGCCGACATGGCTGTCCCCGATGGCTGGCTCAGAGAAAGCCTGCGGGAGCTTGAAGCGGCGAACGCAGACTATATGGGATGTAACGTCGATCTTACACTGCCGAATTCTCCAACGATTGCCGGGCGATATGACCACCATACGGGCTTCCCCGTGGAGGGATACCTTGAGCGTCAACAGTTTGTTCCCACCTGTTGTTTGTTCGTCCGTCGGGCGGTCTTCGCGGACGTTGGCCTCTTTGATCGGCGACTCATGTCGGGGGGTGACAAAGAGTTCGGAAATCGAGTCCACGGGGCGGGCTATGACTCACATCTCGCGGACGACATCACGGTGTCTCATCCAACTCGGAGTTCGATCGGTGAACTCATCGCGAAGGATATTCGTGTCGGTCGCGGATTGTGTCAACTCCAGCGATACCACCCGGATCGGTATGGGACGCCGGGTATTCCACCACGCCCGACCGGGATCAAGCGACCGGATCAGGATCTCTCGAGGAGAGATCGTGTCGCATTCGGCGCACTCTCGAGGTTTCTCACTGGCGTCCGCGGCGCAGGCTACTACCGAGAGTTCGTCGCTGGCGATTGCTCCGACGATCCCGGAACAATACCCGAACTCGACACCTGAAATCGGTTTGGCGACCGATGAGGTCATGTATTCGCCGCCCTTTCACCACGTCGACCCCTCGTACGTGACCCCTATTGCGTCAATCGATGATCCGTCAGCCGTCGATCACTATGGGATCCGCCACCACGTCGAACTTCTCATCTAACACCGCGAACTCGTCCCAGTGGACACGTTCCGTGACTCATCACCACGTCGATCCCCACTCAACTGGCATCGACATCGTCGAGAAACGTCCGTGATCGATCGAGGAGTTCCGAACGGATCGCCTCCAGCGTCCGGCCCCCTCCGTTCCGAGCGACCAACTGGTGGCGTTCCCGGAGGAACGTCTCGAACGCCCGTTCCGCGAGAGCGTCGACCGTAACGGGGTCGCCACGACCCTCGATCCGAGTTTTGATCCGTGCGAGCTGCTCCCGATCCATGTGAGCCGTGACCGCCTCCACGGGGTCGTCACTCCCTGTCTCTTGGTCCACTGATGCCGACCGCTCCGCTCCCCGGATCACGCCTCGTCCGCCCGTCTTGTTCCGGACGACGACGCCGGCCGCGGGGCCGTCGTACCACGCGGACGACGGGACGGCGTACGACTCGGGATCGAAGTCACGGGCGTGACGCTCGCGCTCGAAGGCGTTCACGGGATCGAGTCCGAGCCGTTCGAATATCGCCTCCGCGGCGTCCGGCGGTCGGAACGACCCCGCGTTTTCGGACCACACGTCGTGGCCGAGAAACGACGGGAGCCGGTCCCAGTCGTACTCGATCGTTCGCTGATTGGTAGCCACGCCGAAGAAGACGACGTCGGTCACGTCGTCGACCGCGCTCCGGAACGCCGCCCGGTCGAACCGCTCCCTGACGTGTCGGACCGCGTGAGCGTACCCGATCGGGAGGCTCTCCGGGTCGTCGTAGACCGTCTCGCGGTCGCCGAACCGGAGAAGTCCGGACTCCTCCATCCGGAATCGGAGATGCCAGCCGTCGATCCGCTCGAGGAGCCAGAGGTGTCCCGAGAGGAGGTTCCGGGGCGCGTCGGAAACGGTCGGAAGCGACGGATAGCGTTTCATGAGATGTCGAGGGGAAGGAGGTAGGGAGCGACCGGTGACGATCCCGATCGCGTCGGTGACGACTCCGGGTCGGCGTCGGATGACTCTTGTGGCGGCCGGCGGATTCGACCGCGGAGGAAACACTCATGGCATCCGTCTGACTACTAGTCGGCATGGGGAGTCCCGACGGATCCGAACCGAACCGGGAGCGACACGTCATCGACGGGACGACCGGCCGATCCGGTCGGGTCTCTCGGCGGGGCGTGCTCCGTGGTACGGTCAGCGCGCTGTCGGTCGCCGGACTCTCGCTCGCCGGAGTCGGCGAAACGGTACCGACCGCGTCGGCGACGAACCACGTGCCGAACCGGATCGTCTGTGTCGGCTCCGACGGTGGGTCGTTGTACGTCGTCGACGCCGGGACCGGCGAATCGGTCTGGCGCTTCGACGAGCCCGGAGGCTCGGTCTCCTCCTCGCCGACCGTCGTCGACGGCGTGGCCTACGTGGGCTCCGCGGACGGGTCGCTGTACGCGGTCGACGCGACCGACGGGTCGGCCGTGTGGTCGGTCGAGGCGGGTAGCGGCGGCGAGAACGAGGGGATCGTCTCCTCGCCGACCGTCATCAACGACCGGGTGTTCGTCGGGACCGGAACGGGCGCGGTCGTCGCGCTCGACCGAAGCGAGGGAACCGAGGAGTGGCGCGTCGAGGACTCCGTGAGTGCCGTCGTCTCCTCGCCGGCCATCGACGGAGGGACACTCTACGTCGGGACGGAGACCGGCGAGATCCTCGCGCTCGCGACGTCCGACGGAACGGAGCGGTGGCGGGTCACGGCCCCAGAGGACGGGATCTCCTCGTCACCGGCGGTCGTCGACGGGACGCTCTACGTCGGCTCCTTCGACGAACGCCTGTACGCGGTCGATATCGAGGTCGGCGAGACTGTCTGGAACGCGAACCTCGAGAACGTCGTCTTCTCCTCGCCGGCAGTCGTCGACGGGACCGTCTACGTCGGCAGCGTCGGCGTCGGCGTCGGGCTCCACGCGATCGATGCCGAGACGGGCGAAGGGCGTTGGGTGACCGACGGGATCGCGGGCGTCGTCTCCTCGCCGACGGTCGTCGACGGGACCGTCTACGTCGGCTCTGTCGACGGGTCCCTGTACGCGGTCGACGCTGAAGGCGGCGATCCGGTGTGGTCGACGGGAACCGGCGACCAGATCAACTCCTCGCCGACCCTTTGGGAGGGGACGGTCTTCATCGGGAACGCCGCCGGAGAGTTGTACGGGTTCGACGCCGAGACCGGCGACCAGCGGTGGTCGTTCGACGGCGCGACGGACGCGATCTTCTCCTCGCCGACCGTCGTTGACCTCGCGAGCGACGGGCACGGCGTCGGGTCGCGGACATCGCTCGGAACGCTCGGACACCACCACGTGGCCGCAGGCATCGAGTTCGAGGGGGGTAGCGACTCCTCGGACGGATCGGGCGGCTCGACCGGCTCGTCCGGGTCGTCCGGGTCGACGGGATCGGACGACTCCACGAGCACTGACGGATCAACGGACGGAAGCGGGGAAGACGATTCCGGACAGAGCCCCCCGGCGTCGGCGGATGGTTCGGGCTCGTCGGGGTTGACCAGCCAAGTTCCTGCGGTCGGACTCCTCGGCGCGGCAGGCGGGATCACGGTCGGTGTGCTGGCAGCGTATCGGTTCCTCGGGGGGAGTTCGGACGGTGCTGCTTCGGGATCGGACCCCGGATCCTGGCCGGGACGGTCGTCGGCAACCGACTCGGTGAACTCGGCAGGTGCCACGGATACCGTCGAACCGGAGACTCGAACTACCGGGACCGACACGACGGAGGGCGTCGACGCTGACGCCGGTTCGGCGTCGTCCGCGTCAGAGAGTTCCTCCTCGGCCGCGTCCGCAAACGCCTCGAGCGAGCCGAAAGCCGATACGGAGTCCGTCGAGGACGCCGGATCCGAGTCCGGAGACCGGGACGGAGCCGAAGACGTGAGCGGATCCGTGGGTGGTGCCGATACCGGCGGCGCGGACGGGGACGCGTTGCTCGCGGCGGTGGACGAGCTCTCGTCGATCGAGCCGGTCGCGTCCGTCGGACCCCTCGTCGCGTACGCCGTCACCGACGAACGGATCAACGGCGGTGATGGGCGGATCCTGGCGCTCCCGGACGCCGAGGACGACCGCGTGGAACGGTTCGGCTCCGTCGCGACCGACTGGGGCAGCGTCAGCCACTACGATGGGATCGCCACGGTGTACGGGTCGGGGAGCGATCCGTATCCGTGGGTACTCACCGACCCGATTCAGGGGGTCGCCACGCTCGCCGAGCACCTCGACGACCCGCCGGCGGACCTCGCGGCCCGGTTGTCGCCGGTCGTCGACGCCGCCGAGGCGATGTCACAGGCCAGCCGCTACACGGTCAGACACTACTACCTCTCGCCGGAGACGGTCCGCGTCGTCGGATCGGGCGCGGAGCCGACCGGAATCGTCGACGATTGGGGGATCGGTTCGGTGGCGGACACGCCCGATCACGGGACGCGTGCGGCCTCGCCGTACACCGCGCCCGAACAGCTCTCCGACTCCGAGGAGCCGCTCTGGCGGGGCAAGCCCGACACGTACGCGCTCGGTGTGCTCGCGTACCACGCGGCGACGGGAAGCCCGCCCGCCGACCACCGACCCGCGAAGCCGAGCGAGCACGCCGGCGTGCCCTCGGCCCTCGATCGGCCGATAACCCGCGCCATCGACCCGGACCCCGACGAGCGGTACGACTCGATCGGCGAGTTCGCGCGGATCCTCAGGCTGGCGGTCTTCGACTGAGCGACCGTCGTACGTCGGGTGGTCGGGCCCCCGTGGCCGTTCGGTTCGATATCGATATCGAGAATAGATGGACAAGTGATATATCTGTCGGAGATGAATGTGTCACTGTATGCCATCACGTCGTCGATTCCTGGTTGCGGGAGCCACGGCGGGGACCATCGCTCTCAGCGGGTGTACCGACGCCGTCGAGATCGCGACACAGGAGGAGATCGAGCGGTCGGCGGAACCGGCGGAGCCGGCAGAGTCGAGCGTCGAGGAGACCGGCTTCGAGGAGGTCCGAAACGAGACGGTGGTCGTCGAGGAGGAGTTCGAGGAGTTCGGGCAGCGCCGGGAGTTCACCGCGCGAACCGAGGTCCGCGCGTACCTCCGGGAGATCCGGTCGGACTTGACCGGCCAGGAGCAGTCGGTGTTCGCGGTCGTGAGCACGCCCGGCGTCTCCGCCGCCGGCCAGCAGCTAAGTCCGCTCGCGAACATGGACGAGGAGGAACTGATCGAGGAGGCGCGCGGCGAGATAAGCGCCGAGTACGACGGCGAGATCCGGGACCCGGAACGCGTCGAGACGATCGAACAGGAGGTGTTCGGCGAGACCACGGAGGTGAGCGTCTACGAGGCGACCGTGGTCCTCCCCGACGGCACTGAGGAGCGGGGATACATCCATCTCACCATCGTCGAACGCGGCGAGGACGTGGTCCTCGTCGCCGGCGCGTATCCTGCGGGCGTCGAGGGGGAACGCGAGCGGATCGAGCGCCTCTTCGAGTCGTTGGAGGGAGACGAGTAGAATCGGTCGGCGATCAAACACCACCTTAAGAGGCAGTCTCTGAACTGGACTGCTCGAGTTCAATATCTAGCTCTTGTGAATTCGCCCCGGTAATGCGGATATCTCCCGAAATCGTCTCGTATCCATCTGCCTGAATTTCGACGACGTACCAGCCGTCCGGTGGGATTCCGGTGATCTCGTACCTACCTGCCAAATCGCTCGTCGAACTATAGACCTCTCCCGGATCGACGATCACTTCGACGGTGGCATTCGCGATTGCGGTCCCATCGGTATCACTAATCTTTCCATCAAGTGTCGCACTCGGTAGTGGCTCAAGTTCGATCGGTTCCTGTTCACCGAACGATTCAATGGGTCGTTCGACTGGATCGTATCGATCAGCAGTCGCACGTAGCGTATAATCCCCGCTCGGATCGATAGTGAACTCATAACTTCCACCTGTGGTCGAATCCACGGTCTCGCTGTTTTTAACTAGTTCAATCGACGCGTCGACTCCACCATCGCCATCCGTTGAGAGCGGTTCTCCCGTTTCCGCGTCAGCGACTCGGCCGGACACTGTCGCACTGAGCGGTTCAATTTCAGTTCCGTTCGTTCCGTTCTCGTCGACCTCGATCTCTTCGGTTCCATACCTGAAGACACCGGTCGATCCGACGGTGACTTCGTAGGTCCCAGTCGGGACGTTCCCAAAGACGAATCTCCCGCCGTCCGTCACCGTCGTGTTCGTCTGACCGTCGGTCTCATTCCCGTTTATGTCAGAAACCCGTTCGATGGTGACTTCTACGCTCGAATCGATCGGCTCTCCGTTCGCGTTGACCACGCTCCCGATGATAAATGGGGTGCTTGGACCGGTGTCGCCGCCCCCGCCGCCTCCGCCGCCGATCAGCCCGAGCGCGCTCGCGCCGAAGAACCCGCCGACCAACACGATCAATACGACCGCTCCGATGAGGAGGTATTTCCCGATTTTTACGGAAGATCTCGTTGATCTACTGCTGTCCCCGTCGGAATCATCAGTCGTTTCGTCGGCGGTAGACACTTCCCGATCGTCAGCCGATCCTTCCTCTTCGGAACTCCTCTCGTTATCGGCCCTCTCCGACTTATCCTCGACGTTCTCTTCGTCGTCGATCCCATCCTCGCCGGAGGGTTCCTCCGTATCCGTATCCTCGGTACCATCGAGATCTCCGCCATGCTCGTCATCTTTTCCATCCAGCGGCGGGAGCCCGGAAACGACGCGCTCCTCCCGCGGAACCCTCGGCCGCGCGTCGACCAGATCGCGACGGAACTGGTACGCCCCGTCCTGTCGGTCGTCCGGATCGATCGACATCGCGTCACGCAGGACCCGACGGAAGTCCTCCGGAATCTCCGCCGGGTCGTCTCCGATCCCGTCTCGGATCGCGTCCTCGAGGGGTCGATCCGCGTCGGCGAACGGTGGTGATCCGGAAAGGAGATGGTAGCCGAGCGCGCCGAGCCGGTACACGTCGGTCTGCCTGCCGGCGTGGTTCCCGTCGTCGAACTGTTCGGGAGCCGTGTACGGTGTAACCGGCGGGTCGGTAACGAGCCCGCTGATCCCCCAATCGTCCACGACCGCTGTCGGACCGCTCGGGTCCTCCCGGAAAACCACCGATTCCGGACCGATCCGGAGGTGGTACGGGGTCGATCCGTAGCGACCGTAGCTCCGGATCGCCTCACAGACGTCACCGAGGAGGTCGGTACGCGTCGCGAGGTCACACTCGAGCGCGGTCTCGACGCTCCCACCGTTCGCGAGCGTCTTGAGTTCGCCGGGGACGGACTCGACGGCGACCCATGGCTCGGGGTCGGTTCCCCAGTCGACGAGCGTTCTGACGGTCTCGCGGCCGGAGACGTTCTGCCACTGCGTCGCGAGCGAGTCGAACCGGTCGTACTCGTCCTCCGGAACCTCCCCGCGAAGCGACCTGACGGCGGCCACGTCGCCGTCGGCGGTTCGTCCGTCGAACGTCTCCCAGTGTGTTCTTGTCCCGACCCGCTCACCGGTTGTGATCGTCTGGTTGGTTCCGGTGAGAGTTCGGTCGGAGCGCATGACTACGACTGGGACGGATCGAGTTCGAAGTCCTCCTCGAAGACCTGGTTCTCCTCGCTGAAGTCGACGGTCCGCGATTCTGTCTCGTAACCATCAGCGCTTACTTCAACCCGATATTTCCCGTTCGAGGGGATCCCAGTGACTTCGTATTCTCCGATCAGGCTGGATGTCGCCGTTCGGACGTCACCCGGAGCGATCGTCACCTCGACAGTCGCAACATCGATCGCATTCCCGCTCGTGGCGTTGGTGACCTTTCCTTCCAGGGCCACGCCCGTCGATTCCTCCTCTTCTGAGACCGTGTCCGTCGATTCGAGTTCGATCGGTTCCTGCTCGCCGAACGATTCCACGGGCCGTTCGGCCGACTCGTACCCGTCGGCGCTGGCGCGCAGCGTGTAGCTCCCGTCGAGACCGACGGTGAACTCGTAGCTCCCGCCGGTCGCGGAGGCAACGGTTTCGTTGTTTCCGCCGACGAGTTCGACCGACGCGTCGATCTCGCCGTCGCCGTTGGTCGAGATCGGGTCGTCCGTCTCCGTGTCCACGACTTGGCCGCTCACGATTCCGCTCGCCGGCGAAATCTCGAGATCGGTCGTGTTCCCCGGGACCTCGACCGACCGATTGTCGTACGCGAACCGCTCCGTCGACTCGACCGACAGGGTGTAGTTGCCGGCCGACACGTTCTGGAAGGCGAACTCTCCGCCATCAGCCGTGACTGTCACCGGTTCCGGCGCGGTCTCGTTCCCAGTGGGGACGGCGGCCGGTTCGAGAGTGACCTCGGCGCCCGTCGTCAGCGGCTCGTCGTTGGCGTCGTAGACGGTCCCGTTGACCGTGGCGGCGATATCGCCACCCCCACCACCGAGATATCCGAGCTCGCTGGCGCCGACGAACCCGCCGATCAACACGATCAACACGATCGCGCCGATGGCGACGTACTTGCCGATCTCCGCCATGTCGAACCGGCTTGAGGAGCCCGCACTCGAGAGCCGGTCGGTCGTCGAACCGCCCGAACTCGGGGCGCTCAACGCGGGGACGCGCTGGCTCACTCGCCGACGGATCTCCGAACTCGAGAGGCCGTGCTCCCGCGAGAGCGTCTGGACCGACTCGTTGATCGAGGCGATCTCCTCGTCGATGAGACGGCTCCGGATCGACTCCTTCGTCGACTCCCACCGTTCCTCGGTGTCGCCGACCGGGGCGATGGCACTCGACCCGTTCGGGGCGACGACCAGGTCGAAGTCCGACAGTGCGTTCGACTCCGGCGAGTCGGCGACGGCGGCGCGGTTGTACGTGCCCATGAACTCGTTGACGAGTCCGAGCGCGTTCTCGGCGTCGCGCACGCCGACGGTCCCGCCCTGTCGCGAGCCGATCAGCTCCTCGAGGATCGCGCGGTCCTGATCGCTTCCCGGAAGCGAGGTTCGGCCGGCATCGAGCGCCCGGAAGACGCTCATGTCGTCGGCGGAGTCGTCTATGGTGTACCCCCACTCGGTCTCGATCCGGTCCCGCAACGCGTCGATGAACTCCCGCATCGAGCCGTCCCGCGTCGTGTACACGGCGTAGAACTGCTCAGTGCGCGCGTTCCGGGTCTCCCGCGCCCGGAAGAAGGTCGTGAACTTGCGCTCACGACCCGTCTCGATGGCGAGTCTGACCCCGTCGTAAAACAGGTCCTTCACCCGCTCGTTCGACCGGCCGGCCTCGCCTGTCGGCGAGTGTTCGTTCCCTTTCGTGTCGTATATGCGTAGTGATGGCATCCGTGTTCACCCCATCTTCTCAAGGAGTTCGTCGAATCCGACGGTCATCACGTTCCCGTTGCGGTCGCGCATCGGGACGCGTTCGCCGTTCTCGTCGGTCGTCGTCTGGTAGTACACCGGGTGGATCTTCGACCCGGAGGTGTCCTGTACGAGCGTCCGAACCGTCTGGTTGTTCTCGATCAGCGTCTCGCTGACGAACTCCTGGAACTCGTCGAAGTACTGGTGTGCCTCGAGCGCCTGCTTGTCGCGGAACTCCTCGGCGAGGATGTCACACTTCGTCGCGACCAACAGCACGTCCTTGTTCGAGGCGACGTCCAGAATGTCGAAGTACGGCTCTATCTCCAGCGGCTCGTTGTTGTGGTACCGCTCGACGTCGATGATCAGGATCAGCGTGTTGGCGTCCCGAACCCGCTGGGCGAGCAGCCGGAGCGTCGAGTTGTCGATCTCGTCGTCCGGGCTCATCAGTGCGTTCGGCAGCCGTTCGAGGTACTCGCCCGCGTAGTCGAGGCTCGACAGCTCGATGTTCTTCGGGAACACCCGGCCGTCGACGAAGTTGAAGTTCAGGTCCTCGACGTCGGTCTGTCCGGTCGCGTCGAGCTTCCAGCCGGTGTCCTTCGACGCCGCGTCGAGCGAGCCGACCAGCTCCATGAGGTCGCTGCTCGGGTTCAACGGCGTGTCGGCCTCACGGCCGACCGCGTCGTCGAGCGCGGCAAGGTACTTCCCGACGAGGAAGAGCGACTTTCCGGAGCCCTGCGGGCCCAGAACGAAGAAGTTCTCCTCGGCGTCGTAGGTCACGAACCGGCGCAGCGTGACCACGAACACCGCCGCCATGAGCGTGTTCACGCCGATGCTGGCCCACTCGACGCTCACGTTCGGAGCCGGCGGAACGATCTGAACGGTCTCCGCCGAGACCTGGAGGAACTGCGGAAAGTTGACGTGGAACTCGATCAGCCCGCCGACGACGATGGCGCTGATCAGGTAGAACAGGATCGTCGCGGACCGCCGGAACTCGAGCGCGCTCGCCGTCCGGACTTCGAGGAGTTTCGGGCCGCCGCCGACGAGTCCGCCGCCGACGAAGCCGCCGAGGACCCACACGATGTTGGCCGCGAAATCGATGTTCGGGATGAACAGCCCGATGGACAACAGCGCGACGAGCGCGGAAACGGTACCCAGACACAACAGGATCCCCTGGACCCGTTTCTTTGGGTCGAGAGTCACGAGGACCAACAGCCCGAGATAGAGTCCGAACATCAGCGCGGAGAACTGTTCGAGGGTGACGCCCACGAGCGGGTTCAACGCGAGGATCGCCGGTCTGACGATGTCCGACGCCTGCCACGCCTCCCCGAGCGAGAGGAAGAGCGGCCCGGCGACGATCACCATCACGGCGAAGTACACGACGAGAAAGACCTTCTCGCCGTTCTCCTCGAGGAACTCACCGATCGTCGTCATCTATCGATCACTCCCCCCCGTCCAGCGTCTCGGAGGGCGCATCGGTCTTTTTCGCCCCGTCAGTGAACGGGACGTTCTCGATGTGCTCCTCCAGGAGATCGCGTTTGATCTCGCCTTCGTCGCGGAGGAAGAACTGGGTGTCGTTGGGGTTCTCGAGGTTCAACACGTTGTTCCGGCGGACGTAGTATCCCTCGTCGAGGCCGTAGGTGTGGTGGACCAGGATGTCGGTGTCGTCGGACGCTTCCTTGGCTTGATATCCGGTCTGGTAGCCGTCGGCTTCGACCTCCGCACGGAGGTTGTCCAGGAAGATCCCGTCGATGAATATCCCGAGTCCGATGTCCCAGCTGCCCCCGGCTTCAACCGGGAACGACGCGAAGTTCTCGCTTCCCGCACCCAGGTTGTATGCGCCTTGGAAGACGGGTTTGAGGTCGGCCACGTCGCCGATCTGGTTTATCGCCCGGCTCATCACCCCGACGACAATGTTCATGTCGTTGTAGCGGGAGCGGTCGCCGCTGATCCGGCGTTTCCGGATCCCGGTGTACTTGGGGTTGTGCGCGTTCTTCGCGAGCTCCTCGAGGGAGCCGCGGAGCCGCTGTTTCTCCGTCTCGTCGTCGAACAGCTTGCTCTCCGCGATGTCCGAGTCGTCCCGGAGCTGGAGGATGTCGTGCGGCTTGACCGTCTTGACGTAGTGGTACTGTTCGTCCTCCGTCGAGACGGAAGTCTCTCGGCTCTCGTTGTAGTTCTCCCGCAGATTCCGGTACTTGCTCTGTGAGTTGATGAACGCGTCGCGCGGACCGTTGAGCTCCTCGAAGAGGCTGACGGTCCCCTCGTACAGATCGGCCTTGTGTTCCGCGTCCTCGAGGTCCGACTGTAGCTCGTCGCGGCGACGCTCGATGTCGTCGGTCTCGATGACCTCGTCTTTGACCAGCTCCTCGAACTCGTGTTCGAGTTCGGAGAAGCTCACGCCCGAGTCGAGTCCCCGCTCAATTTCGTCGAGCGCCCGCGGACTGTCCGTCTCGAGCTCGGCGCGCGTCTCCGCGAGGATGTCGCGGCGGCGGTCCTCGACCTCCTCGTCTATCGTCCGGTTGAGGGTGCCGGTGGAGAACTCCAACTCGATCGACAGCGAATCGCCCGCCCGAGAGATCTCGAACACCTCGTTGTCGTCAAGCTGGTTCCGCTTCATCCGGTAGTTCTTCTGTGCCTGCTTGCGCTCCTCCTCGCCAGAAGTGTCCCACGGGAGGATGGACTCGATGGTGCCCTCCTCCTGGTTCATCTTGAGGAACGCCTCCTTCGCGTCCGCCAGGTCGGCGAGCGAGCCGTTTATCCGGCGTTCGGTGTCGGAGATGCTGATCCCGACTTGGTCGAACTCCTCGGAGAGCTCGTTGAGGACGCTCCGGACGTCCCCATCGCTGACCGCCTCCAGCTGGTCTTCGGTCTCCGCGTTCTTCACCTCGCGGACGTACGTCTCGAGGGCCATCTCGAGTTCGTCGCCCATCCCTTCGGCGTCGATCGACCGACACTCGTCGTACTCCTCGTACAGCGAGCGGACCGACCGCTCCCACTCGTCGACGCGACGGTCGACCTCGTCCTGTTGGGACCGTCGCCGCTCCTCGAGTTCGGCGTCGGCGTCGTCGAGATCGGACTGAAGCCGGTCCCGACGTTCGGTGGCCTCCTCCAGTTTGGCCTCGAGCTGGTTGAGCCGGACGCCCGCGTTGATCCCCTCGTCCTCCAACGCGAGGAGGTAGCTGATCGTGCTCTCGACGCGGTTGTCGTCGACCGCGCGGAGCCGCACGAGCAGGTCCTTCCGATGGGCGAGGCGGTTCAGCTCGTCGCGGATCACGTCGCCGAGCTGCTTGTCGATGCTGTCGACGAACTGCTCGCCGTCGCTGCTCACCTCGGCGGTACCGGCGCGGATCGAGCCGCCGATCACCTCGATGAGCTCGACGATGTCCTCGGCCTCCATCTCCGCCTCCGAGACGATCTCGCGGTAGATCGAGACCGACTCGTAGTCGAGCTCGGTGAAGAGGTCCAACTCGAGCAGCGACTTCACGTTGTTGAGCCGCGTCTCGAGGTCCGTCCGGTCGGAGTCGTGGAGCTCGCCCTTCATGCCGTCGGGGCTCCACTCGCGCGAGAGGAACCGGTCGACGCCGGCGTAGATGTCCGCCTCCGCCTCGAGGGCGTCCTGTTTGGCGTTCAGGATGTCCTTCGTGACGGTCTTGGCGTCCTGGATCGCGTCGACGTTGTACCGGAGGACTTGCGGGATCCCGATGATGAACGGGGCGTAGGAGGGCGTGTCCGCGAACGGGTCCTCCATGTCCATCATGTTGTAGTAGGTCGCGATCAGGTAGATCGCGGCACGGTCGAACTCTAGGAGGGCGTCGGAGCTCTGGAGGATGTTGGCCTTCTTCCCGCCGAACCCGGTTGGGTCGATCGGGATGAGGATCCGGTCCTTGAACAGGTCCTCGTCCTGGAGGCTGAGGTACTCCAGTTCGGAGAGCGCGGCGTGGGCGTTCGCGTTCTCCGCGTCCCCCTCGTCGTCGTTCGGCAACACGCCGAACAGCGTGATCTCCGCGGTCCGCTGCGTGCGCTTGAGGTGTTTGACGAGGTCGATGAAGATCCCCGAGCCGGAACCGCCGCCGAGCCCCGCGATGACTGCGACCTTCCCGCGGCCCGGGAGGTCGATGGCCGTCCGCACGTCGTCGTCCTCGGCGTACGCCTTGTAGTAGAGTCCCTTCCCCAGTCCGCGCTTCCGGACGACGCCGGTGGCGAAGTCGAGGTTCTCGTTGATGAACTCCGGTTGGAGCCACCAGTTCTCCTCCTCCATGCCGACCCCCGAAGCAATCCGCGGCACCGCCTCCTCGCCGATGAGGTCGTTCTGGTCGTGGAGCTGGATGTTCCGGGTGAGCGGAAGGTACTCGATCGTGATCTCTCCCGGCCGACCGGTGTGTTCCGACCGGAGCCGGTCTTTGGTCTCCTGGATCTGCTGTTCGATCTCCTTGATCCGTTCGAGGTCGCGGTTCTCTTCCTCTTCCGCCGTGTCTATCACGGTCACCGTCAACGACTCGGGGTTCGGGCGGGGCCGCAGGACCGCCTCCTGGACCCAATCGGCTTTCAACAACTCGTACGTAATGGCCTTCCCAGCACCCCCGATCGCAAATATCCTGCTTGGGAGATTCATGCTGACACCCAACGATCCTTACAACTATCTATAAATTATTCGATGGCTGGATGTCTTTCTGACAGGTTTCGTAAACGAACCGTTCGTGATCCGTCCGTTGACACACGTTCTCATCGATACCGCTCCGTCCGCGCGCGCCCGTCGACGGGTGCGACGGGCCGGCCCACAGGTACAAACGGACCGCCGTGGTATGGACGGGCATGTTACCGATCGCGGACCGGTTCGAATCGGAGTACGACGGCTGTGACGTGCTGTACGGGCGCGGACGGGCCGCCGACCTCGGAGGATACCTCGCGGATCGGGGGCTCGCCGACGCGCTCGTCGTCTGCGGGTCGAACGTCGGCGCGAACGACGACCTCATGGACCCGATCCGGGCGGGACTCGGCGACCGACACGCGGGAACGTTCGACGGGACGACGCCGGCGAAACGGGCCGAGACCGCCTTCGACCTGCTCGAGGCGGCCTCGACGGCGGACGCCGACGTGCTCGTCGCCGTCGGCGGCGGGAGCAGCCTCGACGTCGCGCGACAGGCGTCCGTCCTCGCCCCCGACGGGCGGGACCTCGAGGACCTCGAAGCGGAGGCACGCGAGGGGTCGATCGACCCGCTGACGGCGGATCCGGCGCTCCCCGTGGTCGCCGTCCCGACCACGTTCGCGGGGGCGGACCTCTCGGCCGGCGGGTCACTCGAGGTGCTCTCGGCCGCGGAGTCGCCGACGGATCAACCCGTCTCGGTGAGCGGCTCCGCGATGCCGATCGCCGACCTGCTCGACCCGGACCTGTTCGAGACGACGCCGCGGTCCGTCCTCGCCGGCTCGGCGATGAACGGCTTCGACAAGGGGATCGAGACGGTGTACGCCCGCGACGCCTCGCCGGTCAGCGACGCCACCGCGGTCCACGGGGTCCGGCTCCTCTCCGGGGCGCTCCCGGTCGTGGCGGGCGACCGCGCCGGCGACGGGGCCGCCGCCATGGAGCGGGCGGTCGCGGGCGCGCTGCTCGTCCAGATCGACCGGAAGATCAACGTGATCCACGCCTTCGGTCACGGCTTCGCCCGCCGGTACGACGTCCAGCAGGGCGCGATCCACGCGGTCGTCGTCCCGCACGCCCTCGCGTACCTCTTCGAGGAGGCGGACGCGGGCCGTCGGGCGCTCGCCGCCGGGTTCGGGATCGACGCCGAGGGCCGCGACGACGACGCGGTCGCCGAGGCGGTCGTCGACGCGGTCGCGGACGTCCGCGACGCGCTTCCCGTCCCGAACCGCCTCCGCGACGTCGACGCCGTCCGCGAGGAGGACCTCCCCGCGATCGCGGCGTTCATCGCCGAGGACTCGCCGATGGAACGAGCGCCCGCGGGGATCGACGCCTCGCCGGAGCGGATCGAGGGCGTGCTCCGCGGGGCGTGGTGAACCGGCGCGACTGCCGGGGCCCGATCAGTCGTCGGCGACCGCCGCATCGGGGCGGTAGGCCTGGCTTATCGCCTTCCACTTGCCGGAGCGGAACCGCCAGTAGTTGATCGCGGCGGGGATCGTCGTCTCGGCGAGGAACGCGAGGTAGAGCCCCCACAGCCCGAGCGACGTGGTCGCCCCGACGTACGCGAGCGGGATCGACACGAGGAACATCCCGACGAACTGGCTGGCGAAGGGGACCTTCGTGTCGCCGGCGGCGTCGAGCGGCCCCGCGGCCCCGCCGGAGATCCCCTGGAAGACGACCGCGACACAGGCGGCGTACACCAGATTCACGGCGATGGGGACCTCGGGGCTGGCCGCGCTGTCGGCGAAGAGCACCACGATGTCGGTCGCGAAGGTCGCGATGAGCGCCGCGCTCACGAGGTACGTCCCGACGGAAAAGCGGATGATGTCGCGAGCGTACGCCTCCGCCTCCCCGGGGTCGTCGACGCCGAGTTCCTGGCCGACCAGGCTCGAGGAGGCGAGCCCGAAGCCCCACCCCGGCGTGTTCATGATCCCCCAGATCCGGCGGGCGATGACGAACGCCGCCACGGTGTTCTCGCCGAAGATGTCGAGGACGAACAACATCGGGAACTCCGCGGCGGTCCACACGAGGTTTCGGGCCCCGACCGGGAGCCCGATCTCGACGAGGTCGTGGAGCATCGCGGGGTTGAGATACGAGCCGAACGGGTCGATCGCGACCGGGAACGCGCCTAAGATCGGGAGCCGACCCCACGCGATCCCGGCCGCGAACGCCGCGGTGACGACGACGTTCGAGAGGACGGTCCCGAGCGCGGCCCCCTCGACGCCCCAGCCGAGCCCGAAGATGAACCACACGTTCAACACGACGTTGACGATCGCGCCGCCGGCGCGGAGCTGCATCGCGGTGTAGGCGTCGTCACATCCCACGAGCACCCGGCTCCCGACGAGGTTCAAGCCGGCGAACGGGACGCCGATCCCGACGATCCGCAGGTAGTCGGCACCGTACGCGATCGCCGTCTCGTTGCTGCTGATGAGCGAGATGAGTTCGGAGGGATACGTCCAGAAGACGACCGTGACGGGAGCGCTTATGAGGACCACCAGCAGGGTGCTGGCGCGGACCGCGTCGCCGAGTTCCCGGAACGCCTCGGCCCCGTAGCGCTGTGAGACCAGCGCGATGGTCCCGCCGGCGACGCCGCCGCCGATGGCGAAGGCGACGCCCCAGAACGGCCCGGCGAAGCCGACGCCCGCGACCGCGCTCGTCCCGATGGCGACGCCAACCATCGCCACGTCGACGGCGTTCTTCGACATCCGGGCGACGCCCGTGACGATCCGCGGCCACGCCAGGTCCGTCGTCCGGACCACGCGGTGGCGGTCGATCAGCCCCAGACGTGCGAGCGCGAAGCCGATGTAGAGGACGACGAGTCGAAACGGGTTCGGAACGGAGGACACAGGGAGTACGCAGTCTTCTCCGCCCTTGATAAAGGGGTTTCGTCACGCGGCGGACGTTTCCGGATCGTCGACCGCCCCTCGCGCCGGTCTCAGGCACCCGAGACGAGGTACACGGAGGCGACGGCGAAGGCGATCCCGAGCGCCTTCCGCGCCGAGAACGACTCGCCGAGGAACACGACCCCGATGAGCGAGGAGAAGACGAGGAAGGTCGCGAATATCGGGGTGACGACGCTGACGGGACCCAGAGAGAGCGATCGGTACAGCGCGAGGATGCCGATCCCGAGGAAGACGCCGGCACCGAGCACGTGGAGCAGCTTGGGGGACGCGAGATGCGAGGTGAATCCCTGCCCGGTGTACCAGACCACGCCGACCGCCATCGAGACGAGGAACGTGTTCGAGACGATGACGGCGACGTCGCTCGGGACCGCGTCGGGTCCGGTGGTCGCGATCCGCATGAGCGGCGAGACGAACGTGTACGCGCCCATCGCGAGCAGCGCGTACGGGAGATACGTCGTGTCCATGTCCGGGGATGTGACGGCGGCGATAAGTGTCTGCCGACCCGCGACGGGGACCGATTCCGTCGTCCCGTGAGTACTCTAGGGAGTCCCGGTGAGTCACTCGGACTCGAGTTGATGACGCTCGATGTCGGAGAGCGCGTCGTACGAGAGATCGGACCCGACGAGCACGCCCTCGTGTCGTATCGACGCATGTGCGGCGTGAAGCGCGTCGAACGGGGTGAGGTCGTGGTCGTCGAGGTACGTCGCCGCCGCCAGCAGGACCTCCTCGTCTTTCGCCGACGGTAACGGAACCATATCGAGCATGTTGGCGACGAGCGGTGCGACCTCGAAATCGAAGCCCTCATCCTCCGTGTAGGCGGCCACGAGAAACTCCGCGTACGCGAGGAGTGAGGTTTCGACCGTCCTCTCCCCGAGAACCGCCTCGACTTCCTCGCTTAGCCAATCGTCGGGTTTCGCGACGGCGAAGAGGAAGTCCGTCTCGACGTACGTCGCCGTCATGTGTCGGTCTTCCCTTCGGTCTCCCGACGGGATTCCTCGGCGATCGCCGTACGGGCGTCATCGCGAAGTTCGTCGATGGACTTTCCCTCAAAGGCGGGCCCCGCGCTCTCGCGGACCGCTTGAATCGGATCGTCGTCGACAGGAACGAGCACGATCCGACTCGGGAGGTCGACCACCCGGAACCGCTCACCGTGACGATCCCGCAACTCCTTCGGGAGATAGATCCTCCCTCGATCGTCGGTTTCGGTCGCCATGTCTCGACTGAGGAGTGGGAACATACATATCTTTTCCCGGTCCCGTGAACTACCCGTTCCGAAACGGACGACCGAGGGGTTCAGTACGCTTTTGGGTCGAGCCGCCGAACGAACGCGTATGGAGTCCACGTTCGACCACGTGATGATCCGCGTCGAGGACTTAGAGGAGAGCCTCGACTGGTATCAAACGCACCTGAACTACGAGGAGAAGGGCCGCTGGGAGGCCGACACGTTCACGAACGTGTTCCTCGGTCCCGAGGACGTCCACGACGCCGGCGCACTCTTAGAACTCACCTACAACCACGACGGCCGCTCCTACGAGCTGGGCGACGCGTGGGGCCACATCGCGGTCCGCGTGCCCGAGGACGAGCTTCAGAAGTCGTACGACCAACTCATGGAGGAGGGCGTCGAGGACTACCGCGACCCCGAGTCCTGCGGGAACCGCTACGCGTTCGTGAAGGACCCCGACGGCCACGAGGTCGAGATCGTCAAGCGAGACTACGGCGCGAAGTGGAGCCTCGACCACACGATGATCCGCGTCGAGGACGCCGACGAGGCGCTGGGCTACTGGACGCGCAAGTTCGAGTACGGGGAGGCCCGAGACCGCTGGGAGGCCGACACGTTCGCGAACTACTTCGTCGCGCCCGAGGACGCCCCGGAGGAGGCGATGAAGCTCGAGCTCACCTACAACTACGACGGCCGCTCCTACGAGCTGGGCGACGCGTGGGGACACCTCGCGGTCGAGGTCGACGATCTCGACGACGCGTGGGACCAGCTGATGGTCCGTGAAGCCGCCGACTACCGCGACCCCGAGTCGTGTGACGACCGCTACGCGTTCACGAAGGACCAGGACGGCCACGAGGTCGAACTGGTCACCGAGGACTGAGCCGGATCGGTTCGAGTCCCGAAACGCCCGCCGTTCTCGACGCGCCTCTCTTAGGTCTCGACCGGCCGAAGGACGACGATCCGTCCGTCGTCGGTCTCCCGTTCTCCGACGCCGGCCTCGACCGCGGTGCCGACCTCGACCGGGTCGCCGTCGCCCACGCCCTCGAGGTCGCCATCGACCCCGCGAACGATCCCCGTCAGCCGGATCGGTCCGAAGCGGGCGACCGCGGTGACGTACGGCGCGTCGTCGGCGAACCGCGGCGAGGGAACGTGGACGACGGTGTACGTCTCGACCGTTCCCGTCTCCGGAAGGGGTTCCTCCGAGAGCGGGGACGCCCCGCACTCCGGACACACCCGCCGCGGCGGCAGCGAGCCGTGGCCCTCGGGACAGACGAGCGCGTAGCCCGCGCCCTCCGAGAGCGCGTCGATCCACTCGTCGTACCCCTCGTTTCGGTCGGTCATTCCGCCACCTCCAGCACGTGGACGACGGCGCTGGCGACCGTCCCGCCGGCGTTGTGTGCGACGCCGACGTCGGCGTCGGGGACGTGCTCGCTGTTGGGGTGGTCGCCGCGCAGCAGGCGAGTCAGTTCCGCGATCTGTGACCCGCCGGTCGCCCCGACCGGGTGCCCCTTCGCCTTGAGTCCACCCGAGAGGTTGACCGGGAGGTCGCCGTCGGCGGTCGTGAGCCCGTCGCGGGCGGCGGCGATCCCCTCGCCCGGCTCGGCGAACCCGAGCGACTCGACCGCGAGCACCTCCGCGATCGTGAAACAGTCGTGAACCTCGGCCACGTCGACGTCGGCTGGACCGACGCCGGCGTCGTCGTAGGCGGCGGTCGCGGCGTCGGCGGCCGCGGGCGTCGACGCGAGGTCGGCCCGGTCCGCGAGCGCCATCCGGTCCGTCCCCTGGCCGGTGCCGGTCACGGCGACGGGCGCGTCCACGTCGTTTTCGGCCGCGTACTCCTCGGAGACCAACACGAGCGCGCTCGCGCCGTCGGTGATCGGACAGGCGTCGTAGAGGTGGAGCGGCTCCGCGACCGGCGGGGAGTCGAGAGCCTCCTCGACCGAGACCGCGGTTCGGAACTGCGCGTACTCGTTCGGGAGCGCGTTCTCGTGGTTCTTCGAGGCGACGTGCGCGAGGTCCTCGCGATCCCCGCCGTGCGCCTCGAAGTAGGCGCGGGCCATCAGCGCGTACGCGCCGGGGAAGGTGACCCCCGCCCGCACCTCGAAGAGGTCGTCCGCCGCGATCGCCAGCCCCTCCGTGGCTCCCTCCGTGTCGAGGTTCGTCATCCGCTCCATCCCGCCGGCGAGGACGACGTCCGCCTCGCCGGAGCGGACCGTTCGGACCGCCTCGCGGACCGCGACGCCCGCGGACGCACACGCCGACTCGTAGCGCGTGGCCGGACAGCGGACGGCCGCCGCCTCCGCCATCAGCGGGGCCTGGTGGCCCTGATGCTCGGCGAGCGCGCCCATGAAGTTGCCGTAGTTCAGTTCCCCGACGTCATCCCGCTCGACGCCGGCGTCCGCGAACGCGCGGTCGGCCGCCTCGGCGAACAGGTCCCGACCCGTTCGCTCGGGGTGGCTCCCGAACCGCGTGAGTCCGACGCCGGCGACGCGTACCTCGGTCATACACGATCGATGACCGTGGATCCCGTTTAGCTCTGCCGGAAGCGGGGACCGGGGAACGAACGGAGACGGAGGCGAGAGGTGGTGAGAGCGAACGGAGGTAAGAGCGAACGGAGGTAAGAGCGAACGGAGGTAAGAGCGAACGGAGACGCAAGCGAGGAGGAAGCGACGGCCTACCCGATGTATCGCAGGTCGTCGTCGGGGACCGCCGGGCCGTCCTGCATCTCGCGGATCTTGCCGACGACCTCCTCCATCTCCTCGGCGCGGTCCTCGAGGGAGTCATAGCCGAGTTCGAACTCGAGGAGGTCCTCGAGGACCTCGAGCACCGCCCGCGCGCTCTTCGGGTCGACGAGGTAGCCGCTCGTCTCGCCCATCAGACAGGCCGCCTCGAGCCCGCGACGGCCGCCGAGTCCGAGCACGAGCCCGGAGACGCCGACGATCCCGCCCGCCGGCTCGTCGGGGCGGAACTCCACACCGGCCTCGCGGAGGTCGTCCGCGAGCCCCTCCTCGGAGACCGCGCCGAGCACCGTGTACTCCTCGACGAGCTCGCCCGTCGGGACGCCGCCGAGCGCGAACGCGCGCTCCGCGCCGAACGACTCGGCGACGTCGAGGAACGTCGAGGTGAGCCGGTAGTGGCCCGCGTTCGACCCCGCCTGGTGGTCGCCGGTCAACACGAGCAGGTCCGCGCCGTCGGTCTCGACGGCGTGGAACTCCGCACAGGTGAGTTCCGCGACCCCGTCCTCGCCGTCGACGCTCACCTGCGGGGGGAACTCCGTGGCGTACACCCGTCGGACGAGCTCGCCGTCGAACTCCTCGAGGAGGTGTTCGGCCGCGAGCTTCCCCACGTGGCCGACGCCCGGGAGCCCCTCGATCAGCACCGGGTCGTCGAGCTCCGGCGTCGCCACCTCGTCGATCTCGATGTCGTCCATACGGTTCCCGTCCGGGCGGCGGTCACAAGAGGGTGGCTATTCGACGGGAGCGCGGACCGGGTGCGTGCGCCCCGTCTCACTCGGGCCCGTCCGAGCGCGCCCGGCGGCGGTACTCGCCGTACCGATCGGTCGGGTCGAACGGGGCGGGTGCGCTGTTCTCGGCGGGAGCGTCACACACCGGACACCGGTCGCCGAGGGTGTACACCGGCCGCTCGTGGGTCGTTTGCCAGTCGGAACAGACGCGGATGTCGGAGCGCATGGACGTGAGGGGGAGTCGTGAAGTGGAGGTCCGCGGTGATGCGGTGACGACGACTACTCGTCGTCCTCGCGCCGTTCGCGATGGAACGACCCGGCGCCGCCGGCGGACTCGATCGCCTCGCGGGCGCGCTCCGCGGCGGCCTCGAGCTCGTCCTCCGCCGTCTTGTAGTCGGGCGCGCGCACCTTGATCCGGTACTCCGGCGAGCCGACGTAGCCCACGTCGAGCTCGACGCCGTCCGGGATCTCGCCGTTCCCCTCGGCCGCCTCCAGGGCGGTCTTGACGTCGTCGACGCCGTCGGCGGCGGTCGATTCGAGGTCGACGTAGCCCGTGACGTCCACGTACGGGACCGAGACGTTCTCCCGGGCCGCGTCGACGATCGCCTCCGCCGCGTCGTCGTCCACGTCCACGTCCTCGAGCGCCTCGAGTCCGCTGATCGCCGCGGCCTCGAAGGCGTCGTACAGCGAGTCGTACTCGCGGAGGAGCGCGTTCGCGACCGCGGTGTATCGGTCGTCGTCGACGTCCTCGCCGAGCGCGATGAGCATCCAGTTGTCGGCCTTGCGCTCGTTCTTCCAGTCCTGTATCGTCTCCTTGCGCTGGTGTTCGTTGACGTCCTTGATCGACAGGTCGATCTGGTTCGAGGACTGATCGACCTCGAGGACCTTCGCGACGACCGTCTGTCCCTCGCGGACGTGGTCGCGGACGTTCTTGATCCAGCCGGAGGCGACCTCGCTGATGTGACACAGGCCGCGTTTCTCCTCGTACTGGTCGAGGTCGACGAAGACGCCGAAGTCGGCGATCTCGTCGATCTCGCCGACGACGAGCTCACCGGGTTCGGGCCAGCCGCTGTACTTCATGATGGGGGGCGAGGCGGTTACCGCGCCTCAACGGTTTCGACGACGTCGCCGTGCAGCTCGGCCTCCCCGCCGGTCGGGGTCGCGAGCGTCGTGCCGCAGACGGCACACGACACGACCGAGGAGGCCTTGCCGAAGACGACCTGTTCGTTCTCACAGTCCGCACAGAGCACGCGGTGGAAGCTTCCCGCCATGGTTACTCCTGGAACGTGAGTCGGCCCGCGCGCCATCCCTCGCGCATGTGGGCCTTCCCGCAGTCGCTGCAGCGGTACTTCAGGTGCGTCTTCTTAGTGGGCTTGTCGCCACCGGGCACCTTCGAGTATCCGCCGGCGTTCCCGATCGTCGCGAGCGCGCGGCGTCGCTGTCGCGCGTCGCGTTTCATGCCGGTCGCACGACCCGATCGGACCTTCTCGACCTCGTGCTCCTGATGGGAGTCACAGTGGGGGCAGTACGTATTGAAGCGGCGTGGCATTTCCATGGATATCTACCTTGGAAGGCGGTTCGGCGCCGACGCTTAAAACGGGTTTGGTATGGCGTGGACGGTCGACGACGCGAAGTCCGTTCGGCCGCCGCCGCCCCGGCCCGCCGCCGTCGACGCCCCGACTCGGCCTCAAAGCGTGTAGTCGTGCTCGCCCGTCTCCGACACCAGGAACGCCGTCAGCAGGTCGACCGTCGCCGCGACGTCTCGGACGTTCGCCGTCTCCGTCACCGTGTGGAGGTATCGAGTGGGGATCGAGATCGCGCCGACCGGCTTCGCGCCGCCGGGCGTCTGGAACCCGGCCGTGTCGGTGCCGCCCGCCGGCAACACCTCGTGTTGGTGGTCGATGTCCCTCGCCTCCGCGGTCTCCGTCAGCCGCCGGTGGACCTTCGGGCTCGTGATCACCGAGGAGTCCTTGAGCTTGATCGCCGCCCCGTCTCCGAGGCTCGTCACCGCGTCGGCCGCCTCGCCGATCTGCGGCACGTCGTTGGCGACGGTGACGTCGAGGGCGATCGCCAGGTCCGGATCGATGTCGACGCCGAGCGCGTGCGCGCCCCGGAGCCCGACCTCCTCTTGAACCGTCGCGGCGAAGTGGATCGTGACGTCGGGGTCGTCGATCCGGCGCGCGGCCGTGAGGGCAGCGAACAGGCACACCCGGTCGTCGAGCGCCTTTCCGGTCACGCAGTCGCCCATCCGCGTCGTCGTCTGGTCGAGCGTGACGAGGTCGCCGACGCTCACCAGGTCGGCGACCGTCTCCGGGTCGCGGCCGAGGTCGATGAACACGTCCGAGACCTCGTCGTCCGCCTCCCGCTGCTCGTCGGTGAGGGTGTGCGGCGGGACCGAGCCGATGACGCCCGTGAGGTCCGCCTCGCCGTGGACGGTCACGCGCTGGGCCCGGAGCACGCGCGGGTCGAACCCGCCGAGCGCGTCGACCCGGACGAACCCGTCGTCGTCGACGTGCCGGACCATGAAGCCGATCTCGTCCATGTGGGCCGCCACCGCGACCGAGTAGTCAGGGTCCGCGTCGCCCTCGATCGTCCCGACGACGTTGCCCATCGCGTCCGTGCGGACGTGATCGACGGAGTCGGCGAGTTCGCGGCGCACGATCTCCCGGACGCGGTCCTCGTACCCCGGAACCCCGCGGGCCTCGGTCAGTTCGAACAGCAGGTCCTCGTCGAGCGCGTCGTCCCCGTCGAACGGGTCGTCGGACGTGGTGGACATACCCGGGACGAACGCCGCCACGGACAAAGTTCCGTAGGATCCGGGTGTCGTGGGGTCGGGTCGCCGGGTCGGGACGGAAAACGATAAATCGATTTCTAGTGGTTCCACAACGCTTTTGCGGCCCCTCCGGAGAGGTGGGGGCATGACGGACGTCAAAGCGGAACTCCGCGAACAGTTCCTGGACGCCTTCGGCGACGCCGACTTCCCCGTACAGAACCAGATGGACCTCGTCCCCGCGCTGCCGAACGGGCCGGCGACGAAGTTCGAGGCGGGCGACGTGAGCTTCACCGCGATGGAGCTGGCCGCCAAGCTCGGCAGCGACCAGGACTTCCCGTACGACACCGCCGAGGAGCTCGTCGACGACGTCCTCGAGGCGCTCGAGTCGAAGGACCTGCTGTAAGTCGGTCGGCATCCGTCGTCGTTGACGCAGTGACCTTCTCAAAGCCCGGCCCCTCGGCTCGCCGCTCCGAGTCGCCGTCGTTCCGGTCTCGGATCCTGCGTTCCGACCCCCGAGAGGTTGATACGGGCGCGGCCGTTAGGAGGGGTCGTGACCGTTGACGGCATCGGAACCGTTCCGTCGTGGGTGCTCGCGGGAGTCGCGCTCGGCGTCGTCGCGAGCGTCGTCGTCGCCGCCGTGTTCTACGTCGGACACCGCCTGTTCCCGCACGAGATACGGTCGGCCGGCGGGACGCCGAGCGGCGACGTCCGGCGTCGGGGCGAGATCCGCGCGTACCTCACCGCGATCAACGAGCGCTTCCTCGAGGAGCACGCGGTCGGCGGCGTCGTCGTCCCCTTCTACCTCCCGGCGCGCGGAGTCGCCGTGACCTTCGACGCGCACGACTACTTCCGGCTCGAGGGCGAGAACGTCCACGCCGTGTTGTGCGAACACGAGATGCCCGGCCGCGGGCTGGGCCGGCGGCTCCCGTTCGACGTGACCGAACCCGACTGGGACCCCGATCCCGAACGCTCCCGGCGGAGCGACCGCGTCGCCGACGCGTACGCGGAACTCGGCCTCTCGACCGACGCCGACGCGGACGAGGTGAAACGGGCCTACCGCGAACGGGTGAAGGAGACGCACCCGGACCGGGGCGGCGACGAGGAGGCGTTCCGCCGGGTCCAGGAGGCGTACGCGACCGCGAGCGACCACGCCGACGGGGAGGTGAGCGGACCCGCCCGCCCCGGTCGGTCCGACCCGTCGGGTCGGGAGGACCGCCGGAGAGGATACGGGTTCGGGCGATAGCGTCCCTGCCGTCTCCGCGGCACCCGACGTTCACGCCGTCCTTCGACCGTCCCCGCCGCCCCCGCCTTCTCCGCCGTCCCCGATCGTCCCCGACCGTCCCCGCCTTCTCCGCCGTCTCCGACCGTTTCCGCCGACCCGACCACCACACCCGAACGAACGTTTATGGACATAGACACGCCATCTCATGCCACATGCAAGCAGCCAGACTCCACGAGTATACCGACGACATGACGGAGGGGCTCTCGATCGACGAGGTCGACCGTCCGGAGGTGACGGGCGCGAGCGACGTGATCGTCGAGGTCGAGGGCGCGGGGTGGTGTCAGACAGACAACCACATCATCGAGGGGATGTGGGAGGAGTACGTCCCCCAGGACCTGCCGATGACGCTGGGCCACGAGAACGCCGGGACGGTCGTCGAGACGGGCGAGGACGTCGATATCGTCTCCGAGGGCGACCCGGTGATCTGTCACCCGGTACAGACCTGCGGGACCTGTCGACCCTGCCGGCTCGGCGAGACGATGTACTGCGAGAACGACGCGTTCAACGGGCTGACGACCGACGGCGGCTTCGCCGACTACCTCCACACGAGCGAGCGCTCCGTGATCCCGCTGCCGGCGGGCGTCGAACCGGTGGACATCGCGCCGCACGCCGACGCCGGGATCACGGCGTATCACGCCGCGAAGAAGGCGGTGGCCGAGTTGAACCCCGGCGACCACGCGGTCGTCATCGGCGTCGGCGGCCTCGGTCACATCGGCCTCCAGTGTCTCGACGCGATGAGCGCCGCACGGATCACCGCGGTCGACGTGAAGGAGTCCGCGCTCGGTCTGGCGGACCGGTACGGCGCGGACCACCTCGTCAACCCGACCGAGGACGACGTCCCGTCCGAGATCGAGGGGATCACGGACGGGAAGGGGGCGGCACAGGTGCTCGACTTCGTCGGCGAGGACGTCACCACGGCGTACGCCCCCGACGTCACCGCGGCGGGCGGCGACCACCACGTCATCGGCTACGGCGGACACGTCCACGAGCCGGCACAGGCGCTCGTCAACGGCGAGTTCTCCTTCGTCGGCAACATCGTCGGCCGATACGCGGAGCTACAGGAACTGGTCGCGCTCGTCGAACAGGGGGACGTCGACCTCCACACGAGTCGCTATGCCCTCGGCGAGGTCAACGAGGTCGCCGAGAAGCTCGAACACGGGGAGATCGACGGCCGCGCCGTGATCACGCCCTGAGCGTGAGGCGTGGGGCCGTCCCCGGTACCCCACAGTACTCCCGATCCTCGGCTGCTCTCCACGTTCACCGCCGCTCTCCACCGTCTTCGGGCCTTCCGCGGGTTTCGGCTTCTCCCTGCCCCTTTTCGTTTCTCCCTTCCCCTTCTCACTTCTCCCTGCTCCTTTTTCCCCTCCTCTCTTTCTCCCTGTCCATAGTATTAGTATCGTTGACAGATAATCCGGTGGCATGAACGTTCGTCGCTGGACGCCGTTCACCTTCATCGCGCCCGACCGCTACGTGGACCGTGCCGACCGCTGGGACTCCTTCGATCTCGAGGAGTGGTCGGAGTCGGAGTACGACTGGAGACAGGACGCGTGGAACGGGGTCAGGGACTTCGCTCGAGAGCCGCGCGAGTGCGTCGACGTGGGCCGGGGGGACTGCGAGGACTACGCTTTGGTTGCGCTCTCGTGGGCCGTCGCCAACGACCGCGACGGGATCGGGATCGGATTCTGTTGGGACCTTCCCTACCCCTGGCCGCGACACGTGATCGCCTTCGACGACGAGCGCGTGTACTCGTCGGGCGAGATCTACGAGGGGAGCGTCGGCGAGTGGAAGGCCGACTCGAGATACTCGCTGGTACTCAAGCGACCCGTGACAGACCCGGCGTGAGCGCCTCGTGTGACCGACCCGACGCGGCCGGGACGTGTGAGGACGCGCGTGGGAACCGCGGTGATCGGAAGCGACTGCGGTGATCAGAAGTGTCGTTCGACGATCCGCTCGCCCGTCCGGGCCGCGAGCGCTTGTCCCGTGTTCGTCGGGTTCGCGCCGCCGACGCCGTTCGCGAGAACGGAGTGATCGGCGACGAAGAGCCGGTCGACGTCGTACGCCTCACACGCCTCGTCGACGACCTTCCCCATCCGCATCGTGCTGTGGACGTGAAGCGCGGTCGGCGGGGAGTCCGAACGGTGGACGTGGGACGCCCCGGCCTCCCGCAGGACGTCGGCGGCGATCCGCGCGAGTTCGTCGCGGCGCCGTCGGTCGCCCTCGCTGGGCTCGTAGTTGACGACGGGGATCGGCCCGTGCTCGTCGGCGACCCCCGGAGCGACCGTGACCCCGTTCCGTTGATGCGGGCGGTCGTCGCTCACGACGAGTATCTGTAACATCCGGCGGTGATCGGAGAGCAGTCGTTTGAGGTCTCCCCCGGCCAGCCGTCCCATCGTGTCCCACGGCGCGTCCGCGGGATCGTTTTGGAAGGCGAACCCCGACGCGCTCGCGCCGAACCCGAGGATCGCGCCGATGCCGGGCGCGGTGCCGACCGTCTGGAGCATCCCCACGCCCGGGTAGTCGAACCGGGCGGCGATGTCCTGGCCCTCGTGTTGGTCGACCGTCGGCTTCCCGATCGTCTCCTCGAGGTCGTCGGGGTCCCACAGCCCCATCACGTTGTCGCCGAAGTGGATCGTCAACCCGCGCCCGACCCAGTCGTTCGCGGGGAGGTCGGCGTTGAGCCAGAGCCGCGGCGTCTCGATGGCTCCCGCCGCCAACACCACCACCTCCGCCTCCACTCGCTCCACCGATCCCGACCACGTGTCACGGAACTCCACTCCCGTCGCCGTCGGCGTGTCGCCTCGGGGAGTCTCGGTCAGCACGTCGGTGACGAAGGCGTTGGGCCGGACCGTCACGTTGTCGGTCCGCAACGCCGCCGGCACGAAGCTCACGTTGCTCGCTCGTTTGGCCTTCTCCTCGAAGGGCGCGCCTCGCGGGTGCGGGTTTCCGGCGATGTTGCCGAGCGCGAGGGAATCACCCTCAACGTCGGGGTACGTGAAGTCTCCGTCGTAGTCGGCGTCCACGTGGAGCTTCCCGTCGGGCTGTTTGATCGCGTTCGGCTGCGGGCGGTATCCCGGCTCGGTGACGTTCAGGTCCTCGATCAGGTCCCATCCCGCCGCCTCCGCCCCGCGGAAGAAGAGCTCCTCCTTGGCGGTGACGGGTGCCGGCGTCACCTCGCACATCTCCTCGACCTCCCGGTAGTAGGGGAGCAGATCGGCGTACTCGATCGGCCAGTGGCCCTGCTCGTCGATCGACGCCGGATAGGCACGCGGGTGGCATCCGGTGTAGTGGAGGGTGGTGCCGCCGACGCCGGCACACTGGAGGATGGCGCCGTCGCCCGGGAACTTCCGGAACCAGAACCCTCGCTCGTGGTCGGCCGGGCCGAACACGAGGTTGGTGATCATCTCGAACTCGCGGGTGGTGAACTGCTCGTCGAGGAGGTCGCCGCTCAGGTCCTCGACGCTCGAGGAGGCCTCCCCGCCCGGCTCCTCGTGCGGGTTCGGCCACTGTTCGTTGCCGTGGAACGGCCCCGCCTCCAGAACCAGCACGGACAGGCCTGCCTCCGCGAGCTTCCACGCCGTCACCGGTCCGTCTCCGCCCGCCCCGACGACGATGGCGTCGTAGCTGTCCTCGACCATCCGTTCTCACCCCGACTCCACGGGGAACGGCTCCTCGTAGCCGCCCGTGTCGTAGTCGTTCTCGCGGAACGACCCCGACTCACGGCGGATCCGGACCCCGGTCGTTTCGTCGATCGTCGTCCACGCGTCGCCGTCACCCAACGGGCCGTCGTCCGTGCCGACGTAGCCGCGCAGCGCGGCGTAGCCGTTCGCGAACCCCGGGAAGCCGGTCTGTCGCCAGCTCTGGACCGCGTCCGGGTCGTTCGGGTGGTTCCGCCGGCTCGGCGGCTCGGTGAAGTCGTCGTATCCCTGCCACTCGCTGTAGTAGATCATCTCCATGAAACCGACCACCAGCTGCCCGACGAGACCGGCGTCCAGTTCGAGGAGGTCGTGGTCGGTCGGCGAGAACTCGACCTCGAACTCGTCGAGGATGGCGATGGCGCGCAGCCGGTCGCGCCGGGAGAGCTTCGCGAACGGGCCGACCGCGCTTTCGGTCTTCGCCGCCGACGGATCGTCCGGACCGAGCAGCGACAGCGCGCGGTCGAGGCTCGGCTCCTCCTCGTTGTCCCCGCGCTCCAGCAGCGTCAGCGCCGCCGTGTCGAGGACGTGGGCGATCGGGTCAGCGATCGGCATGTTGCCCTGGGGGCCGAGGTGGGGAAGCCCGAACTGGAAGCCGTCGTCCACGTAGGTGATGGCGAACTCGTCGAGGTCGACCGCCAGCCCGCCGGCGACGTGTTCCGGGCCGAGTTCCTCCGCGAGCGCCGGCGTCTCCGGGACGACCGCGTCGGCGATGGCCCGGAACGTCACCCGCGTGTGCGGGTCGACGTCGGGACCGATCCCCGCGAACTCGAGGAGCAGCCCCCAGGTCGACGCCACGCTCCGCCACGTGGTGGTCACCCACTCATCAATGCGACTAGTTACCATGGTGCCGGATCGGACGACCGAGTGAAAAAGTTTTATCCCGATGACATCCCCGGGCGACGGCTGCCACGGGCAGCGGCGAGCGTTCCGAAACCGGCCGTCAACGGCGATCGCCGCGATCCACCAAAATCTATATTATTGATGGACCAACAGTTGTGTGTGGAGAGGTATCACGGAACGATGAGCTTTCTGCTGGACCCCCCATCCCTCGTGGGCATCGGCGTCCTGCTCGACCGCTACGTCGGATCGCCGGTCCGCCGCGCCCGGTTGGCGGCGGGCGTCGTGCTCGTGTTCCTCACCACGAGCACGCTGTTGTACCTCGACGTCCTCCCCTGGTGGTTCACCGACGAGGACGGCCCCGAGTGGATGCTGAATTCGGGGCTGGACACGGATCTGACCAGGGGACCGGGGACGGACGTGCTCGCCGTCATCATGTTCGCCGCCTATCCGCTCTGGATGAAGCTGGGGCTCGACCTCTGCGACGACTGACGCCGTCGCTCCCGGATCGCCGCTCGGATCCGACCGTGTGGTTCGCACGGCCCCGAAGCGTCGTCCCTGCGCACGAACCGTCCGTCCACCGAGCAACGATCACGCCATCATATTACACGGACAAAATCAAACGTGACGGGAGAGCGGGACCTCCGCGGACGGCCGGTCCCGATCGGCGGAGGGGATCCGTCCCGCTGACGGATGACGGATCGATCGAAGAACGTCCTCACAGCGGTTGAAGCGGCGGTTTCCGCTCGAAACGTGTTTGACATCCGGAATTAAATAGTTCGATGACTATTGCCAACTATGCGCATTCGACGACCGACCGGCGGGTCCACGAACCGCACGCCGTCCGTCCGTCCGGCTCCGACCGTACTCGCGTCGTTCGCCGTCGGGTAGATGACGGGGATCAACCTCTGGGACGTCGTCAACGTCCCGTTCGACGCGGTTCGGAACGCGTACCGTCAGCTGCGGAAGGCGCTTTTCACGGCGTCGCGGCCGTCCGGGGAGTATCTCGTCGTCGACCGGTCCGTCGCGGAGCTCGAACGAGAGCTCGGCGCGTTCAGCTTTGCGCCCAACTGGGAGTTCTCCTACTACGAGCGCGGCGAGGTCCTGAACCTCGCCCGCGTGGTGTACGAGGAACGGACGGTCGACGGGACGAGCTATCGCTGGTGGCAGACGCACCTCCGCGGCTGGCGCGGCGAGGACGGACGGATCGAACTCCACGGTCACTGGGAGCTCGAACCGACCGAGAACGGGAACGACCACATCGACGGCGTCGGCTTCGATTTCGACCGCGGGATGGCAACGCTACGGTCGTTCCTCGACGAGGCCGGGATCGAGTACGAGGCGGCGACGATCGACACGGAGGGTTCCGAGGGTTGACGGCCGACCGATCGGGTGATCGATCGAGTGACCGTTCGACCGCGAACGGGCTCCCGGACGGCGTCACGCCGTGGACGACCGCAGGAGTCGTTTCCGGAACGCACACCCCGCGACGAGTGTAAGCCCCACGCCGAGCGCGCCCGTCAACGCAGCGACTCGACCGAGTCGTGTGCGGCCACGTCGAACTCGACCGTCGCCGCGACCGACCGCTAACGCCTTGTGACAGCAGCACACAGTCACGGGGCATGGACGAGAACGGCACCGACGTCGCCGGCTCCGCGACCGACCCGCTCGCCGACGAGGACGTCTACCGCGTGCTCGGGCCGGACGGGCGGCCGCTCCCGGACGCGACCGTTCCGGACCTCTCGGACGACCGGTTCCGCGGGATCTACCGCGACATGGTCACCACCCGGCGGTTCGACGAGCGCGCCGTCAGCCTCCAACGACAGGGGCGAATGGGAACGTACGCCCCCTGTGCCGGACAGGAGGGATCGGCGGTCGGGTCGACCCACGCGCTCGCAGAACGCGATCTGATCAGCTACCAGTACCGCGAGCACGGGGCGGTCGTCGCTCGCGACCTCCTCGCGGAGTACCTCCCGTACTGGATGGGTCACGAGTCCGGGACGGCGGCGATCGCCGAGGGCAACGTGTTCCCGCTCAACATCGGGATCGCGGCGCACCTGCCGCACGCGGTGGGGGCCTCGTGGGCGTTCGACCTCCGCGGGGAGGACCGCGTGGTGGCGTGTCACTTCGGCGACGGCGCGACGAGCGAGGGCGACTTCCACGAGGCGATGAACTTCGCCGGCGTCTTCGACACGCCCACCCTGTTCTGTTGTCACAACAACGGCTGGGCGATCTCGGTCCCGCGCGAGCGCCAGACCGCGAGCGCGACGCTCGCCGCGAAGGCGACGGCCTACGGCTTCGAGGGAGTCCGCGTCGACGGGATGGACCCGCTCGCGAGCTACGCGGTCACGCGGGAGGCGGCCGAGCGCGCTCGCGGTGACGGATCCGGGCGAGACGCGGGCGCGAGCAAGGGAGAGGAGGGGAATTCCGACGATCCGCCGACCCGTCCGGTCCTCGTCGAGTTCGTCGAGTACCGGTACGGCGCGCACACGACCGCCGACGACCCCACCGCCTACCGCGACGACGACGCGGTCGACCCCTGGCGGGCGATCGACCCGATCGACCGGATGGAGACGTTCCTCCGGGAGACGGCCCGGATCGACGACGAGGGCGTCGCGGCGGCCCACGACCGCGCCGACGACCTGGTCGCCGAGGCGATAGACGCCGCCGAGGCGGTCGAGCCCGACCCTGCCGCGATGTTCGACCACACGTACGCCGACATGCCGCCCGAGCTCCGCCGGCAGCGCGACGAACTGCTCGCGGCGGTCGAGGAACACGGCGAGGAGGCGTTCGACCTCGGCGAGTGATCGCGGATACTTCCGTTAGACTGGATAGGTGATGAAACACCCGGAAGAACTCGCTTGCGTGTCGAGCGAAGCGGATCTACTCGGATACTACCGAGTTTGTGGAATCCGACTGACTGGTGACGTTCGTAATTCTACAGGGGTAGGTTCTCACGTACTACCCGTTCGGCCGCGGATTCACCGAAGGTCTGGAGAGGACACGCAGGAGCGTCGTCGGCTCGGAGTTCTGCGTCGCCGCCGCGCGGCGCGTCGGCGACGCTAGCTCTGTACTTCAGCAGCGATGTGCCGGATGTCCCGTTTGATGCCCCAACTGAACAACTCGTCGAGCAACAGCACCGAGACCGTGTACACGACGGCTCCAATCGGCACCGTCAGGACCAGTTCGACCAGTGGGGAGACGTCAACGAGGCCGTGCGCGTACCAGAGACTCCCGAACATAACCGCCGACCCGATCGCCGGGTAGACGTACTCGTGGAAGATCTCGAGGGGGTGGGCCTCGATGAGCGTCGAGACGGCATAGACGTCGAGCGGGAACATCGGGAAGAGGTAGACGCCGATGACGGCAGTCGCCGTCCCCGCGAGACCCCACTGTGCCGTCGCCGGCCAGATGACGACCGCGAGACAGACGATACGGACCACGTCGAGTTTCATGTTGTAGTCGGGACGATTGAGTGCGTTGAATACGCCGCCGAAGTGCCGCGTTATCGCGTGGAGGAGCCCGAACACCGACAGCAACTGGAGCGGGAGGATCATCGGCGTCCACTTTTCACCGAGCGCGACCGGCACGAACGACGGCGCGATGAGCGCCATCCCTGCCGAGACGGGAAAGGCGACCACTGCGACCAGTCGGGTCGTTCCCAGCAACGCGTCTCTGAGCGCCGTGGCGTCGTCCTGTAGCTTCGAGAACGCCGGGAAGGTGACCGTCGTAATCACCTGCGTAAACTGGGTCGCGGGCATATCGGCGATCCGGTGGGCGTACTGGTAGAAGCCGACCGCCGTCGCGGACAGGAACCAGCCCACGAACACGTCATCGCCCTCGCTGTGGATGAACTGCGTGATGGACGCCCCCGTGATCCACTTCCCGTAGTCGACGAGCTCCGACAGGGCCGCTCGGTCTACCGACGGCCACGGGCGGTAGTCGTGAAGGGCGTACGACAGCACTACCTTCGACGCGTTCACGCTGATGAACGCGACGACGAGCGCCCACACCGTCGGACTGACGATCGCGTACCCGATGCCGACGCCACATCGGACGAAGCTACTGGTCGTCTGGTAGACGAACTCCTTGTGGAAGTCGAGGTCCTTTCGGAAGTAGACGACGGCGGGGTTCTGTAGCCCGTATATCAGCGGCGAGACGCCGATGACGCGAATAACGGCCGTCAACTCCGAGTTCGCCTCGCCGAAGAACCGCGCGATGAACGGCGCTGTGAGGAACAGCGCGACGACGATCAGTACTCCCCGGCCGATCTCCAGCATCCACGCGGTGTTCAGATACTCGTCGACGTCCTCCGCTTTCTGTTGGACGAGCGCGGTGCTTATGCCGATGTTACTGAACTTCTTGATCGCGCTCAGCGTCAACAGCGCGATACCGAGGATGCCGAAGTCGCGCGGGGAGAGCAACCGCGCGAGAACGAGAAGCATCACGAGATACGAGCCCTGACTGAGGACGCGGATCACGGTCATCCAGACGCCGCCTTTCGCGGCCTGTTGGACGACGGACCCCTTCGGAACCAGTGTCTCGACGAGTTCTCGAAGCCGGTCCTTCATCGCCGTCGGAAACCCTCTCCACTTCGAGTGGCGTTCGTACACTCCCGTTCCATATGGGAAGTACGTCGAAGCGAGAGTATTGGTATGTATGTTATAACAGACCATAAACAGGTCCTACTCGGTGCTGTGCGGGAGCGACGGGGCGCTGTCGTTGCTCGCGGCCGAGTAGAGGTGCTCCCGCGACGTGACTCCGGCTCGCCGACGATGAAAACACACCACGCGGTGACTCCGTCGCGGTATGAACCGTATACTCGAGGCCGTAGGCGACGCCGTCGTTACATGGGTCGTTTAGGAGAGCGGAGTGGACACGCCCCCGAGGAGGAGATCGACGCCGGCAGACCGTTCTTCGATCAACTGCTCGGGGAGCGGACCGCGATGACGGAACCGGTCCATCACACGGGAGCGCCTCGAGCGGGTACGTCGATCGCTTCGTGAACATCCCGTATCGAGCGACTGCGGTGCGGAAAGCGGTCGACCGCCGAGGGTCTCGACGGAGCCAGCGCGGGGTTTTTGCCCGCCGGCCTCCCGGTAGCGGACATGCGCATCGAGAACAGCTTCATTCCGGTCGAGGGGGTCGGCGAGACCACGGAGCGCCGGCTCTGGCAGCGAGGCGTCCGGACATGGGACGAGTTCGACCCCGCCGTCGACGTCGCGGGCGTCGGCTCGACCACGGCGGAACGGATCGAGTCGTTCATCGCCGAGGCCCGGGCCCGCCTCGACGACGGCGACGCCGCGTACTTCGACCGACGGTTTCCGAGCGGCGAGCGCTGGCGGCTCTACGAGGACTTCCGGGAGGAGACCTGCTTCTTCGACATCGAGACCACCGGCCTCGACGAGCACCGCGACCGGGTCACGACGGTCAGCTTCCACCAGGGCGGGGAGACGACGACGCTGGTGGCGGGCCGGGACCTCACCGCCGACCGCCTCCGCGAGCGGTTCCGCGAGGCCGACCTGCTGGCGACGTTCAACGGCGCGCGCTTCGACGTGCCGTTCCTCGAGACCTCCTTCGGGATCGAGGTCGACACGCCCCACCTCGATCTCATGTACCCGTGTAAGCGGATCGGGCTCTCGGGCGGGCTGAAACCCATCGAGAAGGAGATCGGAATCGACCGCGACCGCCCGGACCTGTCGGGTCGGGACGCGGTCAGGCTCTGGCGCGAGTACGAGCGCGGCGACGACGACGCCCTCGAGACGCTGGTGTCGTACAACCGCGAGGACACGGAGAACCTGCGGACGCTCGCGGAGGCGGTCTGTGAGTCGCTCCATCGGGACGTGTTCGCGCCGGCGGTCGAGAAGTAGTCAGGCCGTCTCGTTCGGAACGTCCTCGGCGTCGTCATCGACTTCGGGATCTACGCCTTCGGCCTCGGATTCCGTGTCGTCGGCCTCGGATTCCGTGTCGTCGGTCTCGTCGGCGGACCCCGCCGTCTCCGCGTTCGCACCGTCGACTTCGGCGTTCGCGATCGCCGCCTGGAGTCCCTCGGTGCTCCCTTCCGAGTCGGACGAAGGACCTCCGGCATCGTTCTCCGAGGGTCCGTCACCGTTCGCCGCGGGTTCGCCCACACCGGAGGCGTCCTCGATCGCTTCGGGTTCGGCGTCCTCATCGAGCTCGCTCTCGTCGTCGCCGTCGCTGTCGTCCTCACCGCCCTCATCGGCTTCGCCGTCGGCGTCCTCATCGGCTTCGTCGCTCCCGTCATCCGCTTCATCCACTTCGTCCGCTTCATCCACTTCGTCCGCTTCGTCCGCGCCGTCTCCCGTCTCCCGGTCCGCGTCCGACCCTTCACCTGCGTCCGTCTCGTCGCCCGCATTCGACTCCTCGTCCGCGACCGACTGGACGAGTTTCATCTCGCCGCGGGCGCGCAGCGAGCCGTCGATCTCCGCGCCGTCGTGGACCACGAGGTCGCCGGCGGAGACGTCGCCGCGGACGTGTGCGTCCGCCTCGATCGTGACCGTCCCGCCGCGGGTGGTCACGTCGCCGTGGATCGTGGTCTCGGCGCCGACGGCCACGTCCTCGCGGGCGCGCAGCGAGCCGAACACCTCGTTTCGCTCGCCGACGACGACCGACTCCGCCCGGAGGTTACCGTGGAGCCGGCAGTCGTCGCCGACGGTCGCGGGCGTCGAGACGCGCCAGGCGTCGTCGGAGATCTCCGCGCCGCGGGGGACGAGGAGCGGGTCGCGCACGTCGTCGCCGTCGGCGAGCGCCTCGGCCAGCTCGTCGGCCGCGTTCGTCTCGCCGACCCGCAACAGCTGGGAGAGCACGATGAAGTAGAAGACGAGCGTGGGGACGGGGTTCCGGATGACGATCCAGCCGTTGGCCTCGAACCCCTCCTCGATCTCCACGTCGTCGCCGATGTCGAGGTCGCCGGAGACCATCAGCCGGCCGGTGACGCTCACCCGCTCGCCGAGGTAGGCGTCCTCGCCCACGAGGACGTTCCCGTCGACGGAACACCAGGTGTCGAGCCGGCAGTCGCCGTCGGCCTCGATGTCGTCGCCGACGTCGACGCGCTCGCCGATGGCGACGTTGCGGCCGCGGATCCCGAACTCGACGGTCGACTGCCCGCCCACGAGCACGTCGCCGTCGACGACCACGTCGTGCTCCTCAACGGTGGTCCCCGACGGGACCGAGAGCTCGTCTATCGGACCGCTCCCCCTCAGTGACACACCCGTGGGAAGTCCCCGCGGCGACATAAACGATAGGGGGCGTCGGACGGGCGTCGGACGGCGGCGATGGGGCGACCGCCCCGTGCGTGTGGATCGCTCTCGATGCGACCCGCGGCCAGCGGGTTTTTCACTGCGGGCCCGAAGTCCGGGACATGGGATTCGGATCGTACGACGAGAGCGAGCAGGGGGGACAGGAGGTCGACACCGACGAGGACGGCGCGGTGAACGTCCACGAACACGACCACGACGGCGACGTCTCCGTCGAGGGTGGCGCGGACACCGACGCGCTGGTCGACCGGCTCGGCGCGATGAAAGAGGACGAGGAGTAGGGCGCGGATCCGGGGAGGCCGTACCGGTCTCCGAACCGCGTCGTTTTCGGATCGGAACGGATGGCGCGTCCGTACTATAGACGTGCTCGTAGAACGGCTGTTTCGATGGAGATTGGGATGATGAGAACGGGGTCGTTACCGGCACAGTGATCACGACTTCAGAGAACACGTCCAAAGCCCCAGTCGCGAGGACTCGGGGGCCTCGCTGTGGTCCTCGTCGCTCACTATGTTCGCTCCTGCGGTCCTTGCTTCGGCCGCCGTCGTCCTCGCGACTGCCCCTTTGAGTCCCACCCATACCGCACAGCCCCGCACCTCACACCTCCCCAGCCTCGCGGCTCGCGCTCTTCGAGCGCTCTCCGCGTCCCTCGCGGGCTCCTCGCGAGCCGATGGCTCGCTCGGAGGCGCGCCACCGCACCGCGAATCGGTCGTTCCTCATATTTATTAAGCGAAACCGCCGCACGATCCCGTCGGTCGCGCCCCTTTTATCGGTTGACGGGATAGGACGACCATGAGCACGGACCTGACGTTCAACGAGGACGGCGTCGACGTCGTCTACGAGGGGATCGAGTTCGAACTCGAGAAGGACCTGATCGAGGAGGCCACGGGCAAGGGATACCGCGACGTGACCGACCACGAGATCATCCAGATAGTGGCCGAGGAACCGGATCTCGACGGCGAGCCGGTTCGGGTCGGCGACGTGCTGTAGTCCGGCCGTCGGGAGTCGAAACCCGGGCGTCGACGCGGGCGAAACGTGAGCGTCGACGCGAAGCCGACGGGATTTAACACTCATCCGGATCCACGACGTGTGATGACCGCCCTCCGACCCTCCACCTCGAGCGACGGCGGCGGTCTCGCGGTCGTGCTCGCCGCGAACCTCCTCCCGGTCGCCGGAGTCCTTGTCCTCGGCTGGCGCGCGGCCGAGGTCCTCGTCGTCTACTGGATCGAACTCGTCGTGATGGTCGCCGCCTACAGCGTCGCCGCGCTGTTCGCCGAGCGGCCCATCGACCTCGAGGACCGCGAGTTCTACATCGTCGGCTTCTCCGAGAACTCCGAGATCGATCCGGACCGGTGGAGCGGCGACCCCGAGCCGGTCGGCGTCGTCGACCGAGTCCTTCCCTCCGCGGTCGCCGAGCGAGTGCCGCCGATCTACCGACGGAACGTCCCCGTGGTCGCCCGGTCGCTCGGGATCGCCGGGTTCCTCGCGTTCGGGGCGCTCGTCCTCGCCGACACGGTCGTCACCGATCCGGTCGCCGCGGCGTCGTCGCCGGCGGTCCTCGCCGCGTCGCTCGCGGTCTGCGTCTCGCAGGCGGCCGAGATCCGTCGGGAGTTCTTCGTCACCCCGCGCTACGAGCAGTGGTCGCCGTACATGGTCCTCGAGGCCGCCCAGCGGGTCGTCACCTACTACCTCTGTATCGGCATGGTGGCGGTGCCGGTCTCGTTTCTCGGGCTCGTCCTCGTCGCGGGGGCGGTCGACGCGCTCCCCGTCGACCCGGCCGCTCTCGGACCGCTCGCGCCAGCGACCGACGTCGACCCGTTCGCGCTGGCGTACGTGGTCCCGTTCGCGCTCGCGAAGGCCGCCGCGGACCGGTCGCGGCGGATCGCGTTCGACGAGGTCGACCCCGGCGGACTCGCCGGGTGGTTCGCGCCCGAGGACCCGCGGCCAGCGTGGCTTCGGGAGCAGGAGCGGGAGTGGTGAGGCGGGAGGATCGACCCGCACCGACGCGGCCGCCCGGAAGCGCAACGCCGATACCGCGGGCCCCCGAAGCGCGGGGCATGTACGAGGCGGTCCACGCGTATCCCGACGGCGACGCCACCGTCGCGCGACAGGCCATGACGGCGGCACGGTACGGCTACGACGGGATCGTCGTCCGGACGCGGGCCGCGCTGGAGCCGGCGGACGGCGCGGGGAGCGAGGCGATCCCCACGCCCCCGGAGAGCGATCCGGACGGGATCGCCGACGAGTGCGGGATCGACGTCGTCGACGCGGTGGAGGTCGACGCCGACGGCCCGAGGGAGGCCTCCGGCGCGGTCGGGAACCACCGCTCCGAACACACGGTCGTCTGCGTCGTCGGCGGCGACGACCGCCTGAACCGGTACGCGGTCGAGGAGCCGCGCGTCGACGTGCTCGTTCGGCCCAACGCGGGACCGGGCGGGTTCAACCACGTCCTCGCGAAGGCCGCCCGCGACAACGGCGTCCACGTGGAGTTCGACCTCGGGCCGGTCCTCGGGGAGACGGGCGGGAACCGCGTCCGGGCACTCGCCGACCTCCGGAAGCTCCGCGAGATCGTGACCTACTACGACGCCCCGCACGTCGTCAGCGCCAACGCCGCCTCCCACCTCGAACTCCGTGCGCCCCGTGAGATGGTCGCCGTCGCCGAGGAGGCGGGGTTCGATCCGGAGTGGGTCCGCGAGGGGCTGCGTGCGTGGGGCTCGATCGCGGAGCGGAACCGCGAGCGACTCTCCGGGAGGTTCATTGAGCCGGGGGTCCGACGTGGACGGTATGAAACGGAGCGTTGAGGATCACGCGGCCCGCTTCTCGGAGAAGGCCGCCGAGTACGACGACTCGAAGAGCGACGAGTACCACGCCTGTGCGGACCTCGTCGTCGGCTACGCCGACCCCGGCCCCGACGACGTGGTGGCCGACCTCGGCGCGGGGACCGGCGCGATCTCGCTCGCGCTCGCGCCGGACGCGAAGTTCGTGCTCGCTCGGGACGTCAGCGAGGGGATGATGGAGGAGGGCCGTCGGAAGGCCTCCGAGGCGCGGATCACGAACGTCGAGTTCGCGTACGGCGAGTTCCGGGAACCGAACCTCGCGGGGCCGGACCGTGAGGCGATCGACGTCGTCACCTCGAACTTCGCGCTCCATCACCTCGCGGACGACGAGAAGCGCGAGGCGATCCGCGTCATGGCCGACACGGGCGCGCGCCGGATCGTCCTCGGCGACGTGATGTTCTTCGAGGAGCCGGACCCCGACGAGCCGTACTACAGTCCGGAGGTCGACGACCCCGCGACGGTCGGGACCCTCGTCGAGGCGTTCACGTCCGTCGGCTTCGCGGTCGTCGCGGTCGAGCGCGTCCACGACCAGGTCGGCGTGATCGTCGCCGAGCGGATCGGCTCGGGCGACGAGGTGCCCGGTGCGGAGTGACCGGATGGGGGCTGTTCGGACGCGGAGCGATCGCGTGCGGAGCGACCGGGTGGCCGGCCCGTGAAACACCTCCCGAAACACCTCCGGCCCCGCTGGCGGTACCTCGCCGTCGGGATCGAGACGTGGCCGGACGCCGAGATCGGCCGCCGTGCGTTCCAGCGCGCGCTCTGGTACGGCGCCGGCAACCTCCTCGGCGACGCGGGCAGCGCCGACGCCGGTCTGAAACTGCTCTCCTTCTCGTTTTCGGGCGGTGCGGGCGAGGCGGTCGTCCGGGTTCGTCGCGGCCACGTCGAGGAGGCCCGAGCAACGATCGGCTGCGTGAGTGCGGTCGACGGCGAACCCGTGGGGATCCGCGTTCGCGGGATCTCCGGAACGGTCCGTGCCTGTGAAGAAAGATATATGGGTCGCGCGGCCGCCAGTTCGACACAGCGAGACGTCGCGTTCGAGGACGCCGATCGGTCCGCCGTCGTGCGCGGCGACGCGTACGACGTGCGGACCGAGTCGGGGTACGTCGGCGCGGCGGCGTTCGACATCGAGTGATATCATGCAGGGCCAATCCCAACAACAGGCGTACGACCGAGGAATCACCATCTTCTCTCCCGACGGCAGGCTCTATCAGGTCGAGTACGCACGGGAGGCGGTCAAACGCGGCACGGCGAGCGTCGGCATCCGCGCTGAGGACGGCGTCGTCCTCGCGGCCGACAAGCGCGCCCGGTCCCCGCTCATGGAGCCGGCGAGCATCGAGAAGCTCCACAAGGCGGACGACCACGTCGGCGTCGCCAGCGCGGGCCACGTCGCCGACGCCCGCCAGCTCATCGACTTCGCGCGCCGGCAGGCGCAGGTGAACCGCCTGCGGTACGGCGAGGCGATGGGGATCGAGACGCTGACGAAGACGATAACGGACCACATCCAGCAGTACACCCAGATCGGCGGCGCGCGCCCCTTCGGCGTCGCGCTCATCGTCGGCGGGATCGAGAACGGCGAGCCCCGCCTCTTCGAGACCGACCCCTCCGGGACGCCCTACGAGTGGCAGGCGCTCTCCATCGGCTCCGACCGGAGCGACCTCCGCGACTACCTCGAGGCGGAGTACGAGGAGGGGATCACCACCGACGAGGCGATCGGGCTCGCGCTCGACACCCTCGCACAGACCAACGACGACGGGCTCACCCCCGAGGGCGTCGGCGTCGCCACGATCACCGTCGACGACGAGCAGTACGCCGAGGTACCGGCCGAGGACCTCGAGTCGATCCTCGCCGAGCGCGACCTGCTCGCGACCGACGACGAGGTCGAGGACGACGAGTCGGCGGACGCCGACGAGGAATAGACGCCCCGAACCGACCGAACCCGACTCGGTCCGGTCGAAACGACCATTTTCCGGGACGCGAAACGGGACTCCATGAGCGACGGTGACGCGGTCGAAGCGGGCGGACCGGGACGAGGACGCGACGGGTCCCTGCTCCCGATCGGCTATGAACTGCGCGAGACGACGCCCTCGGTCGACGCGTTCGTCCGTCTTCGCCGGGAGGCCGGCATGAGCGACCGGTCGCGCGAGGCGGTCGAGCGGGGGCTCCCGAACACGACGTACGGCGTCCACGTGGTCGAGACCGGATCGACGACCGAAACGGCGGTCGGGATGGCGCGGATCGTCGGCGACGGCGGGTCGGTCTTCCACCTCTCGGACATGGCCGTCGCGGAGGCGCATCAGGGACGGGGGATCGGGACGGCGATGATGGACGCGCTCGTCGACTGGCTCCGGGCGAACGCGCCGGAGGGCGCGTACGTCGACCTGCTGGCGGACGTCGACGGCTTCTACGAGCGGTGGGGGTTCGAGCGGACCGCACCCGCCTCGAAGGGGATGGGAATTCGGACCGAGGAGCTGTGAGGGAGAGTCGATCCGACGAGCCGTGAGGGAACCGCGTCCGGGTCGGGAGAGTTATGCCGGCGGGGGCCGACCGACGACGCGTGCAGAAGACGGTACTCATCACCGGGTGTTCCTCGGGCATCGGCCGCGCGACCGCGCACGCGTTCAACGACGAGGGGTGGACGACCTACGCGACCGCGCGGAACCCCGCAGACGTCGAGACGCTCGGCGAGGCGGGCTGTGAGCTGGCGACGCTCGACGTCACCGACCAGAGCGACGTCGACCGCGTCGTCGACCGGATCCTCGACGAGGAGGGAGCGATCGACGCGCTCGTCAACAACGCCGGCTACGGCCAGTTCGGGCCGATGGAGGACGTTCCGACCGAGCGGGTCCACGAACAGTTCGACGTCAACGTCTACGGCCCCCACCGGCTGACTCGGGCCGTGTTGCCGGCGATGCGACGCGAACGCGACGGGACGATACTCAACGTCTCCTCGGTGGCGGGACGGGTGTCGTTCCCCGGCGGCGGCGTCTACGCCGGATCGAAGTTCGCGCTCGAGGCGATGTCGGACGCGCTGCGCAACGAGGTCCGCGAGTTCGGCGTCGACGTGGTCGTGGTCGAGCCCGGAACCGTTCGGACGGACTTCTCGGACCGCGTCTCGAGGGAGACGGACCCCGAGGAGGCCGACGGGCTGGAACGCTCGAGCGCGTACGAGGCCGTCTACGCGTTCTTCGACGACACGGGGCTGATCGGCGGGGACGGGCCGGGCGCGGTCGAGCCGGAACTCGTCGCCGGGGAGATCCTCAACGCCGCGAGCGCGACGAAACCGCCAGCACGCGTCCAGCCCGGAACGCCCGCGCGCGTCGGCGTGCTCGCCCGGTTCCTCCCGGACGCGATCCGCGACAAGGGGTTCGACCTGATCCGGAACTTCGTCTCGTAGCGGGTTCGTCGCGGATCCGCTTCACCGCTCGGGACCGACCGCGAACGGGCTCTCCCCCTCACGCCACTCCCACCCGGGGAGTCGCGTCTGGAAGCCCGCGGCGAGCGCGGCGTCGAGGTCGTCGGCCCCCGCGGTCCCCGCGCCCGTCCCGTCCTCCTCGGCCGTAACGTCGCGGTCGACGTGGACGTCCGTGAAGTGAAACGTCGCCTGTGCGAGCAGCGAGAGGGGCTGTCCGCCGGCGATCGTCGCCGCGAGCTCCCGACCGAGGACCTCGTCGACGACGAAGCCGGGGTAGTCGCCGGCGACGTCGAGGTCGCGGAGGAGTCCGGCGTACCCCGCCACGTTGACCCCGACCTCGCCGTCCGCGAAGACGGCGTCGACCTCGCGGCGGTAGGTTCCCTCGTCGACGCGGTCGACCTCGGTGCCGAACAGCGAACCGAGCCGATCGCGCGTGTCGTTGAGGATCGGGACGACGACCGGGGCGCGGTCGCGGATGCGGGCGTGCTCCTCGCGGACGGCCTCCGGGGTGACGCGCATGGGCGGACCACGCCGGCAAGCGGTATCGGTTTTGCGAAGTCTTTTATAACGAAGGGAGTGTATTCCGAGACAAGCGGGTTTTCGCTGGCTGTTCCCGCAACGGTACATACGGACAGTACTTCCACTATGCCTACCCCGTCACGGTCGAACGCTCGGCGACGTGCCGCGTATCGGTTCCGTCCGACCCGACGGCGGCGGCGATCTACGGCCCGCGGTGAGCTATGAGCCAAGTCGATAAGCAACTCGAGAACCTGAAGTCGACGATAGAACAGGAGGTCCCGAACGACGTGAGCGTCACGGACGTCAAATACGAGGGGCCGGAGCTAGTCGTGTACACCCGAGACCCGAAGCGGTTCGCGGGCGACGGCGACCTGATCCGGCGACTCGCCTCGAAGCTCCGCAAGCGGATCACGGTCCGCCCGGATCCCTCGGTGTTGTCCCCCCCGAAACGGGCGGAAAAGGAGGTCAGGGACGTCATTCCGGACGACGCCGGGGTGACGGATCTCGACTTCCACGAGGACACCGGCGAGGTGGTGATCGAGGCCGAAAAGCCCGGGATGGTGATCGGCCGTCGGGGCTCCACGCTCCGGGAGATCACCCAGGAGATCGGCTGGACTCCGGAGGTCGTCCGGACGCCGCCGATCGAGTCCTCGACGGTTTCGAACGTCCGGAACTTCCTGAAGAACGAGCGCGAGGAGCGCCGCGACATCCTCGAGCGCGTCGGCCGACAGATCCATCGCGAGGAGATGTCCGACGACGAGTGGGTGCGGATCACGACGCTCGGCTGCTGTCGTGAGGTCGGCCGGGCCGCGTTCATCCTCTCGACGCCCGAGACGCGGATCCTGATCGACTGCGGGGACAAACCCGGCGCTGAGGGTGAGGTCCCGTACCTCCAGGTGCCCGAGGCGCTCGGCGCGGGCGCGGCGACCCTCGACGCCGTCGTGTTGACCCACGCCCACCTCGACCACTCCGCGTTGTTGCCCCTGCTCTTCAAGTACGGCTACGACGGCCCGGTGTACACCACCGAGCCGACCCGCGACCTGATGGGGCTGCTCCAACTCGACTACCTCGACGTGGCGGCCAAGGAGGGACGCACCCCGCCGTACGAGTCCGCGCAGGTCCGTGAGACGATCAAACACACGATCCCGCTCGAGTTCGGCGACGTGACGGACATCGCGCCCGACATCAAGCTCACCTTCCACAACGCGGGGCACATCCTCGGCAGCGCGGTGACGCACTTCCACATCGGCGACGGCCTCTACAACGTCGCCTTCTCCGGGGACATCCACTACGAGGACACCCGCCTCTTCAACGGCGCGGTCAACGACTTCCCGCGCGTCGAGACGCTGGTCCTCGAGTCGACCTACGGCGGCCGCAACGACTACCAGACCGACCAGGCCGACTCCGAGGAGGCGCTCAAACGCGTCATCAACGAGACGTACGAGCAGGGCGGCAAGGTCGTCATCCCGGCGTTCGCGGTCGGGCGCTCACAGGAGATAATGCTCGTCTTGGAGGAGGCGATGCGCGAGGGCGAGATCCCCTCGATGCCGGTCCACCTCGACGGGATGATATGGGAGGCGACCGCGATCCACACCACCTATCCGGAGTACCTCCGCGACGACCTCCGGAACCGGATCTTCCACGAGGACGAGAACCCGTTCCTCGCCGAGGAGTTCAACCACATCGACGGCGGCGAGGACGAGCGTCAGGACGTCGCCGACGGCGAGGAGTGTATCATCCTCTCGACGTCGGGGATGATCGAGGGCGGCCCCATCATGTCGTGGCTCCGCCACATCGGGCCGGAGCCGGACTCGAACCTCGTGTTCGTCGGCTACCAGGCACAGGGGACGCTCGGTCGCCGGATCCAGAACGGCTGGGACGAGATCCCCGTCTCCGACTGGGGCAACGGCGGCCGCGGCGACACCCTCTCGCTCGAGATGGGCGTCGAGACCGTCGACGGCTTCTCCGGACACGCCGACCGGCAGGGCCTGGAGAACTTCGTGAAGACGATGAACCCGCGTCCCGAGAAGGTGCTCTGCGTCCACGGCGACGAGCGGTCCGTTCAGGACCTGTCCTCGGCGCTGTATCACGACTACAACATGCGGACGTTCGCGCCGAAGAACCTGGAGACGTTCCGGTTCAAGTAGACGGCCGACGTGACTGCCCGATCCGCGCCACGCCGTCGCGGCTGACGTTTAAGTTCCGTCACGGCGATGCCGATCCATGCGCATCGCGCTCATCGCCCACGACGAACTCAAAGACGAGATGGTCGCGTTCGTGGAGACGCACGCGGACGTGCTCGGCGAACACGAACTGGTCACGACGGGCACCACCGGAAAGCGGATCAGCGACGAGACCGGTCTGGCGGTGAACCGACAGGCCTCCGGGCCGCTCGGCGGCGACCTCCAGATCGGGGCGATGGTGGCGAACGGCGCGATCGACGGGCTGGTCTTCCTGCGCGATCCGCTCACCGCCCAGCCGCACGAGCCGGACATCTCCGCGCTGTTGCGCGTCTGCGACGTGAAGGACGTGCCGGTGGCGACGAACCTCGCGTCGGCCGAACTGCTCGTTCAGGGGCTCCTCGTCGCGGAGTATCCGGTCTCCGAGGACCTCCTCGACGAGCGCTCGCCGCTGACGGACCGCGGATCTCAAGACGAATAACCGGCCCGTCGGAGTTTATATAGGAGACGCCGTACGCGGGAGCGATGGAACCGATCACGCCGGCGCGGACGGTCGCGATCTGCTGTCTCGTCCTCCTCGTCGCGACCGCGGCCGTTCCCGGCGGGGTCGCGGCGACGACCCCCGATCCGACCGAGGGAACCGCCGACCCGTCGGACGGGACCGCGGACCGTGAGGTCGGGCCGCTGACCGAGTGCTTCGCCGGCGACGGGTATCCGCTGGCGATCGGCGACCCGCCGGCGACGATCGACGCGCTCGTTCACGTCTCCGTGCTCACCGACCCCGCCGCGGGCGACGAGTTCGGCGTCGAACTCGCCGGGACGCTCGAGGGCGAGCCGGTCGTGACGCTCGCGGCTGGCGTCCGCCTGAACGCGCCCGGACTGATCGCCACCGGGATCGACCCGTTCGCGGCGTTCGACCTGTTGTACGCCTACGAACTCCGGCTGTCGATGTTCGACGGCGGGATCGACGACACGGCCTACGACGAGGACCGCCCGCCGGTCGGATCGGCCGCCGGGGCGGTTCCCTGTTGACCGCGGATCGGATCGTTCCGAGCCGCTCCGCTCCGGGGCGATCGACTCTCCCCACCCCAACCGTCGACGACTTTATCTTCGTGACCGCGGGAACGTGGTACCGCATCATGTCCGACGGGGAGTTGGAGGACTTCACGATCCTGCGCGAGTTGGACGAACCGATCACCGAGGAGGAACTCGACGCCGCCGGCGAGCAGTCGGGCGAGGTGCTCGAACGGCTCCGCGAGGAGGGCGTCGGGATCGAGTGGGTCGATTCGGAAGTCATGACCGACGAGGACGGCGACGTGACCGGGACGTTCTGTCACTACCGAGCCGAGGACGCCGAGGCGATCCGCGAACACGCCGACCGGGCCGGGCTGCCGGCGACGCGTATCGACCGACGCGGGGAGCCGCTGGAGGGCGAGTAACCCGCGACCGTTCCCCGCGAGGACCGGGGCCGTCAGTCGGGGCGAACGCCGCGCACGAGCCCGACGAGCTCCCGTCTCGCGTCGTTCGCGTCCGTATCGAGTCGGTAGGCTCCGCCCGCGATCAGGTACGACCCGGCCTCCCACACCGCGAGCAGCGCCTCGACCGGCACCGTTCCCTCGTCGAGCGCGCAACGACCGCGGAGGGTGACGAGCGTCGCCTCGGCGGCGTCGGGGTCGTCGACCGCGATCGTCCGCTCGCCGCGGGGCTCGACGTCCTCGATGTCGCGCTCGGCGAGCCGGTCACGGAAGCCCGCCTCGGCCCTGTTCTCGACGAGTCGAGTGAGCGCGGCGTTCGGCGCCGTCTCGGGGCGGATCCGGAGGCGACTCGCGAAGAAGAAGGGACGCGGTTCCGACCGGTCGGCGCGCTCGTATCGGACCGTGCTCGCGGTCACCGAGACGGGACCGGCGGCGAACGGCCGGTCGGTCGTCTCGTCGACGCGTCGCCAACCGTCGAGGCGGTCGGCGGGGACGACCGGTGGCTCCATACCCCCTCTTTCGGCAGGAGCCAAGGTAAACGACGGGGGCAGTTCGGGACCGACCGGAGCGTTCGGGCCGCAACGCGCTTCGGCTACGGAACCCCTCAGTGGTCGTCCTCGCGCCACTTGTGCTCGCACTCGGTACAGACGAAGAATCGCGTCTCGGACTCGTCGGCCGAGCGGATCTGTTGCATGTACCAGTACGCGCGGTCGTTGCCGCACTCCGGGCAGTAGGCGGTCGTCTCCGGGAGCCCCTTGTCCTCGGCGTCGCTGACGTCGACGATCTCCGACTCCACCTGGGACTGTGTCGTCCAGGCGTCCTCCTCGTCCTCGTCGCGGCCGACCTCGTAGCCGCAGGCGTCACAGACCCAGTGGTCCTCGCCCTCGCCCGACTTCATCATCGAGCCGCACTCGTCGCAGAACTTCATGCACGAACCAACGAGGGGTGACACATAAGCGGCGGGATCCCGCCGCGGGGGCCGTCCGGTCTCACTCGACGTGGTCGGCGAGGGCGAACCGGATCCGCTCCTCCTCGCTGCCCTTCGTCTCGCGGCCGGTGACGACGATCTCGCCGATCTCCCCCGTGGACCCGACGTGGGTTCCCGCACAGGCCGTCCGGTCGTAGGGTTCGGCTGCGTCGGACGTGGCATCGCCCTCGCGTGTTCCGCCGATCTCGACGATCCGTAGTTCGGTGATCGAGTCCGGGAGGAGGTCGATCCGCGTTCGGTCGGCGTCGAGCGTCGCCTCCGCTTCGGTGCGGTCCATCGTGTAGCTCACGACGGGGCGGTCGTCCTCGACGAGCTCGTTCAGTCGCGTCTCGATCCGGGCGAGGTCGTCGGCGTCGAACCGGTCGTAGGCCGCGTCGAGGTGGGCGCGGTCGGCGTACAGCTGGTTGCCGGTCGTGCGCGCGTCGTACTCCTCGAGGAGCAGCGCCGAGAGCAGGTGCTGTGCGGTGTGGTATCGTGCGTGTGCCCGACGGCGGTTCCAGTCGATCTCGCCGATCACGGCCGTCCCGGGTTCGGGGAGGTCGCTCGGCGTCGCGTGTCCGTCGTTTCCGATGTCGCCGTCGTGGCCGTCGTTCTCGCCGTCATCGTCGATCCGATCGGTCCGGTCGGCCCGGTCGGCGGGCGCGAGCGTGTGGTATACCGTGTCGGCCTTCTCGACGTCGACGACGCGCCAGCGCCGATCGGGGTCGCCGGCGACGCGGAGCGTCCCGGTGTCGTGTGGCTGGCCGCCGCCAGTCGGGTAGAAGTGGGTTCCGTCGAGGACGACCCGGTCCTCGAGGGTTCGTTCGACGGTCGCCTCGAACCGCCGGACCGTGTCGTCTACGAGGTAGCGTTGCTCGGTCACGTGATCGGAGAGCGCCCGGGTAAACATAAATCACCGCGAGGGGATGCCGCCCTCAGGGTACGTCCGGTACGTTCCGATCCATCCGGTACGTCCCGCTCCGTCCAGTACGTCCCGCTCCGTCCGGTACGTTCCGCGTCCCCCCCTCGCCGACCGCACGACCCCGGACCCACACCGACCGCGACCGCCCCGCACCTCACGCCTCCCCAGCCTCGGTCTCGGCGACCCGCCGGAACCGCCGGCGGGTCGCCTCGACCTCCCTCGCGTTCCCGCTCGCGCCGACGGCGCGAGACGGGGTTCGCGCCACCACAGGAGCCGCCTCACCGCGCAGTACACGTCTCTCCGGACGTTTCACTCTCTCCCACGGGCGGTTCACCGTCGTCTCAGGGGACGTTCTCGGGACTCCCGCCGTACCGACTTCTGAGCCCCTCGTCGTAACGACTAAGAACGGAACGCCCCTCCGTTAGGCTAATGAATCACGAGTTTTCCGCCCGAGGTGGTCCCCGTGGGCGTCGAGATTAAGGAAACGGAGGTGGACGAGGAGGACTTCGAGGAGATGAAACGGTTCGTTCGCGATTACCTCGCGGCCAGCGTCGAGAGCGAGGAGGACGGCGGCCGGATGCGGTGGTACCCCTGGCACTCGGCGGAATACCGCTTCAACCACATCCTCAACGTGGTCGACCTCGCGGAGGAGATCGCCGAAGCGGAGGGCGCGGACGCCGACGTGGTCCGGGTGGCGGCGGTGTTCCACGACGTGTCCAAACTCGAGGCCGACCAGGACGTCCACGCCGAGGCCGGCGCGCGCGTCGCCCGCGAGTACCTCCGGAGCCGCGGCAACTACCCCGAGTCGTTCATCGAGGAGGTGTGCGGGGCGGTCGTCGACCACTCCTACACCGGCGATCTGGCCGACGTGCCACTGGAGAGCCGGTGTCTGATCGAGGCGGACGTGCTCGACAAGGTCGGCGCGAACGGGGCCGTGTTGATGCTGTTGCGGATGGGCTACGAGTCACGCACCCACATGGACGCCGCGAAGATGGTCGACCGGGTGCTCGACCGCGGCCGCGACCACACCGACCGGGTCGTCTCCGACACCGCGGAGAGCATCGCCCACCAGCGGATCAAACGCGTCCAGTGGATCCGCGAGTGGCTCGAGGAGGAGGTCAGCCGGATGGACGCGAACGGCGCCGTCGAGCGGTGAGGCGCGCTTAAGCCTCCGGATCCACCGCGGGCAGCGTCGTCGAGAGGTACCGGCTCGCCTCCTCGCGAACCGCCCCGGTCCAGTCGCGGTCGGCGGTCGTGGACCAGCGCAGCATCGCGCCGATCGCGAGCGTCTGGAGCGTCTCCGCGACCGCCGCCGGGTGGACGTCGCGTTCGGCCTCCCGCGGCACGGCGCCGTCCCCGCTCGCGACGGACTCGGCGGCCGCCTCCCGGACCGACCGCTCGAGGAACCGCCGGAACACGCGGTCGCTTCGGTCGAAGTGTTCGCGGTACGCCGCGTCCGTCGCCGCCTGCGCCCGGAGTTCGACCATCGCGACGAGGAACCGCCCGTCGGGGGCGTATTCGTCGTCGACGCCGCCCGGATCGGCCATCGCGGCCACGTAGGCGTCGAGCCGCGCCCGGGGCGGGAGTTCGAAGGCGTCCCCGGAAACGGCCGTCTCGAACCCGTCGAGCAGGAACTCGAGGAGGTCGACCAACAGCTCGTCCTTCCCGTCGTAGTGGTGGTACACGAGCGAGGGGCTCTTCTCGAAGGCCTCGCCGATCCGCTTTATCGTGAGGTCCGCGTATCCGTGTTCACAGAGCGCACGGAAGGCCGCGCCGAGGATGGTCTCCCGGGTGTCCGCCGGCTCCGTGAACGGGTCGTCCATGCGCGGTGTACCCGGTAGGGGTATATATCGCTCCTGATTGAACGTTCATTCAACACGCTTATGCCGCGGGCGGGAGAGGCGGATCCATGACTCGACCACCGACGCTCGGGGGACCGACCCTCCGAAGTCGCGACGTCACGCTCGCGGCCCCCGCTCCCGTTCCGGTCCTTCCGACCCCTCCACACGGCTCACCCGACCTCCGACCAGATATCCGGGTCCTCACACGCCACCGTTCCGACTCAGGGGGTGAGCGGTGACGCCGTCGAGCGGGCGCACGGCGGTCGCGGTCGTCGTCGCGGGCGCGCTCCTCGTCGCCGCCGTCGGGAGCTTCGCCGGCGTCGCCGCACAGCCGACGCCGACCCCAGCGGCCGCCGGCGGATCGACCGTCTCCGACGGTCCCGGCACGGCGGGGACGCTCGCGGTCGGCGGTTCCGACGGCGACGGCGCGGTCGACCAGTTCGGACAGGTCCGCGGCGAGCCGGACCTCGAAGCGTACCTCCCACAGCCGACGATTCCGACCGGCGGGAAGACGACGATCGAGGTCGACCTCCTCAACACGGGCGAGATGGAGATGGGAAGCGACATCGACCCGCGCGTGACGACCGCCCGCAGCCTCCGGCTGGAGGCCGAAGCGGAGGACGAGGACGACCCGATCGAGGTAACGACCGGCGAGGTCGCCGTCGGCGACGTGCCGCCCGGCACGCCCAGACCGGTCCCCATCGAGATCGCCGTCCCCGACGACGCGGCCGACGGCGAGTACGAGATCGACGTGACGGTCCGCTACCGCTACACTCGGACCATCGTCCCGAACGGGAGCACCAACTACGAGTCCTCCCGTACCGAGGAGCTCGACGTCACCGTCGTGGTCGACGACGGCGCGCGGTTCGCGATCGTCGACGCCGACACCGACGCGCAGGTCGGCGGCACCGGCGAGGTGGACGCCACGCTGCGGAACGTCGGCGACGAGACCGCCCGCGACGCGATCGTTACGGGAAGCGCCTCGGGCAGCGGCGTCACGGTGGGCGCGAACGGCCCGCCGGACGTGTTCGTCGGCGACTGGGCCCCCGGCGAGAACCGCACCGTGACGTTCGACTCGACGGTCGCGCCCGACTTCGCCGGCGGGACCTACGTGTTGCGCTCGAACGTCGAGTACCGCGACGGCGACGGGGCGGAGGTCACCTCGCCGTCCTCGCGGGTCGGCGTCACGCCGACGCCCGAACAGCGGTTCGCGGTCGACGGCGTCGGCGGGAGCCTGGCGGTCGGCCACTCGGGGAACGTCACCGGGACGGTGGCCAACGACGGTCCGCTGGCGGTCGACGACGCCGTCCTCGTGGCCGAGTCGACGAGCCCCGGCGTGACGTTCGCCGAGAGCCGGTACGCGCTCCCCGACCTCGAACCCGGCGAGTCGACCGACTTCTCGCTCGACGCCGACGTGACCCCCGAGGCCGACCCCGGCCCGCGACAGGTCCGGTTCACCGTCGAACACGAGAGCGGGGACCGCACCGCGACCGACGAGTCGACCGCCCGGATCGAGGTGGGTCCGGGCCAGTCGTTCGCGGTCGACGGCGTCGACTCGACCCTGGAGGTCGGCTACTCCGGGTCGATAAACGGGACGCTCGAGAACGACGGACCGCGGACCGTCGACGAGGCGGTGCTGGTGGCCGAGCCGCAGAGCACCCGGGTGACGCTCGGCGAGAGCCGGTACGCCCTCCCGGACCTCGCGCCCGGCGAGTCGACCGATTTCTCGTTCGACGCCGACGTGAGCGGGCAGGCGGATCCCGGACCGCGGCAGGTCCGGTTCACCGTGGAGTACATGGGTGACGACGCGACGCTGACCGAGGAGTCGACCGCCCGGATCGAGGTCGCGCCGCGGCGGCCGGAGTTCGCGATCGAGGCCGACGACCCGGTCGTGCCGGCCGGCGAGACGCGGCGGATCACCTTCGAGATCACCAACCAGCGGCCCGAGACGCTCTCGTCGATCAACGCCGGACTGTACGCCGACGACCCGATCTCGGCCGTCGAGGACGAGGCGTTCGTCGATGAACTCGAGCCCGGCGAGTCGACCGAGATCCGGTTCGAGGTGTCCGCCGCCGGAAGCGCCGGCGCCCGGACGTACCCGGTCGAGCTGGACTTCCGGTACGACGACGAGCGCGGGAACGACCGGATCTCCGACGTGACCCAGTACCCGGTCGACGTGTCCGAACCCGTCGACGACGGCGGCGGTCCGCCGATCGGCACGGTCGTTCTCGGCGTTCTGGTCCTCGTCGTGCTCGTCGGCGGGGCGGTCTGGTACCGCGGGCGACAGTGATCCGATGACCGGACTCGATACGCATCGATCCCCCGAAAGACGGGGTCCGCAACCGCGGAGGCGACGGTGACCCTCGCCGATCGGGTCGTCGAGCGGATCGACGAGCTCGCCACCGAGCGCCCGGTGACCGTCATCGTCGCGTTCCTGCTCGTGAGCGTCGTCGCGCTCGGGGGCGTCACGGCGATCTCGACGTCCGCGGGGGCCGACCAGTTCACCCAGGACATCCCTGCCCAGCAGGCGCTCGACGAGATCGACGAGGAGTTCGAGTCCTCGATCGGCGGCTCGGCCACCTCCGCGCAGGTCATCGTCACCGAGGACAACGTCCTCTCGCGGGACGCGCTCTTGCGGATCCTCGAAACGCAGGACCGACTGGAGTCGCGCTCGACGCTTCGGGTCGCGTCGACGACGAGCCACGCGAACGCGATCGCGAGGCGGCTCGATCCGTCGGCGGAGACGGCGGGCGAGCAGCGGGACGCGGTCGCGGAGGCGACGCCGACCGAACTCGCGGACGCGATCGAGGCCGCCGACGAGTCCGGGGCGGTGGCCGCACAGCTGTCGACGGACTACAACCCCACCGCCCAGCAGGCCGACAGCGCGATCGTCGGCGTCACCTACGACGTGCCCGACGCGGCGACGACCGCCCGGGTGGAGACGCTTCAGGTCCGAAGCGTCGAGGTCGTCGACTCCGTTCCGGGCATGGAGGCCGGCGAGAACGCGATCCTCTTCGGCGACGGGATACTCCAGAGCGAGATCAACGCGCTGCTCACCGACACCGCCGTCATCGTCTTTCCGGCGGCGGTCCTGTTCATCCTCTTCTTCCTGCTTTTCGCCTATCGCGACCCGATCGACATGACGCTCGGGCTCTCCGCGCTCGGGATGTCCGTCCTCTGGACGTTCGGGTTCATGGGATACGCCGGGATCCCCTTCTCCGACTCGCTCATCACCGTGTTTCCGCTTCTCGTGGCGGTCGGGATCGACTTCGGGATACACATCATCAACCGCTATCGCGAGGAACGGCTGCAGGGCGGCGGGATCGGCGACTCGATGCGGACGACGACCGACCAGCTGTTCATCGCGTTCCTGCTCGTGACGATCACGACCGTCGTCAGCCTGATCGCCAACGTCGTGAGCCCGTTCGACCCGAACCGCGACTTCGGGATCGTCGCCGCCGTGGGGATGGTGTTCACGCTCTTGGTCTTCGGGATCTACCTCCCCGCCGCGAAGGTCCTCGTCGATCGGTGGCGCGACCGGCTCCCGATCCCCGAGTTCGGGTCCACGCCGCTCGGAACGGGCGGCTCGCGGCTCGCCGGGGTCCTCCACGTCGGCGTCGACCTCTCGCGCGTCGCCCCCGTCCTCGTCGTGGTCGTCGTGCTCCTCGGCGGGGCGCTCGGCGGCGCGTACGGGACGGGCGTCGACACCGAGTTCTCCGAGGAGGCGTTCTTCCCGGACGAACAGCGGCTGGAGACCTACAGCCAGCTTCCCGAGCCGCTCGCGCCGACGGACTACACGTTCCTCGACGTGCTCACCCTCTTCGAGGAGGAGTTCGACCAGGACTTCGTGGGCTCCGTGACGCTGTACGTCGACCAGTCGGTTCGCGACGACGACTCGCTCGAGCTCATCGACCGGACCACGCGAAACCCGCCGGACACCTTCGCGACGACCGACGAGCGCCGCGCGCAGAGCACGAGCATCGTCACGGTGATCGAAGAACACGCCGAGAGCGACCCCGAGTTCCGTCGGACCGTCGAGCGGAACGACCGGCTCGGCACGGGCGTCCCCGACCGCAACGTCGACGAGGTGTACGACGAACTGCTCGACTCCTCGGCGGAGGAACGCGCGCGGGGGTACATCGCCGCCGACCGCGGGAGCGCCCGGATCGACTACACGATCCGGCCGGGCGTCGAGAGCGCGCAGGCCGTCGCTGACGCTCGGGCGCTCGCGGAGCGGACGCCGCTGACCGCGGTCGCGACCGGGACGCTCGTCGTCAACGAGGCCGTGATCGAGTTGCTTCTCGAGTCGGCGATTCAGAGCCTGATCGCGGCGTTCGTCTTCACGGCGGCGTTCCTGATGCTCTCGTACCGGTATCTGGAGGGGAAGGCGGTCTACGGGGCCCTCAACCTCGTCCCCGTGCTCGCGACCGTCGGGCTGCTGGCCGGGTCGATGTGGCTCCTCGACATCCCGCTGACGCCGATCAACGCGCCCATCCTCTCCGTTTCCATCGGGCTCGGAGTGGATTACACCGTCCACTTCGTCCATCGGTTCGTCGACGAGTACAAGGGCGGCAAGCCGATACACGAGGCGCTCGACGTCACCATCGGCGGCACCGGGGGCGCGCTCACCGGAAGCATGCTCACGACCGTCACCGGCCTCGGCGTGCTCTGGCTCGCCGTGATCCCGCTGATCCAGGAGTTCGGCGCGCTGCTCGCGCTCGGCGTGTTCTACGCGTACCTCTGTTCGATCGTGTTGGTGCCGTCGCTGGTGGTCGTGTGGGACCGCTACGGCTCTCGCGTCGGGCTCGGGCTGGAGGCGACGCTCCGGGAGGAGGAGGCGGAGCGCGGCGGAAGATAAGGAGCGGGTGATCGGTTGAGATCCTCTCGGTCAGACACCCCATTGGACGAACCGGCCGATCGCTTGACATAGTAGGGGACAAACGTCGGCGACGGCGGATCAGCCAGTACACCTTTTCAACGGTCGCTCATACGTCATCCATGGCAATCGAAGCGACGTTCACTGCGACTGACGGTGAGTTCCCACTGGCCGCCGTCTTCTCGGAGTTTCCCGCGGCCGAGATCGAATTGGACCGCGTCGTTCCGACGAACGAATTCATCATCCCGTATTTCTGGGTTCGAGACGTCGAAATCGAGAACGTCTCGATGGAGAACGTCACGCATCCGGGAATCCACGACATTCGGGTGATCGATGACGTTGACGAGGCGGCGTTCATTCGCATCGACTGGGACTTGGAGTACGAGAGCGTCTTGACCGCGATCATCGAAAACGACGTGAACCTCATCTCCGCGCTCGGGAGTGAAGACCAGTGGTCGTTCGAGTTTCGGGCTGAATCACGGGAGGCTCTCGCCGACTTCCAGTCGTACTGTCGAGACCACGACATTCCCCTCGAGCTTACGAAGCTTCACGCGCTCTCGCCGTTTGAATCGGGACAGGAGTACGACCTGACCGATACACAGCGTGAAGCGATGACGGTCGCGTTCACGCTGGGGTATTATGAGTCTCCGCGGGAGGCGACTCGTCGAGACGTAGCGAACGAACTCGGGATCTCACCGCAGGCCGTCGGGTCTCGGCTACGGAGGGGAACTCGACGATTGATCTCAAGCACGCTCATGCAGCTCGAACGGTAATATAAAAAACCGTTTCCCACGAAAAAGTCACCTACATGCTTCCGGTACTCGTATTCAAGGTATGGAAGGCACACCCATAGGCGCTGAGGAATCCCGAACCGAAAGGGGAGAACCATCGGAAACGGCGTCAGGTTGGGATCTGACCGACACTGCGTTCATCGACGAGTTCGAAGAACGGGAGGGCCTCTATCGTGTGAAGTACGACTCGGGTCAAGCTACGCCAAGTTTCGCGGTTATCACCATCGTCTCGAAGATCACCGGGATAGACCCGTTGGAGCTCGATCCGTTATACGACAGCATCGACGGCGATGTATTAGATGCGCTGTGTACTGCTGATCTCCCTTCGGTTAGCCGACTGACCTTCGAGTATACCGGGTGCGAGATCACGGTCGGCACTGATGACGTACTCGAGGTGGTGGCAGGATGAGTGACTCCGTAGTCCTTGCCGTAAGGCTCCCCGTTCGGGAGAACGAACCGGAGGGGATACCGAGCGATGTGCCCGTCGGACATGACGGGATCCCAGCACGTGGCATCCGCGACTGGATCTCGAGCCACAAGCGAGAACGATGACGGCGACCTCACCGTCCCAACGAACGGAAGAAGGAACGTTTCGCGTCCTCCACGTCGATGACGAGCCCGGATTCACGGAGTTGGTCAGCGTTTTCCTGGAACGCGAAGACGACCGGTTCGAGATCGTACAGGCGACCAGCGCCAGCAACGGCTTGGACGGACCTTCCGAGCAAGCGTTCGATTGCGTCATTTCAGATTACGACATGCCCGGCTGTAACGGTATTGAGTTCCTGGAGATGGTTCGAGACGAACATCCTGACCTCCCGTTCATACTGTTCACCGGGAAAGGCACCGAAGAGATCGCGAGTGACGCGATCTCAGCAGGAGTCACCGATTACCTACAGAAACAACGGTCCACGGATTGTTATACCGTGCTCGCCAATGCCGTTTCGAACGCCATCGAACATTACCAGTCCATCCAGACGGTCCGACGACGCGATCAAAAGCTCCGGGAAGTCCTCGAGCGCGTAACGGATGCCATCGTCGAAGTGGACTCGAATTGGCGGTTCACCCTCGTCAATAAGCGGGCCGAGGAACTCTACGACATGGCCGAAGGGCACCTCATCGGTCGGGACTTCTGGGAGGTCTTCAACGAGGCACTCGATACTCGATTCGAAGCGGAGTATCGACAGGTCATGGAAACACGGGAGCCCACCTCGTTCGTCGAATACTTCCGCCAGCTCGACGGTTGGTTCGACATCGAGGCGTATCCAACGGAGAACGGCGGAATCGCGTTCTACTTCACCGGAGTCTCGAAACCGCTGGCCGACACACCGGCGATTGATGACCGTTCAGTATCGACTGATTCGTGAACCCTCCCTATCTCGTGCGACTTTCCCGACAGTACCTCGACGCTTCGTTCAGGCGCTACTGAGTACGGGGTACGAATCCCTCGGATCCCTCGGTTACTCCGTCCTCCGTGTTCAGCAGTTCGTTCCTGACGGGTCTCGAGTGGAATACGATTCGACGTGGTACGGCGGTATCGCTCAGTCGTCGGCGCGGGGCGTCGGCGGCGACCCGGCGAGCCGGTCGCGGTCGTGGGGGGCCTCCCAGTCGAGGTCGGGGCCGCGCGCGACGATTCCCGAGGGGGTCACGTCCGGATGGGTCGTGTAGTAGTGCTCCTTGATGTGGTCCATGTTCACCGTCTCGGCGACGCCCGGGGTGGTGTACAGGTCGCGCAGGTACGGCCAGAGGTGCTCGTACTGGTGGACGTACTGCCGGTTACACATGAAGTGCGTGTGGTACACCTGGTCGAACCGGACCAGCGTCGTGAACAGACAGAGGTCGGCCTCGGTGAGCGAGTCGCCGACGAGGTAGCGCCGGTCCGCGAGGTGCTCGTCCCAGCGGTCGAGCGCCCCGAAGAGGTCGTCGATCGCGTCGTCGTAGGCGGCCTGTGCGGTCGCGAAGCCGGCGCGGTAGACCCCGTTGTTGACGGGTTCGTAGATCTCGGTGACCACCTCGTCGACCCGCTCGCGCGTCTCGTGGTCGTCGGGCAAAAGCGAGACGTCGTTGCCGAGGTCCTCGAAGGCCGTCGTCAGGATCCGGAGGATCTCGCGGGACTCGTTGTTGACGATCGTGTCCTCCTCCGTGTCCCAGAGGACGGGCACGGTCACCCGACAGGTCGCGTCGGGGTCGGCCTCGACGTACAGCTCGCGGAGGTAGTCGCTCCCGTGGATCCGGTCGGGCGTACACCCTTCCTTCTCCGGGGAGAACTGCCAGCCGTCCTCGCCGCGCCACGGGTCGACGACGCTGACGCCGATCGCGTCCTCGAGCCCGAGCAGCGACCGCGCCAGCAACGTCCGGTGGGCCCACGGGCAGGCGTACGAGACGTACAGGTGATAGCGGCCCGCCTCCGGCTGGAACCGCTCGTCCGGCTCGGCGTCGACGTGCGCCGGCACGTCGCTGCCGGCGACCCAGTTCCGGAAGGTGCTCTCGCCGCGCTGGAACGCGCCCTCCTCGTCGGTCGATTCGTACGCGTCCGTCCGCCACTCGCCGTCGACGAGCTGGTTCATGCGCGTACAACGGGCTCGAGACGGATAACGGGGCCGGGGACGCGAACGTCACCGGGCGACCGATGGTACGCCACCCGGCAATGGGACGCCACCGGGCGACCGAGACCCTCACGTTGTCTCCGCGATCGTTGCCGCATGCCGACGGGTTTAACCCGCACGCCGCGGTACGTGTCTCCGTCATGGCCGCACAGGCGATGGATCGCGTTCCGCGATCGTAACGAGGAGTTCTACGTGAGCACGGACAGTTCAGCGCGGGCGACGGCCGCTCGCCGATCGACGTGGGGTGTAACGGGATGTTGACCGGTAGCGAGAGCGAGGTCGCGGACGACGCGAACCCGATGGTCCGCGCCGGGATCGACGCGGCGGCGTTGAAGCCGGCCGAGTGCGACGTCACCCGGGCGGTCGACCTGCCGGTCGATCGCGTGGCGATCGACTACGAGGGGCGCGAGCACTTCCCGGACGCCGCGACGCTTGAGGCGATCGCCGCCGAGAAGTCGCTGTACGTCACCACGCCCGTCCGGGCGGACGGGTTCGACCCGCTCGGCGACGACTCGCTGCTCGACCGGATCCCCGACCGGGCGCGCCGGCTGCTCGTCGCGGGGCACGGCGCGTACCTCGACGAGTCGGAGTCGTCGCGGGCGATCGCCCCGCGGTTCGGTGCCGCCCGTGAGGCCGCGCCGGACGCCTGGATCGGGACCGAGGGGGTCGAGCGGCTCGCGCTCGCGGCCGGCGGGACGCAGTACGAACTGCTCTCGCGGTCGACCGACCGGGACGCGCGGGCGCTCCGCGCCGCCGGGTTCGACGGCGAGATCGCCGTCTACGCCCCGACCGTCCTGACCGACGACGAGGACGCCGTCCTCGACGGCGTCGGCGCGTACGTCTCCCGGCGTCGGCCGGTCGCCCGCGCGCTCCCCGACGGAGGCGAGGGTGCGGACGGCGAGGGCGGGGACGCCCCCCCGACGGACGCGACCGCCACGGGCCGGACCCGCGAGGTGCTCTCGGCGGCCGCACGCGACTTCGCGCTCGTCGGTTCGCCGGAGACGGTCCGGGAACGCGTCGAGGAACTCCGGGAGGCCGGCGTCGACCGCGTCGTGGGCTATCCCGCCCGCGGGATCGACGAGTTCCTGTCGTAGGGGTCTCGACATCCACGTCGTCGGCGTCACGACCCCGGCATCGCCGGACCGTTTTTATTACCGCTTCGAGAAGGGCCGTCGATGACGGACTCGAACCCATCGGACGCTGTGGAGCCTTCGGACGCCGCCGGAACCCCGGACCCGTCCGTCGCGGTCGTCGGCGGCGGCGCGGTCGGGGTCACCGCCGCTCACGACCTCGCCGCGCGCGGCGCGACGGTGACGCTCTTCGAACGCGACGAGCTCGCGAGCGGCGCGTCCGGCCGGGCGGCCGGCGTGCTCTACGACGCCTACGCCGAGGACGTCGACGCGGCGATCGGCGCCCGCGCGATGGAGCGGTTCCGCGCGTTCGACCGGACGCTTCCCGGATTCGACTTCTCTCCCTGTCCGTACGTCATCGCGGTCCGCGAGGGCGACGAGGACGCCGAGGCGGTGCCGGAGATGGTCGACCGCATGCGCGAGCACGGCCGCGACGTCTCGCTTCTCGAGCCCGCCGAACTCGGCGAGCGGTTCCCGCTCTCGACCGACGACCTCGCCGTCGCCGCCGTCGGCGAGGGGGCAGGATGGGCGGATCCCGGGAGTTACGTCGTCGCGCTCGGCGAGCGCGCGGCGCGTGAGGGCGTGACCGTCGAGACCGGTACCGAGGTCGAACTCGTCGCGGACGCGGGCGCGACGCTCCGCGTCGGCGGGGAGGAGCGGGCGTACGACGCGGTCGTCGTCGCGGTCGGCGCTCACACCGAGCGTTTCCTCGAGTCGGCCGGGATCGCGGTGCCCGTAAAGCCGTACCGCGTCCAGGCGCTGACGAGTCGCGTCGCCTACGACGGGCCGATGACGTACGACGCGACCGCCGGCGTCTACTTCCGGCCGCACCCGACCGGGCTGCTGGCCGGCGACGGCACCGAGCCGTTCGAGGCCGACCCCGACGCGTACGACCGCGAGGGTGACGACTGGTTCGTCGAGGACGTCTCGGAGGCGCTCCGCGAGCGTGCCGACCACGACCCCGAGGTCGAGCGAGCGTGGGCCGGGGTGTGTACGGCCACGCCCGACGGCGACCCGCTCCTCGGACCGGTCGCGGAGGACGTCTTCGTCGCCGCGGGCTGGCAGGGACACGGGTTCATGCGCGCGCCGGCGACGGGGGAGGTCCTCGCCGAAGGAACCCTCGCGTCGCTCTCGGGCGCGGCGGTAGACGATCCCGACTCGCCGTGGATCGAGGCGTTCGACCCGGGGCGATTCGAGGGCGACGAGACGTTCGAGATCGAGGAGGGGATGTCGGTGAGCAACCGGTAGTTACGAGTCGTCGTCAGCCTCGCCGTCGGCGTCCGGGTCACCCTCCTCGACGACGGCGACGCTCTCGGCCGCGCCGTCCTTCGGGATCTCGACCTGTAGCGTGCCGTTCCGGGTGAGCGTCGCGTTCGCGCCGTGGGGCGTCACGTCGGCGTCGGCGGGGAGCTCGGCGCTGCCGGAGAGGGTGAGCCCGCGGCCGGGAAAGACGACCTCGAAGCCGTCGTAGAAGTCGCGGAAGCGATCGAGTCGTACCTCCACCGTTCGGTCGAGGAACGTCACGTCCACGTCCTCGCCGCTCACGCCGGGCGCGTCGAAGACGACGAGGTAGGCGTCCTCGCTCTCGAGGAGGTCGGAGGAGAGGGGCCGTCGCTCCTGCATCCGACTCCAGCCGCGGCCGACGCGCTCGAGCGCCCGGCGGAGGACCGAGCGCCCGGTGTCGACGATGCGGGTCACGGGGCTACACCTCGATCTCGGAGAGGTCGCTCCCGCCGCAGTACGGGCACGTCAGGTCCGTGACGGCGTGGTCGTCGGGAACGTCGTAGGTGTAGTGGTTCTCGAACATGTCGAGTTCGCAGTCGTCGCTCTCGCATTTGACCTCCATCGTCGATGGCATCACCCGTACCTTGTGTCGGCGAGGGCTTAAACGACGTGGCGGCGGCCGTCCGGTCGCGGGCGACCGTGCCGGCGGGAGGGTCGGCGTCGGCTCAGACGGCGAACCCGCGCAGTCGCTCGGGGACGACCGTGCGCTCGGCGAGGACGACGAGGGTCGTCCCGACCGTGCCGCCGACGAGGAGGGCGTCGAGCCACCGGAGCAGCGGGAGTTCGAACGCGAGCGAGACCCCCAGCCACACCGGAAGTGCGAGCATCGCGAGAGTGATCCCGACGAGTGCGAGGGTCTCCCGACGGTCCTCGGGGAGCCGATCGCGGGCGAGCCACGTGGCCGGGCCGACGAGAAGCGCGCTCGCGAGCGCGACGACGAGGAGAACGGTCCACGGGACGTCGCCGGCCTCGAGGAGCCGGCCCGCGCTCAGGAGGGCCAAGAGCCCGACGGAGAAGTACGTGAGGAGGGTCGCGCGTCGAGGGGACATACACACCTGCTTGCTCTCGATCAGACATAAACGATCGGTGGTGATAGTACAGAAATACAATAATACATACATACATTTATACTGAAAGCCGAGCGATTAACGGAACATGCCCATCGGTATCGACGAGTTCGACTCGCGCGACCCGGAAGATCGCGACACGAACGCCGAGCGAGTCGTCCGGTTTCTGGTCCGCAACCGCGATAAGGCGTACAAGGCGGCCGAGATCGCCGAAGCAACCGAAGTCAGCGAGAACTCGATCCATCCGGTGTTGAACCGGCTCGCCGAGCGGGATCTGGTCCGGCATCGGGAGCCGTACTGGGCCATCGGCGACCTCGATGCGGTTCGTGAGGCGACGACGTTCGCCTCCACGGCGGGCTTCCTCGACGACGAACTCGGGCCGGAGAGCCGGGGGGAGTGGCTGGCGGCGGCGCGAGAGGAGAACGAAGAATAACGAACCGACAACCGGACCCTCTTCCCTCACGTTCCGCACGCGTTTTCCCTCTCGGCCGACTACGGGCCTCCAACATGACAGATCCGGCCGACCTCTCCGTCACCGTCGTCGACGGCTACGTCGACGAGCCGGCGCACTTCGGGGTGCCGCCGTACGTCTCGACGTACCCGCGGTACACGGCCGGCGCGCTCGTCGACGCGGGCGTTCCCGAGGCGTCGATCACCTACCACACGATCGACGAACTGCGCGAGGACCGGAACAAACACGCCGACGTCGCCGAGGCGGACCTGTTCGTCTACGTCGGCGGGATGACCGTCCCCGGCAACTACGTCGGCGGCACTCCCGCCGAGCCCGACGAGGTGCGCGAGTTGGGGTGGACCGCCGACGGCGTCACGCTGCTCGGCGGCCCGGTCCGATTCGGCGTCGGCGAGGAGAACGCCGGCGCACAGGAGATGGAGCGCGACGACCTCGATTACGACTTCGTCGCCAAGGGCGACGTCGAGGCCGCGGCCCACGACCTCGTCGCGAACGGGCTCGAGGGGTTCAACAACCGGATGCGCGACAACGAGGAGGTGGACCGGTGGGCGGCCGAGGGCGCGTTCGTGGTCGAACACCACCCGAACCACCCCGACTACCTCATCTGCGAGATGGAGACCTCCCGCGGCTGTGCCTATCGGTGCTCGTTCTGTACGGAGCCGCTCTACGGCAATCCGGCGTTCCGGGATGCGCGCTCCGTCGTCGACGAGGTGGACGCGCTCTCGGACCGGGGAGTCAAACACTTCCGGCTGGGCCGACAGGCCGACATCCTCGCGTTCGGCGGCGACGGCGAGGCCCCGAACCCCGACGCCCTCCGCGAGCTGTACGGCGGGATCCGCGAGGTCGCGCCCGACCTCCGAACGCTCCACCTCGACAACATGAACCCCGTGACGATCACCGACTACCCGGAGGCCTCCCGCGAGGCGATCCGCGTGATCGCCGAACACAACACGCCCGGCGACACGGCGGCGTTCGGGCTCGAGTCCGCGGACCCCGTCGTCCAGGAGGAGAACAACCTGCTCGTCACCGCCGACGAGTGCCTGGAGGCGGTCCGCGTCGTCAACGAGGAGGGCGGCTGGCGGCCGGGCGACGCCCCCGAGACGACGCCGGGGGACCCGGACCGGCTCGTCGGACCCTCGACCGGGCCGGACGCCTCCCCGCGGCTCCCGAAGCTCCTTCCCGGGATCAACCTCGTCCACGGGCTCGCGGGCGAGCGCCCGGAGACCTACGAGCACAACAAGGCGTTTCTCCAGCGGGTGTACGACGAGGGGCTCATGCTCCGGCGGATCAACGTCCGGCAGGTGATGGCGTTCGCGGGCACGGAGATGGCCGAGACCGGCGCGGAGATCGCTCAGGAGCACAAAGACCGGTTCTCCTCCTACAAGCGCGAGGTGCGCGAGACGATCGACAACCCGATGCTCGACCGGGTGGTCCCGCCCGGAACCGTCCTCCCGGACGTCCACCTCGAGTACCACCAGGACGGCAAGACGTTCGGCCGCCAGCTCGGCACCTACGCGCTGCTCGTCGCGGTCCCCGGCGAACGCGAGCTCGGCACCGCGATCGACGTGGCGATCACCGACCACGGCTACCGCTCCGTGACGGGCGTCCCGTACCCGCTCGACGTCAACGCGGCCTCGATGGACGAGCTGACCGCGATCCCGGGGATCAACCGGGGCAAGGCCGGGGACGTCGTCGTGGGGCGACCGTACGAGACGGTCGGGGACGTCGACGCCGGCGTCGTCGACCTCTCTCGGTTCGCGGTCGCCGGCGACACGGGCGTCCCGATCCCCGGTCGCGATCGAGCGGGTTCCGGTCCCGGTCCGGCGTCCCGATCCTCGCTCGGTCGGGGGGACTGAATGGATCGATCGGACGCGGAGGGATCGGACGCGGAGGGATCGCACGCGGACGGCCCCCGATCGCCGTCCGCGATCGCCCGCGTTGAGCTGCCGGTCGCCACCCGCGCACGGACGGGCACGACGAACGCGTACCTCGTCGGCGGGCTCCTCGTCGATCCCGCGGCCCGGACGGACGAGTTGGACGCGGCCGTGGCGGAACGCGGCACGCTCCCGGGAGAGCGTGGGGGGATCGAGGCCATCGCCGTCACCCACACGCACCCCGACCACGTCGGCGCGGTCGCCGACTACGCGGCGCGGACGGGCGCGACCGTTCACGCACACGCGGACCACGTCGATCGGTTCCGCGACGCGACCGGGGTCGACCCGGACGCGACGTTCCGCGACGGCGACGCCATCGGGACGACCGGCGTCCGCGCGCTCGACACGCCGGGGCACGCGCCCGACCACGTCGCGTTCGCGGTCGAGAACGACGCGACGGCGGACCGTGAGCCCGAGCCGCCGGCGGAGGCGCTCGTCGGGGACCTCGCGGTCGCGGAGGGGAGCGTCGTCGTGGGCGCGCCCGAGGGGGACCTCCGCGAGTACCTCGCGAGCCTCGAACGGGTCCGGGACGCGGGACTCGACCGGCTCCACCCCGGCCACGGCCCCGCGATCGACGACCCGGTCGCGGCCTGCGACCGACTGATCGACCACCGCCTCGCGCGAGAAGAGCGGGTGCTCGCGGCGGTCGAGGCCGGCGCGGACGACGTCGAGACGGTTCTCGAGGCGGCCTACGACAAGGACCTGACCGGCGTGGAGGACCTCGCGCGGGCGACGGTCCGCGCACACCTCTGGAAACTCGCCTCCGAGGGGCGGATCGACGGGCGGTGGAGCGACGGGTAGGCGGAGGGGATCGGCCCCGACGCCGCACTTATATCGGCCGGCCGAAAGGATCGGGCATGACTCGGGAGGCCGCCGCCGACCGCGACGGGTCGGAGCCGCTCGTCGGTCGGTACGGCGGACTCCTCGTCGCGGGACTCGGGTTCGCGATCACTCGGTTCTTCGTCTCCGAGGCGGTCGTCCTCTCCGGCGGGCCGCTCCCCATCGTCGCCACCGCCGGATCGCTGGTCGTCGGCCTCTCCGTGAGCGTCGCGGGCGTCGCGCTCGCGGTCGGCGCGTTCGACTCCTCGTACGTCGCCGACGTCGCCAGCGGGTGTCTCCTCGGCGTCGGCGCGATGGTCGCCGCGCTCGCGGTCACGGTCGCGGCGACCGGGACCGATATGGTCGGCGAGGCGATCGGGACCCAACTGCTCGTCGCGAACGTCCTGCTCGCCGGCGCGGTCGGCGGGATGGTCAACGGCCACCGAAAGGCCTCGATCCGGGGCCGCAGGGAGGCGGTCGTGCGCGGCGCGAACCGAGCCCGGTTCATCAACCGCCTCCTGCGCCACGAGGTGTTGAACGCGGCGTCGATCGTCGACGGCCACGCCGAGCTGCTCCGGGGCGAGCGGGAGGACCGGGACCGTTCGGTCGACGCGATCCGCCGGAGTGCCGCCCGGATCGAATCGACCATAAGCGGCGTCGGGACGATCGCCGAGGAACGCGACGCGGTGCCGGTCCCGCTGTCGCCGGCGATCGAGTCCGCCGTCGAAGCGACCACGGCACGGGACGTCCATGGCGACGCCGTCGACGCGGCCGTCGAGGTCGACCCGAACGCGATCGCAGACGGGAACGTCGAGATCGACGCCGACGACCGGCTCTCCGTCGTGTTCGAGCGGTTGATCGAGCACGCGGTCGACGTCCGCGGCGCCGAACGCGTCCGGATCGAAACGGCCGTCGAACGACACCACGCCGCGGTGACGATAGCCGACGACGGGGAGCCGCTCTCGGAGCGACAGCGTGACGTGCTCGAACGCGGCGCGTTCCCGGAGTACGACGACCCGACGAACGGGTTCGCGCTCCAGGCGGTCTCCCTGCTCGTCGGCGAGTACGGCGGGCGGATCCGCGTGGCGAGCGGAGGTGGAACTCGCGCGGCGGGCGGAGGTGGAACCGGCGTGACGGTACGGCTTCCCCGAACGAGCGCCGACGCGGCGGTCGCCGCGGTCGGCGTTCAGTATCCCGACCTCCGGCGAGCGACCGTCGCGGGGATCGTCGCGGGGACCGTGATGGGCGGCGTCTACTGGCTGACGAGCGGCGTGCTTCCGGTCATCGGAGCGCTGTACGGCGTCGAGAGCGCCGGGATCGGGTGGGTCACCCACCAGTTCCACAGCGTCGTGTTCGCGCTGCTCTTCGTCGCCGGCGCGTCGAGTTCGAGGCTCCGAGACCGGATCGATCGCCCGATCCACGCGGCGGTCGCCGGGGCGTCGTGGGGTGTCGTCCTCTGGTTGGTCGCCGCGGGGGTGCTCATGCCGCTGTGGCTCCGGGCGGTCGGGATCCCCGCCCCGCTGCCGAACCTCCCCCCGATCGGGCTCCTCACTCACGGCGTCTGGGGGGCGTCCCTCGGGGTCGGGTACGTCGCCCTCGGGGGTCGTTTCGACGGGAGTTCGTCGTCGAGGGAGAGCGACGACGCGGAACCCTAGCCCGCGGTCGACGGGTCCGGCTCGACCGGGGTCGAGACGGTCGCAGACCGATCGGTCACGACCCCGTGTTCCGCGGCCGCGACCGTCTCCGGGGCGTCCTCGAGGTCCGCCCCGTACCGCGAGACGAGCGAGGCGCGGACCGCCTCGCGGACGCAGGCCCTGACCGCCGATCCGACCGGGGTGGCGGAGCCGGAGAACGGCGCCGGTTCGTCCTCCGGATCGGACCTCGCCGGGCAGCCGACTACGACCGCGTCGCTCGTCGTGCCGGGGAACCCGACCGTCGCGAGCAGCGTCGCGGCCTTCGCCTCGGCGACGACCGCGACGAGGTTCGCGAGCGCCCCCGGCGCGAGCGCTCGGTCCGATCCCACGAGGAGGTTGACCGTCCCGGTCGGCGTGGTGGCATCGGTTCCGAGGGAACCGGCGTCGGCGGCGGCCTCCCCGCCCGGGACCGGAAGCGCGGCCGGATTCGAGACGCCCGCGGTGGCGAGCGCCGTCGCCCCGTCGAGCCGCGCGACCCGGGCGTGCCGCTGGTCGACGCCGGTGAGGAGCGCGGGGGCGTTTCCGGCGTGACCGTCCGTCTCGGTCTCCTCCCCGAACCCCACGGCCCCGATCCGGCCGTCGACGTACGCCCGGAGGTCCCGTCGTCCCGCGTCGTCCCATCCCTCCGGGACGGTCAGGTTGTAGGCGGCGTCGGCGACGCGGACTCCGCCGTCGAAGCCGGTCGAGAGGAATCGAGTCGGTCCGTCGGCCGAGCGGAACCGACAGACGCCGTCGACGACGTGGGCGCGGAACGCGGGAGAACCGTCGTTCATACGCCGAGCGCGTCGAGGAGCCGATCGTTCTCACGCGGCCGACGGATCGCGGTTCGCAGGTGGTTGTCGAGCCGCGGGAACGACCGGGCGTCCCGGAGCACGACCCCTCGCTCTCTGGCGGCCTCGAGCACGACGTCGGGGTCGTCCGACCCCGTGTCGAACAGGAGGAACGGCGCGTCGGAGGGGTACACCTCCCACTCGGTCGCGAGACGCCCTCGGACGCGCTCCCGTTCGGCGTCGACGCGCTCGCGCGTTCGCTCGACGAAGTCCGTCCGACGGAGACAGTGGGTACCGACCGCGGCCGCCGGCGTCGACAGCCCCCAGGGAAGTCGCGCGCGGTCGAGTCGCTCGCGGAGCGTCCCCGTCGCGACGAGGAAGCCCGCCCGCAGCCCGGGGAGCCCGAATACCTTCGTGAGCGAGCGCGCGACCACGACGCCGGGCTCGCCCGCAAGCGACTCCCGGGGCGTGAAATCGAGGAACGCCTCGTCGACGAACAGGGTCGTCCCGGCCTCCCGACAGCGCGCGGCGAACTCGAGGAGGTCGTTTCGGTCGGCGAGTTCCCCGGTCGGGTTGTTCGGCGTACAGACGACGACGAGCGCGTGGTCGGTCGGGTCGACCTCGAGGACCGCGTCGTGTGCGACTCCCACCGGACGGCCGCCCTGGAGTCGTATCTCGCGGGCGTACTCCCCGAAGGACGGCTCGGGGACGACCGCCGAGTCGCCGTCGGTGAGCGCGAGCGCGAAGAACAGCCGCATCCCGGCCATCGCGCCGGCGGTCGGGATCACCTCGGCGGGAGCACAGCCGACGTAGTCGGCGGCGGCGGCACGGAAGGCGACGTAGTCGTCCGCGGGGTATCTGGCGGAAGCCGAGAGCGCGGAGTCGTACACGGCCGTCACGCCCGAGGGCGTCTCCGGGTTCGTGTTCGCGCTGAAGTCGATCACGCCCGGGTCCGTGGCCCCGCCGTGAGGGACGCGGCCGACGTCGTCCAGCGCCTCTACGTCCATGCCACCGATCCCGGCGCGAACATCAAAAAACCCGTCTCCGATCGGTCACCGGTTCATCAGCCGCCGCGCGAGCTCGAGGTCGCCGGGGCGGTTGACGTTGACCGCGAGCGAGTCGCGCTCGCGAACGACGACCCGGTCCGGGGCGTCGCCGACGACGTTCAGCCCGGTCGGCGCGACTGCGGTTCCCGCGCGTTCGAGGGACGTATCGACGCTCGCGCCGAGGTCGCGTTTGTACGCGACCGGCACACAGACGGTCACGGACCGAACGGCGGTCGCCGACGGAACGTCGCCGGAGGCGGGGGTCGCCCCGTCGGCGACGCTGACGCCGGCGTCCCCGCCGGGAACCGCCTCGTCGATCGCGGCGGCGACGTCGCGACCGCGGAGCAGCGGCAGGTCGGCGGCGACGGTGACGGCCGGCCCGTCGACGACCGAGAGCCCGACGTCGAGGTCGGCGACGTAGCCCTCCCCGCTCCCGTCGATGACGGTACGCGGGAGGTCGGCGCCGACGCCGAAGTCGGCAACGGTCCCGGACCGGAGCGCGCGCCGGGTGTCGGGCGCGTGCGGCGACGCGACCGCGACGACGCGGGTGACCCCGGCGTCCGCCAGCGCGTCGAGGACGTGGGCGACCATCGGGCGGCCGCCGACCTCGACCAGCGGCTTCTCGACGTCGCCGTCGAGACGCGTCCCGCGTCCGCCACAGAGGAGGACGGCCGGGAGGCCGGCGGCCGCATCGGTCCCGTCGTCGTCCGCGTCGCTCCCGGGCTCGTCCGCCTTCCTCACGCGATCGTCCACGCCACCACCCCCGCGTGGAGCGCGACCGCACGCCCGATCTCGTTGGTCGCGCCGAGCACGTCGCCGCTCACGCCGCCGAGCCAGGGACGGACGCGAACGAGGAGGAGGACCGCGACGAACGGGCCCGAGAGCAACGCCGCCGCGAGCGCCGGAAGCGCGCCGGGCGGGGCCGCGAACAGGACGGGGACCGACACGACCGCGACCGGCACCAGCGACCGCGGACCGACCTCGCCGACGACCGCCGACCCCAATCCCTCGTGGGCGGGCGTCCCGAGACAGGCGAGGACCGCCATTCCCGCCTTCGCGCCGACCTCGGCCGCGAGAACGACCCGAAACGCCGCGCCTCCGACGGGCACGTCACCGCCGGCGAGCCCGGTCGCGAGCCCGACCGCGCCGAGCGTCGTGGCGAGCAGCGTGACGCCGAGCGCGAGCGCCCCCCCGACGCCGAGGTCGGCGTCCTTCAGGACCGCCAGCCGCCGGTCGGGGTCGTGTGCGGCGACCGCGTCGCCGAGGTCCGCGAGCCCGTCGGCGTGGGTGACGCCGGTCAGGAGGTAGAGCGCGAGCAGGTAGGCGGTCGCGGCGGTCCACGGCGACGGCGCGAGGAAGGCGAGCCCCGCGACCGCGCCGACCCCCGCGCCGACGGCCGGGAACGTCCAGGGGGACCGCCGGAAGGCGTGCCAGTCCGCGGGGTCGGATCCCGGCACCGGCACCCGCGTCAGGAACGTGAACGCGCCCCGCAGCGCGTGGATCGGGCGGACGGCCGGCGTGCCGGGGTCCCCGGCACCGGAACCGCTCCCCGTCACAGCGCCAGCGACACCCCCGCGACGCCGAACCCGAGCCAGCCGGCCCGGGAGACGACCCGTACGCCCGCTCGCGCCTCCGAGGCCGTCGGGAGCGTTCCCTCCGGAAACAGCGTGTACGTCCCCGGCTTCGTCAGCCGAACGCGGAGGACCGCCGCGAGCGACCCCATCGGCCAGCCGGAGTTCGGGGAGTCGGGGACGCGAGCCGCGGATCGGGCGCGTCCGAGGGTCGCGACCGGGCCGGTCGAGGCCCGTCTCCAGCCGGCCGCGACGAGCAGGAGCGCGGTCGCCCGCGCCGGGAGCCACATGACTGCGTCGTCGAGCCGCGCTGGCGCCCAGCCGGCCCGCCGGTCGCGGTACCCGAGCATCGAGTCCAGCGTGTTGACGCCCTTGATCCAGGCGGCCGCGCCGGCGGCGACGACGAGCCCGCCCGCCGCCGAGAGGCCGGCGTACGGGGCGAGGATCCCCCCGACGACGAAGCCGAGGAGCGGCGCGATCAGGCCGTCGGCGAGGTTCTCGGCCGCGCTCTCGACGACGGCCGACCGGACGTGTTCGGTCGACAGGTCCGCGGCGTCCCGGCCCGCGAGCGCGCGCAACTCGCGACGCGCGGCGTCGACGTCGTGGTCGACGCGTTCGAGCACGTCGCCGGCGACCGTGAGGAGCATTCGGTGACTGGAGCAGACGAACAGGACGAGCCCCGCGGCCGCGGCGGCCGGCGCGGCGGACCGGGGGAGGAGGGTCCCGGCCGCGAACACGGGTGCGGCGAGGAGGACGGCGAAGGCGGCGGGAACGACGGCGGCGAGGGCGACGCCGACGCCCCGGGAGTCGGGCAGGCGGGCGTCGAGCGCGGCGACGACGCGACCGAGCCACGCAACGGGATGAATGGGGGTGGGCGGTTCCGAGAAGGTCCGGTCGAGGGCGGCGGCGAGCGCGAGCGCGCCGGCCGCCGCGAGCGTCACGGCTCGGCCTCCAGCTCGCCGCCGACCGACTCGAGGGGGATCTCCGTCACGTCGAGGAACCGCCCGCCCACCTCGACGACCCCGCCGTCGGTCGCCGGGTCGTCGCCGACGTGGACCAGCGCGGACGGCGCGACGCCGAGCGACTCCGCCGCGGCCTCGAACGCCTTCGGATGCGGCTTCCGCCAGCCGCAGCCGACGCTCGTCGTGACCGCGTCGAACTCCCCGCGGAGCCCCGCGCGGATCAGCGTCCGGGGGACCAACTCGGGGACCGCGCAGTTCGAGCAGATCCCCACCGGGCCCCGGTCGGCTGCCGTCCGAACCGCCTCCAGCGCGTTCTCACGGCGCGTCACGTCGGGGTCGAAGGCGGCCACGACCGCGTGACGGACGACGTTGTCGGGCGCGTCGACGCCGCGGGAGTCGAGGGCCGCGGCCACGTGTGCCGGGAGCGGGACCTCCGCGCCCTCCGGGGCGTCGACGTGTCGCTCTCCGTACGCGACGTGCCAGTCGTCGGGGACAGCGACGTCTCGCGACTCGAGCTCGCGCGCGACGATCTCGGCCGGGTCCGTCGGATACTCCACGTCGACGAGCGTGCCGAAGAGATCGAACGTAACTGCCACGATACCCCCTGTAGGGACAAACCGGGATTGAACCTGTCGGTCGGGTCACGACTCGCTGGCGTTCCGGGCCTACAGCAACTGTTCGAGGTGGAGGTTGTAGAACCGGTAGAGCCCGGAGACCCACGCACAGAGCCAGAGGATCATGAACCCGGCGACGCCGACGCGGAGCCGACCGCGCCACTTTCCCATGTCCTCGTGGAGGTCGTCGATGTCGGCGTCGGGGTCGTCGTAGGCGTCGGCCTCGCGCTTGGCCTGGAAGATCCGGACGATCCCGGTCAGCGCGAACGTCAACAGCGCGTACGCCTGGAGTCCCAGGAAGGCGTGGACGACGGCTCCGCCCGAGAGCTGTCCGAGGAGCCGCGGCATCATCCAGGTCACGACGGGAACGGTCGTCAACAGCAGCCCGACGAGGATGTACCGCAGGTGGCGGGTCAACACGTTCCACGTCACGACCTCGGTGTCGATCATGATCCACGCGCCGTACAGGAGGAACGGGAGACTCGCAGTCACGGAGATCCCCGCCGCCGCCGCGACAACCGACTCGTCGACCATGGCTCTCGGTTCGGTCTCGTGCGCGTAAAACTCCCCGATCCGCGGGCGAACCGTTCCCGCCGGCTGCCGTCGGACGAAAAAGAGTTACCCTCCCGAGCGCGTACGTCCGGGCAATGGAGGACACCTCGACGCAGTCGGAGCCGGACGGTCCCGATGAGGAGGCCGTCGAGGGCGGGCCGGACGGGCGCGGTGGGGTCGGCGATCCGGCGAGCGACGTCGATCCGCCGAACGACGCCGGTTCGCCGAGCGGCGTCGACTCCGGCGACCCCGACGCCCCCGGCGGCTCCGACGGCCCCGACGACCTCGCCGAACTCCGCGAGCGCGTCGACGCCGAGTACGACTTCGACGACTTCGGGCCCGCGGACATGGCCCGGATGAGCGCCGAGGAGTGGGACGCCGCCTTCGATCCCGAGACGTGGATCACCGGTCCCCGCCTGCTCGATCGAATCGAGGCGGAACTCAAGACCCGAATCGCTCGGCGTGAGGTGTTCGGGCTCCTCGAGCGCGTGCGAGAGGACGGCGAGGAGCGCGTGCTCGTCTACTCGGACGAGGGGTACGCGATCGTCCGCCCAAGCGGCGAGGTGAGCGGTCGCGGGACGGTGCTCCGGGACGTCGAGCCGCTCGTCGCGCTCGCGGCGATGGAGGAGTACGACGTGGCCGACCCGCCCGAGGACTGGTCGCTTCCCCATCCCGACGCGGTTCCGGAGGGGTCCGGCGAGTTCGGGAACCTGATGATCCAGGTCGTCGCGGCGGTACAGGTGATCGCGGGCGTCGCCCTGCTCGGCGCGTCCTTCCTGACCGACCTCGACAGCATCGTCGGGCCCGCGATGGGGGCAGTCTTCCTCCTCGTCGGGCTCTTCCTTTTCGCGATGGTCGCCAACGCGCGGCTCTCCGATCGGTTCCGTTCGGAGGAGTACCGTGACCGACTGCGCGCGCTCCGTGAGGCCGAGGAGCGACCGGAGTTCGTCCCGGTCGACGGGGAGGTCCTGAGCGAGGAGACCGACGATCGGTGAAACGGCCGAATTCGGAGGTTTCAACCCCCCTTACTATCCGCCCACCGATCGAGGATAGTCGGTGGGTTTAAGCGCACCCCGTCCTGAGTCAACCTGTATGAAAAGGCGGGAATTCGTGCGAACGGCCGGCGGCACGACCGCCGCGGTCGCGGCCTCGGCCGGAGTGTCCGGAACGGCCGCCGCACAGGAGGTGCAACCGGAGTGGCCGAGCGGGGTCACGAGCGGGAACCTCGGGAGTTACAGGGACGCTCGCGGAGAGAGCGAAGTGACCGTCTCGGTCGGCGCGGGCGACAGTGGTCTCGCGTTCGACCCGACTCAGCTCTGGGTCGACCCGGGAACGACCATCACCTGGGAATGGACCGGAAGCGGCGGCGCACACAACGTCCAGACGGTCGAGGACGGCGGGCCCGCCTCGCTCGACAGCGGCGACCCAGTCGACGAGGAGGGATACACCTACGAGTACGAGGTCACGGAGGAGGACGCGGGCATCACCCACTACCACTGCGTTCCACACACCGCGGTCGGCATGCACGCCGGACTCGCCGTCGGTGAGGACGTCCCGACGGTCGAGACGGGCGGAGCGAACACCGGCTGGCCCGAGGACATCGCCGACGTCGGCATGCCGATCCACGCCCACTGGGTCGGTCTCTCCGCCGGGTTCGGGATCGTGCTCACGATGGTGTTCACCTTCTACATGCTCAAGTACGGTGAGTCCGCACACACCGGCCACGGGGGGAGCCGATGAGCTCGAGCGGCTCCTCGTACGGCGACATCCACCGGTATGAACCCGCCAGAGAGAGCACGGCCGCCGCCATCGCGATCGTCCTCCTCACGATCATCGAGGTCGTGTTCGTCTTCCTGTTCGTCTACGGGCTCATGTTCTCCTGGGCGTCGACGGAACCCGGAAACATGTTCATGGGTGCGCTGCTCGCACTCATCTTTTTGGACCTGGCGTTCATTCTCCTGTTGTATCGGAAGGAGTTCCTCCCCGACGTGATGATCGTCAAGAAGCGGCGTCGGAAGTGGGAGGACCTCTACACCCGCGAGGAGGACAAAGACGGCGTGGAACTGGAGACCGGCGACGCCTGGGATACCGTCAAACGGGCGGTGTACCCCTACTACAAGAAGTGATCAATCAATGAGCCTCAAAAAGAACGACGAGATGGACCACAACGCGTGGCTCAAGCGGCAGGACCTGACGGCCATCGAGACCGCGTTCCTCACCACGCTCATCTGGGTCGACAAGCGGCTCCGCATCGTCGATTACCTCGAACTCCTCGAGACGATGTACTACCGCGCGAACCTCCAGATGCCGAAGAGCCACACCGAACAGTACGACCTCGACAACAAGTTCTGGTACTGGTACCCCCTGTACTCGCTCGGGTCGCTCTCGATCATCGCGTACCTCGTCGCGGCGGTCTCCGGCGCGATGCTGGGATTCTACTACTCTCCGTCGACGGCGGGAGCCGCCGCACAGGGCGACCCGACGGCCGCGTACGACTCGGTCGTCCTGATCCTCCAGGACGTCCAGTTCGGGTTCATGCTCCGGTCGATCCACAGCTGGGCGGCCCAGTTCATGGTCGCGGCCGTGTTCCTCCACATGCTGCGCGTCTACTTCACCGGCGCGTACAAGGAGCCCCGCGAGGTCAACTGGATCCTCGGGGTCGTGCTGATCGGATTGACCCTCTTCTTCGGGTTCTCCGGGTACGTCCTCCCGTGGAAGCAGCTGTCCTTCTGGGCGGCACAGATCGGCGTCGAGATGGCGCTCGCGACCCCGATCGTCGGGGAGTGGGCGGCGCAACTCCTGTTCGGCGGGTTCACGCTCGGACAGGCGACGCTCGTGAGAATGTACATCCTGCACGTGTTCGTGCTGCCGTTCGTGGTGACGTCGCTCATCGCGCTCCACGTCGGCATCGTCTGGGTGCAGGGGATCGCGGAGCCGCACTAAGCCAATGACCGAAGACAACGAACCCATGACGGACGGTGGAACCGACGAGGACGCACGCACGGACGGCGGCCCGCCGGCGACGGTGCCGCCGGACGACGAGACGCCCACCTGGAGCGAGCGCAAGGAGCGCTCACAGGGGCTCGCACAGCTCACCTATCAGTACTTCGAGCGCTCCCGCCGCGAGGACGAGGACCTGCGAGCGGAGTCGACGTACGTCGAGCGCGACGTGTTGGGCTTCCCCGCGTGGCCCCACGAGACGATCCGCAACCTCGCGATCACGAGCTTCTTCATCGGGATGTTGATCTTCATCGCGGCGCTGATGCCGCCGCACTTCGGCCACCCGGCCAACCCCGGGTCGACCCCGGCGATCATCCTTCCCGACTGGTACCTCTACTGGTCGTTCGGGCTGTTGAAGCTCAACCCGCTCAACCCCCAGCTCGCGGTGCTCGACGGGAACATCCTGCTCGGCAACGAGTTCCTCGGGATCATCGCTCACGGGATCGTCTTCGGCGCGATCGGGCTCGTTCCGTTCCTCAACAAGGGGAGCGCGCGCCGGCCGGTCGAGGAGCCGTTCTGGGCGGCCGTCGGCGTGACCGGCGTCGTGCTGTCGCTCACGCTCGCCGCGCTCGCGATCCAGAACTTCTTCCCGTTCGAGCTCGACCTGCTCGTCACGCTGACGTTCCTGCTGCCGGTGCTCTGCGGGATCATCACCTACGCCGTCCTGAAGACGATGCGGGAGGGATACATGTACGACCTCAACCGTCGCTACTACATGCTGCGCCCGCCGAAGTAACGGCCGACGACCGCTTCGTCCTCCCTCGTTTCGTTCCCATGCCCGACACCGACGATCCCGTCGACCGTGATGAGTCCGCCGACCGCACCGAGTCCGCCGACCGCGACGGGTTCGGCGATCACGACGAGCGTCAGGCGGTCGACGCGACCGGCGACCCGATCGCCGCGGACGACGAGGAGGACCCGCGGAACGAGCCGGTCGGCCCGCGGGTCGGCCCGAACGGCCGCGAGGTGGTCGTTCCGCTTCGGCTCTACAAGACCGTCACCGCGCTCTCGACGCTGGCAGCCGTGGTGACGTATCTCGTCGGGTTCGTCCTCATCGACGCCGCGACCCTCCAGGTAAGCGTCGTCCGCCGGCTCATCGTCTTCGCGCTCGGCGCCGTCGGGATCGGGCTCGCGGCCGACACGCTAACGGCGCTTCTCGCCATCGCGGGCGTCGGCTCCATACTGCTCGGAACGGCGGTGTACGTCCTCGGCACGCGCTTCCGCGCTCAGGGAATGGGAAAGCCTCAAGAGGACTCCAACGAAGGGTGATACAATGGCAGACGAGTTCATGAAAGGACTGGCCCTGTTCTCGCTCGGGGCCCTCGGCTGGATCACCTTCGGCGCGTGGTACCGGACCCCCTCGTACTACGAGGTCGTTCAGTTGGTCAACCCGGCGGAGGGCGTCGAGACGGTGTACGGCGAGATCGGCGTTCTCACCGGCGACGTGCTCTACTGGCTGATGATCCTCGGCCCGCTCACGTTCTGGGTACTCATCCCGATCAGCCGGCAGCTGCGGAGCAACATCGGCGGCGACGCCGCGAACTGACGCGCCGATCCTCTCGTTTCGGTCCTCTCGTTTCGACGCTCTTCGGAGCGTCGGCTCTCGTTCGGCGACCTCGTTTCGCTCCAATCGTTCCGGGCCGGTTCTCGCGTGAAACGGCCGTTATATTTCGAGTGCTTATAGGACGGGTGTTTCAGTGATGATCGAGGTGAGGAGAGGGGAGTCGTTGCTGGCGGAGTGAACACCGCCAAAGCCCCAGCCACGAGGACTCGCGCGGCTCGTTGTGCTCCTCGTCGCTCACTTTGTTCGCTCCTGCGGTGCTTACTTCGCCGGGCTTCGTCCTCGTGGCAGCGAGGCGCTCCGCGCCTCTGGCAGCCGGCGGCTCCGCCGCCGGCGACTGCCCCTTTGA
>NZ_FOPZ01000010.1 GCF_900113615.1 Halorubrum aquaticum
CCCCGCACAGCCCCGCACCTCACACCTCCCCAGCCTCGCCGCTCACGCTTTTCAAGCGTTCGCGGCGTCCCTCGCGGGCTCCTCGCGCCCGTTCGGGCGCTCGGAGGCGCGCCACCGCCCCGGATTGATACCTCTCTCACCTGTAGTGAGCATCCGCGAGCGAAGCGAAGACTGAACGATCGTCGTCGGATGATCCCGACCGACCCGCCGCGATGGGTCCGATCCGGGATTCGATCCTCCGGTCCTCAGGCCGCCGAACAGTTGCGTTCGATCACTATCTGTCGGCCCGGGTCCTCGTACTCGCCGTCGATCGGGCTCGCCTGATACACACGGTAGACGGTCACCCGATCGACCGGCGCGTCGTGGACCTCCTGAGCCCGCTCACACACCCAGTCGGCGTAGCTCTCCGCGATGATACCGTTCGGTCCCGCGCTGTTGACCGCCGACATGAACTTCCGATGTCGGAAGTTCGGGTACTCCGCCGCGGGGTCCGGCGGCCGGTCGAACGTCAACTCCCCGCCGCCGAACGCGTCCGACATCGATCCGTTCTCGAAGTACGCTCGCGACGGGTACCAGCTGTACGACTCCGTCGGGTCGGGGGCGTACAGCCCCCACTTCTGCTGGTCGAGATGCTCGTAGTCGATCTCGTCGGGCACGTCGTGGCCGCTGACGCTGCTCACGCTGAACACGAGGATCCACACCAGCACGCAGAAGCCCAGCACGGTCATCAGCGACTTGGCGTACGCGATCGCGTAGTCGGAGGCCTCCCCGTACCACCCCTCACGGTCTGGGTCGAGGACTCGACGTTCCACGGGCGATCGACCGAGCGGTCCGAGCGCGGCCGCGTTCGGGACTCGGTCGCGCCACGACGACGGCACCCGACGGCCGAGCTCGTCCCAGAAGAGCCCCGGGAGGAACGGGAGCATGGCCGTCATCAACAGAAGCGGGAACAGTCCGACCGCCATCGTCAACAGCATGCCGACGAACGCGCTCGAGTACGTGAACGCGGCGAGCATCCGGGCGCGGCCGACGGTTCCCAGAAGGAACAGCGCGGAGCCCGAAAGCAGCGTCACCCAGCCGTAGTTGAGCACCGTCAGGAGCGCCGGAAAGTCGACGACGAACTTGCCGAGGGCGGTCGTCATCACGTCGTTGTGTAAGGCGATCTCGAGGGCGTCCCCGGCGTACCACTCCTCGCCTCCGTGTTTCAGGATCGCGTTCGCCGTGAACACCACGACCGGCTGGACGAGCAGCGCCGCGGTCCCGAAGCTCGCGACGCACCTCCTCGCGGACCCGCGCCGGAGCGCGTCGATCGACCAGCGCTCGCCGAGCGGCGTCACGAGCGCGACGGCCAGCAGGACGCGGAACAGCCGGTCGCCGCCGTTGAGGACGGCCGGGTTCCGCGCCTGAAGCGAGAACAGGAGCAACAGCGAGACGAACCCGACCAGCCGCGTGCGGTAGCCGAGGAGGAACGCGACGGCGAAGGCCCCCGCGACGACGAACAGCAGCTGCTGGAACCAGAGGTCGCCCGAGAGCGCGTGGAGCGACACCCCGGTGTACTGCCCGTAGGTCGCCTCGTAGGCCGCCACCGGGTAGACGCCCGCGTCGGTGTAGAACAGCGCGAGGTCCTGCGACCGGTGGAGCAGATCGATCAGGATCACAAGCCCGAGCGCGATCCGGACGGCCGCGAGCGACCGGGTGTCGACCTCGAACCGCTTACGAACCCGGTCGCGAACCGGCGACAGGCGTTCCCACGCTCGTGTGGTCCCGTTTCCGGCGGCGACGGAATCCTCGTCGCCGTCGGGGCCGACGGAGTCGTCGCCGACGCCGGGTTCTTCGGGCTCGTCGTTGCGGTCATCGGCGGCATCGTCGCCGGGTGTGGAGTCTCGTGACGGCATTCGATGAGGATTGGAGGACCCGTCGAGACGCTCGACGGAGGTCCGTCCGACTGGCTGGAGTGTGGCGCAGACGGTATGTATATTTGTTGGGACGGGAGCCTCGGCGCTCCCGATCCGTCCGCCGATCCGCCCGGCTCGCCGCGTCCGAACCCTTTTTGAGGAGTCTTCGCCATCCGTTACCATGGAACTCGAGACGGTCGACGAGGCGGTCGAGGCCCGGCGGGACGACCTCACGGACCTCGCACGCGACGTCTGGGAGCACCCGCAGACGGCCTTCGAGGAGACGTACGCGGCGGACCGACTGATCGGCGTCCTCGCCGAGCGCGGCTTCGACGTCGAGGTCGGCGTCGGCGACGTCGAGACCGGCTTCGTCGCGCGATACGGCGACGGGGACCCGGTCGTCGGCACGATGGGGGAGTTCGACGCGCTGCCCGGGCTCTCACAGGAGGCGAGCGCGACGAAGAAGCCGATAGAGGAGGGCGGAAACGGGCACGGCTGCGGCCACAACCTCTTCGGGGTCGGGTCGCTCGGGGCCGCGCTCGCGGTCGCCGACGCGATCGACGGGGGCGTCGAGGGGTCGGTCGTCTACGTCGGCACGCCCGCCGAGGAGGCCGGTTCCGGGAAGGTGTACATGGCTCGCGGGGGCGCGTTCGACGACATCGACGCGATGGTCTCCTGGCATCCGGGATGGTACAACGCGCCCACGAAGGGGTCGTGTCTGGCGGTCGATAGCTACGAGGTGACCGTTCACGGCGAGTCCTCCCACGCCGCCGCCTCGCCCGAGGCGGGCCGGAGCGCCCTCGACGGGCTCCAGCTCCTCAACACCGCGGTCGAGTACATGCGCGAGCACGTCCCCGACCCGGTTCGACTCCACTACGTGATCACCGAGGGCGGCGACGCCGCCAACGTCGTCCCGCCGGAGGCAACGGGCGAGTACCTCGTTCGCGCGCCGAGCCGCGACCTCGTCGAGGAGGTCTCCGCGTGGTTCAGCAGGGCCGCCGAGGGCGCGGCGCTGATGGCCGACGTCGACGTCGAGGTCACGAAGACCAGCGGGGTCTACGGCGTCCGACCGAACGAGACGCTCGGCGACGCCGTCCGCGAGACGATGGACGAACTCGGCTCGTTCTCGGTCGACGACCCGCTCGCCGACGAGCTCAGCGACGCGCTCCGCGACACGTCCGACCAGATCGCCGTGTTGCCCGAGGAGCACCGCGACCGAGCCGCGGAGAACGCCTACTTCACCGAGCCGATCGACGCGCTCGACGCGGGAACGACGGGGTCGTACTCCACCGACTCCGGCGACGTGAGCCAGATCGTCCCGCTGGGGCGGATGACGACGGCGACGTGGCCCGCCGGCACGCCGTTACACTCCTGGCAGGCGGTGGCCGCCAGCGGTTCCACCGGAACCGAGGGGATGTTGTACGCCTCGAAGGCGATCGGCGGAACGCTCCTCCGACTGCTCACCGACCGCGACCTCCTCGCCGAGGTGGTCGCCGAGTTCGAGGATCGCGGCGGCAAGGAGGGGTACGAGCCGGCGATGCCCGAGGACGCCGACCCCTACGAACTGCTCGGCGTCGATCGCCCCGACTTCGAGCCGACCGCGGACGCCGAACCGGAGGCGACCGCCGGAACCGCCGACGACGACTGAGGCTTCCGCGTCGGCTCACTCGACGACCGTCGCGGCGACGATCCCGACCGTCTGCCCGGTTCCGACGACGACGAGCGCCACGGCGGTCCCGGCGGGCGTCCCCGCGAGCACGACGCCGACCGCCCCGACGAGACAGCAGGCCGCGCCGAGGTCGTACGCGCGGGCGGCCGTCCCGACGTGCCGGCCGGTGTACGCGAGACCGATCGCCGGGAGCAGGATCCACCCGTACAGCGCGGCGGCCAACAGCGGCTCCGCGGGAACGTCGAGGCCGCCATCGCGCGCCAGGAATCCGGCGACGCCCGCGAGCGTCGCGGGCGTCCCCGCGAGGATCACGAGCTTCCAGGCCCGGAGGACGCCCGACCGCATGTCGTCCCACGAGCCGGCGAGGAACGCCACGAGCAGGAAGGCCATGACGACGTGGGCGACGAACAGCGCGCGCTCGGAGACCGTTCCGACGACCACGCCAGCGACGACGGCCCAGGCGGCCGGCACGAGCAGGGCCGGCCCGTTCTCCCGGAGGGTGCGGAACACGCCGACGGATCGGTCGTGCTCGAACATAAACGTCGGTGCCGGGTCCCGCGTCGCTCACGCCCGAGTCGGCTCCGACTTCTCGCTCCCGCCGACCGACGGCGTCCGACGGACAGCTACGACTGGAACCGACGGGTCGGTCGGTTCGATCCGTCGAAACCGCTCGAACGGTCATCGATCACGGACTTTCGGACGAGTATCGAACACGATCGTCGAGTGACGGTCGTGTTAACTGTACACTCGCAAGCCTTATTCCGTCCCCCGCCGTGTGTTCATACGCAATGGCGACAGGAAAGGTTGATTTCTTCAACGACACTGGCGGCTACGGTTTCATTTCGACTGAGGACGAGGACGACGACGTGTTCTTCCACATGGAAGACGTTGGCGGTCCGGACCTCGAAGAGGGACAGGAGCTCGAGTTCGACATCGAGTCCTCCCCCAAGGGTCCCCGCGCGACTAACGTCGTTCGGCAGTAAACCGGATACCGAGGCGGGTCGTCCGGCTGACGCCGAACACGGCTCCGACACGCGAAAACGAGTTTCTTTCCCGCGGTGCGGACTCACGTCCGTCGCGGGCTGTTATCGACCGGGTAGCGACGGCGACGGACGAGACCGTCCTTCCTAGACGTGTTGTCCCCAGAGCCCGCGGCCCTTCGTCACCTCGACGTCCCCCTCGACGCGGGTCTGACACGCGAGCCGCACGTCGTGGCTGGGGTGATGGGGCGGAAGCCAGAGCCGGGTCCGCTCCTTTCGCCCCATCTCGCTGACCTCGCCGTCGACCTGGACCGCACAGGAGCCGCACTGGCCCAGCCCGTGACAGTTGAGCGTCCGGGTGGCCCCGTTGTGTACCGGGAGGTCGGCCTCTCTCAACACGTCGCGCAACACGGCGCCTTCCTCACACTCGATCTCCTCGCCCTGATAGTACACGGTCGGCATGGTGCGTGATACCGTACGTGTCGAGGCCCCAAAGGTGCTGGTGTGTCGCGGACCCGATCGCGGTCGTCTCGAGGCGGGGACGGCGCGTGTCCGAAACGGAGATCCGCGTGTGCCGGGCGTCGGACGCCGACGGGGCGTTTTTTACCCTCGGCACCGCAGGGTGGTGTAATGGGAATCAGGTGTCTGCTCGGGCACGACTTCTCGGAGCCCGAAATAGAACGCGAGCGCGAGGAGGACGGCGAGGAAGTCGTCACGACCGTCAGGGAGGTGAAGACCTGCGCTCGCTGCGGCGAGACGCAGGTCGTAAGCGAGAACACCGAGGTCACGACGATGGAACAGCTCACGGACCAGGCGACGACCGCCGACGCGTCCCCGAGCGGAGCGGCCGGATCGACGGGGGAGGTGGCGACGGCCGACGATCGCGGGACGCCTCCGACACGGTCGTCCGACGCCGGCGGTGCGGACCGGAGCCCCGACATCGACTACGGCGAGGCGACTGCCGACGGCGACGCCGCCGCGTCCGCCGGTGGCGACGTCGCGAACGCCGACGTGGCCGTCGCGGACCCCGACGGCGACGACGCGGAGATACTCGACGACGGGCCCGGCGACGACGCGACCGGCGACCGCTCGGCCGACGACGACGCCGACGTTTCCGACGGTGGAGACGGCGCGGTCGCGGCGGACGACGAAGGGGCGGAGCTGATCGACGAGGGACCGGACGACGGCGTGGTCGACGGCTCGGCCGACGGCCCGGCCGACGGTACTGGGACGCCCTCGGACTCGAGCGCTCGAGCGGACGCGGTCGACGCGTCCGAGGAACCGGGTGCGGACGCCTCCGCAGCCGGTCGCGACGGTGCCTCCACCGCCGACGGAGTCGAGACCGGCGGCGACGCGGCGAACGCCGACGCCGACGACGGCGTGATCCTCGACGAGGACGACGCGGACTCGGCGGCCGATCGGGACCGCGGCGAATGGCCGGAGGTCGAGGAGGAGGACGACGACACGACGTTCGAGGCGTCTCCCTGGCCCGAACAGCAGGGGGACGACGAGGGGTTCGACGCCGAGATCGGCGACGAAAGCGGCAGCGGCGTCGAGTTCGGCGGCCTCACGCCCGAAACTGCCGAGCCGACGGCGGAGTCCGCGAACGCGGAGTACGTCGAGCCCGTCGATCGGACGTCGACGGACTCCGTGGCCGGAGAGGCGGCCGTCGACGACGCCGGCGAGCAGCGGGACGACCCCGGATCCGGGATCACCCGCGAGGAGGAGCCCGAGTTCGAGACCATGGAGTCGGGAACGACTCCGACGGAGTACTACTGCCCCGAGTGCGGGATGACCGTCGAGTCCACCGGGAGTTCGATGCGCGCGGGCGACATCTGCCCCGAGTGTAAACGCGGCTACGTCGCGGAGCGGCCACGATAGTCGTCGAGCCGGCACGTCTCGTTTTCTCGTCGCCTTTCTCCGCCGTTTCGAGCCGTTTGACGCCGGTTCCCCGTGACGAAACTGGTTTACGCGACCCTGTCGAACGGTCGCAGCATGAAGCAGTACAAGATGCGCCGCGGTGAGCATCTCGACGAGCGCATGCCGGACCTCAAAGGCTCCATCGAGGAGTACTTCGGTTCGGTCACCGGCACCGAGGAGTACGACGGCCACGAGCTGTACGTGGTCGAGGACCCCGACAACCCCGTCTTCGAGCGGATCGTCGCCGGTGCGGCCGAGTACAGCGGCAAGAAGGACAAGCTCGCGGTCCACTTCGAGGAGCGCCCGGCCGAGGAGGTCATCGCCGAGGGGAACGCCGACGCCGCGGCCAGCGCGGTCGACGCGAAGAACTCCTTCCTGCTCGAGGCCACCGGCCGCGACGCCAAGTCCCGGCGTGACTCGCTGAAACGCGAGGTCGAGGACGACGCGCCCGACTACTGAAGCCCCGTCTTCGGTCCCGTTCTCGCCGACGACTTCCGGACGCCCAGCGGCGCAACGCCGCGAGCTCGTGACGCGCTTTCGTCCGTGACCACGGATCCTTCCACGTCGTGAGCGGTCGCCCCGTCGATTCGACCGTCTCTCGTCCCGCCGCGGTCGTCACCTTCGCGGCCACGACTGCCCGTCTTTTCCCTGTAATGAATATTAATTCAATAATGAGTTAAAAATCGGTGCGTTTAACCTCTCGGACCGCCAAGGTGAGGTATGAGCATCGAAACGATCCTACTGGCGGTCGGAACCGAGGACGAGAAGCGGACCGAACGGCTCGCTGCCGAGGCGATAAGCGTCGCGGAGCCCACCGGAGCCACGGTCGTCCTCGCACACGTGTTCGACGACGACGAGTTCGACGGGGTCCGGTCGGACCTCGGCGTCGACGCGGCGAGCGAGGAATCGACCCCGAACGCGGTGGCGAAGCGTCACACGACCACCCGAGCCATCTCGAAGGCGCTCTCGGAGGCGAACGTGAACCACACGGTCCGTGGCGCGGTCGGCGATCACGCCGACGAGATCGTCGCGCTGGCCGAGGAGACCGACGCCGACCGCGTCGTCGTCGGCGGTCGACACCGCTCGCCGACCGGCAAGGCGGTCTTCGGCAGCGTCGCACAGGAAGTGATCCTCTCCGCGCCGTGTCCCGTGACGTTCGTCCGCGAGGAACCGGTCGAATCGAAACGTCGCGTCGCGCCCTGAGACCCGCCTCGATAGCGACCTCTCGACCCGACGTCCTCCGAGGGTCGCGAGCGATCGCGACACCCGACGGAACCGTCCCGATTAAGTGGTAACGGGGACCTCTTTCCGGCGATGGCTTACTACGTGGGCGTCGACCTCGGCGCGACGAACGTCCGCGCGGTCGTCGGCGACGAGACGGCGACCGTGCTCGGCTCCGACGCGCGCGGGACCCCCCGTGGACCGACCGGCATCGCCGTCACCGAGGCGGTGTTGAGCGTCGTCCGAAACGCGTGTGCGGAGGCGAGCGTCGATCCGGGCGAGGTCGTCGCCGCCGGGATCGGCTCGATCGGTCCGCTCGACCTCGCGGCGGGGGTCGTGTTGAACCCGGCGAACCTCCCGGACACCGTCGAGCGGATCCCCCTCGTCGGCCCGGTCTCGCGGCTGCTCGACACCGAGGAGGTCCACCTCCACAACGACACCAACGCGGGCGTGATCGGCGAGCGGTTCCACTCCGAGCGCAACCCCGACGACATGGTGTATCTCACCGTCTCCTCGGGGATCGGCGCGGGCGTCGCCGTCGACGGCAACGTCCTCTCGGGATGGGACGGAAACGCCGGCGAAGTCGGCCACATGACCGTCGATCCGCACGGATTCATGACCTGCGGATGCGGGCTCGACGGCCACTGGGAGGGGTACTGCTCGGGCAACAACATCCCGAAGTACGCCCGCGAGCTCCACGAGGAGGACCCCATCGAGACCGCCCTCCCGATCGAGGACCCCGACTTCTCCGCGATCGACGTCTTCGAGGCCGCCGGCGAGGACACCTTCGCGGACCACGTGATAGACCAGCTCGCCCACTGGAACGCGATGGGAGTCGCGAACGTGATCCACGCGTACGCGCCCCTCGTCGTCAGCGTCGGCGGCGCGGTCGCGCTCAACAACCCCGAACGCGTCCTCGATCCGGTCCGCGAGAAGCTCGCGGACATGGTGTTCATCAACGTCCCGGAGATCCGGCTCACCGAGCTCGGCGACGACGTCGTCGTCAAGGGCGCGCTCGCGAGCGCGCTCACCGGCGGAACCGGCGACCGCTCGCGCGTCGAGTCGCCGCCGTAGGCGGGCTACCTCCAGATCCCTCCACGACTACTCCTCGAACTCGTCCCGTTCAGGTGTCGCCTCCGGGCCGCGACCGTCGCCCGTCGCGCCGCTCGTTCTCGTCCCGCGCGTCGCGAGGTACGCGTCCCGGTACCGCCAGATCTTCCGGAGGAGAACGTAGCCGAACGCACCCTGGAAGACGACGACGAACCCGAACAGCGCGAGGACCTGCGGGAGGCCGAACAGTCCCGAGGCGACCGCCGTCACCGGCCCCACGAGCGTGTTGTACAGCGCGTGGATCGTCGCCGCGATCACGAGCCCCTTGATCACGATCGGCCCGCGGTTCTCGGGGTTGAACTTCGCGAGCCCGAGGTAGTATCCCGCGAACGCCGAGTAGACGACGTGACCGGGACCGGCGAGCGCGCGCAGCGCGGCGATGCCGTCTCCGGCTCCGAGCGCCGCGAGGCCGAGCGAGAGCTCCGCGATGTCGACGGTCCGCGCGATGTACAGCAGGTTCTCGATGACGGCGAACCCGAGTCCGGCGATCGCGCCGTACACCGCGCCGTCGATCACGGCGTCGAACCGCGCGTCGGTGTACGCGTACAGCCGCACCGCGAGCAGCTTCACCGTCTCCTCTATCGGTCCGACGACGACGAAGAAGAAGAGGACGAGCCCGAGGAAGCCAAGCGGTTCGAAGAGCGGGCGGGCGACGCCGTTGAGGACCGCCGCGAACGTCGCGGTCAACACCGACAACAGGAACGTCGCGACCAGAAGCGAGAGCGGTTCGCCGGTCGTGACGTCGGAGACGTACACGTACGCCGCGAGCCCGAACGCGGGGACCGCCGACAGCGCCACCAGCGCGGCGACGGCGGGATTGAAGAGCAACCCCACGCCGAACGACGCGAAGATGCTGAGGAGGATCACCCCGGCGAGGAGGACGACGAGCGCCTTCGCCGAACGGGTGAGAAGCCAGTACAGCGCGACCGCGAGCCCGTCCAGAGAGGTGCGCTCTTCCCACGTGGCGACGTCGTAGAGGTCGCGATCGCCGTCGTCGTCCCGTTCGACGGGGTCCGACCGTGAGTCCATGCGAGCGGGTTCGGCCCGATCCGACTTAAGCGGTCGCCGCCGAGCCCTCCCGTTTCGAGATCCCTCGTTCGGCGAGGGGATCGTCCGAGGAACACCGGAGGTTCAAGCGATCGGGGCCGAAATCCCCCGGTATGGACGCCGATGGAGGACGGTGGAACGGAGGCGAGACGCGATCGAATCGAGGTGTGACGGCGTGAACGCGCGGGTCCGCGGGATCTACACCACCGCGCTGACGCGACTCCTGCTCGAGGCCGACCACGCCGTCGTTGACGCCTCGCCGCCGATCCGCAGACGCTTCGACGCGGCGTTTCCCGCCTCCCCGCCGGACGCGACCGTCTCCACGACCGACGATCGGCAGGGCGTCGGCGTCGTCGGCGACCCGGACGCGGTCGCGACGCTTCGAGACCTGCTCGTCGACGTCGGGATCGACACCCTCGCGTGGACCGATCCGACGCCGGTCGGGGCCGTCCTCGACGGCGAGGTCACCGAGACGCTCGGCGGCGGCGCGATCCTCGACCTCGCGGTCGTGTCCGATGACGCCGACTCCGCGGACGGCGAGGCCACGGCGAAGGGTCCCGTCGAGGGATACCTCCAGTACGGGAACGTCGACGCCCGGATCGAGACGGGCGACCGGGTGCGAGCGCAGGTGACGGCGTCAGCCGCTCCCTGGACGTCACGGCGACCGGAACTGGACACGGAACTCCGGGTCGGAAACGGCCTCGTCACCGTGGAACCCGGGTCGGAGACCCGCGTCGACGTTCGGGACGACGAGGCGGCCCGCGAGCTGGCGGGGATGACCGACCTCCTCGGAGTCGAACCGCCGGACGGGTGGCGCGCGGTCTGGGGTCCCGCCGCGCTCGACGCCGACATGGACACGCTCGGGGCGGGACTGGAACGCGCCGTCGCGGACGCCGAGCGGCTCGCGGAGGCGGTCGGAGCCGACGTCGGCGAGGACCCCGAGGGCGCCGGTATCGGCCTCCTCGCGGATCCGTCGACGATGCGGTCCGAACCGCTCGCCCGCCCGAACGCCGGCGTGTGGGTCTGGTTCGGCCGTGAATCCCGTTTCGCGCTCGACGCGGTTCGCCGGGAGGTGACCGCGACGATGCCGGGCCATCACCGGGTCAAAGCCGGATCCGAGTCGGCGTCCGCGGGCGTCGACTTCGCGGAGGCGCTCTGTGATCCGGACCCCGATGCCGACTTCCCGTTCGCCGCCGTGCGCGACTCCTTCGGCCCGAGCGAGGGCGACCGGCTCCGGCTCGAACACGGCAAGCCCGACGGCCGGCTGATCACCCTCGGCGAGGGAGACGTGACCGCGGTCGACGACGACGGCTCGCTCACCGTCGAGCGGGAGATGACGCCCGGCGGCAGCTACGACGGGCTCGGCACCCGCCGGGAGGCCGGCGACGTTGCCGTGACGAGCCTCAAGGAGGGCCGGTGGTGGTACCCCACCACCTACCGCGGTTCGGAGGGATCGGTGAAGGGGACCTACGTCAACGTCTGTACCCCCGTCGAGGTGTTCCCGGACGCCGCCCGCTACGTCGACCTCCACGTCGACGTGATCAAGCACGCCGACGGGACGGTCGAGCGCGTCGACGACGAGGTCCTCGACGCGTCCGTCGTGGCCGGCGACACGCCCGAGGTGCTCGCCGAGAAGGCCCGAAGCGTGGCCTCGGCGCTGGAGAACGCGCTGTAGCGGGAGGCGGATCGACGATGGCGCGGTGCGGACGGGACCGAGCTTAGAAGTGGTTCGAGGCGTCCGTCTCGTGGCGGAGCTCCCCGCCGCGGCCGCCCTCGACGGTCGAGGCACCCTGGTCCCCGGAGGAGGGGACGCGGACCGTGACGTCGGTCACTTCCTCGAAGTCGGTGATGAGGTCTCGTCGGATGTTCTCGGCGGTGACGTTCGAGACGCCACAGCCCGCACAGCCGCCGCCGAGCTCGACGACGACCTCGCCGGTCTCCGGGTCGGCCTCGCGCACGACGCTCGTCCCGCCGTGCATCTGGATGATCGGCATCTGGCCGACCATCCACGTCTCGATCCGCTCCGCGAGGCTCTCGTCGCTCATTACCTCCCCTTCGGGCCCGAACCTTTGGAAGGTTGCGGTTTGAGACCCGTTCGCGTCGTCGAAACGAACTACGTCACCGTCGATGAGTGGAGACTCCCGGGGGGATTCGACCGGGCTCACCGGGTTCGTTCGTCGTCGTCGGTCTCCTCCCGCGTCGCCTCCTCGTCGGACGAGTTCGAGACGCCTCTCGTCGCGCTCGGAAGCCGCGTCGGGTCCGCGTCGTCGTCGCCGTGAAGCGAGTCGTCGCGCTCGAGGAGATACAAGAGCGGTCCCAGAGCGACCACCACGAGGACGCCCGGGATCGGGGCGTCGGGGACGAGAAGCGCCGTGACCGCTCCCGTTCCCCCGGCGAGGAGCACGAGGCCGGTCCACAGCGCGGGCGATCCGAACTCGACGCCGACCCGCGTCGCGTCTCGATGGACGAGCGCGGCCGCGAGCACGAGGAGGAGCCCGCCCGCGGCGGCTGCCAGTGACATGGCGTTCGTACGGCGGAGACGGGAAAAAGGGTGTCGTGAGCGGATCGGAGTCGGGACCGGATCGGGAGCCGTCGGTGGACCGGGTCAGGGGGCCTCGCCGGTCTCGATGGTGAAGGAGTCGCGGGGGTACGCGACGCAGGTGAGCGTGTAGCCGTCGTCGAGCTCGTTCTCGTCGAGCATCTGCTGGTTGTCGTGTTCGACGAAGTCCTCGGAGGGGCCATCGGTGATCTGTCCCGCACACGAGACGCACTGGCCCTGCCGGCAGGCGTACGGGAGGTCCCAGCCCTGGTCTTCGCCCTGCTCGAGGATCGGCTCGTCGTTCGCGAGCTCGACGGTCTCGCCCTGTTTCGCGAACTCGACCTCGAAGTACTCCACCTCGTCCTCGGGGATGTCGCCGGGGCCGGCACTCGCCGAGCCGCCCTCCTCGAGTTCGCCCTCGCCGCCCTCGCCGCCGGCGGGGATCGCGCCGCCGCCACCGCCGCCGCCGATCGCGCGGTTGCCGGGCTCGGGGAAGCCGGTCTCCGGGAGGGAGTTGGCGCGTCGTTCGATTATCTCATCGGAGACGTCCTCGGTGGGCTCCCACCCCGTTCCCTTCACCGTACTGACGAGAACGACCGTCAGCGTCGCGATCGCTGCGAGCGCGATCGGCAGTGGGTTAAGCATACCGACGACTATGGAGAGGTGGTTTAATACCGTTTTGATCGGGCCAACGCTCCGGGAATCCACCCCACGGCCGCGTCCCGCGGATCCGTCGTCGAGCGGCGGCGTACGTCGGCTCCATCGTGGCTCGGCGCGGAGCGGGTCCTTTATCGCCCGCCCGCCCGATCGGACGGGCATGCAGGTGAAATCCCGCCACCACCTCCGGAGCGACGACATCACGGCGATCCGCGAGGCGGTCGCCGACCACCTCGGCGTCGACATCGACGGCGAGACGTTCGAGTTCGTCGAGTTCGTCGACGCGAACTACGAGTTGGTGCTCGTCGACGGCGACCCGGCGGTCTTCTACGTCGACGACGACGAGCCGTTCCTCACCGTGCGGGGCGCGAACGACTACGAGCCCGAGACCGGCGTCGTCACCGTCGACGCGGGCGCGATCTCGTTCGTCTCCGACGGCGCGGACGTGATGCGGCCGGGGATCGTCGAGGCGGACACGGCGATCCGGGAGGGCGACCTCGTCGTGATCGCGGAGGAGACCCACGGGAAGGTGCTCGCGGTCGGCCGCGCGCTCGTCGACGGCGACGAGATGCTTGGCGAGGGCGGGAAGGTCGTCTCCTCGATCCACCACGTCGGCGACGAGCTGTACGAGTTCTCGGCGTAGAAACCGTCCGAAAAGGGGACCGTCGCCTCAGTCCTCGAGCTCGAAGGCGACCTCGACTTCGGCCTGATACTCCCGTTCCGGCGCGTTCTTGATCTCCACGCCGAACTCCGTTACCTCCGCCCAGTAGACGTTCTCGAGGGTGTCCTCGGCTCGGTCGATCGCCTCGTCGGCGGCCGCGTCGAAGCTCTCCTCGCTCGTTCCGATCAGCGTGATCTTCTTGAACACCATGTACCCGTGATGATTGATCACACGTGATTATAAAACCGCCCGCGGTCCCCACGCCGAGTCGGGTCCGACGCCCCGGCCTCACGGCCGGACCGACGGCTCGACGGCGGAGGGCTCCGGGAGTCGGGTCGATGAAGGGTCCCGCTTACGGACTTCCGGGCGCACCCTCCATCACGGAGAAGTCGTCGCCGCCGGGGTCGACGCCGATCACCGCCCAGTCGTAGGGCGGCTTCAGCGACGTGAGACGCTCCTGGAGGTCGTCGGCGTTCGTCCGCCAGGTGACGAAACAACGGAGTCGCGGCGTCTCCCCACCGTCCGTGAGATACGGGTCCAGATCGTCGTCCTCCATACACAGCGCCGTGACGAGGACGCGTCGCCACTTTCGCTCCGCGACGAACTCGCGTCCGCCCTCGGAGACGCTGTATCCGAGCTCACGAAAGACGTCTCTGGCCTCCGTCGTCGGTGGGATGCTCGCAGTGGCCATCGATCCGACAGTTGATCGGGATCCGTGATAAACTTTCTCACGGGTGTCGGGATCGAGTAACGGCCCGTTCGCCCCGTACGCGCCGCTCCGCCGCGGATCACTCGTGGGCGGCGTCCCACTCGTCGGGCTTGCGGAGGTTGCCGCAGTCGGTACACTGGATCCGTCCCATCGTGTCCATCGCCGTGTCGAGCGACCCGCAGTTCCCGCACGCGAACCCCCACCGGTCGGCGGCGTCCGCGTCCGCGTAGACGAGATAGAAGGGTCCCTCGGCCCCGCGTTCGGCGCGCGTTCGGTCGATGTACACCCGCTCGCCGTCCGCGGTCGTCGACGCGTCGAGTTCCATGCCGACCGCTACTCGGTCGAGCGACTTAAGAAGCGAGACCCGGGTCGAAGATCGGGTTGAGTCGGGAGCGAGCTACGTCCGGAAGGACTCCCCGCAGCCGCACTCGGAGACGACGTTCGGGTTCTCCACGTGGAAGCCGGCGGCCTGGAGGCCGCTCTCGTAGTCGAGTTTGCTCCCGCCGATGTAGTTCCGGCTGGCGGGGTCGACGAACACCCGCAGCCCGTGGTGCTCGACCACGAGGTCGTCCGGCTCCGGCTCGGTGTCGAAGCGCATCCCGTAGGAGAGCCCCGCACAGCCGCCCTGCTGAACGAACAGTCGGAGCCCCGCCTCGTCGGTGTCGAGCTCCTCACCCTCCAGAAGCGAGAGCGCCTCCTCGGCGGCCTCCGGCGTCACCTCTATGGCCGGGTCGTTACCGCCTCCCTGAACCGATTCGGTACTCATGGGGGAGGATACCCGTCGCAGGATGAAAACCCTGACGGTGTGAAAGAGTGGCACGCTACTGGCTCGAGTCGGGAAGACGTCCCGGTTCGGTTCGGGGAGGTGTCCTGGTTCGGGTCGAGGAAGGTGTCACGGTTCGGAGCGGGAACCCCTCGTGCTCGCCGCGACCGGCCGACGGTTCACTCGGTGCGCGTGCTCGACTCGTCCCGGAGGGCCGCACGGAGCCCCACCTCGGCGACGTTGACCCCGTATTCGACCGTGCGCGTGATGCTGTCGAGCACCGTCGCGAGCACGTACCCGTCCGCGAGCTCCCGCTCGTAGAGCTCGCGGTCGACCCGCCGCGTCTCCTCGATGAGGTCGTCGGCGTCGGCCACGACCGCTCCGAGCGTTCGCGGGTCGCACTCCCCGATCGCCTCCGAGAAGGCTCGCTCGACGACCGTCCGGGCGTCGGTCGCGAGGCGATCGAGGTCCGCCACGACCCGGTCCGACGGTGGTTCCTCGATCGCGTCGGCGGCCTCGGCGATCTTCTCGGCGTGATCGGCCACCCGCTCCAACTGTCTGGCGACGGCGTAGTGGTCGAACGGGATGAGCCCGCCCTCGGCGTCGGCAGGAACCTCCACGAGCGAGCGCTGGAACTCCCGGGAGAGCAGGCCGAACAGTCGGTCGACGTCGTCGTCCTGCCCGCGCACGCGTCGCCCGGTCTCGCCGTCACCCGCGAGGACGGCCGCGACGGCCTCCTCGTGCATCGTCAGGGTCCGGTCCGCCATCCGCTCGAGCGTCCGGGCGGGCGGCAGGTCCGCGACGTCGAGCATCGTCCGCGCGACCACCGCCTCCGCCGTCTCCTCCGCGATCTCGATCCCGACGAGCCCGGCGACCGCGTCGCGGACGGCCGCCCGCTCGGCACGGTTCGGGGAGCCGCCGACGCGGACGACGTCGGCCCCGGCGACGTACGCGGCAGCGACGAGTCGCTCGATCCCGGCCGGGTCGTATCGCGTCGCCGAGACCGACACCGTCCGCCGACCTCCCTCCGCCTCCGGTCGAGCGAGGAGCAGGCGTCCCCCCTTCGGATACAGATGGAGGGTGTCGCCGGTGTCGAGCGAGCGCTCGTTCGCCCAGCCCTTCGGGAGCGAGACCGTGTAGGTCGTCCCCCCGGTGAGCTGGACCTTCCGTTCGTACGGATCCGTCCCGTTATTCATCTCGACGCGGTCCGCGGGCGTCCGTCGCTCCGTCCTCGCCTCGGCTCCGATCGGGTACGGGTACCATGTCGTGAGGTACCGAACCGACGATCATGTACCCTGCTATGTGGGTTACGTGTCGCTCCGTGCCTCGATTGAGCGCTCCCGTGAGCACATGTCCGACCGGAGCCGACAATAGCGATATATAGACGCGGTTCGGTCCGGATCGGCGATGGGTGTCGAGACTCGCTTCACGCCACGTCCTCGGCGTCGGGTTCGCCGGCCATCGACCCGCCGGCCGCCGGAGGCGTCGGACGCTCACCGGCGGGAGCCGATCGGTCCGTGGGCGCGGGGTCGGACGCGTCGGGGCCACGCCCGCCGGCGACCGTCACGTCGCGTTTGGGGTACGGGATCTCGATGTCCGCCGCGGCGAGCGCCTTGTACAGCGCGCGGTTGAGCTCGTGTTGGGCGCGTCGGCGTCGCGTCGGACCGTTGACCCAACAGAGCAGCTCGTACTGGAGCGCGGAGTCGCCGAACGAGCGGAGCCGCGCCCGGGGACGCGGCGAGTCGAGGACCAGCGGCTCCGCGAGGGCGACGTCGATCGCGAGCGCCTCGAACGCGTCGACGTCGGTGCCGTAGGCGACGCCGATCGGGACCCGGACGCGACGGCGGCGCTGCGGCGCGGACTCGTTCGTCACCTTCGCCGCGTTGAGCGCGGCGTTGGGGACGGTCACCAGCACCTCGTCGCGCGTGAGGAGCGTCGTCGAGCGCACGCCGACCTTGATCACGGTCCCCGCGGTGCCGTCGTCGAGGACGATGTAGTCGCCGATCTTGTAGGTGTCGTCGAAGTACAGCGCGATCCCGCCGAAGAAGTTCGCGACGGTGTCCTTCGCGGCGAAGCCGACGGCGATGCCTGCGACCCCGGCCGCGCCGAGCAACGGCGTGATCTCGATGCCCCACAGCCACAACAGCGACCCGACGCTCCCGACGAGCACCGCGAGCGTCCAGACGTTCGAGAAGACGGGCGCGAAGTCGAACCGGCTCCCCTCGGCGTTGACGGCGGCGACGAGCCGGTTCACGACCGCGTTGGCGGCGACCGCCCAGACGAGGACGATGACCGACAACGCGGGCCGTCCGAAGGCGTCGTCGAGCAGCCCCGGATCCACGACCACCGACGACCGCACCGCCGGGATCTGCGTGAGGACGTACACGCCGGCGAGCGCGGCGGTGACGACGAGCGGCGCGCGCAGCGAGGAGATGACGATGTCGTCGTACTCGCCGTCCGTGGTCGCGACGTACCGGCGGGCGACGCGGAGGACGACGAACTCCATGCCCACGGCGGCAACGACGGAGAGCAGGAGGACCGCGACCGTCGCCTCGATCGCCGTGAGCCCCTCGAACGCCCCGGTCAGCAACGGTGTCATGCCTCCGAGAGGTCGCTTCGGGAGATAACCGTTTCTGCCCGTGGCGCGTCCGCTATCGGGTCCGTCCGTCGTCGGTCGTCTCGACGGATGCGAGAACGTCGACGAGGTCGTGGAGGCCCCCGATCTCGACGGTCGGCTCGACGCCGAGCTCCAGCGAGGCGTTGTGCTCGCGCCGGAGGAAGACGCTCTCGAGGCCGGCCCGCTCGGCGGCGATCACGTCGGTCGCGCGGTCGCCGACGTAGAGCCCGCCGGAGGCGTCGAGCGCCTCCTTCAGGTAATGCGGGTCCGGTTTCCGGCGCTCGAAGCCGTTCGCCCCGAGGTCGCGACCGCGGACGTACTCGAACTCGGTCCGCTCCGTCCGTCGGTGTCTTCCACCATTACGGCCGGACCTGCCGCCGTTCGGCCCATGAAGGCTGCTATGACCCGTACGTCCGGGGTTCGAACGTTCCTGACGTCCTCGTAGGCGGCCGGATCCCTAGGAGGGGGATCCGTGCCGTTCGGACGGCTATATAGACGGAGCCGCCGCGGCGGCCGGGCTCTCCTCTCCCGTCTTCGACCCTCCCGTCCCCGCTACTCGAACCGTTTCCGGACGCTCTCGGCGTGTGCCTCCAGCCCCTCCGCCTCTGCGAGCGTGGTCACGACGTCGGCGATCCCCGAGAGCGCCTCGCGGTCGAGCCGCTGGACGGTCGAGGAGCGCAGGAACGTGTCCACCGAGAGCCCGCCGTACCGCTTCGCGCCGCCGTTCGTCGGCAACACGTGGTTCGGCCCGGCCGCGTAGTCGCCCGCGGCCACCGGCGAGTACCCGCCGAGGAAGACGGAGCCGGCGTTCGAGATCCGGTCGAGCAGCGCCTCCTCGTCGTCGGCCATGATCGAGAGGTGCTCGGCGGCGTACTCCTCGGCGAACAGCACCGCCTCCGACATCGACCGCGCGTGGAGGACGCCGGAGGCGTCGTTCTCGAGGGCGGCCCGGACCGTCTCCGCGCGCTCGCGCTCGTCGACGCTCGCCTCGACCGCCCGAGCGACCGCGTCCGCGAGGTCGGCGTCGTCGGTGACGGCGACGACGGAGGCGTTCGGGTCGTGTTCGGCCTGTGCGAGCAGTTCGGCGGCGACGTACTCCGGGTCGGCCGTGTCGTCCGCGAGCACCAGCACCTCGCTCGGGCCGGCGAGGAAGTCGATCTCGACGTCGCCCTGTACCTCGGCTTTCGCCGCGGTCACCCACTTGTTGCCGGGACCGACCACCTTCTCGACGGTCGTCACCGTCTCCGTCCCGTACGCGAGCGCCGCGATCGCCTGCGCGCCGCCGACCTGGTACACCGCGTCCGCGCCCGCCTCGTGGATCGCCGCGAGCGTGACGGGGTTCGGGTCGTCCGCGGGCGGGGTCGCGACGGAGACGTGGTCGACGCCCGCCACGACCGCCGGGATCACGCCCATCAGCGCGCTGGAGGGATACGCGGCCGCGCCCCCGGGGACGTACACGCCCGCCCGGTCGATCGGCCGGAACCGGCGGCCCAGCTCGCGCCCCTCGAACGACTCCCGCCAGTCCTCGGGCCGCTGGCGCTCGTGGAACGCCCGGACGTTGTCGGCGGCCTCGCGGACCGCCCCGAGGACCGGGTCGGCGGCGTCCTCGAGTTCGGCGTGCGCGCGGGCGGCCTCGTCGGTGATGTCGAGGTTGCCGACCGCCACCCCGTCGAACTCCTCGGCGAACTCGCGGACGGCCACGTCGCCCTCGGTGCGCACCCGGTCGACGATCCCCTCGACGTCCCCGCGGACCGCCTCGATTCCCGCGTCGCGCTCGAAGAGAGCGTGCCGCTCCGCGGGCGAGAGGTCGGCGACTGCTCGTACGTTCATGGGCTCACTCCGGGACGGCGGGAAAAGGGCGTTCCGGCTCGCGACGGGAGAACTGGAGGGGCGCTGGCGGGTCGTCGTCGCGTCCTCACTCCACCGGCCGGATCCCCGTCACGTCCAGCGTCGCCACCACCACGAGGCCGGCGAGGAGCGCGGCGGCGGCGAAGAGCAGCGGCGCGGAGAGCGCGACGGCCACCTCGTAGGGCGCGAGCAGCCGGGTCGTCCCGCGGACGACGAAGGCCGCGATCCCGAGTCCGAACGCGAGCAGCGCGAGCCGAACGAACCGTGCCCGGTCCATCGGTTCAGTCGGTCCGGAGGGCGGTGTGGTCGTGTCGGCCGTGGCCGTGGCGACCGCGGTCGCGATCGAACCCGTGGCTCATCTCGTAGAATATCGCCTCCGGGTCGGGGTTCCACTGCCACTTCCAGCGGGTCCGGACGAGGAGCGAGAGCTTCCGCGTGAGCGAGAGCTCCGGCGTCGTCGAGACGGTGTCGTACCCCAGATCGCGGATGAGCCGATGGTGGTCGGCGTACAACACCGCCGCCAGCAACACCGCGAGCTGGCAGTCCTCCGGGAGGTACTTGATCCCGGCGACGCCCTCCTCGTAGAGCCGCTCGGTCCGGACGAGTTCCTCGCGGATCGCCGCGCCCACGTCGTCGTCGAACTCCAGATCGAGGATCCGCTCCTCGCTCACGCCGTGTCGCCGGAGCGTCTCGAGCGGGAGGTAGATCCGGTCGCGCTCGACGGCGTCCTCGCGGACGTCCCGCAGGAAGTTCGTCATCTGGAACGCCTCGCCGAGCCTCGTGGCGTGCGGTAGCGCCGTCTCCTCGGCCGCCGGATCGAGGTCCATGATCGCGGTCATCATCCGGCCGACCGCGGACGCGGAGCCGTCCATGTACGCCTCCAGGTCGGCGTACGTTTCGTACCGGTCGGCGTCGATGTCGCTCTCCATCGCGTCGATGAAGGCGTTCACGTCCTCCTCGGCGATGCCGCGTTCGGCCCGCACCGACGAGAACGCGTCGAGCACCGGGTCGTCGGTCGGCTCCTCGCCGAGCGCCGCCCGGCGGAGCCGCTCGAGTTCGGCGCGCTGCTCGGCGGGCGGGGCCGTCTCCTCGGCGTCGACGATCTCGTCGGCGACGCGGAAGAACCCGTACAACACGTAGGTGGGATGACGGATCTCCTCGGGCAGCAAACGGGTGGCGACGTGGAACGTCTTCCCGGTGCGCCGCTGGATCCGCTTGCCCCGGGCAACCTGGCGTTTCTCTACCATGTTGACCCCTGAGACGCCGCGAGGAGGGTCGAGAGCGGGTCGCCCATCATGTACAACGGGTCGGCCCGCAGAACCATAACAGTTCCCACGCCCCGGATATTTTCGTCTCCGACCCGTGTGATACGTTCCCGACCGGTCACCCGGAATCGTCCCGTTCGGACGGGCCCCCGACGCCGGTCAGTAGAACGTGTCGCTACAGTCGTAGACGACCCCGTGAACGGGACAGACGTACTTACAGTGTCGATGGACCATCGCCTCGCCGCAACGGGGACAGGGTCGCCCGCCGTGGTCGGCGTCGGACCGGTCGCTCGGTTCGCTCACGGGTCCACCCACGGATCCCGTAGTGATAAACGGGCGTGCTCCCCCTCGTCGGAGGTCACTCCGCCGCCAGCGACCCGTACACCGACTCCGCGGTTCCCGCCGACTCGAACGGCAGCGTCAACACGCCGCCCCACTCCTCGTCGGTCAGCGCCGTCACGGTCGGCTCGTCGAGGTCGACGCGGCGGACCTCCTCGCCGTCGAGCGTCATCGACACCGCGAACGGCCCCGGCTCGTCGACCGCGCCGGACGCCTCGAGCCGTTCGCGGAACGACGCCTCCCCCTCCGCGGAAAGCGACATCCCGACGAGGTGCTCGCCCTCGTCCTCGGTGACCCCCTGGACGTAGTCGAGATCCGCGGCGTCGAAGAGGAGGTCTCCGGGTCCGTCGTCGCCCGACCCGCCGTCACCCGACCCGTCCTCGCGGAGGAGGCGGCCCTCGAACGGCGCGTCCGGATCGACCGCGACCGAGGTCGCCTCCCGCTCGTTCGAGCCCTCGGCGGACCCGCCGCTTTCCGGGTCGTCGTCGCCGCCCTCGCCGGCCGCGGTCGCGCCGTCTCCGGTTCCGTCACTGCCCCCACCGCCGACCGAGGCCGCCCCCGCGAAGCCGACGGCCCCGACCGCACACGCGGCCCCGAGCCCGCCGAGCACGCCGCGTCGAGAGAGTTCCATACGCGACCGTCCGCGCCGGGGCTCAAAAGGGTTACACGCCGATTAACGCGCCTGATAATCGTCGCGTCGGGTTCGTCCGGGGTCCGGCGTCCCGTTCCCGTGTCGGCCTCACGCGGACTCGAACCCGACCGCCTCCAGCGTGGTCGTCTCGCCGAACAGCCAGTCGGCGTGCTCGACCGCGTACTCGCGGTGCTCCTCGGTGATGTAGCCGAGCGCGTCCTCAACGACGACCGGGCGGTAGTCGCGGAGCCCGGCGCTGCCGGCGGTGTGGAGCACGCAGACGTTCGCGAGCGTCCCGCAGATCAGGAGGTCACGGACCCCGTGCGCGTCGAGAAAGCCCTCGAGATCGGTCCGGTAGAAGGCGTCGTAGGTGTGTTTCTCGACGACGTGGTCCGCCTCGCGGACGTCGAGGTCCGCGAGGAGTTCGGCGTCCCACGACCCCTCGACGACGTGTTCGCCCCATCGGTCGAACTCGTCGTAGTAGTGCGTGTCATCGAACTGTTCCGGTGGATGGACGTCGCGGGTGTAGACCACCCGCGCACCGGCGTCGCGAGCGCGGGCGACGAGGTCGGTCACGGGCTCGACCGCCGCCTCGCTCGGCTCGGCGTAGAGGCTCCCGTCGGGGTGACAGAACCCGTTTTGCATGTCCACGACGACCACCGCGGTGTCGGCCGGATCGTACGGCATGATCGGTCGTTCGGCGTCCTCACACAAAAGATCGGACGACGTCCGAACCGCGATCGAGCGCGGAGGCGGCTCGGGCCGGAGCCGCAGTTCGACGGACAAACTACTTACCCGCCCCCTCGTAACCGACCGTATGCGACGGGCTCTCCCCCTCGCGACGGCGCTCGCCCTGTTCGTTCTCCTCGTCGCGGGGACCGGCGGCGTCGCCGCGGCGGACGCGGCGGTCGCGGAGACCGCCGCCGACTGCGAGACCGAGGCCGACAACGAACTGGTCGGCTGTTGGAACGGGACCTACCACGCGGAGGAACTCGGGTTCGACCAGGAGGACGGGTTGACCGAGGCCCAACTCGAGGCGCTGACCCACCGGAGCATGGCGCGCGTCGAGCGGCTCCGGGAGCGGCCCTTCCGGACGGGGGTGCCGGTCGAGACGGTCACGCGGGAGGAGTTCCGATCGGACGGAACCGGCAACGGAAGCGAGGGGACGGCGGACGGCGAGCGGTTCAACCGCTGGAACGACCAGGTGTGGAAGGCGCTCTTCGTCGTCGGCGAGGACGAATCGAGCGCGGAGGCGATCGACACCGTGTTCGGCGGCTCGGTCTCGGGGTTCTACTCGCCGGCCGACGACCGGATCGTCCTCGTGGTCGCGGAGGGCGAGGAGCTCCAGGTCAGCGAGTCGACGCTGATCCACGAGCTCACCCACGCGATGCAGGACCAGTACCACGACCTCGCCGCGCCGCGGTTCGTCGGCGCGACCCAGGACGCGGACCTCGCGGTCGACGGGATCGTCGAGGGCGAGGCGGTCTACGTCGAGGAGCGGTACGTCGACCGCTGTGAGACGAACTGGAGCTGTCTCGAGGCTCCCGACGCGAGCGGGTCCGGCGGATCCGCGGCCGACTACAACGTCGGGATCCTCCAGACGATCCTCCAGCCGTACTCCGACGGACCGTTCTACGTCGAGACGCTCGTCGAGGAGGACGGCTGGAGCGCGGTCAACGAGACGATGAACGACCCGCCGTCGACGACGGCGGAGGTCATCCACCGCGAGCCCGACTACGGGACCCACGAGATCGACTTCGAGGACGCCGCCGAGGGCGGCTGGGAGACGTACGCCGGCCAGGGCGTGAACGGCTCCGAGACCGCCGGGGAGGCGTCGATGTTCGTGATGTTCTGGTACCAGAGCTGGGAGTACGAGAACGCCGTTCTCGAACCCACGGGTGACATCGACGAGAACGTCGAGATCCACACCGCCACCGACGAGCGGCTCCAGACGCGGTCGGCGTACAACTACGCGCACCGCGCGACCGCCGGCTGGGTCGACGACGAGCTGTACCCCTACCGCAACGACGCGGGCGACGACGGGCGGGACGGTTACGTCTGGGTGACCGAGTGGCGAACGACGACGGACGCCCGGCAGTTCCGGTCGACGTACCGTCGGATGCTCGACGCGCACGGCGCGGAGCACCGCCCTAACGGGGTCCGCGAGATCGACGACGGCGACTTCCGCGGGGCCTACGGCGTCGAACGGAACGGCACGAGGGTGACGATCGCCCACGCGCCGGAGCCCGAGGGCGTCCTCGAACTCCGCCCCGGGATCGACCTCGAGGAGCCCGCGTCGACGACGCCGGACGACGGGACGGACTCGGACGACGGAGTGGACTCGAACGAGGGGACGAGCTCCACGGACGGTGCGGACGACGACGATCCGACGGCGGACGGGGGCTCGTCGGACGGCGACACGGGCGACACGAGCGTCGGGGCCGACCCCGGCGACGGCAACGACGACGGGTCCACGGACGAGGGAGTGCCGGGCCTCGGCGTCGTCGCCGCGCTCGTCGCCCTGCTCTCCGTGACCGCGCTCCTCGCGCGTCGTTCGCGGCGGTAGCCGATCGCGACGCGGACGCCGCCGGCACCACCCGTGCCGGAACCGCCCGCGGCGGCACCGCCCGCGCCGACGACACGGATGACTTTTCGTCCCCGCCGACCGAACGCCCGATCATGAGCGAGTTCGACATCGTCGACGCCGAGGCGGTCCGGAGCGGGCGGGCCACCGACGCCTACTTCGACCGCACGGCGACCGCCCTCGAAGGCGCGGGACGGAACCCCCGCGTCGTCGCCGAGGTGACCGCGGACCAGTTCCCGACGGGGGAGTTCGAACTGCTGGCCGGAGTGAAGGACGCGGTCGCGCTGCTCTCGGGCCGCGACGTCGACGTCCACGCGATCCCGGAGGGTCGGCTGTTCGACGGCGGCCCGGTGATGCGGATCGAGGGCGAGTACCTCGAGTTCGCGCGGCTGGAGACGTCGCTTTTGGGCTTCCTCTCGCACGCCTCCGCCATCGCGACCGCCGCGCTCGACTGCCGGGTGGCCGCACCGGACTCGCAGGTGCTCTCGTTCGGCGCGCGCCACGTCCATCCCGCGATGACGGCCGCCGTGGAACGGTCGGCGCTCGTGGGGGGGTTCGACGGCTTCTCGCACGTCGCCGCGGGCGAGTTGATCGGCCGGGAGGCGTCGGGGACGATGCCGCACGCGCTCTCGATCTGTTTCGGTCGCGGCGAACAGGAGGCGGCGTGGCGCGCCTTCGACGAGGCGGTCGACGAGTCGGTTCCGCGGATCGCGCTCTGTGACACCTACTCCGACGAGGTCGACGAGGTCCTGCGGGCGGTCGACGCGCTCGGCGACCGGCTCGACGGGGTGCGCCTCGACACCACCGGCTCGCGCCGCGGCGACTTCAGGCACATCGTTCGGGAGGTGAACTGGGAGCTCGGCGCGCGCGGCCACGACGACGTCGCGGTCTACGTCTCGGGCGGGCTCGGCCCCGCCGACCTCCGGCGGCTCCGCGACGTCGTCGACGGCTTCGGCGTCGGCGGCTACGTCTCCAACGCCGACCCGGTCGACTTCGCGCTCGACGTCGTCGCGGTCGAGGACGAGCCGGCGGCCAAACGCGGGAAGCTCTCCGGCGCGAAGGCGGTCTACCGCACCGCCGAGGGCGACCACGCGGTCGGGCTCGCCGACCGCGACGGGCCGGCGGGCGCGGAGCCGCTCATGGAGCCCGTGATCCGCGGCGGCGAGGTCGTCGCCGACGACGCGTTCGCTCTCGACGCGGCGACGGAGCGAGCGCTCGCGGACGCGGAACGGGTCGGGTACGGGTCGGAGGGGTAGTCGGAGTCGTAGTCGGGTACGGGTCGGAGGCGGAGTCAGATCCGGGGTCGGGTACGACTGATCGCGATCTGGAGGAGCGGAGCGGAGGTTGCGCGTCGGTCTCGATCGAGGTCGGGCCGACTACAGTTCCTCGACCGCGCCGCCGTCCGCGCGCTCTCGGAACACCTGTCCCTCGATGAGCGTCACCATGGTGTCCTCGTCCTGCCAGGCGGTCGGCGAGAGCTTCGCCTTGCGGCAGGCCCGCGAGAGGAACTCGGCGCCCGACCAGCCGTTCTCGACGGGAACCGTCGGGTAGAGCCAGCCGTGGGTGTTGCCGCCGTCGACGGCGACGCCGTGGGTGCCGATCTCGAGGTCCTCGAGCGGGTCGTTCGTGAGGACGGTGTTCGAGACGATACAGACGGAGACGGTGAGGTTCTCGAGCTCCTTCGGCTCGACTTCGGACCCGCAGGAGTCGCCCGAGGCGGCCTTGATCGCGGCCTCGACGATGGCGTGTCCGAGTTGGTCCGACCCGTCCCACGCGCCGGCACACCCCCGCAGCCGGCCACGTCCGCGGGTGGATTCCAGTCGAACGAACGCGCCGGTTCGCGCGTAGAACGCCTCGCGCATGCTTCCGGGTTGTTCGCGTTGCCCGTGTCGAACGAACGACTCGACCGCCTCGCGTGCGAGTTCGACCGCTCGTGCCCCGTCGTCGTACGACAGCCGAACGGTCTGTGCCTCGGACATACACACTGTTAGCGGTGCTGACGACTTGAACGCTTCCCTTGATGGTGAACGTTCGTGATCGACCGGATTCAGGCGTTCTGGAGGGCACATGACGCTTTTTTCGTCGTTTTCGGCGTTCATCGATGCGGCATTTCTTTACTGATGGTCGAGCGTCCCGGGGAACGACCGCCGGTCGCGTCGCTCGCGGGCGTGAGCGGACTGAGGGGAGTAAGCCCCCTTCGGTTCGTCCCGACATTCGGCTGAGCGTCCGCGCCGTGGCCGGACTACCTGATGGCGCGGACTTGCACCGGCGAGGATTCGCCGTTCCATCCGTTCCCGCCCGTCTCATAACGTGGCGCTACCGCCTCGGGGCGGCAGCACCACGCGTGCCCTCATCGGGTTAACTCCCTTCCCTTGCGGGTCGGTTCGCGCGTTCGCGGGTGATCCCGCGAGCGCCGCGGCCGCCGAGGCGACCGCGCGAATCACGGGTCGGGGCGGGGGGTGTCGTTGCTGTTCCAGAGCCAGCCGTCTCCGACTCCGGGCGTGTGCCCGGTCGCCCGTCCGGCCGGTGGGGGGACTTTCCTCATGCTAAAGGCACGGGAGTCGGGCTCCCTCTGTCCGCTCGCTTCTATCCCCGCGCTCGGAATAAGCGATTCGGTCGGGACGGCGCTCGCCCCCGTCACGCCCGGCCCGAGCGCTCGACGCTCCCCGGAAGCGGCCCGTCGTATCCCTCGGGAACGTACGGACAGAGCGGGTCGCTCGCGAGCGGGTCGCCGGTGTGCGCGTACGCCCGCGACCGGCTCCCGCCGCAGACGTTACGGAACTCGCAGGCGCCACACTTGCCGGTCAGCCGGTCCGGATCGCGGAGCGCCTCGAAGCGGTCGGCGTCGCGGTAGACGTCGACCACGGACTCCTCGCGGACGTTCCCGGCCGACTCCGGGAGGAACCCCGACGGGTACACCTCGCCGACGTGGCTCACGAACGCGAACCCGCGACCGGCCGTGATCCCGCCGCGGCGCGCCGACCCCGTCCGGTCCCCCTGAAGCCCCACGCGCCGGTAGAACGGCGCCTCCGTGGTCTTCACGCCGAACGGCTCCGCCGCGTCGACCTCGTGGAGCCACTCCATCACCGCCTCCGCGCGCTCCGGGGAGACGGGGTCGAGGACCCGCCCGCGGCCGACGGGGACGAGGAAGAAGACGGACCAGAGGACGGCTCCGAGGTCGCGGACGCGGTCGCGGATCGTCGGGAGCTCCTCGACCGTCTCCGCACAGACCGTCGTGTTGATCTGAAGCGGCAGGCCGGCGTCGCGGGCCGCCTCCGCCGCCGTGAGGGTGTCCGCGAAGCTCGCCTCGCCGCGGAACGCGTCGTGGCTCTCGCGGGTCGCGCCGTCGAGGCTGAGCGCCATCCGTCGCACGCCGGCGTCCGCCAGACCCCGGACCCGCTCGGGCGTGAGCGAGCGGGTGCCGCTCGGGGTGATCGTCATTCGGTTTCCCCGCTCGGCCCCGTACTCCACCAGTTCGAGGAGGTCCTCGCGGGCGAGCGGGTCGCCGCCCGAGAGCACGACCAGCTGTCCGTCGCCGAACTCGGCCGCCTCGCGAAGCAGGCGCTTCCCCTCCGCCGTGGTGAGCTCGTCGGGGTGACGGGCCGGCTTCGCGTCGGCCCGACAGTGCCGACAGGCGAGTTCACACGCCTGCGTGACTTCCCACACGAGCACCAGCGGACGCCGGTCGGTGTCGAGGTCGTCGAACATGGTCGTCTCTCGGCGGCTACGAGCCCCTCCCCGTTCAGCGATCGAGCGAACGTGTTCGCGGCGCGTTCCCATCCCCTGACAGCGCGCTCGAACCGATATGTCCCCGTCGTGGCTACGGCCCGCATGGTCGAGAAAGCGCAGCGCAGCGTCGAGGAGACGCCCCGTCGGACCCGGGAACGACGCTGGGAGGTGTTCGTTCGCGAGTCGAAGTCGGACCCGATGCGACGCGTCGGGACCGTCGCGGCCCCGTCCCCGGCGGTCGCCCACGAGGAGGCGAGCCGGCTGTTCGCGTGGTACGCCCGCGACGTCTGGCTCTGTCCGGCGGACGAGACCCACCGGTTTTCGACGTACTCGCTCGCGGAGACCGAGGACGAGGAGGGTGACGCCGAGAACGCTCGTTCCGGTGGCGAACCGCGCGTCCACGAGGAGACGGAGGGGACCCCGAGGGTCCGAGGGGGAGAGGACCGTCGATGATCTCGATCAGCAAGCTGCTGTGCGGGCTCGACGCCGAGAGCGACGGGCTCCGATACGACGCCGCCGACGGATCGGCCGAGCCGCAGATCACGGAGCGGAAACAGCGTCGCCCGGTCGTCGTCTGGAACGCAACGAAGCGGTGTAACCTCTACTGTGACCACTGCTACGCGGGCGCGGACTCCGACGGCGCGCCCGGCGAGCTCTCCACCGCGGAGGCGAAGGGGCTCCTCGGTCAGCTCGCCGACTACGGCGTCCCGGTCGTGCTCTTCTCCGGCGGCGAGCCGCTGATCCGCGAGGACCTCACGGAGCTCGTCGCGTACGCGGCGGACCGCGGGATCCGGCCGGTGCTCTCGACGAACGGGACGCTCCTGACGCGGGAGGCCGCCGCCGAGTTGAAGGAGGCCGGGCTTCGGTACGCCGGCGTCTCCGTCGACGGGCTCGCCGAGCGCAACGACGCGTTCCGGGGGCGCGAGGGGGCGTTCGACGCGGCGGTCCGCGGCATCGAGGCGTGTCTCGACGTCGGGTTGAAGACCGGGCTCCGGTACACGATCACCGAGGCGAACGCGCCCGATCTCGAGGGCGTGATCGACCTGCTCACCGACGTCGGCGTCGACCGGTTCTGCTTCTACCACCTGGATTACGGCGGCCGCGGGGCCGACATCGTCGACGTCGACCTCACGCCCGAGCGGAAGCGGGAGGCGGTCCGGACGCTCTGTGACCTCACCCGCGAGTACCACGACCGCGGCGAGGAGATCGAGACGCTGCTCGTGGGCAACTACGCCGACGCCGGCTACCTCGTCGAGTACGCCCGCCGGGAGCTGGGCGTCGAACACGCCGAGCGGATCCGCGAGTACCTCGAGCGGAACGGCGGCGATCCGGCCGGCGAGCGCGTCGCCGACGTCGACCCCGTCGGGAACGTCCACCTCACGCAGTTCTGGCAGGGCCACGCGCTCGGCAACGTCCGCGACCGCCCCTTCTCCGCGATCTGGGAGGACGAGTCGGACCCGCTCCTGTCCGCGCTGCGCGACCGCGACGAGCGGCTCACCGGGCGCTGTTCCGACTGTCAGTACCGCTCGATCTGTCGCGGCGGGTCACGGCTCCGGGCGCTGCGAACGACCGGCGACCTCTTCGCGCCCGACCCGCAGTGTTACCTCCGCGAGGAGGAGATCACGCCGGCGACGCCGGGCGCGGCGGACTGACCGCGACGCGGCGTCCCGGTTCTCGATCCGGCCAACGCGCGGGGCCCGTCCGCTCAGAGCGGGAGCAGCGCCGCGCCGCCCTCCGCCATCTCCTGGAGTTCGTCGCTGTACGTTACGGTGACGTACAGCAGGGTGAAGATCACCGCGTTGTGGAGCCCGTGGAGCAGCGCCGGGACCACCAGGTTCTCGGTGTACTCGTAGACCGCGCCGAAGACCAGACTCGGGAAGAAGAGGATCGCGACCGTGGTGAGTCGTCCCGAGACCCCGCCCGTCAGCGCCATCACGTGGATGAACGCGAAGATCGCGGAGGCGATCGCGATGGCGGGTGCCGCCGGCAGCGACTCCCGGAGCCGCCCCTGGACGACTCCGCGGTAGAGTATCTCCTCGCACGGGCCGACGACGAGGAACATCGCGACGACGAAGAGCGGGATGATCGTCGGGTTCTGTATCGCGAGCTCCGCGCTCTGGTTCGAGGCCGTCTCCGCGCCGAGCAGTTGGACGACGGAGGAGACGACCAGAAGCGTGATCACGATCACGACCCAGCCGCCGACCACGAGCCCGATCTCGGTCAGGCTCGGCCGCCGCACGCCCAGATACGAGACGATCCCGGACCGGTCGAAGCCCCGCCACGCGAGGTAGCCGACCGCGAGCCCGCCGAACGCGACGTACTGGCCCACGATCAGCGTGAGCAGCACGTACACCGCGAGCGGCAGCCCGCCGACCGCGGTGTCGACGAGGAACAGCCCCTGTCCCCCGAGGAGCGCCAACACCGGACCGAGCACCCCGAGCGCCAGCGCGACGGCGACCGCGACGGCGGGCGAATCGTTGGGGGCGGTCGCCGACGGGTCGGTGGCAGGGTTTGCGGTCGAGTCGTCCTCGACGGCCGGCTCGGAGGCGGGGTCGTCGGGAGCGACGGAGTCGTCGTCGGTCGCGTCCGCGGCGGGCGCGCGGTCGACCGGATCGTCGCGGGAGGGATCCGTCATCGTCCCCCGTTGGAGGCGACCGGGCAAAGGGTTTGTCCGTCGGTCGCGGGTCGCCGTCGCCGCGGCGGCGAACGAGTCGTCGTCATCGGTACAACAGCTCGTACCACGTCACGGCGGTCACCGCCCGGCCGTCACGGAGTTCGTCGTCGACGACGCTCGCGAGCAGGTCGTCGTAGGGGACGGTCTCGACCGCGATCGACTCGTCGTGGTCGAGGTCGCGGTCGGCGGTCGGCTCACAGCCCGTCGCGAGGAAGTGGTGGTGGACCGCGTTCGTCACGCCGTTGGCGGGCTCCACCGTCGTGAGCCGTTCGAACTCCGCCGCCTCGTAGCCGGTCTCCTCGGCGAGTTCGCGGGCGGCCGCCCGCTCGAGGTCGTCGCGGTCCTCGGGCTCGACCGTCCCGGCGGGTAGCCCGCGGTTGGTCCGGCCGACGGCCTGTCGCCACTCGTCGATGACCACGACGTCGCCGTCGGGCGTCAGCGGCAACACGACCACCGCCGGCGGCTCGTCGACGTAGTGGTACTCCCCGTCCCTGCCGTCGGGGAACCGGACCGCGTCGCGGCGCACGTCGAACCCCGGACAGCGGTAGTCGATCTCCGTGTCTGTCGTCTCCCACGCGAGGTCGTCCATGTCCCCGACTCGGCGCTCGGCGAGGTAAACCCTCGGCATCGGGCCGGCGACGCGTTCGGGTACCGCCGATCTCACCCGCGATCCGTCGTCGACCGCCGGTCCCGGACCGTCGCGGCCACGCGCGCTGCGACCGTCCCGCCGATCCACGCCAGCGTCCCCAACACGAGCGCCTGAACGCCGAGGTAGACGAGGCCGTCGACCCCGAGGAGCGCGGCGACCCGTTCGAGGAGGGGCCGTCCGGGGAGGCCGAGCAGATAGTGGTCTGCGCTGTACCCGAGGAGGGACGCGTAGACGACGACCCACGCGACCGCCAGCCCGTCGCCGCGATGTGCGAGGGCGGCGGCGACGAGGACGCCGGCGACCGCCGCGTCCCACGGGAGGAACACGACGCCGCCGGGGATCTCGAAGACGCCGACGGCGTAGCCGACGAAGACGCCGAGGAAACACAGCGCGGCGGGGAGGAGCCGCCGGAGTGGACCGCGTTCGTTCGAGCCGATGAGGACCGTTCGGAGCGATGGGGACACGTCGGCGTCTCCTCCGGCATGACTGATAAACCCACGGGGTCGCGCCGGCGTCCCGGATCGGCCGGGCCGATCGCGTTCGTCGCCGAAACCGTCGATAGCGGCCATCCTCTCCGGTTCGTATCGGCCGGGACCGATCCGAAGGAAACGCACTTGCCTCGTGGCCCGATAGGACCGATATGAGTGGGGCCGAGTGGGAGGAAGACGACCCGTTCGAGGAGCAGCGCGCGGAGGTCGAGAACCCGATGAAGCGGCTCTTCGCCGAGTACGGTCGCCCGTACCTCCCGCAGGCGTCCGTCGGGGTCCTCGCCAGCGTCTTCGCGCGGCTGCTCGATCTGCTCCCGCCGCTGATGCTGGGGATCGCCATCGACGCCGTCTTCTACGAGGACGCGCGCTTCAGCGACCAGATCCCGCTCGTGGTCCTGCCGGACGCGTGGCTCCCGGCGGGCCGTACCGAGCAGTTCTGGTTCACGATCGCCGTCATCGCCGGAGCGTTCGCGCTCGGCGCGGCGTTCCACTGGGTCCGTAACTGGGGGTTCAACGCGTTCGCCCAGAACATCCAACACGACGTCCGGACCGACACCTACGACCGGATGCAGCGGCTGAACATGGAGTTCTTCTCGGACAAACAGACCGGCGAGATGATGTCGATCCTCTCGAACGACGTGAACCGGCTCGAGCGGTTCCTCAACGACGGAATGAACTCGCTGTTCCGGCTCGCCGTGATGGTCGTCGGCATCGGCGGACTCCTGGTGTGGATCAACTGGCAGCTGGCCCTCGTGGCGCTCCTGCCGGTCCCGGTCATCGCCGGGTTCACGTACGTCTTCATCCGGACGATCCAGCCGAAGTACGCCGAGGTCCGTTCCTCGGTCGGGAAGATGAACTCCCGGCTGGAGAACAACCTCGGCGGCATTCAGGTGATCAAGTCCTCGAACACCGAGCCGTACGAGTCCGACCGCGTCGACGACGTCTCGATGGACTACTTCGACGCCAACTGGGGCGCGATCCAGACCCGGATCAAGTTCTTCCCGGCGCTGCGGGTGCTCGCGGGCATCGGCTTCGTGTTCACCTTCGTCGTCGGCGGCCTCTGGGTGTTTCAGGACGCGCCGCCGGGACCCTTCACCGGCGAGCTCTCCGTCGGGATGTTCGTCGTGTTCATCCTCTACACCCAGCGGTTCATCTGGCCGATGGCGCAGTTCGGCCAGATCATCAACATGTACCAGCGCGCCAGGGCCTCCTCGGAGCGGATCTTCGGGCTGATGGACGAGCCCTCGAAGCTCGAGGAGGACGCCGACGCCCCGGATCTGGTCGTCGAGGAGGGAGAGGTCGTCTACGACGGCGTCACCTTCGGCTACGACGAGGAGCCGATAGTCCGGGACGTCGACTTCGCCGTCGACGGCGGCGAGACGCTCGCGCTGGTCGGACCGACCGGGGCCGGGAAGTCGACCGTCCTCAAACTGTTGCTCCGGATGTACGACGTCGACGAGGGGTCGATCCGGATCGACGGCCAGGACGTCGGCGAGGTCACGCTGCGGTCGCTGCGCCGGTCGATCGGCTACGTCGGGCAGTCGTCGTACCTGTTCTACGGCACCGTTCGCGAGAACATCACCTACGGGGCCTTCGAGGCGACCGACGAGGAGGTCCGCGAGGCCGCGAAGGCCGCGGAGGCACACGCGTTCATCGAGAACCTCCCGGACGGCTACGACACGATGGTGGGCGAACGCGGCGTGAAGCTCTCCGGCGGACAACGCCAGCGAGTCACCATCGCCCGTGCGGTGTTGAAGGACCCCGACGTCCTCGTCCTCGACGAGGCCACCTCGGACGTCGACACGGAGACGGAGATGCTGATCCAGCGGTCGATAGACCGACTTACCGCCGACCGGACGACGTTCGCGATCGCCCACCGGCTCTCGACCATCAAGGACGCCGACACCATCCTCGTGTTGGAGGACGGCGAGGTCGTCGAGCGGGGCACCCACGACGAGCTGTTGGAGAACGGGGGGCTGTACGCGCACCTCTGGGGCGTCCAGGCCGGCGAGATCGACGAGCTGCCGCAGGAGTTCATCGACCGAGCCCAAGAGCGGACCGCGCGAGTCCTCGAGGACGCCGAGGGCGACGACGATTAGCGAGGCCGGCGACGACGACTAACGGGCTCGACCTCTACGAGCGACGGACGGTCCGGACGCGCTCACGGCGCCCGTCGGCTCCAGTCCCCGGTCTCCCTGCCGACCGTCTCCGGGTCGACGGAGTTCCCGGTCCCGTCGACCCCGACGGCCGCGAGGATCACGTCGCGGACCTGGCGCGGTTCGCGGAACGTCGCCACCTCGGTCCGGCGCAACACCTCCTCCAGTCGGTCCGTTCCGCCGGCGTGTTCGAGTTCGAAGCCGCCGTACTGCTCTATCAACTCCTCTTTCGTCACCGGGTAGACGTGTTCGCGGAGCGCCGGCTTCAGCGGGCCGAACCGAACGCCGTAGACGGCCTCCGAGGTGGTCTCGTCGTCGGACATACCCGCCGATCCACGCCCGACGGATTAAGTATCGGGGGACGAATCGTGACGAGGATCGATCCCGACGGTCCCCGCGGCGCCGACGGTCGACCGTCGACTATACGGGGCCGGTCCCCGGAGGAACGGTATGCGACTCGCGGACGCGACCTGGACCGACGTGCGGGACGCCGACGTCGACGTGGCGCTCCTGCCGGTCGGCAGCACCGAACAGCACGGCCCCCACGCGCCGCTCGGCACCGACACGCTGAACGCGGTCGCCGTCGCGGAGGCGGCCGCGGCGGCGTACGACGCGGAGCCGCGAGCGGGCGTCGCCGACGGCGTCCCGCGCGGCGAGGCGCTCGTCGGGCCCCCTATCCCCGTCGGCGTCGCCGAGGAGCACCGCGCGTTCGACGGGACGATGTGGGTGAGCCCCGACGCCTTCCGGGCGTACGTGCGGGAGGCGGCCGCCTCGTTCCCGGCACACGGCGTCGACCGCGTCGTCCTCGTGAACGGCCACGGGGGGAACGTCGAGGCGCTCGCGGAGGTCGCTCGCCGCTTCTCGCGTGACCCCGCCCACGACGGCTACGGCGTCGCGTTCACTTGGTTCGAGGCGGTCGGCGAGCACGCGGGCGACATGGGCCACGCGGGGCCGCTGGAGACGGCGCTGTTGCGCGCGGCGAACCCCGACCTCGTCCGGGAGGACCGCGTCGACGACGCGCGCGACGGGGGAACCGACCGCTGGGGCGAGTGGGTCTCGGGCGTGAACCTCGCGCACGACTCCCACGAGTTCACCGACAACGGGGTCGTCGGCGACCCGACCGCGGGCGACGCCGAGCGCGGCCGGGAGCTGCTCGACCTCGCGGGCGACGCGCTCGCCGAACTGGCGCGGACGGTCGTCGACCGGGAGACAGAAAACGACGGGTAGCCCGCTCAGATGAGGTCGTCCGGGTCGTGGGCGTCGCGCATCCGACGCGCCTCCGCCGCGTAGCGCTCCCGTAGCTCCGGGTCGTCGACGGCCCCGAGCTCGCCCGGGCCGGCCTCGACGGCCGCGGTGGTGTCCCGCACGTCCGAGAAGGACGTGAGCGCGCGCTCCTTCCGGAAGTACCGCTCGCCGTCCGGCGTGGCGTACGTGAGGATCACCACGTTCTGCTCGTCGTCGGAGTAGGTCCGCTCGACCAGCCAGACGCGAACGTCCTCCGTGGTTGGTTCCGCCATGTCGGAGGGTTGGGCCGCGCGGGACATAAACGGCGGAGGGCGTTCCCGTTCGGGAAGACGACCCGAGGAGGACCCGAGCGCGGAGGGATCGGAAGACGCCGAGAGCCGAGAACGAGGAAGCTACTCGTCGTCGTCGGCGTCCTGGAGCGCGCCGCGGATCGCGGGGACCGTCCCGGTGAGCGAGGCCACCTCCTCGGCGGCCGACTCGATGTCGCCCACGAGCGACTGTAGGTCGGCGATCTCGTCTTCGAGGTCCTCGGCGTCCTCGAAGGCGTCGGCGCGCTCGCCGAGGACGTACGCCTTCTTCGCCGACCGGACGTGGTCGACCGCGTCCCCGACGTCGAGAGCCGATTTGAGCCCGTTGAGCGCGCCGAGCACGTTCTCGGCGTCGGTCACCCACACGTCGTCGGGGTCGGGCAGTTCCTCGCGGGCGGCTTCGAGGTGTTCCTCGACCTCCGCGCGGGTCTCCGCGGCCGCCTCCCCGAACAGGTCGTCGTCGTCGAACGTGGACTGGCTCATGCGGGGACCGTCGTGCCGACGCGGTTTATATCCGAGCCCGAAAGCGAAAGTGAAATCCGGCGATAGCGTGGCCCCGTGTGGGATCGACGAAGTCGCGTGCGGCTCAGACCCGGCCGAGGAGTTCGAGCGTCACGAGGAGGATCGCGACCGTCAGGAACCCGGCGAGGACCGCCAGGGTACGCAGCCACGGGAGGACGGTCTCGGCGTCCGGCGTCGCCGCGATCAGGAGTCGGAGCGCCCGCGGGTCGGCCTCTCCCTCGTTCATGTTCGAGCCACGGGGCGGCGACCAGATGAAGCCGACTATGAGGCGTCCGTCCGGGATCGGCGAGGTCGGGAGCGGTGCGGAGCGAAACGGAGCGAAACGGAACGAGACGGAACGGTACGTACGGAACGGAGCGGTACGGATCCCGATGGAACCGCGTCGTCTACGCGATCTTCCCGTACTGCTCGGAGAGCTTCTCGGCGGCCTCGTCGAGGAGTTCGGTTTCGTACTCGTCGAGGTCCCACTCGATCACCTCCTCGACGCCGTCGGAACCGAGCTTCGCGGGGACGCCGAGCGCGGTGTCCTCGTAGCCGTACTCGCCGTCGAGCACGACCGAGCAGGGGAGCACCTCGCCGGTGTCGTCGAGGATGGCCTCGACCGTGTGCGCGACGCCGGTGGCGGGACCCCACTGGGTCGCGCCCTTCCGGCTTATCACGTCCATCGCGGACTCCTGGAGGTCCGCTAAGATCTCCTCCCTCTCGTCGGCGTCGAACTCGGGATCGCGGCCGTTCACGCGTACCTTCGAGAAGACTGGCGCCTGCGCGTCGCCGTGCTCGCCGAGGATCGTCGCCTCGACGTTCTTCACGGGCGCGTCGAACCGCTCGGAGAGGACGTATCGGAAGCGCGCGGAGTCGAGCCGCCCGCCGAAGCCGACCACCTGACCGCGGTCGCGGTCGCCCGCCTCGTAGAGGTGTCGGTTGAGCAGGTCGACCGGGTTCGAGGTGGTGACCGTGACGAAGTCGTCGTTGTGCTCGGCGAGCGACGAGCCGATGTCCTCCATGATCGGGGCGTTGTCGCCGGCCAGGTCGATCCGGGTCTGTCCCTCCTTCCGGGGGATCCCCGCCGTGATCACGACGACGTCCGAGCCCGCGGTGTCCGCGTACTCGCCCTGTCTGACCGTCGTGTTCGAGTCGTAGGCGACGCCGTGGTTCGCGTCCGCCGCCTGGCCGATCGTCGTCTCGCGCTGGTCCGGGATGTCGACGAAGACGAGCTCGTCGACCACGTCGCGCAGTGCGAGGTTGTAGCCGGCCGCGGCACCCACCGTCCCCGCCGCGCCGATCACGCTGACTTTACTCATGTCACCTGATACCGCGGTCGGACGGCGAGTAAACGTTTCGGAACCGACGGTTCGGAACGACGGTTGGGCATCGATTTTCGCCGTCGACTTTCGCCGCCGATTCCCACGAGCGTCGCGAAAACCATAACTCCGGCCGCCGCACACTCCCTCGTAGTGCCGACGTTCCGCTACCCGTGTCCCGGCTGCCGGACGACCAACAGCCTCCACGACGCCGACTGCGAGTTCGAGGGCGTGAGCTGGCCGACCGTCGAGAAGGCGTACACGGACCTGCTGTCGGTCCTCACGAGCGAGCCCGACGGGCTCCCCGAGCCGGCGCTCCGGGAGGCGGTCCCCGGCGAGTGGGGCGGGCTCCACAAGGCCGCGCTGGGCGCGCTCGAACGCGAGCAGCGGGTCATCCGCGACGACGACGACCTCAGACTGCTCACCGCCGCGGAGTTCAAGGAGCTCGTCTCGGAGCCGACCCGCGAGCCGATGCGAACCGTCTACGAGCGCGGCTCCGTCCCCGGCTGTCACGACAACGCCGTCTTCGCGATGGTCGCGTGGTACGAGATGGTGGGGCTCTCCTGGCCGGAGACGAAGGAGAACGTCGTGGAGTGGCTCCGGACCTCCGGCGCGTGGGACCGCGGCGGCTTCGAGGAGTCCTCGCCCGAGGAGCTCGTCGAGTCGAAACGCCACGTGTACGACGCCGGATACGGCTGGAAGGAGAAGGGACAGGCGGCGAAGCGGGTCATCGAGCGACACGGCTGACCGTCGACGCCGCCCCGTTTAAGCCCCGTCGGGACGTTTCACGACCGTGACACACCCGGAAGCGGGAGCGGCGTCGATCGACGGCGCGGACGAGGTCGCGGCGTCCTCGTCGGAGGGGAGTTCCTCGAGGCCTCCGGCCGTCTCGAATCCCCGCCGCGCGCTCGCCGTGGTGATCGGCGTCGTGTTCATCGACCTCGTCGGCTTCGGGATCGTGATCCCGATCCTTCCCTTCTACGTGCGGTCGTTCGGCGTCAGCGACGCCTTCATCGGGCTGCTCGCGGCGTCGTACTCGCTCGCACAGTTCCTCGCCGCGCCCACGCTCGGACGGCTCTCCGATCGGATCGGTCGGAGACCCGTTCTGCTCGCGTCGCTCGCGACCGCCGGGGTCGCGTGGGTGACGTTCGGCTACGCCGGGGAGTCCGGCGCGCGCTTCGGAACGACCGCCGCGCTCGCGACGCTCTTCGCCTCCCGGACCCTCGCGGGAGCGATGGGGGGCAACATCGCCGCCGCGCAGGCGTACGTCGCCGACATCACCCCGCGGGACCGGCGAGCGGGCGCGCTCGGGCTCGTCGGCGCCTCGTTCGCGCTCGGGTTCGTCTTCGGGCCGGCCATCGGCGGGCTGCTCGCCGCCGACCCCGTGGTCGCCCGCGCCGACGCGCTCCTCCCGTCGTTCGTCCCGGCGACGCCGTACTCGCTGCCGAGCTTCGCCGCCGCCGGGATGAGCTTCCTCGCGGTCGGCATGGGCGGTCTCTTCCTCGAGGAGCCGGACCGCGACCGCTCCGGCGGATCGGCCGCCCGGACGACCGCGATCGGACAGTTCCGGGAGGCGCTCGACTCCGTCACCCTCCGGCCGCTCACGGTCGCGTACTTCCTCGTCGCCGTCGCGTTCGCGGGCGTACAGGTGATGTTCATTCCGTACGTCGCCGACGCGTTCGGCTACGACGCGACCGCCGCCGCGTTCCTGCTCACCTACGTGGGCGTCCTCGGCGCGGTGAACCAAGGCGTGCTCGTCGGACGGCTCTCGCGGGTCGTCCCCTCCCGAACGCTCGTCGCCGCCGGCTCCGTGGTCCTCGGCGGGGCGCTCGTCGCGATCCCGACGACCGGGGTCGTCGACCGCGTCGCCGGCGGCGTCGCCGTCGGCGGCCCGGCGTGGCTCACGCTCCCGCTCGTGCTCCTCCTCGTCGCGCTCGCGGCGCTCTCGTTGGGGAACGCCCTCGTCAACGTCTCGCTGGCGACGCTCGTCTCGGCGTCCGCCGGCGACGCCGAACAGGGGGCCGCTTTCGGCGTCACGCAGGGCGCGTCGAGCCTCGGCCGGACCGTCGGCCCGCCGCTGATGGCGGTGTTGTACACGGTCGCCGTCGCCTCGCCGTTCCTCGTCGGCGCCGTGCTCCTCGTCCCGGTCGCCGTCGCGTTCGGGCGGCGGTCAGGCGGCGTTCGGACCGAGTGACCGCGACAGTTTTACGCCGACCGTCGTCGTCGTAGCCGACACATGCTCCCCGACGTCGTCCCCGCGTGGCCCGCCGTCGGGTCGATCGCCGGCGGGGTCGGCGCGCTCGGGCTGGCGTGGGCGATCCGCCGCCACCGCGGCCGGCCCGGCGTCCATTGGTTCCTCGGGGTGTTCGCCGCGCAGGCGACGTGGTGTCTCTCCTACGGGGTCGGGCTGCTCGTCGACGACCTCGCGATCCGAATCCTCCTGGAGGCGACGACCTGGCTCGGGATCGTCTGGACCGGCGTCGCGTTCCTCGGCTTCGCGCTCGCGTACACGGGACGGAGCGACGTGCTTCGGAGTCGCCTCTTCGTTGCCGCCGTCGGCTTCGGCCTCCTCTCGACGCTCGTGCTTGCCACCAACCCGGTCCACGGCGCGTTCTGGACGGGGTTCGGGGTCGACCCCGTCTTCGGCGTGTCGACCGTCTCGTACGCCTTCGGCCCGTGGGCGTACCTCGTCGTCGCCGTCGAGACGGTGCTCGTCGCGAGCGCGGTGTTCCTGCTCGTCGACACGCTTCTCAGTTACGGCCCGCTCTATCGCCGCGAGAGCGCCGCGGTCGCGTTGAGCTCGCTTCCGCCCGGATTCGCCCTGGTCGCGTGGACGCTCGAGATCGGTCCAGTCCCGCAGCTCCAGCTCGCGCCGCTCATGTTCGTCCCGCACGTGCTGCTCGACGCGTACGCGTTCGACCGCGCCGAGATGTTCGATCGACACCCGACGACCAGCCGCGCCGCCGAGCGCACGGCGATCGACGACCTGACCGACCCCGTGATCGCGCTCTCGCTCGACCGACGGATCGTCCGGCTCAACCCGGCCGCCGAGACGCTCCTCGGGGTCGAGGCCGCGACCGCCCGCGACCGGCCGCTCGACGCGTTCCTCGACGTGCCGATCGGCGGCGAGAACGACGAGGGCGACGAGACCGACGACGCGGACGCCGAAGTGGCGGTCGAGACGCGGGGGCGGCGACGAACCTACGCGGTGTCGACCTCGAAGCTGACCGATCCGAACGGAACCCACGTGGGGTACACCGTCGTCCTCTCGGACGTCACCGAACGCGAGCGCCGCCGGCAACAGCTGGAGGTGCTCAACCGGGTGCTCCGCCACAACCTCCGCAACGACGCCGGCGTCGTCAACGGGTACGGCGAACTGCTCGTCGAGCGGCTCGAGGACCCCGAACTCGTGCGGATGGCGGACGCTATCGAGCGACGCTCCGGCGCGCTGGCCGCGCTCGGCGAGAAGGCCGGAACCGTCGAGTCGCTGCTCGACGACGCCGACCCGACCGCGGTCGACGTCGACGAGACGGCCGAGTCGATCGTGGCCGCCGCCCGCGATCGAACGCCGAGCGCGACGGTCGAACTCGTGATCGGCACGGAAACGGGGGGCGGACCCGGGGCCGAGATCGGTACCGTCCGTCTCAGAGCCGACGCGCTCCGGGCGATACTCGAGAACAGCGTGGAGAACGCGATCGAACACCACGACGGCGAGGGGACGGAACGCGAGGACGGCGGGCCGTGGGTCCGGGTGACGCTTCGGCGCGAGAGCGCGGAGGGCGGCGAGAACGACGGCGGTCGGAACCGCCTCGTCCTCGTCGTCGAGGACGACGGACCGGGGATCCCCGACCACGAGGTGAAGGCGGTCGAGTCGGGCCGGGAGACCGCGCTCGAGCACGGCTCCGGGCTCGGACTGTGGGTCGTCGAGTGGGCCGCCGGCGCGCTGGGAGCCGACGTGGAGTACGCCGACCGCGACCCGCGCGGAACGCGGGTGACGGCGTCGGTCCCGGTCGCGGACGAGGAGTGATGCGCCGATCGTGTTCGAACGAGCCCGAAAGGGCCGTTTCCCCGCTTCTCAGTCGCTCTGGATACGTGGCGCGAGCATATACGTCACGTGGCCCAACCCCTCGCCGAAGCCGTAGTGGAGCTTGACGGGGAACTCCTCGCCGAGCTCGACGGTGACCTCGGCGTCGCCGGGGATCGCCTTGTTCATGTCCTTGAGGTAATCGAGGCTGAAAAGCGAGTCCGCGGAGCCGGCGGTGAGCGCGATGAGGTCCTCGCGGGCGAGCTCCAAGTCGACGTCGTCGGTGTCGCCTTCCGCCTCGATGAGGAACGTCTCCGCGGTCTCGTCGACGCGCAGCCGGATGTGGTCGGAGACCATGTCGGCGGCCTTCACGCCGCGGTCGAGCTGTGCACCCTCGACGACGATCTCCGCGGGGAGGTCCAGGTCGGGAATGTCGGGCTCCTGGCGGATCGAGTCCGGGTCGATGAGCGCGAGCGTGTACGAGAGCCCGTCCGTCTCGATGTGGAGCTTGCGGGTCTCCTCGTCGAGTTCGAGGTGGATCAGGTCTCCGGAGTTGGCCATACCGGCGATGTCCTCGAGGCGGGCGAGGTTGACGCCGATGACGCCGCCGTCGGCCTCGTAGGACTCGAACGCGGCGGCCTCGAGGGTGAGATCGACCATGCCGACGTTCGCGGGATCGACCGCGCGGATCGAGAGCGCCTCCTCGTTCAGGCGGATCTTACACTCGTCGACCAGCACGCTCACCGAATCGAGCGCGTCCTGCAGCGTCGACGCGCTCACGATGGCCTTGAACATATACGAGCGACTAGGGTGGTATCCCCTAAAAAGGCACCCAATCCGAGCGCCTCCGCGTCGCTCGCAGCCGGCTCACACGAGGGGTTCGACGAGTTCGCGGCCCGCCGCCAGCAGCGCCTCGACCCGGTCGTCCGAGTCCGCCTCGGCGTAGACGCGCAGCTTCGGCTCGGTCCCCGAGGGGCGGACGAGGAGCCAGGAGCCGTTCTCCAAGAGGAGCTTGAACCCGTCGAGCGTGACGACCTCCGCGACCGCGTGGCCGTCGACCGACTTGGGGATGTGACCCTCCAACTCGGCGAGGACCGCCTCCTTGCGGTCGTCGGGGCAGTCGATCGACACCTTCCCGGCGGCGATGTGGCCGTGTTCGTCGAGCAGGCGGTCGACGCGGTCGTCGAACGGCTCCGCCTCGGTCGCGTCGGCGGCGAGCAGCGCCATCAACACGCCGTCCTTCTCGCGGACGTGCCCGCGCACGGAGAAGCCGCCGGACTCCTCGCCGCCGAACAGCGCGTCGTGTTCGCCCATCGCCTCGGCGACCCACTTGAACCCGACGGGCGTCTCGTACACCTCCTCGCCGTGTGCCTCCGCGATCCGGTCGACGAGGAACGTCGTGGAGACGGTCCGAACCGCCGGGCCGGAGTCGGTCTCCAGCAGCCGGTCGTAGCAGGCGGCGTAGAAGAGGTTGGCGTCGAGCACGCCACGCTCGGGCGTCACAACCGCGACCCGGTCGGAGTCGCCGTCGTTGGCGACGCCGAGGTCGATATCGTTTTCGGGGTCGGTCACCAGTTCCGCGAGCTCCTCGAGGTGCTCCGCGCTCGGTTCGGGGGACTCCCCGCCGAACGTCGGGTCCCGGTCACAGCGCAGACGACGCACCTCCGCGCCGGCCGACTCGAGGAGCGCGTCCGTCACGCCGCGACCGCTGCCGTGCATCGCGTCGTACGCGACCGTGAGCCCGTCGAGGTCGGCGTCGACGAGGTCGCGGGCGGCCTCGGCGTGCGGGGTCACGAAGTCGTGGCGTCGGACCTCGCCGCGTTCGTCCTCGGGAAGGAGGTCGGGCTCCGCGAGCCGCGAGACGACGTCCTCGGTCACCGCGGGCAGCGCGGGGGCCCCGTCGCTGGGGATGAACTTCACGCCGTTGTACTCGGGCGGGTTGTGGGAGGCGGTGACCATACACGCGCCCGCCAGTCCCTCCGCGACGATCCCGTAGGCGATCAGGGGGGTGGGCACGTCGCGTTCGGGCAACAACACGTCGAAGCCGTTCCCCGAGAGCACCTCGGCGAGGCTCTCGGCGAACCCCTCGGAGGTCTCGCGGGCGTCGTACCCCACCGCGACCGGCTCGTCGTGGCCCGCCGCCTCGAGGTGGTCGGCGACCGCCTGTCCCACGATCCGCACGCGCTCGTCGGTGAAAGTGTCGAGCGTCGCCCGCCAACCGTCCGTGCCGAAGGAGATCCGGTCCATGTCCGCACCCTGGACGGCCGGGACCATAACGTCCGGTGTCGCTCGCGAACCTTGCGTGGGAGTCGGCGACGTGAACCGGGGGGCGAATCGCTCAGTACACCACCTTTTTCTCGTCGAGTCCCCTCGCTCACTGCGTTCGCTTCGGGAACCGCTCCTCGAAAAACCTGGAGGGAAAAAGGCCGACGGCTCGGCGTTCGCCTCGCCGTCGGTGAACCGCTCGCTTCGCTCGCGGATGTTCACTACAGATGAAGAACTGACCGATTCATGCGGTGGCGCGCCCGCGAGCGAGCCGAAGGCTCACGAGACGGAACGCGAGGGACGCGGCGAACGGAGTGAGCCGCAGCGAGGCGCTCCGCGCCTCTGGCAGCCGGACGTAGTCCGGCGACGAGGCTGGGGAGGTATGAGGTTCGGGGCTGGGCGGTGCGGGGTGGGACACAAAGAGACAGGCGGCTCCGGGAAGACGGCCGACGCAAGCACCGCAGCGAACGAAGTGAGCGAGGAACACAGCGAGGCCCTCGACCGGAGCCGCCTGGGGCTTTGATAACGTTCATCCCGCCAGCAACGATCCTCTTCTACTCATCCCGATCCCTATCGAGACAACCGTACAACTAGCACTCGAAATATAACGGCCGATTCGTCCCGAGTCGGTCGAAAACGACTCCGCGGACGGTCATGCGACACCCCGTTCCGTCGGTATGAAACCGAGAACCGGATATCGATCGAAGGCACCACACGAACCGCCCACGCCTCACGCCGAACCGCCCTCGTTTTTGGTTCCTCGGTCCGAACCCGGCGTATGGCACGGATCGTCGCGATCTCCGGCAGCCGTCGGGAGGCGAGCACCACGAAGGCCGCCCTCCGCGTGGCGCTCGAGGCCGCGGCCGACGCCGGCGCGGAGACCGACCTGATCGATCTGGGCGCGGTCGACCTCCCGCTGTATCACCCCGACGAGGACGACCAGGGCGACAGCGAGCGCCTGAAACGCCGGGTCCGCGAGGCCGACGGCGTGCTCGCGGGCACCCCCGTCTACCGCGGCTCCTACTCCTCGACGTTCAAGAACTTCCACGACTTCTGCGGCTCCCACGAGTACGAGGACACCGCGGTGGGACTGCTCGCCACCGCGGGCGGGGGCTCCTACGGCGGCACCCTCGAACACCTCCGGTCGACGTTCCGGAACGTCCACGCGTGGGTCGTCCCCCACGAGGTCGGGATCCGCGGGGCCTCCTCGGAGATCGACGACGGGAGGTTCCGCGACGACGACCTCCGGAAGCGGACGGAGCGGCTGGGCCGGATCGTGACCGAACACGCCGAGCGGCTGCGGGAATGAACGGGATCCGTCCGGACGAGTTGGACGAGCGTCTCGGGGGCGGGAGCGGAGAGGGAAGCGAAGGGACGAGCGGAGACGAACCGTTCGTCCTCGACGTTCGCCCGGCGGACGCGTACGAATCGGGGGCGATCGACGGGAGCCACAACCTCCCCGTCTACGAGGACCTCCGCGGCGGCGACGAGTCGGCGCTCCGTGCGCGTTTGGACGAGGTGCCGCGCGACCGCGAGGTCATCACCGTCTGTAAGATGGGGATCGTCGCGAAGCGGGCGACGAACGTCCTCGAGGAGGAAGGATACGACGCGAGGACGCTCGCCGGCGGGATGAGCGGGTGGAACGGCTATCGGGTCGGGTCGCTCGGGTACAAGATTCGGTCGCTGTGGTGGCGGATCCGGTAGCGGATGGATAGCCGCTCCGGGAATGGACGGCCGGCGGAGCGTCACCTCTCACCTCCCCAGCCTCGCACCGGCCGCGCCGCCGGAATCGCGGCGGCGCGGCCGGACGCTCCCTCGCGCGCGTGCCGCTCGGACTCCCGTCGGTCGTCCTCACGGGTCGCGCACGCCGAGGACGGCAGTCGGGGTGCTGGGGGGGTCGAGCGGGCCGGGTTATGACTCGCCCGCGTCTCCCTTCTCGAGCAACTCGACGAGCAGCGCGTTCTGGGCGTGCATCCGGTTCTCCGCCTGGTCCCACGCGAGCGCGCGGTCGGACTCGAGCACGTCGTCCGTGATCTCCTCGCCGCGGTGGGCGGGCAGACAGTGCATCACCTTCGCGTCGGTCCCGGCGAGCAGGTCGGCGTTCACCTGGTACCCGTCGAAGGCGGCGACCTTCTCGTCGCGCTCGTCCTCCTGTCCCATCGAGACCCATACGTCGGTGTAGACCACGTCCGCGCCGTCGACGACCGCCTCGGGGTCCGCCGTCGGCTCCACCTCCGCGCCGAAGGCGGCCGCGCGCTCGAACACCGCAGGGTCCATCCCGTACTCGGCGGGCGTGGCGACTCGAACGTCGATCCCCGCCATCGCCGCGCCGACGACGAACGACTGGCCCACGTTGTTGCCGTCGCCGACCCACGCGACGGTGGCGTCCTCGCCGACGAACTCCCGGATCGTGAGGAGGTCCGCGAGCGTCTGACAGGGGTGTGCCTCGTCGGTGAGTCCGTTGATCACGGGGCAGTCGGCGTGCTCGGCGAGCGTCTCGACGTCGGCGTGGTCGAACAGCCGCGCCATGACGGCGTCGACGTACCGGCCGAGCACCCGTGCGGTGTCCCGAAGCGGCTCGCCGTGCCCGAGCTGGAGGTCGTCCGGCCCGAGGAACATGGCGTGGCCGCCGAGCCGCGTCATTCCCGTCTCGAAGGAGATCCGCGTCCGCGTCGAGGGCTTCTCGAATATCATCCCGAGCGTCGTGTCGGGGAGCCGCGGCTCCGTCTCGCCGGCCTTCATCGCGGCCGCGCGGTCGAGCAGGGCGTCCAGTTCGGCCGGCGTTACGTCGTCGATGTCGAGGAAGTCGTCGGTAGCGAGTGGCATGTGTGGGTGAGTTCGATGGCTGAGACGTGGTTGATCTGCGTCGATGGTTCGGATTCGGTGATGGGTCGATACGGGAGGCTTCGGAGAGAAGGGAGCGCCGCGGCCCGCGGCCGCGACGCCTATCGTCGGTCGCGACAGACGTCGGCAAGAACGGTCGTCGCCCGGTCGAGCTCCGAGAGCGGGAGCCGCTCGTCGGGCGCGTGGTCCAGCTCGGAGTTTCCGGGGCCGTAGGTGACCATCGGGCACTCCCACTCGGCCGCGTAGAGGTTCATGTCGCTCGTGCCGGTCTTTCTGAGCAGGCGAACGTCGCCGCCGGCCCCACGGATCGCCACGCGGAACGCCCGCGCGAGGTCCGTGCGGGGGCTCTCCATCACCGGCGGGATCGGCTCCTTCCAGTGGACCGAGCCGGTCGAAAGCTCCGCCTCCGCGAGCTCGTGGACCTCGTCGACGGTGCGGGCGGGAGGTACCCGGAGCTGCACGTCCATCGCGGCCTCGACGGCGAGCCCGTCGTCGGTCAGCCCGCCGTCCATCGAGACGGGCTTCGTCGTCACCTGCTCGAAGACGGGCGTCTCCGAGTCCGCCGGCGTGAACGCCTCCTCGACGCCGTGCCACCAGTCGATCGCGTGCTGGATCGCGTTGGGCTCCGGCCGCGAGGAGTGGCCCGACTCGCTGGTGTTGACGTACGTCCCGGAGAGGAATCCGCGGTAGCCGAGGGTGACGCCGTCCCAGCCGGACGGCTCGCCGTTCACCACCGCCTCGGGCGCGTCGCGGTCGGCGACGAGGTGGCGCGCGCCCCGCGAGTCCGTCTCCTCGCCGACGACCCCGACGAAGGAGACGCCGGTCTCGACGGCGGCGACCGCCATCGAGACGAGCGGGCCGGTCGCGTCGACCGCGCCGCGGCCCCACAACACGGGCTCGCCCGGCTCGCCGACCCGGACGTCGGTCCCGCCGAGGTCGTCCACGTCCTCGGGAGCGGGACGCACCTCGACGGGGATGTCGCCGGGGACGGTGTCGACGTGCGAGGTCAGGAGGACCGCGTCGTCCGCGGGCGCGCGGACGTTCCCGACCTCGTCGATCCACGCCTCGCGGCCGTTGGCCTCGAAGAAGTCGACGAGCCGCTCGGCGGCCGCCGCCTCCTCGCCGGACGGCGAGGGGATCGAGACCAGGTCGTACAGCAGCTTGCGGGCCGGCGTGTCGCAGGCCTCGGGGTAGCCCCCGCCGGCGACCACGTCGGTGCCGGCGTCGGCGTCGTCGGCAGCGTCGGCGTCGTTGACCGCATCGGCAGCGTCGCCGTCGTCGGCAGCGTCGGCGTCGTTGGCCGCATCGGCAGCGTCGGCGTCGTTGGCCGCATCGGCAGCGTCGGCGTCGTCGGCAGCGTCGGCGTCGCCCGCCGCGTCGGCAGCGTCACCGTCGCCCGCCGCGGGAGCCTCCGCGTTCCCGGCCGAGTCGGGCGCGGCGGTCACGCGATCACCTCCTCGAGCGCGTCGACCACGCGGTCGACGTGGTCGTGCTCGACCGTCAGCGGCGGCAGCAGGCGCAACACGGTGCGACCGGCCGGCAGCGCGAGGATCCCGTGGTCGATCGCGAGGTCGCGGAGCAGCCGGTTGGAGCCGCGTTTCACCTCGATGCCGACCATCAGCCCCTCGCCGCGGACCTCGCGGACGTCGTCGCCGAGGCGGGTCTCGATCTCGGCCCGGAGGTACGACCCCACGTCGGCCGCGTGGTCGGCCAGCCCCTCGCGTTCGATGACGTCGAGGGTCGCGCCGGCCGCCGCGGAGACGACGGGGCCGCCCGAGAACGTCGAGCCGTGGTCGCCCGACTCCGCGGCGATCCAGTCGCGACACAGCGTCGCGCCCATCGGGAGCCCGCTCGCGAGCCCCTTCGCGGTCGTGAGGACGTCGGGCGTCACGTCGTGGCGTTCCGCCGCCCACGTCGACCCCGTCCGGCCGAGCCCGGTCTGGATCTCGTCGAGGACCATCGCGGTCCCCGTTTCCTCGGTCGCCTCCCGCACCGCGCGGAGGTATTCGGTGGCGGCCGGGTTGATCCCGCCCTCGCCCTGAAGCGGTTCGAGGATCACGGCGGCCGTCGCCTCGTCGACCGCCTCGCGCATCGCCGCCTCGTCCCCGTACTCGACGAACTCGACGCCGCCGGCGAGCGGCTCGAACCCCCGTTTGTACTTCGCCTTCCAGGTGGTCGCGAGCGCGCCCATCGTCCGGCCGTGGAAGCCCTGCGTGGTCGCCACGATCTTCTCGCGGCCGGTCGCGTGCCGCGCGAACTTCAGGGCGGCCTCGTTGGCCTCCGTCCCGGAGTTACACAGCCAGACGTTCCCGACGTCGCCGGGTGCGACCGCGGCTAACTGCTCGTACAGCGCCGTCCGCGTCGCGTGCGGGTACGACGCCTGGACGTACATGAGCTCCTCCAACTGGCTCGTGGCCGCGTCGACGACCTCGGGGTGACAGTGGCCGACCGGGGTACACGCGTAGCTCGCGCCGAAATCGAGGTAGTCGTTGCCGTTCGTGTCGGTGAGGTGGACCCCGTCGCCGGAGGCGATCTCGATCGGCTTCTCGGAGAAGACGAAGCCGCTCATGCGTCGACCGCCTCCGTCTCCTCGGCATCCTCCGCGTCCTCGTCCGTTCCGTCGACCGCCGACTGCTCGATCGTCGTCCCCGAGCCGTCGAGCGCGGCGAGGATCGGGTCGGTGGCGTTGGCATCGGCGATAAAGACACGGCCGGAGCCGCCCGAGAGCGCCTCCGTCGCGGCCATCACCTTCTTGCCCATGAACCCCTCGGCGGCGTCCTCGATCGCCTCCAGGTCCGCGGGCGTCGCGGCCGACTCGATCAGCGTGTCGGGGTCGTCCGGGTCGGCGTAGACGCCCGCCACGTCCGTCAACAGGACGAGGTCCGCGCCGAGCGCGCCGGCGACCGCGGCGGCCGCCCGGTCCGCGTCGGCGTTGACCGGCGTGACGCCGCCGTCGCTCTCCGTCCCCTCCATGGGGGGCGAGACGACGGGGGTGTAGCCGTCGGCGAGCAGGCCGGCGAGCAGGTCGGCGTTCACCGACTCGATCTTCCCCGAATGTTCGCCACGGCGGATCTTCCGCTTGCCGTCCTCGACGACGCGAACCGCCGACTTGCGCGGCCCCGAGAGGAGCCCGCCGTCGACGCCCGAGAGCCCGACGGCGTCGACGCCGGCCTCGCGGAACAGCGCGGTCAACTCGGTGTTGAGTTTGCCCGCCATCGCCATCGTGAACGCCTCCATCGCGTCGGCGTCGGTGAACCGGCCGGTGACGCCGGAGGCCGACTCGACGTACTCCGGCTCCATGCCCAGCCGCTCGATGGTCTCGTCGACGACTGTCGAGCCGCCGTGGACGACGACGACCGACCGGCCGTCCGCGGCGAGCGCCGCCACGTCGCCGACCGCGCCCGCCGGATCGACCGCCTTCGCGCCGCCGATCTTGACGACGACCGGCGGCTCGTCTGCGGGCGCGCCGCCGGCGTCGGTCTGTCCACCGCTCATGGCGACCCCACGGGGTGAAGCCCCCCGAACTCGAGGCCGGCGGTCTCGGGCAGCCCGAGCGCGACGTTCGTCGCGTGGACCGCCTGCCCCGCCGACCCCTTGGTCATGTTGTCGATCGCCGAGAAGACGACGACGCGCCGGTTCCCGGGGTCGAGCTCGAAGCCGACCTCGCCGTGGTTGGTGCCCGCGACGGACTTCGGCTCGGGGTAGCGGTAGACGCCGCCCCCGCCCGAGACGACCCGCATGAACGGCTCGTCGGCGTACGCGCCGCGGTAGCCCTTCCAGAGGTCCGCCTTCGAGACGGGCTCGTCGGGGAAGACGTGGCAGGTCGCGGACGCGCCGCGGACCATGTCGACCGCGTGGACGGTGAAGGAGACGGAGAGCCCGAGGTACGCCTCGATCTCCGCCTCGTGGCGGTGGCCGGTGGGCGCGTACGGCCGCACGACGCCCGAGCGCTCGGGGTGTGAGGAGGCCGCGCCGCCGCCGGCGCCGCCCTCCGAGGAGCCGACTTTCACGTCGACGACGACCTCGCCGCTGTCGGGACCGAGCACGCCAGCGTCGACGAGCGGCTTGAGCCCGAGGATCGTCGCCGTCGCGTTACAGCCGCCGCCCGCGATGAGGTCCGCGCCGGGGAGGTTCTCGCGGTTGAGTTCGGGCAGCGCGTACTCCGCACGCTCGAGGTACTCCGGCGACTCGTGGCCGTCGTACCACTCGTCGTACATGGCGGCCTCCGGCAGCCGGAAGTCGGCCGAGAGGTCGACGACCGTGTCGGCGACCTCGAAGTAGTCGTCGACGCGCCCCATCGAGACGCCGTGTGGCGTCGCCGAGAAGAGCACGTCGACGGACTCGAGGTCGTCGGGGTCCGAAAACCGGAGGTCGAGGTCCCGGAGGTTCGGGTGCGAGCGGCCGACGGTCATGTTGTCGGCCGACCGCGAGGTGGCCTGGACGACCTCGAAGTTCGGGTGGCCGGCGAGCAGGCGCAACAGCTCGCCGCCGGTGAATCCCGTGCCGCCGACGACGCTCGCGGTGTAGGTCTCGACGGCGGCGTCCGCGTCGGTCGCGGCGGCCGCGGCTTCGGCGTCCGCCCCCGTTCCCGTCCCGCTCATAGGACGACCTCGTCGGCGTCGGCGTCGCCGGAACCGTCACCGTTCGAACCGTCGGATTCGGCCGCGAACGCCTCGGCTTTCGACTCCAGCCAGTCGACGACCCGCGCGGGGACGTCGACGTCGCTGGCCTCGGTGAGCGCCTTGAACTCCACCGTGTGGTTCACCTCGTGGACCGTGTACTCGCCGGATCCCTCGCCGCCGACCTCCATCAGGTCGATGCCGAGCATCCCGCCGCCGACCGCCGCGGAGGCGCGCTCGACGAGTTCGAGCGCCCGGTCGTCGACGTCGAACGACTCGGTCGTTCCGCCCTTCGCGGCGTTCGTGAGCCAGTGCTCCGACGAGCGCGTCATCGCGGCGACGGGCTCGCCGTCGACCGCCACCACGCGGACGTCGCGGCCCGGCTTGTCGACGAACTCCTGGACGTAGAACACCTTGTGCTCGTAGTGGCCGAGCGTCTCCTTGTGCTCGAGGATCGCCTCGGCGGCGCTGCGGGTGTCTATCTTCGCCATCAGCCGGCCCCACGAGCCGACGACGGGCTTGAGCACGCACGGATAGCCGAACGACTCGATCGCCTCCATCGCGGCCTCCTTCGTGAACGCGACCTCCGTGGCGGGCGTGGGGACGTCCGCCTCCGCGAGCGCGAGCGAGTTCTTCGCCTTGTCCGCACAGACGTCGCCGGTCTCGGGGGAGTTCACCACGGGCACGCCGTAGCTGTCGAGGAACTTCGTCGCGTACAGCGACCGGCTCGTGGAGAGACACCGGTCGACGACGAGGTCGAGGTCGGCGACGTTCGCCGTCGTCGACTCCAGTCCGAACCGCTGTTTGCGCACGTCGATCTTCTCGATCTCGTGGCCGCGGTCGCGCAGTTCCTCGAGCAGCAGCTTCTCGTCGCGGCGGATCCGCGAGTAGAGGATCCCTATGCGCATTCCGACCACTCGCGTGTCGACGTCGTGAGGTTCGTCACCATCTACTCTCCCCAGTCCTCCTCGAGTTCGGGAGCCTCCTCCAGCGTGACGGGATCGAGCGAGATGACCTCCAGTTCGGTCCCGGTGACCGGACTGTCGATTATCTCGCCGACCTCGACGTCGGCCGGAAGCTCGATCTCCTCGCCCGTGATCGGGTCCTCTGCCAGCACCGGGTCGGTATCGGTCGTCATCGTGGGCGATACTCACCCCCGATAAAACATAAACCCTTCGGAAATATAATTTTGTTTACAAAACATGGAGTCTCCTCTAACGGTGCGAAAAGCGATTTCAGCCGTCATGTGAAATCCGATGACAGATTCCAGTAATTAGTCGTCCCCTCGCGGGGACGGCGGCGATCGCGGCGGTCGCGGCGGCTGCTGAAACGTCGAGGCCGCGTCACGGGGCGACTCACACATACGTCTCCACCTCCGTCTCCAGCCGATCGGTCGCGTCCGCGAGCGCGTCGCGTCGCGTGGCCACGACCTCCGCGTCGTCGTCGAGTTCGGCCCTGCTCGCCGCGAGCGCCTCGGCGACCGCGTCGGGGGCGGGCCCGCCGGTCGAATCGCGGCTCGCGACGCTCTCGGTCGGATCGAGCGCGGCCTCCACCTCCTCGCGGCTCACGTACGCCGAGAGGGGCTCACCCGTGATCTCCCGTGCGGCCTCGTCAACTTTTGCGGCCGCGGTCGCCGGGTCGTCGGCGTCGTCGATGCCCTCGGCGGCCGCTGCGACGATCTCGTGGGCGGTCCGGAAGGGCATGCCGCCGGTCGCGAGCAGGTCGGCGACGCCCGTCGCCGTCGAGAACCCGTCGCCGGCGGCCGCCGCGAGGTCCTCGACCGCCCAGTCGGCGGTCGCGACCGCGCCGGCGGCGACCTCGGTCGCCTCCCGCACGTCGTCGGCGATCTCGAACACGCTCGCGTGTGCGCGCTGGAGGTCGCGGTTGTACGCGCGAGGCAGCCCCTTCAGCAGCGAGAGCGTCCCCGTCGCCTCGCCGATCGCGTCGCCGGCGACGCCGCGGGTCAGCTCCAGCGTGTCGGGGTTCTTCTTCTGGGGCATGATCGAGGACGTGGACGAGTAGTCGTCCGACAGCTCGAGAAAGCCCTTGTTCGAGAAGAGGATCAGGTCCTCCGCGAGCCCCGACAGCGTCGTCGACAGCGTCGCACACGCGGTCGCCGCCTCCGCGAGGAAGTCGCGTGCGGAGGCGGCGTCCATCGAGTTGTGGACGAGTCCGTCGAACCCGAGCAGGTCGGCCGTGCGCTCGCGGTCGACGTCGAAGGGCGTGCCCGCGAAGGCGGCCCCGCCGAGCGGCGAGCGGTTCGTCCGGTCGTACGCGCCGAGCAGGCGCTCGGTGTCACGACCGACCCCGCCCGCGTACGAGAGCAGGTAGTGGCCGACCGTCGTGGGCTGGGCGGGCTGGAGGTGGGTGTACCCGGGCATCACGGTCTCCGCGTGCTCGCTCGCGACGTCGAGGAGCGCCTCCCGCAGCGTCAGCGTCGCCTCGGCGACCGCGAGCAGGTCCTCGCGCAGGCGGTAGCGGATACACGTCGCCACCTCGTCGTTGCGCGAGCGCGCCGTGTGCATCCGGCCGCCGTCCGGTCCGACCCGGTCGATGACGGCCGTCTCGATCGCCTCGTGGACGTCCTCGCCGTCCGGGAGCGCGCCGTGTCCGGCGGCCTCCACGTCGTCGAGCGCGGCGAGGACCTCGCCGGCGACCGCGTCGTCGACGATCCCCTGCTCCGCGAGCATGACCACGTGCGCGCGGTCGACCGCGAGATCCGCCGCGAAGATCGCCTCGTCGGCCGCCAGGCTCGAGAGGAACGCGCGGGCGGGGCCGCCGCTGAAGCGGTCGCGACGGACGGCGGTGCCGCCTTCCGCCGAGTCGTCCGCGTTCGCGACGGCGTCCGTCGCCGTGTCGGGATCGTCGTCGGTCATCTAGTTCCCGTCCGTCTCACCGGAGCCGTCGTCGGACGCGGCACCGCCGTCCGTGGCGAGTTCGGGCTTCGAGACCGCCTTCTTCACGTCGTTGGCGAGGCGCTCCTGGAGCCCGTGGTACTTCGCGACGCCCGTGGCGTCCTCCTGGGCGATGCCGGCGACGTCCTCGGTGTTGAACGAGGCCATCTCCTCGGAGTAGACGGCGTACTCGGAGTCGCGGGCGACGACGCGGCAGTTGCCCCCGGAGACCTTGACCGTCGCGGTGCCGGTCACCACGTCCTGGGTCTCGTCGATGAAGGCGTCCAGCGCGTCGACGACGGGCGCGAAGACGAGCCCCTGGTAGGCCTTCTCGGACCACTCGTGTTCGATCCCCTTCTTGAACGAGCGCTCGTTCTTCGTGAGGACGAGGTCCTCCAGCGCCTGATGAGCCGTGAGCAGGACCGTCGCGGCCGGGTGCTCGTAGTTCTCGCGCACCTTGAGCCCGAGCATGCGGTCCTCCATCACGTCGGTGCGGCCGATCCCGAACTCGCCCGCGTACTCGTTGAGGTACTGGATGAGGGAAACGGGGTCCATCTCCTCGCCGTCGACGGCGACGGGGACGCCCTCCTCGAAGGCGACCTCGATGGTCGTCTCGCCCTCCGGCTCGGCGGTCCACTCGTAGATGTCCTCCGGCGGCTCGTAGTTCGGGTTCTCCAGCTTGCCGCCCTCGACCGCGCGCGACCAGATGTTCTCGTCGATGGACCAGACGCCGCCGTCGCCCGCCTCGACGGGCAGGTCCTTCTCGGCCGCGTACTCGATCTCCCACTCGCGGGTGAGCCCGAGCTCGCGGACGGGCGCGATCACTTCGAGGTCGGAGCCGCGCCAGACGGCCTCGAACCGGAGCTGGTCGTTGCCCTTGCCCGTACAGCCGTGGGCGATGGCGTCACAGCCCTGTTCCTCGGCGACGCCCAGAATGGCCTCGGCGATGACGGGGCGCGCGAGCGCGGTCCCGAGCGGGTAGCCCTGATAGGTCGCGTTCGCCTTCACCGCGTCGTAACAGAGGTCGGCGAACTCCGCCTTCGCGTCGACGACGTGGAGGTCGAGTCCGAGCGCCTCCGCGGTCTCCTCCGCCTCGTCGAACTCGTCGGTCGGCTGGCCGACGTCGACGTTGACGCCGATGACCTCGTCATAGCCGTACTCCTCTTTCAGGATCGGAACGCAAACGGTCGTGTCGAGTCCCCCACTGAACGCGAGTGCAACGCTTGTCATTACCGGAGTAGAACCGTCTTAACCCCTTAAATTCATCGGTTTAGATGTCGTAATGAACTGGGAGAGCCGACGCTGACGAGCGATATAGCGACGACTCTCCGGGACGAAACGGCGCGAACGCGACGAGTGAAACCTTCGGCCTCAGGGGGCCGGTCGTCGCGCCGCGCCGGAAGCCGGTCGCGGCGGTCGGACTGCTCGTCGCGGTCGCGGGGCTCGTCGTCGTCGGAAGAGCGTGGGGTCACGACGAGCCTCCGCGGTCATCACTAGGACGTAATCCCGCTTCGGCATAAAAAGATTCCGCACTTCCGACGAGAACGGTCCTCGCCGAGGGTCCGCACGCGAACGGCTGCGACTCGACGACGAGTGCCGTCAAAGCCCCAGCCGCTCGGTACTATACAGTCAATTTTCCGGCGGAGAACACCGTCAAAGCCCCAATCGCGAGGACTCGGGGGCCTCGCGATTGCCCCTTTGAGTCCCACCCCACAGCACAGCCCCGCACCTCACGCCTCCCCAGCCTCGTCGGTCGCCTCCGGCGACCGACTCCCTCGCGGGCCGGTCGCGGGCCGACGGCCCGCTCCCGGGCGCGCCACTACAACGTGGCGTCCTCAGATCGCCTCTCGGTACGCCTCGAGCGTCGTCTCGACGTCCTCCTCCGTGTGCGCGTAGGAGGTGAACTGACACTCGAACTGGTTGGCGGTGAGGAACACGCCGCGCTCCTTCATCTCCTGCCAGAACACCCGCTCCCAGCGGTCGGTGGCGGCGTTCGCGACGTCCGCGCCGGTCTTCGGACAGGCGTCGTAGCGGTCGCAGTCGGGGTTCTGCCGACACCCGCCCGCACAGCAGTCGTCGGGGTCGTCGGGCGCCTCGCGGGTGAACACCGTCTTGAACATCGAGTCGGTGCCGACGACGGTGTACTCCGGGGCCCGCTCCGCGCAGATCTCCGTGATCCCCTCGCGGAGCTTCCGGCCGAGCCGGTTCACGTGTTCGTACACGTCGTTCTCGGCGGCGTACTCCAGAGTGGCCTTGCCCGCGGCCATCGTGACCGGATGCCCCGAGAACGTGCCCGACTGGAAGACGTCGCCCGCGGGCGTGAACCCCTCGATCACGTCGGCCCGGCCGCCGATCGCGCCGACCGGGAACCCCCCGCCGATTATCTTCCCGAAGGTCGTCACGTCCGGGGTGACGCCGAACTTCGACTGTGCGCAGCCGAGCCCGCCCACCCGGAATCCGGTGATCACCTCGTCGAAGACCAGGAGCGCGCCGTAGTCGTCACACAGGTCCCGGAGCGTCTCGTGGTAGCCGTCGACGGGCATGACGATCCCCGTGTTGGCGAGGATCGGCTCGACGAGGACGGCCGCGATGTCGTCGCCGTGCTCGGCGAACACCTCCTTCGCCGCCTCGGGGTCGTTGAACGGGACCGGGAGGGTGTGTTTCGCGAACTCCTCCGGGATCCCCGCCGTCGACGGACGGGGGTCCTCGGCGGACCCCTCCACGAGCGTCGACTCCTGTGCGCCGTGATACCCGCCCTGCATCACGACGACCTTGTCGCGGCCGGTGTGGCCGCGCGCCAGCCGCACCGCCGACACCGTCGCCTCCGTCCCCGAGTTGACGAACCGGATCGATTCGACGCTCGGGACGTGTCGCGCCACGAACTCGGCGTGTTCGACCTCGACCTCCGTCGGCGCGCCGTACATCGGCCCGGCCGCGACGTGCGACTGGATCGCCGCCTCGACCGGCTCGGGGAGGTCGTGACCGTACAGCAGGGGGCCGTACCCCATCACCCAGTCGACGTACCGGTTGCCGTCGGCGTCGATCACGTGGCCGCCGTCGCCGCGCTCGACGAAGAACGGGTGCGGCATCGTCGCCCGGACCGAGGAGTTGACCCCGCCCGGCATGACCGACAGCGCGCGGTCGTACAGCTCGCGGGAACGCTCGTGGTTCATGTCCGGCGCTTCGAACGCCCCGTGGAAAGGTGTTACCGAGTCGGCTTCGGTCGCCTCGATCCCTCCGGCATCGGTCGGCTACATTCCGTCGTCGCTCCGGAGCATTATCGCGCCGCTGACGAGCATGAGCAGCGCGAGCACGGCCATCCCGAGGTCCCACGGCATCGCCGCGGTCATCGTCGCGTCGCCGCCCATGCTCCCCATCGTCCCGATTCCCCCGCCCATCGATCCGTCTGTCATTCCGCCGCCGTCCGTTCCGCCGCCGGTCGTCCCACCCGCCATGCCGGTCGCCAGCGCCGCCTGGTTCGCGAGCATGACGACCGCGTACGCGAGCATTAGCCCCCCGCTCGTCGCGTCGTCGAGGGGAACGGCCGGCGCGAGCAGGAGGGCACCGTGGACGACGACCACCGCTCCGAGCGCGAGCATGAGCCACGCGGTCAGCGTCGTTCGCGTCGCGCCGGCGGCGCTCGCGATCGAGTAGCCGCCGGAGGCGAACGCGATCGCCGCGCCGTACAGCCGAGTGTCCGAGACCATACGCGGTCTCACGACGCCGACAGCAAAAGGGTTGGTCGGTCGTGTGTCGGTTCCGCGAGGCGAGTCATCCCGCGAGGGGAATCGCCCTCGCCGACTACACCGCCTCGGGACCCGTCACGCCGGTCCGGACCTGAAGCGCGTCCTCGACGGGCAGGACGAACACCTTGCCGTCGCCCGGTTCGCCGGTCTCCGCGGCGTCGCGGATCGCCTCCGCGACCTCGTCGGCGGGGATGTCGGCGACGACGACGTCGACTTTCACCTTCTGGTGGAGGTCGACGGTGAACTCCTCGCCGCGCCACTGGCCGGTCTTGGCGGGCTGGGAGCCGCGACCGGAGACGTTCGTCACGGTGAGCGAGGGCGCGTTGATCTCCGCGAGCGCCTGTTTTATCGCGCCGAGCTTGTCGGGACGGACGATCGCGGTGACCATCTTGATCTCCGTGCCGCCCTCCTCGCCGCCGTCGGCGCGCGGAGAGCCGTCCGCCGAGCGGGCGTCGCCGGCGGCGACCGTCCCCCCGTCGGTGCTGACGGTCGGCTTGCCGAACTCGGGGTACGTCTCCACGCCGTGTTCGCTGACGTCGAGGCCGTCGCGCTCGTGTTCCGGCGTGACGCGGGCCTGTCCGACCGCCTTGAACGCCCCGAAGACGGCGGCGGTCGCGGCGACCGTCCACACCGTGATGACGGCGACGCCGATCACCTGCGAGACGAGCAGGCTCGAGGAGAAGCCGTCGACGTGGACGAACGGCAGCGCGAGCACGCCGATGACGCCGGCGGAGCCGTGGACGGGGAACACCGCACAGACGTCGTCGATCTTCATCCGGTCGGAGGCGAACTCGAAGACGAGCGGGAGCTGGAGACCGCAGACGAGCGCGACCAGGATCGCTCCCCACCACGTGACGACGTTCGCGATGCCCGTCACGCCGACGAGCCCCGCGAGCAGGCCGTTCGCGACGTACAGCGTGTCGACCTTCTTCGTGGTGTACAGCGAGGCGATCGCCGCACCGGCACCGCCCGCGGCCATTCCGAGGGTCGTCGCCAGCGAGACCCGACCGACGGACGCGTAGCCGCCGAGGGCGAGCTCGCCGCCCTCGGTGACCGAGAACACGGTGGCGGTCGTGCCGACGTTGAACCCGTACCAGCCGAACGCCAAGACGAGCGTACCGAGCACCGCGAACGTCATCGAGTGTCCGGGAATGACGTTCGTGGAGCCGTCCTCACCGTAGCGGTCCATGCGCGGGCCGATCACGTACGCCGCGGTGAGACCGGCGATGCCGCCGACTCCGTGGACGATCATCCCGCCGGCGAAGTCGGTGAACCCGAGCCCGGCACCTCCGAGGAATCCGCCGCCCCAGGTGATGCCCGCGACGACCGGGTAGATGACCGCCGAGATGGCGACCGTGTACGCCACGTACGCGCGGAGCTTCGCGCGGCCGGCGACCGCGCCGGAGACGATGGTGGCCGCCGTCATCGCGAAGACGGCACCGAACAGCCAGCTGTTGACCCAGCTACCGTCGCCGAGAGCCGCGGCGGACGAGAAGCCGCCGCCGCCGGCGACTCCCTCGATCCCGAAGCCGACGAGGAAGTACACGAGGACGCCGACGCTCCACGTGAGCAGGTTCTTCGTGAGCTGGTTGGCGACGTTCTTCGCACGGACTTGTCCCGCCTCGAGCATCGCGAAGCCGGCGTGCATGAAGAAGATGAGGAAACACACCACCGCGACCCACATCAGGTTCACCCCCTCCGCGAGCACGCTCGGATCGATGCTGGCGAGGACGCCGATCGTCACGCCGAACGCACCTCAGTTGAACGTACGTCTACCACACGAGCCGTTTCATCTGCGTTCATGTGTTGAATCACGTTTCCGGGTCGGGTATCACGAATATATAAACGTTTGAGTTGAGTTTCGAAAGAAATCTCTTTAATAATACTGTCAGTGTCAAATATAAGGAGGACACTATGGTGTTTAAGGACGTATTCCAGCCGGTCGTTCGGCAATCGTTGCGAGGGAACTGACCGAATATAGTATTGTTTTTCTAACTACTCTCGCGGGAACGGCGGCGATCGTCGGCCATCGCGCCGGGCGCGACCCCCTTTTGCGAATATTGCCGGCCGAGGAGTCGGCGTTGACGCGGGATATCCGTCGAGTCCGCGGATTACGGGCGATACACCCGATGTACGGAGAAGTTGACGTTCGTACACCGGCCGTCACGATCGGCCGGAACGAGAGCGTCGAGTGGCGGACTACGCGGAGCCGATCGCCGCGATCACTCCGGTTTCAGTCCCTCGCCCTGGACGCGCATCACGGCCTCGCCGTCGGCGAGGTTCGGCGCGTCCACGAGCCGGACGATCCGCTTGTTGCCCTTGGACTTTCGGAGATAGATCCGGAACGTGGAGGCGTGGCCGAGGATGTTGCCGCCGATCGCCTGCGTGGGGTCCCCGAAGTACGAGTCGGGGTTCGACGCGACCTGGTTGGTGACGAGGATGGCGGTGTTGAACAGGTCGCCGATCCGCATCAGGTCGTGGAGGTGCTTGTTGAGTTTCTGCTGGCGTTCGGCGAGCTCGCCGCGGCCGACGTACTCGGCGCGGAAGTGGGCGGTCAGCGAGTCCACACAGACGATCCGGATGGGCCACTCGCTCTCCTCGTGTTCGCCCGCGAGCTCCTTGGCCTTCTCGGCCAGCAGGATCTGGTGGTTGGAGTTGAACGCCTTCGCGACGTGGATCTGGTCGAGGAAAGCGGCGACCAGCTCCTCCATGGCCTCCTCGTTCCCCGGCGTTCCCTCGATCTCGCGTCGCTCCATCTCGTCGGCGAGGATCTCGTCGTCGAGCCCGCGGACCATGTCGTCGATGCGCTCCGGGCGGAACGTGTCCTCGGAGTCGACGAAGATACAACCGCCCTCGAGGCCGCCGTTCTCCTTCGAGAGCTGGACGTTGACGGCCATCTGGTGGGTGACCTGCGACTTCCCGGACCCGAACTCGCCGTACACCTCGGTGATCGACTGCGTCTCGATGCCGCCGCCGAGCAGGTCGTCGACCTCGTCGATCTGCCAGGAGAGCTTGCCGATCTCCTCGCGGCGTTCGAGCACGGTCGCGCCCGTCTCGAAGCCGCCGACGTCGGCCGCGTCGCGGGCGGCGTTGATGATGTCGGAGGCGGACGATTCGCCGATGTCGGCCGTGTTCGACATCTCGCCGGGGCTCGCGACCGCGATCGACTGGTAGCTCTCGAATCCGTTCTCGACGAGCTTGTCCGCGGTCGCCGGGCCGACTCCTGGGAGGTCCTCGAGTTCGTCTTCAGGCATGTACACGACCCTTGTTCGCCATCCGGTATAAAGACTGGTTTACACCCGGGTGAAAGTGGAACCTGCGCCGATGACGCGCTCGGCGACGCGTCGGCTTCCCATCGAAGGACTCGGAAGGAAGCGAGCGGTCGGGCCGCCGGCGAAACTGGTCGTCGGCCCGGCGCGGCCGCCGCGTCCCCCGCTCGGTCAGAACCCGACGCGGCGGACGTACTCCAGTTCGCGGATCTCGACGAGCAGTTCGCCGGGCAGTTCGGCGTCCGTGATCACGTACAGTTTGGGGTCGTCCGTGAACTCGGGATCGTCGCTCAACACTTGACGGATCGGGACGCCGTGGTCCGCGAGGATCCCCGTGACCTCCGCGACTATCCCCGCCTCGTCCGCCGCGGCGACCTCGATCGTGAGGACGGTGAGATCGAGGACGGGGGCCAAGTCCATCAGGCTCGGGATCGACGAGATGTTGGTGAAGATGCGTTTCAGTTCCGGGTCCGCGAGGATCGCGTCGGTCGTGGAGTCGACGACGCGCCGGTCGACGTCGAGCTCGCGGGCGATCCCCGTGTACGGGATCTCGATCCCGCCGGAGACGACCCGCCCCTCCTCGTTGACGGAGAAGCCGCGCTCCAAGAACAGCCGGATGACGGCCTGCTGGCTCGGGGACCCCTCGAACTTCTCGAGGATCTCGTCGAACATTCGTTGCTACGGTGCTCGTCACCCAGGGCTTAAAGAGCGGGGACTGCGGGACCTCAGTTCGCCATTACCGAGTAGACGCCGCCGAGGACCACACCGTAGACGACGTGGCCGACGAGGCTCTCGACGCCGACGTTCGGCAGCGGCGGCGCGCCCGGGAACCCGACGGCGCCGAGCCAGATCGGCATCGCGATCACCGCGAGCGCGACCCAGACGAGGAAGCCGTAGCCCGCACCGACCCCGAGGCTCGTTCCGGTCGAGCGTCCCAGGCCCGGCTTCAGGCTCGCGATCGCCGCGAACCCGAGACCGATGACCGCGCCGTGGGACATGTGGATCGCCCAGCCGAGGGCGCCGGCGGGACCCTGGATGCCGTACATCGCCGGGATCGCCATCTGTAGCACGCCGGGGGTCATCATCGACATCATCGCGCCGAAGACGAGCCCGCCGACCAGTCCACCGGTCACGCCCGCCCTCCAGTTGCCGGTCTCCGTCGATACGCCCGTCGTCGTCGCGGTTTCGGTCGCCATATCCCGCTCGTCGCACGATAACCGGTAATAAACGCCGGTAGTGTGCGTTCGTGCCGCACGGGACCTCAACGGATATATACGGTGGGTTCCAACTTCAGGGGGTTTCGTCGATCGACCACTTCCGCCGAGGTACCCGACCCCTTTTGCCCGATGCCGCCGAAGCCTCGGCCGTGTCAGAGTCGCCGCACCTGCGGTTCTTCCCGTACGAGGAGCCGTACCCGAACCAGCGCGAGGCGATGGACCGGGTCGCCAACGCGCTCTCTCGGGGCCAGGACGTGCTGTTCGAGGGCGCGCCGGGGACGGGAAAGACCCTCTCCGCGCTCGTGCCCGCGCTCGAGCACGCGCGGGAGAACGACCGTACCGTCGTCATCACGACGAACGTCCACCAGCAGATGCGCCAGTTCGTCGAGGACGCTCGCGCGATCACGCGAACCGAACCGCTCCGCGCGGTCGTGTTCAAGGGGAAGTCCTCGATGTGCCACATCGGCGTCGACTACCAGGAGTGTCAGACGCTCCGGGACACCACCCGCTCGATGGTGGAGACGGAGTCGGAGAAGCACGAACTCGAGCAGCGTCAGCGCGAGCTGCTCGCGGAGAGCCGCGAGGGCGACGCCGGGGCCGCCGAGGCCCGTGAGGCGGTCATGGACGAGCTCGACGACCTCGAGGAGGAGATGGACGAGTTCGAGGCGGCGAACGTCTGTGAACGGTACCACAACAACCTGACCCGGAACACGGACGGCTTCTTCGAGTGGCTCTTCGAGGACGTGCGAACCCCGGACGACGTCTACGAGTACGCCGAGGAGCGCGACCTGTGCGGATACGAGCTGTTGAAGGAGGGGATGGAGGGCGTGGACCTCGTCGTCTGTAACTACCACCACCTCCTCGACCCGAACATCCGCGAGCAGTTCTTCCGGTGGATCGACCGCGACCCCTCCGAGATAATCACGGTGTTCGACGAGGCGCACAACGTCGAGGACGCCGCCCGCGAGCACGCCTCCCGGTCGCTCACGGAGAACACCCTCGAGGCCGCCCTCGAGGAGCTCGAGGACAGCGACGACTCCCGCGCCGAGCCTGCCGAGAACGTGCTCTCGGCGTTCCGCGACGCCCTCGTCGACGCGTACGACGGCGCGCTCGGATTCGGCGCGCGCGAGTCCGTCGGCGAGAGCTGGGAGGACGTGTCGATCGCCAACGACGACCGCCGTGACGACCTCACGCTCGCCTTCCTCGAGCGGTACGAGGGCCGGGGGATCGACGCCGAGCTCGAACTCGCGGTCCAGCTCGGGAAGGCGATCGACGAGGAGTACGAGCGGGCCTACCGCGAGGGCGAGGCGACGAGCCGGGCGGAGTGTCGCACGCTTCAGGCCGCCCGGTTCGTCTCGACGTGGATGGAGGAGGGGACCGCGCTCGGGCAGTATCCGGTCGTCTCCGTCCGTCGCGACGGCGGCACCGACGAGGTGTACGGCCGCGCCGAGCTCTACACCTGTATCCCGCGTTCGGTCACCTCGGCGCTGTTCGAGGAGGTCGCCGCCTCGGTGCTGATGAGCGCGACCCTCCGCCCCTTCGACGTGACGGAGGACGTGCTCGGCCTGGAGGACGTCGCAACGCTCGCGTACGGGATGGGATATCCGGCGGAGAACCGGCGGACGTACGCGGTGGACACGCCGCCGCTTTTCGCCTCCGAGCGGAACGACCCGGAGACCCAAGAGGCGGTGAGCGAGCTGCTCCGCGACGCGATCCGGTTCACCCCGGGCAACACGCTCGTCTTCTTCCCCTCCTACGGCGAGGCCGAGCGCTACTACGAGCGGCTCGGCGGCGACGGCGGGCTCGCGGGCGCGGACCTCGGATCGCTGTACCTCGACGGCTCTGGCGAGGACGAGGAGGCGCTGCGGCGGCGGTTCGTCGCGAGCGACGACGCCGCGCTCTTCACCTCCCTGTGGGGAACCCTCGCGGAGGGGGTGAGCTTCGACGGCGACGACGCCCGCACGGTCGTCGTCGTGGGCGTCCCGTACCCGCACCTCTCGGACCGGATGGAGGCGGTTCAGGACGCCTACGACCGGGCGTTCGCCGACCGCGACCGTGCCCGCGACCCCGGCTGGGCGTACGCCGTCGAGATCCCGACGGTCCGGAAGACGCGACAGGCGATCGGTCGAGTGGTTCGCGGTCCCGAGGACTTCGGCGTCCGGATCCTCGCCGACCGGCGGTACACGACCGCCGACATGGGCAAGTACTCCGTGCGGGGGGCGTTCCCTCCGGAGGAGCGCGAGGAGCTGCTCGACGTCGACCCCGGGAAGCTGAAGTTCGCGGTGTTGAACTTCTACGGCGACCACGACGCGTACGACGGAGCGCCACCGCAGCCGTGAGCGGCCCCGGTCACCTCCGGGACTCCCGGGCTCACGTCGGACGCGTCGAGAGCAGCAGCGCGATCCCGCCGAGGACGACGCCAACGAGGATCGTGACGGCGGCGTGGATGACGGTCATCACCGCGACGACGCGCGGCGGCTGGTCGTAGCTCCACCGGAACATGACGGCGTCGAGGGCGAACGCGACGGTCACGGTCACGGCCGCGGGCACGGCGAACCCGCCGCCGACGACGCTGACGACGGCGGGAAGCGGGCCGACGTACAGCGCGCGCCGCGGGTCCACGTCGCCGAGGACGTTGCGGGCGGCGAGGTGTGCGGTGAGGGAGAGAAACAGCGCGAACAGGACGGTCGTCACGAGCACCGACAGCGGCGTCACCGTCTGAGCGGGCATACGCGGCGTAGGCGACGGAGGCTAAAAGGACCGACGGGATCGAGAGCGGGCACGCGCGCGTTACTCGAGGAGGCCGAGTCCCGAGAGCTCCTCGACGATCACGTCGACGGCGGCGGCCGCGTCGGCCGGGTCGGTGCCGCCGGTGACCACGAGCTTGCCGCTGCCGAAGAGCAGGGCGACGACGTCGGGCTCGTCGATCCGGTAGACGAGCCCGGGGAACTGCTCCGGCTCGTACTCGATGTGCTCCAGTCCGAGCCCGATGGCGATCGCGTTGAGGTTGAGGCTCTCGCCGAGGTCGGCGGAAGTGACGATGTTCTGGACCGTGATCTCGGGGTCGTCCTCGATCGGGATATCCAGGGCACGGAGCTTCTCGAAGACGATTTCGAGGCTCTCGTGGACGGCCTCGGTCGAGTTCGCGCCGGTACAGACGATCTTTCCGGAGCGGAAGATGAGCGCCGCGGACTTCGGGTCCGTGGTCCGGTAGACGAGCCCGGGGAACTGCTCGGGGTCGTAGTCGGCACCCTCGAGGTCCATCGCGACGCTCTGGAGGTCGAGCTCCTGCCCGATCCCGGTAGAGGCGACGACGTTCTCTATCGTGATCGTGTCCTTCGGGTCGGCCATTCCTCCGGACGTACGGCGGTCAGGGTTTTAAAAAGGTCGGTAGCCGGGGAGAACGATCGACGGGAGCGGAGATTACGAACGAGAAGAGACATCATATACCCATAATATATGTTTTTCCGAGGAGTATGTGGGAGAGCGGGTGACACCGATGGCGGACGCGTCAGCGGGACGGACGGCGGTGATGGGGAGCCGTCGACGTGTCGAAGCTCGGATGTCGATCGGCCGAGATCCATCGAGGTCCGCCGGGAACCGCCCATATCCGCCGATCTCGAACACGAGCCGCTTCAATCGGGAAATGGATGATGACCGGGAGTGAGGTCCGGAAGCGAAAGGAGACCGGAAGACGCCCCGTCAGCCTCACGAGCGAGATCGGATCCGATGGGAGACCGTGATCGATGGTGGAGTTGGTCGATGACCTCAGAGAAGTCCGATCCGATCGGCCGATCCGGCGTTATTCACACCGAATGTTCCGATATCGTCATTCCGGTGTCGTGAACTCGGAGGGAAACGAGCCGACCGCCAGTCCGTCGACGCTGGCGGGAGTATATAATAAATATAGTTGGTACTTGAATAGAATGGTAAGAAGTGAGAAACGAATTCACGTGGTAGTGTCGGCGCGTGAAGCGCGTCTCCTTTACACCAGTACTTTTGTAAAGTAGGGATGGAAGATATGCGTATGAACGACGCCGGGTCCGGAGCGACGAACAAGGTCGAACGAAAGATCGACGAGTACGACCTCGACGGTCTCGGGGACGAACTGGAAGCGGCTTGGACGGGAGAGAACGGGGACCGGACGAGCCTACGGTCGCTCGCCGACGAGTTCAACCGGGCGGTCCTCGAAGCGGCCGTACGCGAGGCGGACGGCTCGGCGACCGGCTCGGAGGTCGAGAGCGTCCATCGGACGCTCACCGACGACGACGTCCCGCGGTCGGAGGCGCTTCGAACGCGACGGGACCTCGAACGGCGGGGGGTCGACGTGGACGCGGTGCTCGACGACTTCGTGAGCCACCAGACGGTCCACACCTACCTCACGGCCGATCGGAACGTCCGTCCGCCGGAGGGAAACGAGAACCGGCTCGAGGAGCGCCGAGAGACGATCGAACGGCTCGCGGGGCGAACGGAGGCGGTCTCCGAGTCGGCCGTCGACGCGCTCGTGGACGCGGGCGAACTCAGCGATCGCCCGTACGAGGTGTTCGTGGACGTTCGGGTGACCTGTGGCGCTTGCGGCGCCGACTACCGGGTGGGCGAACTGCTTCAGCGGGGCGGATGCGGTTGTGCGGGCGAGTGACGACGGGACATAAATATATAACGCCGGGGACTCGTGTGCGTAGACGATGGCAACGAGTGAAGTGGCGCTGGAGTCCGTTCGGGTACACGCGCGGAACATCGGTGGAATCGATCGAACGGAGGTCGACCTCTCTCCCGGCGTGACCCTCTTACGCGGGCGAAACGCCACGCATCGGTCCTCGTTCCTACAGGCGATCATGGTGGGGCTCGGGAGCACCCGTCCCTCGCTGAAGGGGGACGCCGACGAGGGGGAGGTAACGGTCGATATCGACGGGGAACGGTACTCGCGAACGCTGAAGCGACGGGACGGGACGGTCGTCTTCGAGGGAGAGCCGTACCTCGACGACCCGACGGCCGCGGACCTGTTCGCGTTCCTGCTCGGGGACAACGAGGCGCGGTCGGCCGTCGCACGCGGGGAGGACCTCCGGGAAGTGATCATGCGCCCGATCGACGTGGACGCGATCGAGGCGGCGATCGAGGAGCGAACGCGCGAACGGAACGCGATCGACGACCGGATCGCCGAACTCGAGGGGATCGAAACGGAGCTGCCGCGACTCGAATCGGACCGGGCCGCCCTTCGCGAGCGGCTGAACGAGAAACGCGCGGAGCTCGAGGAGGTGGAGGAGGCCATCGAGCGGGCGGACGCCGACATCGAGGAGAGCCGCGAGCGACGCGAGGAGATCGACGACGCGTTCGAGACGGTCCGACGGGCACGATCGGAGCTGGAGGACCTCCGGTTCGAACGCTCTACGGAGGAGGCAACGGTCGAGGAACTCGAGGCGGAACGCGCGGAACTCGAGGCCGAACTCGAGGCGTTCGACGTGCCGGAGACGGACCCGGACCGGATCGAGGACCGCATCGGGGAGCTGCGTGAACGGAAACGCGACCTCGACGACACGCTCGGGGAGCTTCGGAGCGTCATCAGTTTCAACGAGGACATGCTGGCCGACGGACCGCTCGACGTCGATCTCGCCGACGGCGGAGACGCCGATGGCGGAGAGGGTGACGGCGGAGACGGCGGCGGAGGCGACGTGACCGACGCGCTGGTCACCAACGCGGACCGGACCGTCTGCTGGTCGTGCGGCTCACGAGTCGAACGGACCGCGATCGAGGAGACGATCGAGCGGCTTCGGAGCCTCCACGAGGAGAAGCTCTCCGACCGAAACGAGCTCCAGACGCGGATCGACGAACTCTCCGAGCGTCGGTCGGCGGTCCTCGACCGGACCCGCGAGATCGACGAAGCGGAGGGACGGCTGGCCGACGTGATCGCCGAGCTCGAGCGGTGTCACGATCGGATCGACGAGCTGGAAGCGGAGATCGACGAGAAGGAGGCCGAGATCGAGACGCTGGAGTCGGAGGCACGGGACACCGGCGGCCCCGACTACGACGAGGTCATCCGACTCCACCGCGACGCCACCGAACTCGAACTCGAGATCGACCGGATCGAGACCGAGATGGAGGAGGTCGACGACGAGATCGACGAGGCGGAGGCGGCGATCGAGGAGCGGGATCGTCTCGAGGACGAGCGTGAGACGCTCACGGAGGAACTGGTCGATCTCCGGACACGTGTCGACCGCATCGAGGCCGACGCGGTGGAGTCGTTCAACGAACACATGGCCGCCGTCCTCGACATCCTGGAATACGACAACATCGAGCGGATCTGGATCGAGCGACGGGAGCTGAACGACACCAAGGGATCGAGTGCCGTCCGAACGGAATCGGAGCTTCACGTCGTCAGATCCAACGACGAGGGCGCGAGCTATCAGGACTCCGTCGCACATCTCTCCGAAAGCGAGCGCGCCGTGACGGGACTGGTGTTCGCGCTGGCGGGATACCTGGCACACGAGGTGTACGAGGACATCCCGTTCGTGCTGCTCGACTCCCTCGAGGTCATCGACTCCGACCGGATCGCGCGCGTGGTCGAGTACTTCGAGGAGTACGCCGAACACCTCGTCGTCGCCCTCCTCCCGGAGGACGCCGCCGCTCTCGACGACGGCTACGACGTCGTCTCCGACATCTGAACCGTCGCCATCGGCGACTGACGGCTGAAACGACGGCGGGCGTCGCGACCGGACGCGAATATTCGTCGCGTACGTGGATTTTTACATCGGGGGGTGGATCCGACAGCCATGAACCTCAGACGCACGCTCCTCATCACGCCCGCTTCGGACGAGGACCTCATCCGAAAGGGTCGCACGACGGACGCGGACGCGCTGTTCCTCGACCTGGAGGACGCCATCCTCTCGGAGCGGAAGGACGGAACCCGGAGCGACCTCGTCGAGTTCCTCGCCTCGGACCCCGACATCGACAAGTCGGTCGCCGTGCGGATCAACGCCGTCACCACGAAGTGGTGGTACGACGACCTGATCGAGACCGTCACGGCGGGCGGAGACCACATCGACAGCGTCATCGTCCCGAAGGTCTCGAAGGTCGAACAGCTCCACGCCGTCGACCTGCTGTTGCGACAGGTCGAAGTGAACGCCGGGGTGGAGACCGGCGAGATCGGCCTGATCCCACAGCTCGAGAGCGCGACGGCGGTCAACAACGCGACGCGGATCGCCCGGTCGGTGGATCGGTTGACTGCCCTCCTGTTCGGTCCCGGTGACTACGCGGCGAGCATCGGGGTCGGCGAGACCGGGGAGGAGTCGGAAGTGGGGCAACACTGGGAGTACGCGCGTTCCCGAGTGGTGAACGCGGCGAGGGAGGTGGGGATCCAGGTGATAGACGGGATGTATCCCGAAACGGGCGACACGCAGGGGTTCCGTACGGCGTGTCAGCGGAGCCGCGCGCTCGGGTTCGACGGGAAGACGGTCGTCCATCCGAACCAGATCCACATCGCGAACGAGATCTTCACGCCGAGTCCACAGGACGTCCGGCGCGCGCGCCGGATCTACGAGGCGTACACCGCGTCCGATCACGAGGAGCGCGGGACCATCGAGATCGACGGGCAGGTGATCGACGAGGAGACGTTCGAGATGGCCAAGGAGATCGTCGAGAAGGCGACGGAGGCCGACGAGCTGTCCGACGGCTGAACGGGTCAGTTCGAGTGGACGTGCCAGGAGTGCTTCGGCGAGAAGGTCGCCTGCGAGTCGTACCAGGAGGTGAGCGAGAGTTCGACGCGTTCGATCGCCTCGAGCAGGCGGTCGCCCGCCGAGAGCGGGCTACCGGAGTCGCCCGGAACGGTCACCGTCAGCGCGCCCATGACGGTCCCGTCCTGGCGGGAGAGCACGCCGGCGAACGTCCGGTCCGAACTCCCGGAGCGCGTCTCGACCGCGTACCCTCGGCGGCGGATACGATCGAACCGGTCCCGGACGTCGTCGTCCACCTGGGAGACGTCGTCCTCCTCGGGAGCGTCGTCGGGTTCCCCGTCGTCGCTTCGCTCGCGTTCGGCGAGCATCACGGGTCCGACGATCGATTCAGAGAGCGGCGTCCGTTCCCCGAGGTGTCGCTCCCGGACGCCCGGGTAGTATCCCTCCTGAGCGATCATCGTCGCGTCGCTCTCCTCCTTGAGAAAGAGGTGTACGACGCCGTCGGTCTCGGCCGCCAGCGACTTCATCTCGATCCGCGCCGCCTGATAGAGCGGCGACTGGTCGCGGAGCCTCCCGCCGAGCCGGAGCAGCTTCGTCGAGACGTGGTACTGTCTGTCGTGATGGGTCACGTACCCGCAATCGACAAGCGTCGACAGGTGGCTGTGTACCGTGCTCTTGCTCATCTCGAGCGTGGTGGCGACCTCGGTGACGCCGGCACCGTCCTCCTGCTGGAGCAGTTCGAGAATGGTGAGCGATTTCTCGGTGGTCCCGACTCGATTCGGCGATGGTTCAGCCATACGTAACGATCGATCCACGAGTACAAATCTGTTCGGATATACTAAATATTTGAAGTGAAGGCGGTCGTGTTCGGGACGGGATCGGGTGCGACGGCGAGGACATGCCGGCCCGCGGCGGAGCGTATCACATGGACGTTCATTATAGTAGAACGGCGTCGTGGGGTGTGAAGACAACACATACCTAGATCCGGGAGTTAGAGGACGAATAATCGGTGTTTTCGAACTGGGGGTTCGTTTCCGCCGATCAAGCAGCGCGATCGGACCGAGGTCGTTCAGATATACTGAACGAATTTGCTCGGCGTGGCGACGGACCGCGACGAATGACGATGGACCGCGACGAATGGCGACGGACGATGACGGATGGCGACGGACGACGACTGACAGGACGGGCGACCACGGACGATCGAAAAGAAGCGGTGAGTTCGTTGGCAGCGAGGACGCGACGCCACCTTCGGGCGATCCGTAGCTTGGCGGTCTCCGTCGATCAGCCCGACCAGGCCGGCGCGTACGGCGGGTCGTACTGCCGGTCGCGACGGTCGATCCCGTCGATCCGCTCCACGTCCGCCGCCGAGAGTTCGAGGTCTCGGGCACGGACGTTGTCGACGATGTGGTCGCGGCTCGTCGCCTTCGGGATCGGGACGACGCCCTTCTCCATGGCCCACGCGATGCTGACGCGTGCCGGGCTGACACCGTGTGCGTCGCCGATCTCCACGAGTTCCGGCACGTCGAGGACGCGCCCGTTTCCGAGCGGCGCGTACGCGACGAGGTCGATGTCGTGGGAGTCACAGTACGTCCGGAGTCGTCGCTGGGGGAGAAGCGGATGCATCTCGACCTGGAGCGCGTCGATCGGGACTGGCGCCCGGTCGCGGGCCTCGTCGATCTCCTCCGGGGTCATGTTACAGACGCCGAGCCGGTCGAAGACCCCCTCGTCGTGGAGGTCCGCGACCGCGTCGAAGGTCGCCTCCGGATCGTAGCCGTCGGCCGGCCAGTGGACGGCGTAGAGGAGGTCGACGCGGTCGACGCCGAGCCGGTCGAGACACGCGTGTGCGTTCTCCTTGACGCTCGCCGCCGAGTAGTCGTCGGTGAACTTCGGATGTAACACCTTGGTGGCGAGGAAGACGTCCTCGCGATCGACGTCGGCGGCGGCGATCCCCTCGCCGACGGCGACCTCGTTCCCGTACGCCTCCGCGGTGTCGACGTGTCGATACCCCTCCTCCAGTGCGGTCCGGACGCTCCGGACGCAGTCGTCGTGCTCCGTGACCCGGTACGTACCGAGCCCCGGCGCGGGAATGTCCCCTGTCATGCGTCCGGTTCACATATTCGGAACGGGTATAGTAAGTGTTGTCGTGTGACAACCGAGTCGGCGGTTCCGATCAGACGTCGTCGGGCGAATCGACGACGCGAACGCCGGCGTCCTCGATCAGTTCGTGGACGCCGAGCAGGTCGGCCAGCGTCTCACCGTCGTCGATCCGCTCGCGCAGGGTGGCCTCGTGGTCGGCGACGTCCGCCGCGGCTGCCGCCGTAGCGTCGGCCGTCTCGCGTGGGACCACGGTGACCCCGTCGGCGTCGCCGACGACGACGTCGCCCGGTCGGACGGCGACGCCGCCGACCGACACCGGCACGTTCACCGAACCGGGAGTCTCCTTCACCGCACCCGCCTGCGAGACGGCCGCGGAGAACACCGGGAACTCGCTCTCCGCGAGGTGGTCCGTGTCCCGGACGTTGCCGTCGGTGACGACCCCGCCGAGCCCCCGTCGTCTCGCGTTGCGCGTGAGGAGTTCCCCCCAGACGGCCGCCCGCTTCGACTCGGTGGCGACGACGAGGACGTCGCCCGGCTCCGCCAGATCCGACGCGAGGTGGACCATCGCGTTGTCGCCCGGCGGAACCCGCACCGTACAGGCGGGACCACAGACCGTGACCTCGTCGTTGATCGGTCCGATCTCCGGGTCCATCGCCGTTCGTTCCCCCAGCGCCTCGTGAACGCTCGCGGAGTCCGAGGCGGCGAGCGCGTCGATCGTTTCCCCGTCCGGCCGTTCGAAGTCCTTCACGACGACCATACGCCCGAGATTCGCCGACGGGTCAAGAACGTACCGGCGGTCCTCGTCCCCCCCGGGAGCAGGGTCGTGTTTAGTTAAGGATGAAGAGTGAGGCGGAGTGATTTCTTGCTGGTCTATGGCAGAAATCGCCCGCCTCAACGGATGTACAGACTGGATTGATTTGGATTTTGTGGAGCGCCAGCGGACACCCGAGCGTGCGATGAAGATTGGTATTCAACTCCAGTTAGCGGGGCTGTCGCTGTCGAATACCGTTTCTCTTCTCGAGGAACTGGGTGTCGAGCGATCTCGCAAGGCAATCCACGATTGGATACAGAAGGCTGATCTACAGCCCACAGAAGGCCGAAGCCCGAATCACGTTGCGATTGACGAAACCGTGATTCGAATCAATGATCAGCAATTCTGGCTGTACGCTGCGGCTGATCCTGAGACGAACGATCTGCTACACCTCCGATTATTTTCGACGACAACGACCGCATTAACCGAGATGTTTCTCCGAGAACTCCGCGAAAAACATGAGATTGAATCTGCCGTATTTCTCGTCGATGGCGCTCAACACCTCCAAACTGCGCTTGCTAGAGCTGGACTCCGATTTCAGACAGAACGCCATGGAAATCGGAATGCCATCGAACGGATCTTTCGAGAACTCAAACGCCGAACGTCTTCGTTCTCAAACTGTTTCAGCCATGTTGAGCCTCAAACCGCCGAAAAGTGGCTCCAAGCATTTGCTGCCTGGCTCAATGCTCCAAACTAAACACGACCGGGAGCAGGGGCTAAACACTTTTTTCGGTCCGTGCGGTCAGTCGAGGTGTGAGCCGAATTCACACACGCTCGGCGACGGAGCTCGCCGAGGAGATCCGCGAGGGGGATCGATCCCCGGTCGAGGTCGTCGAGCACCTACTGGACAGGATCGACGAGCGGAACGACCGGACGAACGCGTTCGTGACGGTGACCCGAGAGCGGGCGCTCGATCGGGCGAAGGAGGCGGAACGGGCCGTCGAAGCCGGGGAGTCGCTGGGCCCGCTCCACGGGGTCCCCGTGGCAGTCAAGGACCTCAACGACGTGGCGGGCGTGCGAACGACCTCGGGCTCGCTGCTGTTCGAGGACCGGATCGCCGAGTCGTCGGACCCGTTCGTCCGACGGCTGATCGACGCCGGGGCGATCGTGATCGGGAAGACGAACACGCCGGAGTTCGGCCTCGGCTGTACGACGGACAACCGCGTCGTCGGGCCGACCGGGACCCCGTTCGACCCGACGCGGATCGCCGGGGGCTCGTCCGGAGGGGCGGCGGCGGCGCTGGCGGACCGGCTCGTCCCGCTGGCACAGGGGACCGACACCGGGGGATCGATCCGGACGCCGGCGTCCTGTTGTAACGTGTTCGGCCTCAAGCCCTCCTTCGGCCGAGTGCCGCGGGTCGGCCGGCCGAACGCGTTCGGCGACCACACCCCGTTCTCGCACACCGGTCCGATGACCCGTACCGTCGAGGACGCGGCGCTCATGCTCGACGTGATGGCCGGACCGGACCCGCGCGACCCGTTCAGTCTCCCCGACGAGGGGACGGACTACCTCGCCGCGACCCGGGAGCCGATCGACGACCTCGAGGTCGCCTACAGCCCGAACTTCGGCGTCTACCCGGTCGCGTCGTCGGTTCGGTCCGTCGTCGACGACGCCGTGGGGGCGTTCGAGGATGCCGGCGCGACCGTCGAGCGGGCGGATCCTGACCTCGACCTGGACCAGTCGGACGTCCTCGACGCGTTCTACACGTTCGCGAAGGTGAAGTGGGAGGCCCTGTTCGACGGGCTCGAGGCCGAACACGGGTTGGACCCGCGGGGAGAGGACCGGTCCGACCTCCGGCCGATCACCGTGGAGACGATCCTCGAGAGCGACTCGGTCACGACCCGGGAGTACAAGTCGGCCGACGGGACGCGGACGCGGGTGTACGACGCGGTCGTCGACCTGCTCGGGGAGTACGACGTCCTCGTGACGCCGACGCTCGGCGTCGAGCCGTTTCCCCACGGGGAGCATCCCACGGAGATCGAGGGGACCGAGATCGAGCCGCTCCGCGGATGGCTCCTCACCCAGCCGTTCAACTTCTCGGGACATCCGGTGGGGGCCGTCCCCGCCGGGATCTCGGACGACGGGCTCCCCGTCGGGATGCAGGTCGTCGGACGGCGTCAGGCCGAGGAGGACGTGTTGGCCGCCAGCGCCGCGATCGAGCGGGAACGTCCCTGGCACGACGACTACCCGGCGTGAACGTCGAGAACGGAGCGCGGTGGCGGATCGTTTTCAGTCCGTCATCACGGTGACGACGGGGCAGTCCACGTCGAGCAGCACGTCCTGGGTGATGCTCCCGAACAGCGCCTTGCCGACGGGCGACCGCCGTCGCCCGCCGAGCACGAGGAAGCGCGGGTCGAGGTCGTTCGCCATCGAGACGATCTCCTCGGACGGCTCCCCGACGGCCCCGCGCGCGTCGACGCGAGCGCTGTCGGCCTCCGGGACGGCATCGCGGACCGCACGGCGGGCGAACCGAGCGGCGCTCTCCTTCTCCTGGGTGATCGAGATGTCGTGGAACCGCTTCGAGCTCTCGATGGTCTCCTTGTGGTCCTCGAACTCCGACCGCGGGACGACGTGGAACGCCGTGACGGTGTCGTCGTATCGCTCCGCGAGCTCGTAGCCCAGGGGGACGACGCGGTTCATGGCCTCGGTCTCGCCGACAGCTATCAGAACGGTCACACCCGTGGTGATCGATCCCCCCTGTAATATAGATTGGCCCCGGGACCCGCGTGAACCCGCGTATTCGAGACGAACCCGTGTGTCGAAGGATCGGAGAGCGGGGGTGGGGGCCGTACGTCCGGCGGCGGCGGATCGATTCCGCTGCGGAAGCGTTTATGTGGGTACGGTGACCGGGTAGAGACACCATGTCAACCGACAACCCGCTCTTCGCGTCCGGCGTCCTCACCACCGAGGAGGGATCGGTGACGTTCTCCGAGGAGTTCGAGGAGGCAGTCGAAACGTACCTGTCGCGGTTCGAGGGACACACGAACGAGGAGTTCGCCGCCGAGATCGAAGCCGCCGTCGGCGACGACGTCGCGGTCGAGCCGCTGGCGGCGCTCGGCGAGGAGGACCCGCGAACGATCGCCGAGCTGTGCGCCCTCGCCGAGCGGCTGGGGACCGACGACGGGAAGGCGGACGGAAACCCGGTACAGCTGCTCCCGTCCCTGCGACTGTTTCGGGACGACGACGTTCGGTCGGACGGCGCGCCCGAGTCGTTCGTCCCCGTTCCCGCGACGCAGCTTCCACAGCTGTTACGGATCTACTCGCCGGCGCTCGTGTACGTGTGGCTCGACGACTCCGAGAAGTGTGACCTCGCGAAGCGCGACCTCGAGACGGTGTTCGAGGAGCCACAGGACGTGATGCCGTTCGCGGTGTACGGCTCCGCGTACAAGGAGTTCCTCGACCGGGAGTACTCCCTGACGGCGGGTCCGGCGGTGTTGTTCACGCGCGACGGCGCGGTCGAGGCACGGATCTACGGCGCTCACGGGCCCGGTACCATCGAGACGGAGCTCGAACGACATCGGCGGTGAGCCCGTCCCGCCGGGGAGGATCCGGCCGAGATCGTCGAGCCGTCCCGGAATGACACCCCCATCCACCCGAACTTTTATTAAGTATTGGAAGAAGCCGACATACACCCCACAATGGCGATAACGGAGAGTATACACACTATCGAGAGGTCCGCACAGACCGATGAGCATCGCTGACAAGGTTCACGCGTACCGCAATAGCGATCTCGCGATCATCGCGAGACGGGCGCTAGGGAACCTCCTCGAGGAACGGATAACGAAGTTCGCCTTCGTGATCCTGGCGATCATCCTCGTCATGGGTCTGATCGGCCCGGCGATCGCGCCGTACTCGTACAACACCCAGCAGACGACCGACGACGGCGATCTGATGCGCTACGCCGAACCGTCGCTCGATCATCCGCTCGGCACGAACGACCGCGGAGAGGACGTCCTCTCCCGACTGTTGTACGGGGCGCGGGCGACGCTCATCACCGGACTGCTCGCCGGCGGCCTGATGATGACGATCGGGTTGACGGTCGGGATGACCGCCGGTTACGTCGGAGGACGGACGGAGAGCTTCCTCATGCGATTCGTGGACTTCATGTACGGGATCCCGTTCATCCCGTTCGCGATCGTCCTCATCACGTTCTTCGGGGCGGGATTCTACACGACGGTCGCCATCCTGGGACTCGTACTCTGGCGGTTCATAGCCAGGGTGATACGATCCCAGGTGCTTCAGATAAACCAACGGCCGTACATCATGGCCGCACGAGCGACCGGGGCGAGCACCCCGTGGATCATGCGGAAACACATCCTCCCGAACATCGCGAACATGGCGGCGCTGTTCTTCGCGATGGGCGTCGGGTTGGCGATCCTCGAACAGGCCGGACTCTCGTTCATCGGCGTCACCGACCCGTTCACGCCGACGTGGGGGATCATGATCCGGAACGCCAACCAAGCGGGTCGTATCGCCGAAGCCTGGTGGTGGACGTTCCCGCCGGGCATCATGATCGCATTGACCGTGCTGTCGCTGTACCTCCTCGGCCGCGGATACGAGGGGAGCGGAGACGACGAGGTGGTGGTGTAAATGACGGACCCAATACTCGAGTTCGAGAACGTCGACATTCGCTATCGGACGGAGAAAGGAAACGACGTGTACGCGGTCAACGACGCGTCGTTCTCGATCGACCGCCACGACTACTTCGGGCTGGTCGGCGAGAGCGGCTGTGGCAAGAGCACGATCGCGGACGCCATCGTCGGCGGCCTCGACTCGAACGGCGAGGTCACGTCCGGAACGATCCGCTACAAGGGCGAGGAGATCCAGGACTACTCCGAGTCGGAGTTCAACGAGAACGTCCGGTGGAAGGAGATCTCGGTCATTCCCCAGTCGTCGATGAACAGCCTGGACCCGGTGATGAAGCTGAGCAACCAGGCGGTCGAGATGGCGAAGTACCACACCGACCTCACGGAGACGGAGGCGGTCGACCGGCTGCGTGAGCTGTTCGAGGTCGTCGGGCTCTCCGAGTCGCGGATCCACGACTACCCGCACCAGTTCTCCGGCGGGATGCAACAGCGGGCGATCATCGCGTTCGCGCTGTACCTCCGACCCAGCCTCATCATCGCCGACGAGCCGACGACGGCGCTGGACGTGATCATGCAGGACCAGATCATCGACTACATCAACGGCCTGAAAGACGAGTGGGACATCAGCATGCTGATGATCACCCACGACATCTCGGTCGTCTTCGAGAACTGCGACTCGATGGCCGTGATGCACGGCGGGCAGGTCGCCGAGACCGGGAGCGTGGTCGACGTGTACGACAGGCCGCGTCACCCGTACGCGATCCTGCTACAGAACGCGTTCCCGGACGTGCGGTTCCCGGACCGCGAGCTGGCGGTCATCGACGGGCACCCGCCGCAGCTCCGCGACGAGGTGGACTTCTGTACGTTCGCCGACCGGTGTCCGTGGGCACAACCCGAGTGTCGCGAGGGCGCTCCCGACGCCCAGGCCGTCGCCGGCGACGACGACCATCAGGCCTGGTGTATCCGCGCGGACGAGATGGAGGAACTGGCGGCCGAACACCTCGAGCCGAACGCCGACGAGGAGAGCATCCTGGAGGGACAAGAATGAGCGCGAACGATCCCGTCCTCGAGCTCCGGTCGGTGGACAAGCACTTCCAGACGACGTCGAGCTTCGTCGAGACGGTCAAGGAGCGCGTCTTCGGGGAGGGGCCGAAGCTGGTTCGCGCCGTCGACGACCTGGACATGACGCTCGAACAGAACCAGGTCCAGGGCGTCATCGGCGAGAGCGGCTGTGGGAAGACGACCCTCCTGCGGACCGTGATGGGGCTGTACGACCCGTCGGGCGGAGACATCCGGTTCCAGGGGCAGTCGACGAGCGAGTTCGACAAGTCCGACTGGAAGGAGTTCCGCCGGAAGGTCCAGATCGTGTTCCAGGACCCGTTCAACTCCCTGGACCCGAAGTTCAGCGTCCGGCGCACGATCGCCGAGCCGTTGGAGATACACGACATCGACTACGAGCGGTCCGACATCGAGGAGATGCTGGAGAAGGTCGGGTTGACGCCCGCGAGCCAGTACATCCAGCAGTTCCCGAACCAGCTGTCGGGCGGGGAGAAACAGCGCGTCGCCATCGCGCGGGCGCTGATCACCGATCCCGAGGTGATCCTCGCCGACGAGCCGTCGTCGATGCTCGACGTCTCGACGCAGGCGTCGATCCTCAACCTGTTGAACGATCTGACCAACGAGTTCGGCGTCTCGATGATCTACATCTCCCACGACCTCTCGACGGTCTCGTACGTCTGTGACGAGATCAACGTCATGTACCTGGGGCGGATCGTCGAGAAGGCCGAGACGCGGAAGCTGCTCTCGGACCCGAAACACCCGTACACGAAGGCGCTGATCCAGTCGATCCCGATCCCCGACCCGCACCACGCGCGCGAGCGAGCGACGATCGGGGGGGAACCGGGCGACCCGATCGACATGCCGGAGGGGTGTCGGTTCAAGACCCGCTGTCCGGAACGGATGGACGTCTGTGACCAGAAACCGCGGGACGTCGATCCGGACGGTGACGGGGAGCGCACGGTCGCCTGTCACCTCTACTACGATCACGAAGCGACGGCCGGTCAGGTGGACGAGCCGGCCGGGGAACACACTCCGGAGACACCGACATGACTCGACACGACCCGAGCACGAACACGCGATCCGACGTGCAGCGACCGACGAACACCGTCGCGGGCGGAGACGGCGACGGCAGAGCGTGGCTCCGAGCCGGAGGTGAGCGCCCGTGAGCCGCCTGAGCTACTTCGTCCGCCGGACGGCGATAACGGCGGTGCTCATCTTCCTCGTGGCCTCGGCGCTGTTCTTCTTCTTCAGGGCGATGCCGGGGGACTACTCGTCGCTTCTGGTTCAACAGGGGATGAACCCCGAACAGATCGCGGAGCTACGGGCCGACTGGGGGCTCGATGAACCCCTGTACGTCCAGTACTACGAGTACATCACCAACCTGCTGACCGGGAACGCGGGCCAGTCCTTCCGCTTCAGCCAGCCGGTCTGGGAGCTCGTGGCCCCGCGCATCCTGAACTCGTTCGTGCTCGTCGCGCCGGCCATCACGGCGACGTACATCGTCGGGGGGCTCTTCGGCGCGTACATCGGCCGCCGCCGCGGGAGCCCGCTCGAGAAGTCGGGGATCATCTCGGTCTCCGTCTTCCACTCGATCCCGGACTTCTTCCTCGGGATCATGCTGATCGCGCTGTTCTCCTCGACGCTGGGGATCTTCCCGACCTCGGGGATGCTCTCGCCGGCGACGATGATCCAGATCCAGGACCAGGCGTACTGGCAGCGGTTCCTGATGCCGGAGTTCTGGAGACACTACACGCTCCCGTTCATGACGGTGCTCCTGTACTTCATGCAGTACCCGACGCTCATCATGCGTAACAGCGTCGTCGAGGTGAGCGACCAGGAGTACCTCCACTACCACCGGCTGAAGGGACTTCCCGAGTCGAAGCTGCTCCGGAAGATCATCCGTCACGCTTCGCTGCCGGTCATCACGCTGTACCCGATCTCGCTTGCGGCGTCGATCAGCGGGCTCGTCCTGATCGAGGTCGTGTTCAACTGGCCCGGGATCGGCCAGCTGCTCGTCTCCTCGGTCCTGGCGAGGGACTTCCCCGTGATCCAGTTCGTGTTCCTCATCGCGGCCGTCTGGGTCATCATCGGGAACTTCCTCGTCGACCTGCTGTACGGCGTGCTCGATCCGCGCGTGTCCGTCGCCGGCGACGAGGACTGACGACTCCCTCACACCCTCGTCGGCGCGGACGACCCCGTCGGACCGTTCATATGGTCGATTTCGGGCCATGAGGCGGTCCGAGACGTAACGTACGTCAGAAATTCTAAGTATCACAAATTTTTTAAATAGTTCCTCCGAACCCACAGAGTATGCCACCAAGTGGCAACCGCGTAGAAGGGGAGGGTATCGACCGTCGGCAAGCACTGAAAGTCATCTCCGTGGCGTCGGCCGCGGCGCTCGCCGGATGTGGCGGGAACGGCGAAGGCGGTGACGGCAGCGGCGGTGACGGCAGCGGCGGCGACGGCAGCGGCGGCGACGGCAGCGGCGGCGGCGACGGCGGAAGCAGTCCGGAGGGACTCGGGGAGCGCGTTCCCACGCTGACCTTCCAGTACTGGTCGGACCAGGGGCCGCCGACGATCCTGTTCGAGGAGACCATCTCGAGCATCCAGTCGGTCGCGTCGGACATCGGCATCCAGATCGAGACGCAGCCGATGACGACCGCGGAGGGGATCACGGCGGTCAGCGACGACGTGCGCGACTTCCACCTGGCCGTGAACAGTCACGGACCGGATCCGGGACGGCTCGATCCCAACGGGCTGTTACAGGCCTACAGCATCGACAACGCCGGGTCGAACGGGCAGTACAACCCGTCGAACTACGCCAACACGGAGTTCTCGAACCTCGCCGACGATCAGGCGTCGATCGGGGTTCCCGACGAGCGTCGACAGGTCGTCGGCGAGGCGATGAGCCTCTACTCGGAGGACCTGCCGTTCATCCCGACGATCGAGCGGCCGACGACCGCGGCGGTCAACACCGACATGGTGGAACCGGTCGAGGCGGGCGGCGCGGGGCTCTCCGCGGTCAACTGGGCCGCGCTGGTCGAGTCGGGTGCTCAGACGACCGGCGGCACCGACACGATCCTGGCGAACCTGCCGGGCGAGTTCCTCACGAGCAGCTTCTACCCGACGGTCGGGGACACCGACTCGCTGGGGCTGTACACGCAGCTGACCCACTCGCCGCTGCTGCTGTACGACTCCAACTACGAGCGGGTGCCCGTGCTCGCGGAGGACTGGGAGGTCTCGGACGACGGGACGGCGGTGACGTTCAACCTCCGCGACGCCACCTTCCACAACGGGGAGCCGGTGACCGCGAGCGACGTCAAGTGGACCTACGAGTTCCTGAGCGAGCAGTACCACAACGGTCCCTACCAGTGGACGGATCTCCCGGAGGAACTGACCGTCGTGGCCGTCGACGAGACCACCGCCCGGTTCGAGACGCCGGAGCCGGCGCCGACGCTTCTGACCGCCCAGCTGCCGACGTTCGGCGTGCTTCCGCGTGACGCGTACGTCGACGCCGGGATCGAGGAGAACCCGACGGACTTCGAGGACCCCATGATCGGCGCGGGGCCCTACGAGATCGCGACGTACAACAACCAGGAGAACATCGAGCTGGTGCCCCACGACGGGAACCCGGCGTTCGACGTGGAGTCGCCGATCATCATGTCGATCTACGACAGCGTCTCGGCGGTCCGTCGGGCCTTCGAGAACGGGGAGCTCAGCATCGCGGTGACGCTGACCCCCGACGCCGGTCGACAGATCAACCAGACGATGGGCGACACCGCCCAGATCGTCAACGGGGCGGCGTTCCTGCCGTTCGGCATGATGCCGCAGATGTCCTACGCGCCCGGCATGCACCACGAGTTCCGGCAGGCGCTCTCGCACATGGTCGACCGGCAGGGCCTGAACGAGACGTACGCCTTCGGCGAGTCCGACGTGGTGACGTACTGCACGTTCAACTCCCAACAGCACCCGTGGTACGACGAGGAGTACCTCAGCGAGGCCGGCCCGGAGACCCGCGACATCGAGACCGCCCGACAGGTCCTCGAGGACGCCGGCTGGGGCTGGGACGACGACGGCAACCTGTACTACCCCGAGGACGCGGACCTCGAGGCGTGGCCCGAGGGCGAGACGCCGAACCCGGACGACTTCTGATCGGCGACGCGTTCCGCGACGCTTTTTTTGCGGTTCGGAGGCCCGTCGAGTTCCGACGACGTGACGGCGAACGTCGCGGAACCGCGGCGACGACCCCGAACCTTTTTTTGGGAGAGTGTCGCACAGTAACTCGCCATGCGAAAGGTTAGATTTCGAGATCCGGCTGGATCCGTCCGTACCGGCGAATGGACCGACGACGACGAGCTTCGCTTCGGCGAGGAGAAGTTCGATCCGTCCGAGGTCGACGTGCTTCCGCCGACCGAACCGAGCAAGATCGTCTGCGTCGGTCTCAACTACTCGGCCCACGCCGAGGAGACCGACTCGGAGATCCCCGACCGTCCGCTGTTGTTCCTGAAGGGACCGAACACGCTGGCCGCTCACGGGGACACGATCTCGCTGCCCGAGGGGAAAGAGCGGGTCGACCACGAGGCCGAGTTCGGCGTCGTCATCGGCGAGCAGTGTCGAAACGTCCCCGAGGACAAAGCCGAGGAGGTCATCGCCGGCTACACCTGCGTGAACGACCTCTCGAACCGCGACGACCAGCGGAAAGAGCAGAACTGGATCCGCGGGAAGGCGTTCGACAACGCCGCGCCGATCGGACCGGTCGTCGCCGACCCGGAACACGTGCCCGACGACGCGGAGATCACGTTGACGGTCAACGGCGAGGAGAAACAGCACTCCTCGATCGACGACCTGATCTTCTCCGTCCCGGAGCTCATCAGCGAGATCACGAAGCTGGTCACACTCGAGCGCGGCGACGTCATCGCGACGGGGACGCCCTCGGGCGTCAGCCCGCTCAGTGACGGCGACACCGTCGCGGTCACCGTCGAGGGCGTCGGAACGCTCGAACACGACATCGTCGGTGCCGGGGAGTTCTCCGGCGACGTCGATCACCGGTTCATGCCGAACCAGTGACTCCCACCGAACGACCGCCGAAACGACGCTGAGCGGACCGATCGAAAGGGAGAGACGCGAGCCGAGGGAGCCGGAGGACGACCAACGAACGGTCACACGGAGGCACACGTATCCCCGGCGCTCGAGCGCACACGCCGGGTGATCGCCGGAAACCGACCGGAATTGCCGGAAACTGACCGGAACTGCCGGAAACCGACCGGGATCACCCGAAACCGATCGAGACGCACCGCTCGAGCAGTCGGCGTCCCGCCACGAGTGAAATGACTGAATACGTGAATATGTTTATTACGGATAGTAAGGGAGCAGCGGCACGATGACGTCGTCCGCCGTAGAAACGAGGATAAACGGTTCACGCACCGTTAAACGCGAAATGAACCGGTCCGAAGGAGTAGGTGATCCGGGAGAGCACGCATCGCGTGTTTGCGGTCTAAACGCTTCCAATGGGCGAAACAGTGGCGTATCGCCGAGGGTCCGATTCGGTCCCAGAACACATCCGAAAGAGTACCTATTGTAGAACATACCAGAACGCGTGAATTCGAGGAACGGTCGGGCCGGATCCGTCATCCTCATGCGACGCGCCCGCGGAGGCCCGGACGTGTACTGGCTCGAGCTCGCGGGGGAGACGGACGCGTTCGCGGCCTGTGAGGCGGCGACCGCCGCGACCGGCGTCGAACTCCTCGCGCCCGGGATCGCGACCGCCGGGAGCGTCGGCGAGGGGATCGGCCGGCTGGCGTACACCCGCGCCGCCCACGAGGCGGTCGCCCGGACCGACGCGACGGTCGCTCCGGCGGTCGCCGCCCTCGAGGCCGCGCCGCTCGACCGTGAGGGGAGCGTCGCGGTCCGCGCCCGCAACGTCCGGAACACCGCCGACGTCTCCACGACCGACGCCGAGCGGGCGCTCGGGAGCGTCCTCGTCGACCGCGGGTTCTCGGTCGACCTCGACGACCCCGACCACGTCCTGCGCGCGCTGTTCGCCGCGGGCGAGCGCGCCGAACACGACGCGGTCGCCGGGGCGGACGGCGAGAGCGCCTCGACGTGCGTGCTCGGCTGGGTGGCCCGAGAGGCGGCACGCGACTTCGCGCCGGACCCGACCGACCGCCCCTTCTTCCAGCCGGGGAGCATGGCTCCCGCGGACGCCAGGGCGTACGTCAACCTCGCCGGCGCGGCCCCGGGACGGACCCTGCTCGACCCGATGTGCGGAACCGGCGGACTCCCGCTCGAGGCGGGACTCGTCGGGGCGGACGCGGTCGCCTGCGACGCCCAGGAGAAGATGGTCCGCGGAACGAGGGAGAACCTCCGGACGTACGTGGGGGGCGGACACGACGGCGACCCGCCGACCTGGCACGTCGCCCGCGGCGACGCCACCGATCTCCCGCTCGTCGACGACGCGGTCGACGGCGTCGCCTTCGACGCGCCGTACGGCAGACAGTCCAAGATCGCTCGACACGAGCTCGCGGACCTCGTCGCCGGCGCGCTCGCGGAGGCGGCCCGCGTCGCCCCGCGCGCCGTGCTCGTCGCCGACCGCGATTGGCGGGGACCCGCCCGCGAGGCGGGATGGGAGGTCGCCGCCGCCTTCGAGCGCCGGGTTCACCGGTCGCTGACGCGACACGTGCTGGTGTTGGAGCGCGAGCGGGGATCGGCACGGACGACGATCGAGGGGAACTGAAAGCGAGACCGAGCGTCGCGATTCGACCGACGTGAGAGTGAAACCGAACGCCCGGGTACCGCGGGGTTCGACCGCCGTCGAATCGGTTTTCAGTTTCGCCGCGGCCGGGCAACGATTAAGTGATCGGCGGGGAGTGGTTCCTCCATGCCCGGGGACGCCGACGACGACATGCTCTCGTGGGACGAGTCGGTGTTCCGCGACGAGTCGGTGTTCGAGATCGACCACGTCCCCGAGACGTTCCGGCACCGGGAGAGCCAGCTCGAGAGCCTGAAGTACGCGCTCCGACCCGCCGTTCGCGGCTCCCGACCCCTGAACACGATCGTCCGGGGGCCGCCGGGGACCGGCAAAACCACCGCGGTCCAGAAGCTCTTCTCGGAACTGCGCGCGCGCACCGAGGTGCGGACCGTCCGGGTGAACTGCCAGGTCGACTCGACGCGGTACGCCGTCTTCTCCCGGCTCTTCGAGGGGATATTCGAGTACGAGCCGCCCTCCTCGGGGATCTCCTTCAAGAAGCTGTTCGGACAGATCACCGACCGGCTCGTCGAGGAGGACGAGGTGCTCGTGGTCGCGCTCGACGACGTGAACTACCTCTTCTACGAGAACGAGGCCTCCGACACGCTCTACTCGCTCTTGCGCGCCCACGAGGCGCACTCGGGCGCGAAGATCGGCGTGATCGTCGTCTCCTCGGACCTCTCGCTCGACGTCATCGACGACCTCGACGGCCGGGTCCAGTCGGTGTTCCGCCCCGAGGAGGTGTACTTCCCGGTGTACGACGCGCCGGAGATCTACGACATCCTCGGGGAGCGCGCGAAACGCGGCTTCCACGAGGACGTGATCGGCGACGCCGAACTGGACCGGATCGCGGAGCTGACCGCCGAGAGCGGCGACCTCCGCGTCGGGATCGACCTCCTGCGTCGGGCCGGGCTCAACGCCGAGATGCGCGCCTCCAGGACGATCGCGCTCGAGGACGTCGAGTCCGCCTACGACAAGTCGAAACACGTCCACCTCTCGCGGTCGCTCCGGGGGCTCTCGGAGTCCGAGCGCGCGCTCGTCCGCGTGCTCGCGGCCAACGACGGCGAGCAGGCCGGGACGGTGTACGAGGCGTTCCACGAGGAGACGGACCTCGGCTACACCCGCTACTCGGAGATCATCAACAAGCTCGACCAGCTCGGCGTGATCGACGCCGAGTACGCCGACGTCGAGGGGCGCGGACGCTCGCGCGAGCTCACTCTCGCGTACGACTCCGAGGCGGTGTTGGACCGGCTGGAGTGAGCGGGACGGTCCGGGCGGGAAGCAGGGCGACGCCTTTTCACCCTCCCCGCACGCACGCGAGGGCATGAAGACGAGCGGCGGCAGCGACGCGATGAAGCGACGGGCGGGCGAGTCGGCCGCGGAGACGATCGAGGACGGCGACGTGGTCGGTCTCGGGACCGGGTCGACGGCCGCGCACGCGATCCGCGCGCTCGGGGAGCGCGTCGACGCCGGAGTAGAGATCCGGGGCGTGGCGACCTCCTTCGCGAGCCGAGAACTCGCCATCGAGGAGCGGATCCCGCTCGTCGACCTCGACGAGGTCACGGGACCGGACGCGGCCGGGGTCGACGTCGCCATCGACGGGGCCGATCAGGTCGCCGCCGGCGACCTGATCAAGGGTGGCGGGGGCGCACACGCCCGCGAGAAACTCGTCGATTCGACCGCGGACCGGTTCGTCGTCGTCGCCGACCCCTCGAAGGAGACCGCGGTCCTCGACCGCCCGGTTCCGGTCGAGGTGCTCGCGAGCGCTCGCGGCGTCGTCGCTGACGCGGTACGGGCGGCCGACGGCGAGGCGACGCTTCGGCGGGCCGAACGCAAGGACGGCCCGGTCGTCACCGACAACGGGAACCTCCTTCTCGACTGCGCGTTCGGGACGATCCCGGATCCGGGAACCCTCGTGACGACGCTCGCGGAGACCCCGGGCGTGCTCGAACACGGGCTGTTCGTCGGGCTCGCCGACGAGGTCCACGTCGGGACCGCGGACGGGGTTCGCGTACTGGAGCCGTGACCGCGCGCGACCCGTGATCCGCCGATGGCGGTCGCTATCCGAGAAGAGCGGATCGAAAGAAAACGGCAGGTTCGGACGCCTTACAGGTCGCGAGGCTGGACCGTCTTCCGGTCGTTGGCCTCGGCGCGGCGTGCGGCGTCTTCGAGCAGCTCGTCCACTTCTTCGTCCAGCGCGTCGTAGAAGTCCGAAGCGACGTTCTTGTCGTCCAGGGCTTCCTTGACTGCCGCTTTGACAATGAGGTCTGCCATGCGATCGGGCGTATCCGTCGGGAGTTAATAAGAGTTCCTGAATTCGCCCGCGAGGGACGCCGTGCGGGCGGTTCACGGCGGGGGCGCGTGAGGGAGTTATATATGTCTTTTGGAGCGCGAAGCCGGATCCGACCCGTCCACGACAACGGCTCACAAGGTGTTTCGCGTCGATCGCGGATCGACGGCTACGAACCCGTGCGCCTCGAGGGGCCGACCATGCGCGAGGAGAAGCCGAACGGGAGGGACGGATCGACGGTTCGCGGGACGCTCGAGGCGCTCGCGGACGGGGAGATCGACGTCGCCGAGGCGGAATCGCGGATCGCGGGGTACGCGACGACGGCCGCGGGACGGTTCGACGCCGCCCGCGAGGACCGTCGCGGGATCCCCGAGGCGGTGCTCGCGGAGGGGAAACGCCCCGCCGAGACCGCGGCGCTCGCGACCACCGCCCTGGAGACGACGGGCCGGGCGCTCGTGACCCGCGCGAGTCCCGACCACGCGGCGGCGGTCAGAGAGGCGGTCGGGGACGCCGCGCCGGACGCCTCGGTCGACCACGACGAGGTGACCCGAACCGTCGTCGTTCACGCCGCGGGGTTCGAGCCGCCGGCGCTCTCCGCGACCATCGCGATCGTGACCGCCGGGACCGCGGACGCGCCGGTCGCCGGCGAGGCCGCCGTCATCGCCCGCGAGGTCGGCGCGAGCGTCGACCGGATCGACGACGTGGGCGTCGCGAACCTCGACCGCCTGCTCGATCAGATCGAGCGGATCCGCGAGGCCGACGTCGTCGTCGTCGCGGCCGGTCGCGAGGGGGCGCTCCCCACGGTGGTCGCCGGGCTGGTCGCCGCGCCCGTGATCGCGGTCCCGGTCTCGACGGGGTACGGCGAGGGCGGCGAGGGCGCGGCCGCGCTCGCGGGGGCGCTCCAGTCGTGTACCGTGCTCACGACCGTGAACGTCGACGCCGGGTTCGTCGCCGGCGCGCAGGCGGGGCTCATCGCCCGCGCGATCGACGGCGGGGACTGAGGTCGTGTCGGACCACCACGTGTACGTGATCGAGTGTGCCGACGGCACGCTCTACACCGGCTACACCACCGACGTGGAGCGGCGGGTCGCCGAACACGACGCCGGCGAGGGGGCCAAGTACACCCGCGGGCGGACGCCGGTGACGCTGCGGCACGTCGAGTCGTTCGAGTCGAAGTCGGCGGCGATGTCCCGCGAGCACGCGATCAAGTCGTTGTCGCGCGCCGAGAAGGAGGAACTGGTCGGCGAGGAGTGAGTTCCCGGCGGGACCGTCGGTCCTACTCGACGAGGCGCTCGATCTCGGTGACGAGGATGCCGCTCGCGCCGACCGCCTTCAGCTCCGAGATGGTCGCGAACACGTCGCGCTCCTCGACGACGGCGTGGACCGCGACCGTCCCGTTCCCGTTCTCGTCGGCCTCGACGTCCATCACGGTCGGGCCGCCGAGCCCGGGGATCACGTCCTTCACCTCGTCGAGTCTCGCCTTCGGGGCGTTCATCATCAGGTAGCGGCGGCCGTCGGCGGCCAGCACGGACTCGAAGGCGGTGGTCACCTGCTCGACCTTCGGGTCTGTGACGACGTCGGGGCGGGCGAACAGCCTGACCGAGGAGTCGAGCACGTCGTCGATCACGGCGAGCCGGTTCACCTTCAGGGTCGTGCCCGTGGAGGTGATGTCGACGATGGCGTCGGCCATGTCGACGTGGGGGGTAAGCTCCGTCGCGCCGGTGACGGTGACCACGTCGGCGTCGACGCCCACGCGCTCGAGGTAGTTCCGGGTGACGTTCGGGAACTCGGTCGCGATCGTCTTCCCGACCAGGTCCTCGACGGTCGTCACCTCGCCGTCCTCGGGGGCGGCGAGGACGAGCCGGCAGGAGCCGTATCCCAGATCGAGCACGTCGACGAGGTCGCCCTCGGTCGCGTCGGCGGCCTCTCCGACGACGCCGCCGGACTCGGCGGCCTGGTCCAGCCCGGTGACGCCGAGGTCGGCCGCGCCGTCGCGGACGTACTCGGGGATGTCGGCCGCGCGCGCGTAGAGGACCGTCACGTCGGGGTCGACCGTCTCGGCGTACAGCTGTCGGTCGGCGGTCTCCTCGACGTGGAGCCCGGCACGCTCGAGAAGCGAGAGCGTCGGCTCGTGTAGGCGGCCCTTGTTGGGGACGGCGATGCGCATGCCGGAGGGTCGTGCGGCGAGGGGGAAACGTTTTCGTCCGGCGGCGGTAGCGATCGCGGGGCGACCGCGGTCACACGAGCGATCCGGCTCGTACGCTCAGATCAGTCGGGACGCGACGGGGAGACAGCAGACGAAGACGACGGGCCACGCGAGCATCTGAACGACCGGATCGGCGGGCGACGCGGCGATGCTACCGATGAGCCCGCCGAACCCGGCGAGCGCGACGACCGCGGCGCGTCGCTCCCACCGGGACGGGTCCGCCTCTCGGGCGTGCCCGCGACGCCACCAGAGCATGTAGTACAGCAGGAGGATCCCGGAGAGCGGCGCGAGGACGCCCCAGAGGAACGGGTGGGCGCTCCCGCGGGCGCGGGCGTCGAGGACGACCCACGCGCCGGTCGCGACCCAGACGACCGGAAACAGCAGTGCGCCGAACGTGATAACGAGCGCGAACGCGGGTGACACGGGTCCCCTTTCGGTTCGAGGAGGGTAGGTCTTCGGTTCGACGGGAGTGGGTCTTCGGTTCGACGGGAGTGGGTCTTCGGTTCGAAGAGGACACGAGGCCGCCCGAGCCGCCGCCCCGGGCGCGCCGCTCAAGTGTCTCGGCCACCAACGAGGCGTATCGTGAGCGACGCCGACTCCCCCCTCTCGGAGGACCGCCCGACCGCCGACCGACCGCTTCGGGTGGACGCCCCGTTCGATCCCGCGGGCGACCAGCCCGAGGCGATCGAGAAGCTGGTGGAGGGGTTCGAGGCGGGCGCGAAAAAGCAGACCCTCCTCGGCGTGACCGGCTCCGGCAAGACCAACACCGTCTCGTGGGTCGCCGAGGAACTGAACCGGCCGACGCTCGTGTTGGCACACAACAAGACGCTCGCCGCCCAGCTGTACGAGGAGTTCCGCGAGCTCTTCCCGGACAACGCCGTCGAGTACTTCGTCTCCTACTACGACTACTACCAGCCGGAGGCGTACGTCGAGCAGACGGACACGTTCATCGACAAGGAGATGTCGATAAACGAGGAGATCGACCGGCTGCGGCACTCCGCGACCCGCTCCCTGTTGACGCGAGACGACGTCATCGTCGTCGCTTCGGTCTCGGCCATCTACGGGCTCGGCGACCCGCAGAACTACCGGGAGATGGCCCTCCGGCTGGAGGTCGGCGAGGAGGTGGGCCGCGAGGGGCTGCTCGCCGACCTCGTCGACCTCAACTACGAGCGCAACGACGTGGACTTCACGCAGGGCACCTTCCGCGTGCGCGGCGACACCGTCGAGATCTACCCGATGTACGGCCGGTACGCGGTCCGCGTCGAGCTGTGGGGCGAGGAGATCGACCGGATGGTGAAGGTCGACCCGATGAAGGGCGAGGTCGTGAGCGAGGAGCCCGCGGTCATGCTCCACCCCGCCGAGCACTACTCGATCCCCGACGACAAGCTGGAGCAGGCCATCGCGGAGATCGAGGACCTGATGGAGAAACGTGTGGCCTACTTCGAGCGACAGGGCGATCTGGTCGCGGCCCAGCGGATCGAGGAGCGCACCACCTTCGACGTCGAGATGCTCCGGGAGGCCGGCTACTGCTCGGGCATCGAGAACTACTCGGTCCACATGGACGACCGCGACCCCGGCGACGCCCCCTACACCCTGCTCGATTACTTCCCCGACGACTTCCTCACCGTGGTCGACGAGTCACACCAGACGATCCCGCAGATCAGAGGGCAGTACGAGGGCGACAAGTCCCGCAAGGACTCGCTCGTCGAGAACGGGTTCCGGCTCCCGACCGCCTACGACAACCGTCCCCTGACGTTCGAGGAGTTCGAGGAGAAGACCGACCGGACGCTGTACGTCTCCGCGACGCCGAGCGAGTACGAGCGCGAGGAGTCGGCGAACGTCGTCGAACAGATCGTCCGACCGACCCACCTCGTCGACCCGAAGGTGGAGGTGACGGGGGCGACCGGGCAGGTCGAGGACCTCCTCGATCGGGTCGACGAGCGGATCGAGCGCGACGAGCGGGTGCTCGTCACCACCCTCACGAAACGCATGGCCGAGGACCTCACGGAGTACTTCGAGGAGGCAGGGGTCGACGTGGCGTACATGCACGACGAGACGGACACGCTGGAGCGCCACGAGATCATCCGCGACCTCCGACTCGGCAACATCGACGTGCTCGTCGGGATCAACCTGCTGCGGGAGGGGCTCGACATCCCGGAGGTGAGCCTCGTCGCCATCCTCGACGCCGACCAGGAGGGGTTCCTCCGCTCGACGACGACGCTCGTCCAGACGATGGGGCGGGCCGCCCGCAACGTCAACGGCGAGGTGGTCCTCTACGCGGACCGAGTCACCGACTCGATGGAGGCCGCGATCGAGGAGACCCAGCGCCGCCGGGAGATCCAACTCGAGTACAACGAGGAGCACGGCCACGAGGCGACCACCATCGATAAGCCGGTGGGCGAGACCAACCTGCCGGGCTCGAAGACGGACACGAGCGGCGTGAGCGTCGGCGACGTGGAGAACGAGGACGAGGCGAAAGCGCGGATCGAGGCGCTCGAAGGGCGGATGAACGAGGCCGCGAGCAACCTGGAGTTCGAGCTGGCCGCCGACATCCGCGACCGGATCGCGGAGCTGCGCCGGGCGTTCGAGCTCGACGGCGACGAGGAGGGCGTGCCCGCGCCGATGCTCGAGGAGTGACCGGGGATCGGTTTCGCGACGCGGCTCGTCGTGATTTGAAGTAACCATATATAATTACTAACAGGCAAACAAGTAGCTGATACCAGTTACTTAGTTCCCGCGGCTCCACGAACGCACATGCTCGGGGACCTCCGCTCGCGGTCGGCGCTCCAGGCGCGGCGGCGCGCGATCGTGAAGACGCTCTGTTACCGGCTCCTCATGGTTCTGGTCACGGTGATCGTCGCGTGGGCGGTCGTGGGGGACGTCGGCGACGCGGTGAACATCGGGCTCGTCGCGAACGTCGTGAAGACCGGGACGTACTACCTGTACGAGCGGACCTGGGACCGTATCTCGTGGGGGATCCCCGCGTCCGCCTCCGGATAACCCCGATTATCACGCGGGCGAGTCGCGGCGACGGGGTTTTTATCGGCCAGCGACCGACCGGGGTACATGTATCGTCGCGCGGTCGTGGCCGGCGCGCTCGCCGTCGCGACCGCGGGGTGTACGGACCGGATCCACGACCTCGCGGCGTCGACGCCGCGGGACATCGCGGTCAGGAGCCGGTACGTGGACGACGACCCGCTGGTTCCCGAACGGAGCGTGCGAACACAGCCCCCGGAGCTGCTGACGCACGCCCTCTCGTTTCGGTCGGCCGCCCGCGCGAGGGGCGCGCTTCTCGCGGACGCGGAGCGGACGCTGTCGTTCGTCGAGTCGACGCCGTTCGTCGACGACGGGGGCGAGGCGGTGCTCGTGATCGCACAGCGGTTGGCTCCGCCGGGGATCGACGTCCGGCTTGGGTCGGTGAGCCGGATCGGCGACCGCGCGCTGCGGGTCGCGGCCGACGAGATCGGTCACCGTCCGGGCGACGAGGACGACCTCGCGGTCCACACGCTCCTCGTCCGACTGACCGACGGACGCGGTCCGCCGGAGCGCGTCGTCGTCTCGATCGAGGGTGACCGTGCCGGCGTCACGATCTGAGCCGACGGCCCGCCCGACGAGCCGCCGGCAGGTCAGCGGTTCGGCGGTCCAGCGAGTATTTGAACCTCGCCGTCGTCGCACGGATATGGCCTCCCCCATCTCCGTCCCTCGCCGCGCGCTCGGAGCGGTCCAGATCGGGATCGCGACGCTGCTTCTCTCCCAACCGCTCGCGCTCCGATCGGTCACCGTCGGCGCGGGGACCCCGACGCTCGCGGAGCCGGGAACGCTGGTCGCGCTGGCCCCGCCCGCGCTCGTGGCCGCCGGGGCGGTGACGTTCCTCTCCGGTCTCGCGGCCGTCCGCGGCCGAACGCTGAGTCCGCGTGCGAGCCTCGCGACTCCCGTCGTCTGCGTCGCCGCAGGCGTCGCCCTCGGGGTCGACGTCGGCCCCGAGGCCGTGTCGGCGGCGTCGCTGAGCGTCTCCGGGGTGACGCCGTTCGTCGTCGCCGGCGCGACCATCGGCGGGTCGCTCGCGCCCGTCGTTCTCGGGGCGACTCGCGAGGACACGGTCGCGCTGCTCGCCGGGGCCGTCCTCCTGTTGGTCGGGATCGGTCTCGCGCCCGCGCCCACCCTCGCGCTGGTCGCGGGACTGCTCGGCGGCGGGGTCGCGATCGGGGCGCTGTGGACCCTCGACGCCGAAAGCTGGCGTCCGTGACCCGTCTCGAGTAGCCGCACACGGGCGACGAGGAGCGCGAGCGATCGGCGACGGCACGGGCTCAGTTGTCCGTAAGACAAGTAAAATTGTATTACTGAAATGCTGTTGGTAATGTTTATGCCGGTGGAGTCGGAGACGTTCGACACGGTTCACACGGGACGGTTCGACCGGAGCGGTTGCCCCGTTTTCCGCGGGTAGCCGCGCGTTCGCGCCGGATCCGGAACGCTTCGAGAGTGGCGACGCCGTCCGGCGATCGGCCCGTGGAACCCCGAGCACACATGAGCACGACGACACACGACACCGCGGTTCACGACCTACTCGACCGAGCCCGAAGGGGAGACGAGGACGTACCGGACGACGGCGAACGCGACCGGCTGGTCGCCGAGATCGAGCGCGCGCTCTACGACGGGGCCGACGCCGACGAGGTGGCCGAGGCGACCGTCGACGCGCTCACGGCGAGGATCGAACGCGACCCCGCCTACGACGCGATGGCGGCCCGCGTCGCCCGCGAGGACTACTTCCGACGGGTGACGGGCGAGCGGCCGCCCGCCGACGAGAGCGCCCTCGCGGCGGCGTACCGCGACTCCTTCCGCGAGGCGATCGATCGCGGCCTCGAGGCGGACCTCCTCGACGAGCGGATGGGCGAGTACGACCTCAACCGGCTGGCCGCCGCGATCGAGCCGGCGCGGGACGAGCTGTTCGACTACACCGCGCTCGACACCCTCGAACAGCGCTACTACCTCCGGGAGCCGGATTCGGAGCCGTTCGAGCTCCCGCAGGTCTTCTGGATGCGGGTGGCGATGGGGGTCGCGCTCCGCGAGGACGAGTCCGAGCGCGAGGCCCGCGCCGAGGAGTTCTACGAAGTCCTCTCCACGCTGCGGTTCGTCCACTCCACGCCGACGCTGTTCCACGCCGGGACGACCCATCCGCAGCTCTCCTCGTGTTACCTCACCACCGTCCCCGACGACCTCGAGGGGATCTTCGAGGCGTACAAGGAGCACGCGAAGCTCTCGAAGTGGTCCGGCGGGCTCGGCAACGACTGGACCCCGCTCCGGGCCGACGGCGCGTTGGTCTCCTCGACGGGCGTCGAGTCGACCGGGACGGTCCCGTTCCTGAAGATATCCAACGACGTTACCGGCGCGATCAACCGCTCCGGGAAGCGTCGGGGGGCCGCGGCCGCCTACCTCGAGGCGTGGCATCTGGACTTCCCGTCGTTCATCGACCTCCGCCGGAACACCGGCGACGAGCGTCGCCGCACCCACGACATGAACACCGCGGCGTGGGTGCCCGACCTGTTAATGAAGCGGGTCGAGGCCGACGCGGAGTGGACGCTCTTCTCGCCCGACGAGGTGCCCGAACTCCACGGGACCTACGGCGAGGAGTTCGAGGCGCTGTACGAGGAGTACGAGGAGGCCGCGAAGAACGGCGAGTTACGCCAGTACGAGACCGTCGACGCGAGCGAGCTCTGGCGCGAGACGCTCACCCGGCTCTTCGAGACGGGTCACCCGTGGGTCACGTTCAAGGACCCGTGTAACGTCCGGTCGCCGCAGGACCACGCCGGCGTCGTCAACTCCTCGAACCTCTGTACGGAGATCACGCTCAACACGAGCGAGGAGGAGACCGCCGTCTGTAACCTCGGCTCGATCAACCTCGCGCGCCACATGACGTTCCGCGGCGACGCCGAGGCGCATCCCGCCCCCGACGACGTCGCCGCCGCGGCCCGCGGCGACGGGGCGGACGCCGGCGACGGCGGTGTCGACGTCGACCTCGGCGTCGCCGGCGAGGCCGCCGAACTCGACGCCGAACTGTTCGCCGACACCGCCGAGACCGCGATGCGGATGCTCGACAACGTCGTCGACCTCAACTTCTACCCGACGGAGAAGGCCGAACGCTCCAACACCCGCCACCGACCCATCGGACTCGGGATGATGGGCTTTCACGAGGCGCTCCAGCTCGCGCGCGTCCCGATGAACTCCGAGCGCGCACTCGGCTTCGCGGGGAGAGCGGGGGAACTCCTGGGCTACCACGCGATCGACAACTCCGCGAAGCTGGCGGCGGAACGCGGCGCGTACGACTCCTTCGAGGGCTCGAAGTGGGACCGGAACCTCCTCCCGCAGGACACCCTCGACCTCCTCGAGGAGGAGCGCGGCCGGGAGGTCCCCGTCGCCCGCGAGGAGACGCTCGACTGGGACGCGGTCCGCGAGCGGATCGCCGACCACGGCATGCGCAACTCCAACACCACCGCGGTCGCGCCCACGGCGACCATCTCCACCATCGTGGGCACCTCCCCCTCGATCGAGCCGCTGTACTCGAACCTCTACGTCAAATCCAACATGTCGGGCGACTTCACCGTCGTCAACGAGCGGCTCGTGGCGGACCTCAAAGCCGAGGGCCAGTGGGGCTCGGAGGCGCTCGATCTGTTGAAGTACCACGACGGCGCGGTCGGCGACCTCGACCTGCCCGGCGACCTCTCCGACCTCTACCGCGGGGCCTTCGAGATCGACCCGCGCCACCAGCTCCGGCTCACCGCGCGTCGCGGCGCGTGGATCGACCAGAGCCAGTCGCACAACGTCTTCTTCCCGTCGACGGACGGCTCGCTGCTCGCGGACGTGTACGGGACCGCCTGGGAGCTGGGGCTGAAGACGACCTACTACCTGCGCACGCTCGGCGCGTCGAGCATCGAGCAGTCGACGCTGGACATGGCCGAGTACGACGACACCCAGTCGCGCGGCGGCGGGTTCGGATCGGGAGACGGGGCGTCCGGCGACCGCGACGCCGGGGACGCGCCGGCCGACCGCGACGCCGACGAGGCGTGTCGCGTCGACGCCGGCGGCTCCGACCTGCCGACCGTCGAGGACCCGACCTGCGAGTCCTGTCAGTGAGCGCCCGACGAACGATAGCCACGACCACACCACACGCATCACACCATGCCGCTCATCAACACCGACAGCCAGCACGACCCGAACAAGATCCTGCCGATCGACTACGACTGGGCCCGCGAGTACTACCGCGACGGCGTCAACAACAACTGGGTGCCCGAGGAGATCCCGATGGCGGACGACGTCCACCAGTGGGAGGGCGACGAGCTGACCGACGCCGAGCGCCGGCTCGTCGAGTGGAACCTCGGGTTCTTCTCGACGGCCGAGTCGCTGACCGCGAACAACCTCGTGTTGGCCGTCTACGACTACGTCACCGCGCCGGAGTGCCGCCAGTACCTGCTCCGGCAGGCGTACGAGGAGGCGGTCCACACGGACACGTTCATCTACTGCTGTGACTCGCTCGGCTTCGAGCCCGAGTACCTCTACGGGATGTACGACCGCATCCCCGCCATCGAGGCGAAGGACGACTTCGTCGTCGAGCTGACCCGCGCCATCGACCGGCCCGACTTCACGATCGAGACCGACGACGACGTCCGCGAGTTCCTCCGCGACCTCGTCGGGTTCTACGTGATCATGGAGGGAGTCTTCTTCTACGCCGGCTTCGCGATGATGCTCGCGTTGAAGCGGCGCGGGAAGATGGTCGGCGTCGGCGAGCAGTTCGAGTACATCATGCGCGACGAGTCGCTCCACCTCAACTTCGGTATCGACCTGATCAACACGATCCGCGAGGAGAACCCCGGCGTCTGGACCGACGACTTCGAGGCGGAGGTCGACGAGCTGATCCGCGAGGCGGTCGCCCTCGAGTCGACCTACGCCGAGGAGGCGTGTCCGCCGGACGTACTCGGGATGTCCGCCGAGGGGTTCGTCGAGTACGTCGAGTACGTCGCGGACCGCCGGCTCACCCAGCTGGGGATGGCGGAGGCGTACGGCACCGAGAACCCCTTCCCGTGGATGTCCGAGGCGGTCGATCTGAACCGCGAGGCCAACTTCTTCGAGCGACAGGTGACCGAGTACCAGTCCGGCGGGTCGCTCGACTGGTAGCGGCGGGAGCCGGCGGCCGGGACCGAAGACGCCCGTCCCGCCTCAGCGACCCGGACTCTCCGACTCCGACTCCAGTTCGATGTCGCGGTCGGCCTCGCGCGTCTCCTCCTCCTGACGGGCGAGGTCGACGTCGCGGGCCGTGTCCGCGTCGCGCGTCTCGTCGGTCCGCAGGTCGCTGTCGGCCACCGTATCGAGCTGTTCGAGCGCGCTCTCGATGTCCTCCAAGCCGAGGAGCTTCTCGGTCTCCTCGTCGAACTCCTTGCCTTCCAGCCCCTCCATCTGTTGGACGTCGGAGCCGGAGAGGGCCTTGCCGTAGCGGCCGACGAGGCTCGTGAGTTCCTGCGGGAGCACGAACGTGGTGGACTCCCCCTTGCCGATCTCCTCGAGGGTCTCCATGCCCCGCTCGATGATGGCGCGCTCGCCCATCGACTCGGCCGAGCGCGCGCGCAACACGGTCGAGATGGCGTCGCCCTGCGCCTCGAGGATCTGGCTCTGTTTCTCCCCCTGCGCGCGGATGATGTTCGCCTGCTTGTCGCCCTCCGCCTGCTCGACCGCCGAGCGCCGTTCCCCCTGTGCCTCGAGGATCATCGCCCGGCGGCGGCGCTCGGCGCCCGTCTGTTGCTCCATCGCGCGCTGGACCTCCTGTGAGGGGCTCACCTCGCGGACCTCGACGGCCTCGACGCGGATCCCCCACTCGTCGGTCGGCTCGTCCAACTCCTCGTTGATCCGGTCGTTGATCTGGTCGCGTCGCGAGAGCGTGTCGTCGAGCTCCATGTCGCCGAGGACGGCGCGGAGCGTGGTCTGTGCCAGATTCGAGGTCGCGTTCTTGTAGTCGTCGACCTCGAGGAACGCCTTCTTGGCGTCCATCACCTTGATGTAGACGACCGCGTCCGCGGTCACCGGCGAGTTGTCCCGCGTGATCGCCTCCTGTTGAGGCACGTCCAGCGTCTGCGTCCGCATGTCGAACGCGTACGTCCGCGAGACGAACGGCGGGATCAGATGGACGCCCGGTTCGAGCAGCCTCCGGTACTCGCCGAACACCGTCAACGCCTCCTTGTCGTAGGCGTCGACCACCTCGACCGCGCTGGCGACGGTGACCAGCGCGAGCAGGACCGCCAGCACGCCCACCCCGAAGACGAGGCTCTGGCTCAGCGCCGC
>NZ_FOPZ01000011.1 GCF_900113615.1 Halorubrum aquaticum
GCGGTGGCGCGCCTGCGAGCGCCCGGAGGGCGCGAGGAGCCCGCGAGGGACGCCGCGACCGAAGGGAGCGGCGAGGCTGGGGAGGCGTGAGGTGCGGGGCTGTGCGGGGCGGGGTGGGACACAAAGGGGCAGTCGCCGGCGGCTCCGCCGCCGGCTGCCAGAGGCGCGGAGCGCCTCGCTGCCGCGAGGCCCCCGAGTCCTCGCGACTGGGGCTTTGGGAATGGTCACCGCGCCAGCAACTACTTCTTTCTTCTCATCTCGATCTCTCACGAAACACCCGTCCTATAAGCGCTCGAGATATGACGGCTGTTTCAGACGAAGACTCATCAGGGAATCAGCCTTTCTACGGGATCGGAACGTCTCGAACCCCGGAGGTCACCGTGAGAGCGGCATCGAGAGCCGGTAGGCCGCCCAGAGTTGGGCGACGGTCACGACCGCGAACGTCGCGAGCGCGCCGCTCGTCCAGAGCAGCGGATCGACCGCGCCGACCACCGGCGCGCCGAGTTGGGCCGCGAGCACGACACAGAGCGTCACGACGCCGAGCAGCTGGTACAGTTCCGTCCACGTGAACCCGTAGCCGGCAACGACGGTCATGTACCGCTCCACGTCGCGTGCGCCCCGGCACGCGCGCACCTCCTTGCGCGTTCGGTCGTACTCGACGACGCCGAGGTCGTGGAGTCGCGGCAGGTGCGTCTGGTGGAGGGAGGCGTACACGCTCTCGCGCACGCAACGCGGGGCGGGCCACTCGCCCGTCTCGTCGGCGGCGATCGCCTCCGAGAGCTCCCTGACCGAGACGGCCCCGCCGCGCGTCCGGAGCTCTCGGAGGGCGTTCTTTCGGCGGCTGTTCGAGAGCACGTCGTGGATGACGGTCTCCGGGAGCGAGTCGGATCGGATCCGTAGGGAAATGGGAAACACCTCGTCTGAGAAGGTGAAGGACGACTGGGGGGATATGTATGTGCCGCGTACTGGTGTGTCACATGCTACCAACCGAATACTGCCGATCCGCCCCGATCCGCGGTAGGTAGTCCCACGAGATACGGTAGGAGGTGACAGTGGGGGCGGTAGGGGACGCGGACGGAGCCGGTAGGCACCTCGATGCGTCCGGTATGACCCTCGATCCGTTCGTTCCGACTGCTCCTCTAAAACCGCTGAATCGGCCGATTTCGGTCGAACGAACGGTTATATCGGTCGATGGTCGGGTTCGGCCGGTCGATGGCGGCGTTCGGATCCGACGTGTCGAGTCGTAACTATCCCCCCTTCCGCTAAGGGAGGGGTACTGGCCGAAGACGCCAGGGATACTCAATGGACGACAACAACAACTTCGGACTCTCGCGGCGCAAGATGCTCGGCGGCCTCGGCATGATCGGCGTGGCCTCCGCGGGTGCGGGACTCGGGACGACTGCCTACTTCAGCGACGAGGAGAGCTTCGAGGACAACACCCTCACCGCGGGTTCGCTCGACCTCTTCGTCCACGTGGACTACTCCGAGGACCAGGGCAGTTACGGCAGCTATCAGACCCCGGATGGAACGTACATCGACGGCAACGTCGTTGGCGGTAGCGAGGGTGAAACCCTCCAGATCGAAGTCGAGGACCTGAAGCCCGGCGACTCCGGCGAGGGCGAGTTCTGTTTCTCCATCGTCGACAACCCCGCGTACCTGTGGATGTGCGGGGAACTGACCTCCAACGACGAGAACACCGTCACGGAGCCGGAGGCGGACTCCGAGGACGAGAACAATTCACAGACGACCGACGATCTCGATGGCGACGGCGAGCTCGCCGACGCGATGGAGGTGACGGTGTCGTACTGTACCCGCGACGAGGAGGGCGAGTCGGATGTCGGCGACGACATCGTCTCGGGTTCGCTCCGTGAGGTCATGGCCGCGCTTCAGGCGGGTGTCCCGCTGAACAGCGACGGGGATTCGGATGCTCCGGTAGCGAACCGCCCCGCGTTCGATGGCGTCGACGCAGCGTTCGACGAGGAGGACGTACCCCAGATCGACGAGCAGTGCGTCTGCTTCACGTGGGAGGTTCCGGGCGAGGAGGTCGGCAACGAGATCCAGTCCGACTCCGTCACCTTCGACTTCGAGTTCTACGCGGAACAGGCCCGCCACAACGACGGGACGACCAACCCGTGTGCGGACGAGTCCTACGAGGCCGACTACGTCAACCCCGAGGGCATCGCTCAGCCGATCCCCGACGGTGTCGCGCGAGTGGACGTCACCTACGGCGACGATCAGGTCGTCTACGGTATCACGTTCGACGAACCCGCCGGCAGCCAGTACAGCCTCGCCGACCCGAACTTCGCGAGCGCGAACTTCTCGATGCCATTCGATGGCGACGACGACGGCGCCTACGACTACCAGGTCGCATGGAACGCACTGGGCAGCGACGAGTTCCGCTACTCCGCGGTCGAGAGTGGCCCGAACTGGGAGAAGGACACCTCCACCGGCTGGTCCGCGGTCCCGGCAGCGATCACTGCGGTTAAGTTCGGAAACCAGGCGGTCATCGCCGTTCCGCGTGCTGATCTCGCCGCCGGCGGGAACAGCTACGTCTTCGGATTCGGTGCGAGTGCCGGCGGAGAACAGCCATCTGTCGGGATCCCGGTGGGTGGCCCGTACTCCAGCACGGCCAACTTCACCAGCAGCGAGAACGGCCAGAGTGCGACGCTCCAGTAGTCTCGCGTAACTCTCCTCGGTGATCGGATCACCGAGGATCTCCGATCTACCTCCCACGCGGGCGCATACGACGGTTCGACTCCGTCGGTGGGATTTCCCCAATGGGGATGACACATCATGGAAAACGACAGAATCGGACTCTCGCGGCGCAAGGTGCTGGTCGGGCTCGGAGCGATGGGCGTCGCCTCCGCGGGTGCGGGACTCGGAACCACGGCGTACTTCAGCGACGAGGAGAGCTTCGAGAACAACACGATCACGGCCGGGCAGTTCGAGCTCGAGGTCACGCAGTCGACCCACGTCGTCGACCAGGACGGGATCGGACCGGACGAACAGACGTTCGACTCGATGCTGGCCGAGGCGCAGGAGGAGGACCAGACGATCGAGGTCGTCGACGGCTTCCTCGACATCACGGACGCGAAGCCCGGCGACTCCTACAAGTACTGCTGGGACGTCTGTGTGAAACACAACCCCGGCTACGTCCAGATCACGCTCGACGGCGACGAGTCGACGGGCAACGACAACGGCGTGGACCACGTCGACGCCTCCGGGCTGCTCAGCGAGTACATGCTCGCGGTCGTCACGATCGACGACCAGCAGGCGGGCGACGACGAGGACATCGTCTTCCAGGGCACCCTCGGCGAACTCATCGACGAGTGGGACGAGGGTGGACTGATCCACGCGTACGCCGGCGTCGAAAACGACGAGCCGGTCGTCGAGTACTGTCACCTCCCCTGCGAGTCCGACGTAGAGGGCGCGGAGCTAGCGGAGGACTCCGTCGAGGTCTGCGTCTACCTCTACTTACCCTCGCACGGGGACATCGGCGAGGAGGTCGCCGTCGACGGAACCACCTTCGACATCACGGAACAGATGTCTCCCGGCAACCTCGTTCAGGGCGCTTCTTTCAGCGGCGACGTCCACTTCGCGGCCGAGCAGTGCCGCCACAACGACGACCCGTTCGCGGAGGAAGCGGAGAGCGACGACCCGGCCAACGAGAGCGACGTCTCCGGCGATGACGGCGGCAACGCGACCGCCCTCGACGGCGGCGAGAACTGAACGAAGACCTGACCGACGGGGGAATCTCCCCTACCATATCACACACACATGACGGACAAGAAAACTACAGGACTCTCCCGCCGCACGCTGCTCGGCGGTCTCGGAGCCATCGGCGTCGCGAGCGCCGGTGCGGGCCTCGGCACCACCGCGTTCTTCAGCGACGAGGAGGGTTTCACCGACAACACGATAGAGGCCGGAGCGGTCGAGCTCCGGATGGACTGGCAACAGAGTTACTACATGGGGCTGGAGGGGCAAGACCCCGAAGACCACACGACGTGGGAGCCGGTCAACGCCTACCCCGACCTGGACGGCGACGACCGCCAGGACCCGATCTACACGCGATTCCAGCTCGAGGAGGACCCGACGCTGGTCGGACTTCCGGCCAATGCCGACGAGGACGCGATCGAGGAGGCCTACCGCGGCCAGTTCGCGAGCTTCGAGGACACCGACGGGAGCGGGAACCACGAGTTCGTGGGTCCCGTCATCGACTTGGACGACGTCAAGCCCGGCGACCGCGGCGAGATCACGATCAGCAAACACGTCTTCGACAACCCGGCGTACCTCTGGCTCAACGCGAGCGGCTTCGAACACACCGTCGGCGAAATGAACGACCCCAAACGCGAGGCGCTCGTCGAGCGGTACGCCGAGGAACTCGGCGAGGAGTTCACCGACGACGACCTGATCGCGCTGGCGGAGGCGGAGGCACAGCTCGCGAAGGAGATCGAGACCACGCTCTGGTACGACGACGACTGTGACAACTTCTTCGACGAGGGGAGCGACGTCTGTATCCAGTTCGTCGTCGACAACACAGACTCGATGGGAAGTTCGGCACCCATGGGATCGACCACCGATTACAAGGACAAGCTCCTGATCGAGGCGCTCGAAACGTACGTCGACCGACTCGACACCGGAAACGGAGCCGAAAGCAGCGACGGTGACACTGCCCCGTTCAGCGTCGGACTCACCAACTGGACGACGACCGCGGATACCGTCCTCCTGCCGACGAGCGACGTGAACGACGTCATCGGTACCGACGGTGGAAGTTACAACGACTCCACGGGCCTCCAGACGATCGACTACCAGGACGAGATCCTGGGTGGCACCGACCTGCCGAACGCGATCCAGGCGGGAGCCGATGTGCTCGGTGAGTGCCCCGAGGACGATGAACGGGTAATGGTCCTGATCACGAACGGGATCAACGTCGATACGAGCCAGTTCCTCGCCGCGGCCAGCGACAATCTCCGATCGGAGGGCGGGGAGGTCGACAGATACCTGATCGTCGGGTTCGGGACGCCACCGAACTCCGTCGACGTTCTCGAGGAGATCAGCACGCTTCCCGGGAACCACCGGTTCATGCTCGTGCTCGACACCGACATCGATGCGGCCATCAACGGCCCGACCGACCCGAACACGAACCCGAGCACGAGCGTCGCCGAGGAGATCGGCTTCACCGCGGGCGGCGAACAGCCGATCTTCGAGGGATCGCTGTACGACCTCCTCACGGAGAGCCCCAACGTCACCTCGGACGGGTTCCTCGACGAGTACGTGGTCGACGGCATCGCGGGCGGCTACCCGCTCGACTCGGACCGCAACCGCGAGGGTCGGCAGTGTTACCCCAACTCCGACACGCGCTGTATCGCGCTCGAATGGCACCTCCCCTACGAGGTCGGCAACGAGATCCAGGGCGACTCCGTCGTCTTCGATCTGGACTTCTACGCCGAGCAGTGCCGCCACAACGACGGCACGTACAACCCGTTCGCCGACGAGACGGCCGGTCCCGCGTAGTCTCGCCGAATGAGACCTGCGGGCAGGTCGGCTGCTCGCCTCCCACTCGAAGCCCCGTAGGGCGGTCGAGACGGCGGTTCGAATCCGCCGGTGGGCGTTCCCCTTCGGGGGACCAATCATGACAGACGAAGGAATCGGACTCTCGCGGCGCAAGATGCTCGCCGGCCTCGGGGCCGTGGGCGTCGCGTCCGCGGGAGCTGGACTCGGAACGACCGCCTACTTCAGCGACGACGAGTCGTTCGAAGGCAACACGCTCACCGCCGGTGAGTTGGATCTGAAGATGGACTACCGGATGACCTACCGGGGTGGCCCCGGACGGCTCGCGGAGCTCCAGGAGAACTACCCGAACGCCACGTTCGTCGACGAGGACATGGAGCCGACCGACGACGACACCGGCGTGTACCTCCTCGATCAGGTCCCCAACCGATCGGAGTACCCCGGAGCCGAGGACTGGGTCATCGGCGCGAACGGCGTCTATGACCCCGAGACGGGCGAAGGTGAGGGGTTCCAACGCGACGAGCTGATCGACGCGGGTGACCTCGAGGACGCACTCATCCGTATCGGGGACGTGAAACCCGGCGACTACGGCGAGGTCACCTTCAGCACACACCTGTACGACAATCCCGGTTACATGTGGATGGGCGGGATGCTCACGGACGAGAACCAGAACGGCTACACCGAACCCGAAATCGAGGCGCTCGAGGAGATGGGGGATCCCACGGACGACCCCGACGGTGACGGGCAGCTCGCCGACTCGATCCGGGCGAAGATCTGGTACGACGACAACTGCGACAACGTCCACCAGGGAGAGCGCGACGAGGAGAGCGAGGGCGTCGACGTGATGCTCTCGATCGACAACTCCGGCTCCATGGGAGGCGGTCCCGGGAGCAAGATGGAACAGGCGAAGGCGGCGGCGCTGGACTTCGTCGAGAACCTCGGCCCCAACGACCGAGTCGGCCTCGTGACGTTCGAATCGACCGGGCAGCTCCGACAGGGCCTCACGAGTACCCACTCGAACGTCGAAACGTATCTCCAGCCCGAGCCCGCCGGGATCTCCGATGCCGGACGCACCATGATGGACGCCGGTATCGATCTGGCGGCCGACGAGCTCAACGACAACGGTCGAAGTGGCGTCGACGAGGTCATCATTCTGCTCGGCGACGGCGAGCCGAACGAGTCGGATCGTGCCGGTTCCGACCACGTCCAGAACGCGAAGGACGCGGCAACGGACGCGAAAAACGACGGAATCACCGTGTTCACGATCGGGTTGGGTGTCAGTAACGGAAGCACCGCCCAGAACACGCTCATAGACATGGCGAGTTCGAGCAACGGAACCACACTCTACTACGACTCGCCGACCGGCACGGATCTCGACGACATCTACTCGCAGATCTCCTCGGTCATCCTCACCGGCGAGGAGGTCATCGCCGAAGGCACGCTACGCGAGGTCATGGGCGCGCTTGAAGAGGGAATCGAACTGGACGCGAACGTCCAGACGGAGGACCGGGTCTGTTTCACCAACTCCGTGACCCGGTGTTTCGGCTTCGAGTGGGAGCTTCCCACCACCGTCGGAAACGAGGTCCAGACCGACTCCGTCGAGTTCGCGATCGGCTTCGCCGCGGAACAGTGCCGCCACAACGACGGCGAAACGAACCCGTACGCGATCGACGCCGGCGGGAACACGACGGATGGCGGGAACGTGACACAAGCGTAGTCGTTCGCTCACGGGCCCCCGGACCCGGTTCCCCCACCCACTCGAATTCCTCGTTTGGAACGGTCGAGACGGCGGTTCGATCCCGCCGGTGGGATTCCCGATTCGGGACGCGAAAACACGCGATCGAGAACGGGACTCGAGGGCCAGATCCGCACGACAGGCACACCCTGTCGGTCGTTCAACCGGTCAATCAACGCGGTTCGGAGTCCGAACCGTTCGGGTAGGAGGCCCATACATACGTACCGAGGTGACGTGAGACACACCGACGATCCGGCCGTTCGGAGCCGACGACGAGGACACGAATGACGAAACCAGACACACACCTAACGCGGCGGCAGGCCCTCGCGGGCATCGGAGCCGTCGGCTTCGCGACCGCCGGAATGGCCGGAGGGCGGTCGACGGGCAGCTGGGACCGATACACGAGCTACACCTACGCGCAGTCGGACGTCCCGACGCAGCTCTTGGTCGGCTGGCGCAGCAGATACAACGGTCAGCTCGTGGGCGAGAGCCCGACCGACGAAGTCGCGGAGGTCGACGAGCTCGCCGAGACGGTCCGACTCATCGACCAGGAGAACGTCCTGCCGATGGACACGGGCTCGACGAGCGTCGGTCTCCGGATCGACGATCCGGGCGAGAACGTCCCGGACGGCGTCCGGGTGTGGATGAAGATCGACCCGGAGATCGGCTCCGACGCCGCGAGCCAGGCGCTCGCGGAGCGGATCGATGTCTCGGTTCGCTACGACACGGGATTCCTCGGCGTCGGCGGCTGTGCCGGCGCGGAGAACGTCGACGACCTCCCGAGCTTCGGTGACGGGATCTTCTCGGGCACCCTCGCGGAGCTCGACGCCGACGATCTGACGGAGGGGATCGAGGTCGATCCCGGGATCCTCGACAACGGCTGTCTGACTACCGAGGAGAGCCGCTGTCTCGCGTTCAACTGGGAGTTCCCGATCGGCGATGGCGGCAACGCCGGGAAGGGCGGCTCCGTCGACTTCGACGTGAAGTTCTACGCGGTCGACTGTGCGTGGACCGGCAATCCGTTCGCGGAGCCGGTGCCGGATCACGAGGAATCGGAGGGCTCGGAGGTGTCGGAATGACCGCCGACGGGAGCGGACGGGGGGCCTCCGGACTGGCCGGCCTCAGCCGTCGCCGGCTCCTCGCCGGGCTCGGCGGGCTCGGCGCGATGGGGGCCGCGAGCGGCGCGGGCACGTTCGCGTACCTCTCGGACGAGGAGGCGTTCCGCCGCAACGAGATCGGTGCGGGGGAGGTCGAACTCGAGGTGTCGTGCTCCGGTTCGAGCGTGGACGGCGACTGTGCCGTCTCGAACGGGACCGTGAGCTTCACGCCCGAAGAGCCGATCGACCGCGGCGACTGGGGTGACGTGACGTTCGACGTCTCGGTGCGGAGCAACCCCGCACGGCTCTGGTTCGCGACGACCTGTCCGCGGGTTCGGGATCCGCTCGGCGACGCACTCGACGTGTCGCTCAAGGTCGGAGACGACTGGGTGTTCCCGTCCGGATCGCTCTCGGATCTCCGCCGCGAGTTCGCGGGCGGACTCCGGGTCGACGACCGCGACGGCGACCCGTGTCTCGATCCCGGGGCAGACGCCCTCGAGATCGAACTCGTCTGGGAGCTTCCCGAGGACGCGCCCGCCGCGGTGGCGGGAGAGACGACCGGGTTCGAGTTCCGGCTCTACACCGAACAGTGCCGGCACGTCTCCGAGGACGAGGCCGAGGCCGGATCGAACCCCTACGCGGGGATCGAGTGTGACGAGCCGGAACCGGAGTGTGTAGTCTGTGACGGGGAAGACGAGGACGTCTACTCGCTCCTCGAGTTCGAGTACCTCGGGAACGAGACGGCGTATATCACCGCCGGAACCCAAGGAAAGGGAACGAACGGTGAGATCGCCTTCGAGGGGGACATCGATCCCGGCGAGACGTTCGTCGCCGACGGCGCGAACGTCGGTGGCAACTCGGGCGCACTGGGTGCCAACCTGTATCTCGACGATGGGAGCGACGGCCAACTCCAGAACGGAAACGGACGTCCACCCGGAGTGAAGGTCCACACGAGTTGCTCGGAGGACCTCTACGTCGGCCAGGAGTTCGATATCGACGGCGCCCCACGATATCAAATCGTCGCCGGAGAGATATTCGGAAAGGGACGGATCTGTGGCGATCCGACCGGAGAAGACGATGGGGACGACCACGACGACTCGGGCGACTGCGAGTGCGGCGGAAACGTCCGCTACCGTGATCTGACGTTCCGCTACGACGGCGGATCCGACGCCACGATCCGGGTCACCACCCAGCAGACGGGCGGTGGAAACGAAGTCGTGTTCGAGGAGACGACGATCGCACCCGGAGGAACGTTCACCGCCGACGGGAATGACGTCCCTCAAGCGTGGGGCAACGTCGGAACGAGCCTCGGACAGAACACGACGATCGAGATCGTCGACGGCGGCGACGACGGCGCCACGGAGACCGTCGAGATCCACACCAGCTGTTCGGCGGTCCTCACGATCGGGGACGCGTTCGGCTCGGACGGATCGGGAGGAACGCTCTATGAACTCGTCGGCGGGACGTTCACCGACGAAAACGCGCTCTGCGGCTCGGAGGACCTACAATGAACTCACCTATCACGCTCAAACGCTTTGCCAACCTGCTCGGGATCGCCCTGCTGATCGCGGTCGTCGCGCCCTTCGTGGTGTACGCGGTGCCGGCGGTCGTCGGGGCGGAGTACAGCTTCGTCGTGTTGACGGCGAGCATGACGCCCGCGATCGCCCCCGGTGACGTGGTGGTCGTCGACGAGCGCGACCCGGCGGCCATCGCCGAGGGCGACGTGATCACGTTCGTCCGCGGCGAGAGCGAGGTCCCGGTGACCCACCGCGTGGTCGGCGTGACGGAGGCGGGCGGAGGGATCGCCTTCGAGACGAAGGGCGACGCCAACGAGGACCCCGATTCGGCGCCGGTTCCGGCCGCGAACGTCCTCGGCGCGGTGGCGTTCTCGATCCCGTACATCGGGTACGTGATCCAGTTCACCGACTCGCCGACGGGGTTCACTCTCCTCGTGATCCTCCCGTTCGCGCTACTCGTGTTCTCGGAGGTCTGGAGCCTCTACCGCGCCCGTACCCCGACCGGCGGAGACGCGGCGACGGAAACCGACGATCTCGCGAACGATCGCCACGAATCCGCGGATTCCGGATCCGTGGACTCCGAGTCCGTAGGTTCCGAACCCGACGGAGTCGCGATCGAGGCGAACGCGGTCGCAGAGCCGCCCGCCGAATCGGCCGTCGAACCGTCCGCCGAGTCCGGCTTCGTGGTGACGAACCGGACCGTCGAGGGAGCCGTCGTGGTTCTCCTGGGATTCGTCCCGTACGCGGCGTACGTCGCCTACACGCTCCAGACGGCCCTCGCCGTCGCGGTCGCGGTCGGCACCGCGACGACGCTGCTGATGGCGGCCGTTCTCCTCCTTACGGGCGGCGAGGATGCCGAACCGACCACCGCCGACGGCGACGATGACGCCCCGACTGACCGCGACGGGCGGCCCGCGTCGGACGAGCGGATCGAACCGAACGAGCGGCCCGCATCGACCGACCGAGATCCGATGGGGATCTTCGAGGCGCCTGAGGTCGCCCCCGTCATGGACGGCGGAACCGAGCGCACTCACGAGGAGGCCGATGAGGTGGAGCGATGACTCGAACCGCGTCGGTGATGCTCGTCGCGGTTCTCGTGCTCGTTGCCGGGTTCGGGAGCGGATTCGGGACGCTCGCGGTGTTCTCCGACGAGGTCACCGTTCAGGGGAACCTCACGGCCACGGACGACCTGACCTCGTTCGAGACCTCGGCGGATCCGAACGGCACCGAGACGAACGAGTCGACGACGAACACGTCGGCGTCCAACGGTTCGGCGTCCAACGGTTCCGCGGCGAACGGTTCCAAGGCGAACGAATCGACGACGAAGGAGTCGGAGGGTGGAGAGCGGAGCCGGAAGTCCGGCGATCCGCCGTTCGGCAACGGAAGCGGTGTCGGTCCGTCCGGCGAGCCCGAAACGAGCGACGGGAACGGTACGGGTCCGAGCACGGACGCCCTCGGGGAGACGGCCAATGGGAGCCTCGACGACACGCCGGAGAACGACACACCGGAGAACGACACCGGGTCGGGAGAGCCGGACGACGAACCGAAGAACGGAACCGATCCGACTCCGACGCCGGAGAAGTCACCGGCCACCGACGCCGAGGAGCCGTCGACCGACGAAGGCGACGAGAACGCATCGACGAAAGCGGACACGTCGGGTTCCGCCGAGAACGACGAGAAACCGGTCGATGAAGACGGCGTGGCGGATGGGAACGACGGCGACGAGGACGCGACCGATGGGGACTCGACCGACGAGGACGACGTCCTCGACGACGAAACCACGGGATCCGACGAAACCGGTTCCGAGGATGCCGAACCGGACACCGAAACGACCGGAGACGGCGGTGACGAGCCGTCCGAGGGAACCGCCGAAGACGACGGATCGGACGTCGAAGACGAGGAGGACGACGGATCGGGTGGTGGAGCTGACGGGGATGACACGTCCGATGGCGGAGATGACACGTCCGATGGCGGAAACGGCGAGGAGACCGGTGACGTGAGCGACGACGGTGATACGGCTGTCGGGAGTGATGAGGCCGCCGACGCCACCGTGAGTGACGATACCACAAGTGACGCCACGGACGACGATACCGTGGGTGATGATGCCATCGACGACGGGGACGGTGATGAGTGATCGACGCGAGGGTCGTTGTGTCCCGAAACGTCGGGGCGTGGGACGGCGGAACGGCCATCGCTCCGACTCCCTGCCACCGCTCGCCTCGCGACCGTGGATCACCAAACGTCGCGTGCTCCTCGCGTTGTCCGCCGCGTTGCTGGTGCTGTTCGGCTACGGACTGCTTCCTCGAGTCTGAGGCGTCGTCACGTCCCGAGGAGCGCGTCGAGTTCCCGGCCGATCCGCTCGCGACGGTCGTCGAGGACGGCGAACCGCTCGCCGCGTCGCCGTTCAAGCCAGCCCAGTAGCCGGCCGGCCCACTCGAGTTTTCGTGCCTTCATCGGACCCACGTCCGGGTCGTCGAAGTTCCAGCCCGGGAAGGTCAACCGTCCGGCTCCGACGTGGTCCGCGAGGAACGCGGCGCGGTCGCCGTCGGTGAATCCGCCGACGTTGCGGACCGGGCCGACGGGAGCCGCCTGGGTGGTCGTCAGGGTGTGATCGGGGTCGAACCGCGGGAGCCACTCGCGGACGGCCGGGACGTTGTCGCCGTGGGCGTGCGCCGCGACCGGCACGCCGCGACCGGTCAACTCGACCGCGGTCTCGGGGTTCTTGTCGAGATCGGTCACCAGACAATCGACGGCGACGCCCGCCTCGGAGAGGACGTCCGCCGCCGTCGACGCGGCGACGACCACGTCGGCCTCGCGGGCGATCCGGACCTCCGAGTCCTCGTGGAGACACGGCGCACCCCCCGCCACGGCGACGGTTCGTTCCTCCCAGTCGTCGAACCGTGACAGGTCGAACGGCGTCGACAGCTCGGCGGCGACGTCGCGGGCTCGCTCGTCGTCGTCGCGGTCGAACCCGAGGTCGGCCAGTATCGCCTCGTACGTCGGTTCGAACGTCTCGAAGTTCACGGGATCACCCCCACACCGCGTCGAGCAACCCGGCAGTCGGTCCGGTCCGTCGAACGGTGCCGTCGCTCACGGTGATGAATATGGTGTGGGCCGGAGTGGCACAGAGTACCCCTACCCGCGTGCCCCTCCGGCGTCCGGTTGAAGCGTTGTCCACACGGCGGCATAAACTTTCTCTTACTTCTAGGTGTCGTCGATCGTCCGGAGTGCGGCATCGAGCGCGTCGGAAACGCCCGAAACGGCCGAGACGACCGACGAGAGGCCGTCGGCGGTGCCGACGAGAACTCCACGCGTCCGGTCCCCGTGGGTCCCGTCCCGACCCCCGTCGTCGCCGTCGGCGCTCCGCCCGACCGCGAAGGCGGCGTCCCCCTCGTCGGTGGCCGCCCGGAGCGCGGCGACGGCCTCCGTCGACAGCCCCGACAGCTCGTAGGTGCGGACGACCGTTTCCTCGGCGATCTCGCGGGCGGCATCGAGGCGGTCGAGGTGACGCTCGGCCTCGCGGACCGTGGTCACGTCCAGCTCCTCGACGTCGATCTCGTCGTCGTGGCGGACGCGCTTCCGGGAGAACGCCTCGCCGATGAGGGCCGCGTCCCGGGTCTCGGCCACGTCGTGGGTGCGGATCACGTGTGCGCCGCGCTCGACTGCCATGGAAGTGGCCGCGAGCGACACCGGGAGGGCGGCCTCGGTGCTCCGACCCGCGAGGTCGCGGAGGAAGTTCTTCCGGTTGATGGAGACGAGAAGCGGCCGGCCGTATCCCCGGAACTCCCGCAGCCGGCGGAACGTCTCGCGGTCGTCCGCGAGCGTCTTCGCCTCCGACCAGCCGCCGAAGGCGGGGTCGAGGATCGTCTTCTCCGTGAAGCCGTTCCGCGAGAGCGCGTCGTATATCTCGTCGACCTCCTCGATCGCGCCCGGTCGCTCGAGGTCCGGCGGCGAGGCCATCTTCGAGACGGCGGCGTCGTGTTCGGCGCACACCCGCGGCATCTCCGGGTCGGCGAACCCGCAGACGTCGTTGACCATGTCGAACCCGCGCGAGAGGGCCGCGTCGGCGACCTCGTGGTAGCGCGTCTCGATCGACCAGACGGCGTCACCGGAGGTCGACTCGAGCGTCTCGATCGCGGTTTCGAGCCGCTCCAGCTCGTCCTCGGCCGTGAGCACGTCGAGGTCCTTGTTGGCCGATTCGAGTCCCACGTCGACGACGTCCGCGCCCTCCCCGATCAGTTCCTCGTCGACGTACTCCGCCGCCTCGCCCGGGTCGTCGTACACGCTCGGGTCGTACGGCGACTCCGCGGAGACGTTCAACACGCCCATGATCCGGGGTGGGTGGTCGTCGCCGATCCCGAGGCCCGCGGCGTCCACGTTTCGCATACCCGATCGAGGGTCGCGACTCTTAAAGCGGGCCCGGAACCGGCGGGCGAGGAGACGGACGATCCACCGCAACGATCCGTCGTGCGGTGGCGCGCCTCCGAGCGCCCGAACGGGCGCGAGGAGCCCGCGAGGTCGCCGGCGGCGGAGCCGCCGGCTGCCAGAGAATCTTCGATTCTCGCTGGACGCGGTGAGCGCTCGGAAAGCGCGAACCGCGAGGCTGGGGAGGCGTGAGGTGCGGGGCTGTGCGGTCGGGTGGGACTCAAAGGGGCAGTCGCGAGGGCGAAGCACGGCGACGTAAGCAGCGTGGCGCTCCGCGCCACGGGCAGCCGGCGGCAACGCCGCCGGCGACACTGGAAGGAACGAGTGAAACGAGCGACTGAAGCGCGCAGCGAGCCGCGCGAGTCCTCGCGGCTGGGGCTTTGGACGTGTTCACCGCGGTCACGGTTCCCGTGTCGTACAGCCGAGCGGTAGAGGTCGTGAACGAGGATACAGCGACAGAAACGGGATCGTCCTTCTGGTACCGACGGCACCGTTTTGTACGGCTCCAGCGAAACGCGACGGTATGACCGACTCGTCCCCGCTCGATCGCGCGAAGGAGAACGCAACCGAGATCGCCTCGACCGTGGTCACGGGCGTCTGGTTGGCCGCCCTTTTCCTCGATCTCGAGTGGTGGCTCCCGCTCATGCTGTTCGGCTACGTCGTGGTCGTGCCGGTCGTCTCGATGCTCTTCGGGGAGGAGGAAGGCGAGGCTGACGGATCGCCGGAGACCGACGCCGAAACCGCACGCGAGGACACGGGGGCTCGAGGGACCGACGAGGACGGCGTTACCGAGGGCAACGCGGACGCGATCGACCGGCTCAGAACCCGATACGCCGAGGGCGACCTGACGGACGAGCAGTTCGAACGCAAACTCGACAGGCTGCTGGAGACCGAGACGCCCGAGGACGCGGAGGAGTGGCGGGAACGCGAACGGGAGCGGGACCGGCCCCTCGAACGCGACCGGTCCTGACCGTTCCACGCCTCCTCTCCCCCGGTCTACCTCGGATCCGTCGAGTACCGGCACCGCAGGCCCGGAAGGACGCGCTTTTATCCGCGCCGCGACAAGCCCCGCGCATGGCGAAAGTGAGCATCGGCCTCCGCGGCTGGCGGTTCGACGAGGAGGAGATCATCTCCGAGGACGGCGAGTTGCGTCCCCTCGACGAGATCCCCGAGGAGCCCAGAGAGCGGCTCGTCAGGCTCGTGGGGATCCACGAGGAGCCGTGTGACGTCTGTTATCTCGAGTACGGCGACGCCGAGGTTCACCGCTGTAAGCAGGCGGAGATCGTGTACGGCGAGCCGGGCGGCGAGGTCCTGCTCTGTCCGGAACACGAACCCGACCTGATCTACTGGTTCCGCGAGGCCGGCGGCAGCGAATACAAGGGACAACGTGAGTTCGGCGACCGCTTCCACGAGTGGGTCGCCGCCGGCAACGAGGCCCCCGACGGATACGCCTCCGTCGAGCACGTCGAGGAGGACCCCGACGGACTTCCCGAGCTCCCCGACCAGAACGAGATCCAGAAGCGCCTCGAGGAGAACTTCGAGGGCGACCGCATCGACATCCGCGCGCTTGCCGGCGAGAAGTCCGACGACGAGGACGACCGCCTCAGCGAGGAGGAGCTGGCCGACTCCGACGTCGACCTCTCGACGGAGTACCCATCGAACCGATGAGCGAGGGAGACGCGGGAGACGCGGAGCGCGCCGACGAGGCGATCGAGAACTCGTCGACGCGCCGAAAGCCGGTCGTGGTCGTCGTGGAGCCGGAGACGCCGGGTAACGTCGGCACCATCGCGCGGGCGATGAAGAACTTCGGGCTCTCCGATCTCAAGTTGGTCGACCCGCCGGAACTCGACGAGGACGGCGAGGCGTACGGCTTCGCCGGGCACGCCCGCGAGGACGTGCTCCCGAACGCCGACGAGGTGACCTTCGAGGAGGTCGTCGAGAACTACCACACCGTCGGCACCACCGCGATCACCGGCGAGGACGACCGGAGCCACGAGCGGTGGCCCTTCAAGACGCCCGTCGAGCTTCGGGAGTCGCTCGCGACGGTCGACGCGCCGACCGCGATCGTCTTCGGCCGTGAGGGCCGCGGGCTCAACAACGACGAGCTCTCGCGGCTCGACGAGGTGTGTTCGATCCCCGCCGCCGACGACTACCCCGTCCTCAACCTCGGGCAGGCGGCGACGGTGCTCTTATACGAGCTCCGGGACCTCACCGTCGAGGAGACGCAGCTCCCCGACACCGCGGTCACCCGCGCGCCGGAGGCCGACGTGGAGCGGCTCCACGACCTCTTCGGCGACTTCCTCGAGGCGACCGGCCAGCGCGAACACCGCCGCGAGAAGAACGCGCTGTTGTTGCGCCGGCTGCTCGGCCGCGCGCACCCGACCGAGCGGGAGGTCCACTCGCTTCTCGGCACCGTGCGGAAGGCGACGACGAAGCTGGAACACGCCGACTACCTCGCCGCCAAACACGACGAGCCGGCCTACCCCCGCGAATGACCGGCATGAACGGGGGCGTCCTCGACGAGGACCTGATCGCCGGCATGCGCGACGTGACGCCCCTCATGCTCGGGATCGTCCCGTTCGCGCTCGTCGCCGGGATCGCCGCCGTCGACGCGGGGCTCACGTTGGCGGAGGCGGTCGGGCTATCGGTGATCGTGTTCGCGGGCGCGTCCCAGCTCGCCGCGATCGACCTCCTCGGGTCGAACGCGCCGCTCGCGGTCGTGATCGGCACCGCGGCCGTGATCAACCTCCGGATGGTGATGTACTCCGCGTCGATCGCGCCGTACTTCGCCGACTACGCTCGCCGGACGCGCGCCGCGCTCGCGTACCTGCTCACCGACCAGGCGTACGCGCTCTCGGTCGCGGAGTACCAACGGAACGACGACCGCAGCCGGTGGCGCTACTACCTCGGCGCGGCGGCGTCGCTGTGGGTGGTCTGGCAGATCGGGACGGTCGTCGGCGTCGTCGTCGGAGCCGGCGTCCCCGACGCGTGGGGGCTCACCTTCGCGGTCCCGCTCGTCTTCCTCGCGCTGTTGGTCCCCGCGATGAAGGACCGCCCGACGACGATCGCGGGGATCGTCGGGGGGACGGTCGCGGTCGTCGCCGCCGGACTCCCGCTCAACCTCGGGCTCCTCGTCGGGGCCGTCTCGGGGATCGTCGTCGGCCTGCTGACGGAGGCGATGGGACGATGACGGGACTCCCGGGGTTCGTTGGATCGCCGCGCGTCTGGATCGCGATCGTCGTCATCGGGATCGCCACGTACTCGTTCCGGCTCTCCTTCATCCACCTCTTCGGGCGGATCGACGAGGTCCCGGAACGGATCGGTAGGCCCCTGAAATACGTGCCGCCGGCGGTGCTCGCGGCGCTCGTGTTCCCGGACCTGGTGACGATCCGGCCCGGCGTCGTCGCGACGCTCGCGGACGAGCGACTGATCGCCGGCGTCGCCGCCGGCGCGGTCGCCTGGCGCACCGAGAACGTGTTCGCGACGATCACCGTCGGGATGGTCGTCCTCTGGCTGTTCCGGTTCGTCGTCTTCGCGTGATTCGTCCCGTTTCGTTTCGTTTCCGCTTCCGTTTCACTCCGAGACACGGTCCGGATACCGTCGGACGAGCAGGAGGACGGCGACGCCGCAGACGACCGCGAACCCGAGCGTACCCCTCGTACTCACGAACCCGCGAGCCGGTGGGACCGAATACGACACCGCGGCCGCGGCGAGCACCGCGTAGCCGACCGCCGAGCCGCCGAGGAGGACGGGACGGAGGGCGGGTCGACTCCAGAGGCGGACCCACGTCGCGATCCCCGCGACCGCGCCGGCGACGATCCCGATCGGCAGCCCGACGAGCGCGGAGAAGGCGATCCGGGCGGAGAGCAACTCCGTGAGAAGCGCGGCGACGACGAGGAACGTCGTCAGCGCGATCCCTAACGTCGCGACGAATCGACCGGTCATACCGTCGGGTTCGCCGTGATCGTATATAAAGAGATCCGCCGGAGGGACGACTACCGCTCGCGCTCCGTGAGCCGGTTCGAACGCGTCGCCCCCGACTCGTCGCGGTCGGCGGTTTCACCCGACTCGCGTTCCTTCGCGTCGGCGATCCGCTGGGCGGCGTCGGCGACGGAATCGAGGACGGCGAACGTCCGATACCAGAGGTACGCGCCGACCGACAGGGATCCGGCGACGAGGACGCCGAGGAGCAGTTCGGCGACGATCAAGACCCCGTACACGAGCGCGAGGAGGCTCACGGCGGCGAGAACGGCCCCGATTCGCGTTCGGAGGGCCTCGCGAGGGGAGAGCGGGTCGTGGACCATACCGGCGGCTACCGCGGCCGGTCACTTAAAAACTGAAGGTGGGATGGCCCGGTCGATCGGGCGGAGCGTTCAGTCGTCGGCGGGCGCCGCCGAATCGCCGGCGGAGACGCCGGTTCCGGGGCCGATGTCGATCCCGAGCTCGTCGAGCTTCTCGTCGGGGACGACGCCGTCGACCCAGCCGCGGTGCTCGTAGTACTCCTCCTTCATGAGGTCGAGCTCCGCGAGCTCGCCCTCGCTCGCGCCCTGTCCGGGGATCGCGTCGGGGTGACCCTCCACGAACCGGCCGGGGAGGCTGTCGTCCTCGCCGTCGAAGCCCGCGAGGTTGTTGAAGTAGCGCTCGAGGTTGTAGATCCGCTCGCCGGCCTCGAACAGCTCGTCCTCGGTGACCTCGCGGCCGGTCATGCCGCTGTACTGGAGGACGTACTCCTCGATCCCCTCCGCGAACGCGTTGAACTTACAGATGTCGAAGGAGTCGGAGATCGCGTGGAGGTCCTGGAAGGTGGCGGTGAGTTCGCCCTTCCCCTCCCACTCGTAGGGATCGACCTTCTCGGGGATCCCGAGGATCTCCGCCGCGGGCGTGTACCCGCGAAGGTGACACGCGCCGCGGTTCGAGGTGGCGAAGGCGATCGCCATCCCCTTCATACAGCGCGGGTCGTACGCCGCGATGCTCTGGCCCTTGACCGAGAGCTTGTTGTCGTGTGCGTCCTTGCGCTCGCCGACCCGGTCGGGACCCTCCGCGAGGAGGTCGCCCAGTTCGGTCGAGCGGTTGCCGATCTCGTCGATGAGGTCGATCATCCGATCGGAGTCGCCCCAGTCGATGCCGACGTCGAGTTTGCCCTCCTCGGTCATCTCCATCGCCATCGCCATCGTGTTGCCGACCTCGATGGTGTCGACGCCAACGTCGTTACAGCGCTCGATCATCAGGGCGACCTCGTCGCGGTCGGTGTGCCCGGAGTTGGGGCCGAGCGCCCACGCGGACTCGTACTCGTAGGACTCCGTACGGACGTTCATGTCCTGGCCCTTGTGGTGGAGTTGTACCTCGACCTCCTTCTTACAGGCGACCGGACAGGAGTGACACGTCGGCTCGTCGACGAGGATGTTCTCGCGGACGTTCTCGCCGGAGACGCGCTCGGCGTCGACGTCGATCCCCTCGGTCCCGTTGTACGCCTCCGTGGAGGTGTACTTCGCGTTCTTCGTCGGCAGCCCGTCCATCTCCTCGGTCGCGTTCATCAGGACGTTCGTGCCGTACATCGAGAGCCCTCCCTCGTTGGGCGCGGTGACGTCCGACTCCCGGATGACCTCCATCGCCTGCTGGTACCCCTCCTTGAACGTCTCGGGGTCCGCCGGCTTCGGCATGTCGGTGCCGCTCTTGACGACGACCGCCTTCACCTTCTTCGAGCCCATCACCGCGCCGGTGCCGCCGCGGCCCGAGGCGCGGTCGTCCTCGTTCATCACGCAGGCGTACCGGACGCCGTTCTCGCCGCCCTGTCCGATCGCCATCACGGAGAGGTTCTTGCCGACCGACCCCTCGACCTCCTCGCCGAGCTCGTCGATGGTGTCGTGGACGCCCTTGCCCCAGACGTGGGAGGCGTCGCGGACCTCCACGTCGCCGTCCTCGACGACGAGGTAGACTGGGTCGTCGCTCGCGCCGTCGAGCAGGATGCCGTCGAGCCCGGCCCACTTGAGCCGCGCGCCCGACCAGCCGCCGTGGTGTGAGTCGGTGACGGTCCCCGTGAGCGGGGACTTCGTCACTAAGGCGATCCGCCCGCTCATCACGGTCTGCGTGCCCGTGAGCGGCCCGGTCATGAACGCCAGCCGGTTGTCCGGCCCCATCGGGTCGACGTCGGGGCCGGCGTCGAAGACGTACTTGACGCCCAGCCCGCGCGCGCCGATGTACTTCTCGGCGTCCTCGTCGTCGATCCCGCGGTACTCGACCGCTCCCTCGCCGAGATCGACCTGTGCAACTCGGTCCCTGTAGCCACCCATTTCAGTCATGTAATGCTCGTTCATTATAGACGGCCCACAGAGTGTTAGGTCTTCACGTCTGTTGGAAACTGATATCGGTTACATCGGTCCCGGCGATTCGGCCCGCTCCGACGGAAGGAACGGACGCGTCGACACGAACCCATCTCCCGTTTCGGACCGGAGACGCTCCGGGAACGTTCCCGACGCACGGACGTTCACACGGGTGGTTTCGCGACGATCTCACGGGGGCCACGACGGGCGTAGCCGCGCTCCGGCCGGGCCGAGCCGGTCACGGACCCCGCGAAGACCTATCCGACCCCCGGCCGAAGGGGGGCCGTGAGCGACTCGAATCGCGACGGATCCTCCGGCACGCACCGGGAGCCGTCACGCGGGACTCCCCGGGAGCGCTGGCGCCCGGCGATCGCCTTCGCCGCGGTCGTGCTCGTCGCGTCCGTCGTCCCGGTTCCGGGAGGGGGGACCGGCGGTGGAGTCGGGGTCGGCGACGGCGTCCTCGAGGCCGTCTCCGCGGTCGTCTCGCCGACGGACCCGTTCCACCTCGTCGGCTACGCGGTGCTCGCCGCCCTGTCGGCGCGCGGGACGGGCCGCGGCGTCCGGGGGTCGGTCGTCGCCGCGGCGGTCGCGGTCGCCTTCGGGTTCGGCGTGGAGGTCGTCCAGACGACGATCCCCTGGCGGACGTTCGCGTGGCGGGACTCGCTCGTCAACGCGATCGGCGCGACGACCGGCGTCGTCGCGGGATGGCTCCGTCACCGTGAGACGGATGTCCGTCACCGTGGGGAGGATATTTGACCCGCGCCGACGAGACGCCGAGACATGGTCCCCTCCGAGCTGACCGTCGTCTCCGCGTTCGCCGCCGTCGTGTTGTTCGCCTGGTCGCCGCTTCTGGCGGTCGAACGGCTCCGCGCGCTGTTCACGTGGCCGACCCGAACCCTCCTCGCGAACTACCTCGTCGTCGGTGCGGTCGTGGCCGTGGTTCAGGTCCTGTCGTACTTCGGCGTGGTCCTCCTCGTCGCCGGGACGGGTTCGGTCACGGGCGGTGAGGCGGCCGGGATCGTCGCCGGCGTCGTCGTCGCGAACCTCCTCGTTCCGGGCGCGGCCGCGGTCGCCTGCCTGCGGCTCCTCCCCGCTCGCGGCGTCTGGTCGCCCGACTCACGATCCGGACTCGACGGACGGATCGCGCTCGCGGTCGGCGTGGGCTGGTACGCCGTCGTCGCGTCGGCGACCTTCCTCGCGTTCGCGCTCGGGATCATGTTCGCCAACCTGCCGACGTGATACCGCGCGGCGTCACGGCCGCGAGCGACGAGCGCCCTCGACGGTCCTCGCCGTGACGACACGGCTTTACGCGCTCGGCCGCTCTCCCCGACAATGAGTCAACCGAGCCCCGAGGCGTACGAGCAGGGGCGCGGCATGGACGCGCACAACGCGGTCATGCGCGACATCCGCGCGGAGCGGTCCGAGACGTACGACCCGACGGAGCCGACGCGGGTCTGGATCGACGAGGACAACACCCCCGACGGGGTGGTGAACTCGCTCACGATCATCCTGAACACCGGCGGCTGCCGCTGGGCCCGCGCCGGCGGCTGTACCATGTGCGGGTACGTCGCCGAGTCCGTCGAGGGCGGCAGCGTGAGCCACGAGGACCTCACGACCCAGATCGAGGCGTGTCTCGACCACGAGCGCGAGAACGCCGACGAACCCGCCGAACTGATCAAGATCTACACCTCCGGCTCCTTCCTCGACGAGCGCGAGGTCCCCGCCGAGACCCGGCGGGCGATCGCCGAGACGTTCGCCGACCGCGAGCGGATCGTCGTCGAGTCGCTGCCGGACTTCGTCGACCGCGAGAAGGTCGGCGACTTCGCCGAACACGGGATCGCGACGGACGTGGCCGTCGGGCTGGAGACCGCGACCGACCGGGTCCGGCGCGACTGCGTGAACAAGTACTTCGACTTCGCCGACTTCGAGGACGCCTGCGCGGAGGCGGCCGCCGCGGACGACGCCTTCGAGGCCGACGTGGGCGTGAAGGCGTACCTCCTCCTGAAGCCGCCCTTCCTCGCGGAGCCCGAGGCCGCCGCGGACATGGTCGACTCGATCCGCCGCTGTGCCGCCGTCGAGGGCTGTCACACCGTCTCGATGAACCCGACCAACGTCCAGCGGTACACCATGGTCGACGAACTGTTCTTCGAGGGAGGCTACCGCCCGCCGTGGCTCTGGACGGTCGCGCACGTCCTCGAGGAGACCGCCGACGCCGACGCCATCGTCGTCTCCGACCCGGTCGGACACGGCTCGGACCGGGGCGCACACAACTGTGGCGAGTGCGACGACCGGGTCCAGACCGCGATCAAGGACTTCGACAAGCGGCAGGACCCGAGCGTCTTCGAGCAGGTCTCCTGTGCGTGTGAGGACACGTGGGAGGTCGTCATGGCGGAGGAGACGAGCTACAACATGCCGCTGGCCCGCTAGACCCGGTTCTCGTCCCGGCGGCTCTCCTCGTCCCGACGGCCTGCCTCGTCCTCCCGGCGGACCCGCCGCCGAAGCCGGAGAACCCCCGCCGCGCCGACGAGCACCAGCCCGCCGGCGACGCCGAACCCCAACTCGTAGCTCGTCGCGGCGAGTGCTCCGCCGATCACGCTGCCCCCGGCCCCGGCGAGCGCGCTGAGCGCGGCGTACACGCCGAGGGCCTCGCCGCGGATCGAGGTCGGCGAGAGCCGGGTCACGAGCGTCCCCGCGGTGACGGCGATCACCGCCCACGTGAACCCGATGACCCCGAACACGACGCCCGCGGCGACGAGCCCGAGTACGGACGCACCGAGGACCGCGCCGACGACGGCGACGAGCGGGAACGCGACGCCCCGAACGGCGAGCCCCGCGACCTGGAGCGACATCGGGTCGCGTCGCCCCGAGAGCTCCCCCGCTCGCTCGAAGAGGACCGCCGAGGCGACGCTGCTGACGAGGTACAGCGCGAACACGCCCTCCGACCCGACCCCCACGTCCGTGAGGTACGCCGGGAGCGGGGCGAAGAAGGCGGAGAAGCCGGTGAAAAACAGCGTCACCGCGACGAAGTAGAGCGCGAGCGTCGGCGTGAACCGCTCCGCGCTCCGTTCGGGATGGAGCCGCCGGTAGTCGGCCCGCCCCACGGCGAAGGGGAACGTCGCCGCCCGGACGCTGAACCGGTTCGCCCGGCGAAGGGCGCGCCGGAGCCGGCGGGGCGACACCTCGGCGGACTCGGCGTCCGCCGGGAGCCACCGGACCGAGGCGACGAGCCCGGCCGCGGCGAGGACCGCGAGCGCGGAGAGGAAGCTCCGGATCCCGCTCGCGTCGCCGAGGCGAACCGCGATCCCGATCCACACCGTCCCGAGCAGCAGTCCGAGCGCCCACCCGATCCCCTGGTACTCGTTCAGTTCGCCGATCCGTTCGCTCCAGGCGTCCTCCGGCGCGCCGGCGACCGCGAGCAGCGTGACGACGGGCGTCGCTGACGCGAACGCGAACCAGACCACGCCGTTGGCGACGATCACGGCCGGGATCGACTCCAGCGCGGGGAGGACCGCGAGCGTGGCCGCGAGGAGGCCGATCGCGGCGAGGACGAACCACCGACGCCGCCCCGTCCGGTCCGCGAGCCGTCCGAAGACGAGCGCGCCGGGAACGCCGACCGCCGACGCGACCGCCGCGAGGGTCCCCAGCGTGGCCGGCGAGCCGCCGAGATCGACGACGTACAGCGGCACGACGAGCGACGCGCCCCCGAAAGCGATCGACGCGAGCCCCCACGCGTACAGCCACGACTTCGACATACGGTCCACGACGCGGTCGAGGGCACATAATACGGGCGGGAAATTCAAGCCGAGGGGGGACCTACTGGGAGCATGGTTCGAGCGCGGGCGGGCGGAGTCGCCACGACCGAGGTGGACGGCTCCCGTCCCTGAGGTCGTCGGCGTCGACATCAGCGGCCGCCACGAGGAGGAGGGCGAGTACCTGATGGTCGCGGCCGCGGTCCACGCCAGCGTCGACTCCAGCCGGATCCGGTCGGTCGAGGGCATCGGGTTCGCGAGCGTGCGGGAGGGGCCGACCCTCGAGGCGACGGTCGACCTCGTCGTCGAGGCGGTGGGGAACCTCCCGGAGCCGCCGGGGTGTCCGATCGTCTCGGAGCACGGCGAGTTCTACGAGGAGCCCGCCGACCGGATCGGGTTGAGCTTCCAGCCCGAGTTTAAATACGTCGAGAGCATAGGCGAACGCGAAACAGTGCAGGCCGCACATCACGCCGCGTACGCCGCTCGGAGGCTGCTCCTGTGACGGGGAGTGCCGACCGGGGGGCCTCGACGGGCCGACCGGAGCGAGGAGCCGAAGGCGGGGATCGGAGAGCCGGCGGCGAGGGAACCGGCGATCGCCGGGCGGTCGTCGCCAAGCGCGTCGACGCCGGCGACGCCGACCTGACCGAGATCACCCGGCTCGCGGAGGCCGCGGGCTACGAGGTCGTCGGCGGGCTCACCCAGACCCGAACCGAGGACGCCGCGTTCATGTTCGGGGAGGGGAAGGTCGCGGAGCTTCGTGACCTCGTCCGCGAACGCGACGCCGGCTGCGTCGTGATAGACAACGACGTCGGGCCGTACCAGACGTTCAACATCGGCGGGAAGCTCCCGGAGGGGGTCGAGGTGATCGACCGGTTCACGCTCATCCTCGAGATCTTCGGCCAGCGCGCGAACACGCGGAAGGCCCAGCTCCAGGTCGAACTCGCCGAGCTGCGGTACGAGCTGCCGCGCGCGGAGGCGAAAGCCAGCCTGGCGAAACGCGACGAACGCCCCGGATTCATGGGGCTCGGCGAGTACGACGAGAGCGTCGAGCGCGACATCAAACGCCAGATCTCCGAGATCCGCGACGAGCTGGAGTCGATCGCGGAGAAGGAGCAGGCCCGCCGCGAGCAGCGCCGCGACTCCGGGTTCGACCTCGTCGCGCTCGCGGGCTACACCAACGCGGGCAAGTCGACGCTGATGCGGCAGCTGGCCGCCGAGCTCGACGTCGACGAGAACGAGGACCGCCACCCGGACCTCGCACGGACCGCCGAGTCCGAGGACATGCTGTTCACCACGCTCGGCACGACGACCCGCCGGGCGGAGATGGAGAAGCGGGACGTTCTGCTCACGGACACGGTCGGGTTCATCGCGGATCTCCCCCACTGGCTCGTCGAGTCGTTCGAGTCGACGCTGGACTCGGTGTACCGCGCGGACCTCGTGTTGCTCGTGGTGGACGCGAGCGAGCCGGTCCCGGAGATGCGCGAGAAGCTCGTGACGAGCCACGACACCCTGTACGAGCGCAACGAGGCCCCCATCGTCACCGTCTTCAACAAGGTCGACCGGCTCGACCCCGGCGAGCTCGCGGACAAACGCGCCGCGCTCTCGGGGCTCGCGCCGGACCCGGTCGCCGTCTCGGCGCGGACGGGGGCGGGCGTCGCGGAGCTCCGCGACCGGGTGGAGGACGAGCTTCCGGAGTGGGAGCGCGAGCGACTGATGTTGCCCGTCTCCGATGACGCGATGAGCCTCGTCTCGTGGATCCACGACCACGCGCACGTCGACGAGGAGACGTACGCGGAGGACCAGGTCACGCTCGCCTTCGAGGCCAAGCCGTCGATCGTCTCCCGAGCGCGCTCGAAGGCGGCGGAGCTGGTCCCCGCGAGCTCGACGTAGTCGGCCCGTTCCCTTCGGCTGTCGGCAGCCCGCCGGCGTCTCGACCGTTTAATACGTCGGGCGGCGTTCGGGGAGATAATGGGAAACGCGGACCTGCGCGACCTCGCGTCGATACGTGAGGTCGCCTTCGAGGAACTGGAGGGGAGCGTCGTCGCCGTCGACGCGCACAACTGGCTGTATCGCTACCTCACGACGACGGTGAAGTGGACGGGGGACGACGCCTACACGACCGCCGACGGCACCGAGGTCGCGAACCTGATCGGGGTCGTCCAGGGGCTCCCGAAGTTCTTCGAACACGACCTGATCCCGGTGATGGTGTTCGACGGGGAGATGACCGAGATGAAGGCCGACGAGGTGGCGGAACGCCGGGAGAAACGCGAACGCGCGGAGAAGCGGCAGGCCGCCGCCGCGGAGCGCGGCGACGCCGTCGAGGCCGCCCGGCTCTCGGCGCGGACCCAGCGGCTCACCGACACGATCCAGGAGACGACCCGGGAACTGTTCGCGCTCCTCGACGTGCCGGTCGTCGAGGCTCCGGCCGAGGGGGAAGCCCAGTGCGCCCACATGGCCGCAACGGGGAGCGTCGACCACGCCGGCAGCGAGGACTACGACACCCTACTGTTCGGCGCGCCGACGACGCTCCGACAGCTGACGAGCAAGGGGAACCCGGAGCTGATGGACCTGGAGGCGACGCTCGAGGACCTCGGACTCGACCGCGAGGGGCTCGTCGACGTCGCCATGCTGTGTGGCACCGACTTCAACGAGGGGATCCGCGGCGTGGGTCCGAAGACGGCGGTGTCGGCGGTGCGCGAACACGGCGACCTGTGGGGCGTTCTCGCGTCGCGCGACGCGTCGATCCCGAACGCGGAGGCGGTCCGCGAGTTCTTCCTCGACCCGCCGGTCTCGGACGCCGACTTCGACGCGACGATCGAGCCGGACGTCGAGGCCGCCCGGGCCTACGTGGTCGACGAGTGGGGCGTCGACGCCGACGAGGTCGCCCGCGGCTTCGAGCGCATCCGCGAGTCGCAGGTCCAGACGGGACTGGACCGCTGGACGTGAGTCCGGCCGGAACCGGATCGACGCCCGTGACATTCGTTCACTCGTGTCAGTCACTCGTCTGACGCCGCGGTAGGTTTACGGTGATTCCTCGCCAACGTGAGTGGTATGAAGGTCCTGGTAGCCGGCGGCACCGGTTTCATCGGGTCGTACCTCTGTCGCGCGCTCGCCGAGGACGGCCACGAGGTGACCGCGATGTCGCGGTCGCCGGCGGAGACCCCCGATGGGGTCGACTCCGCCGTCGGCGACGTCACGGCGTACGACTCCGTCGCGTCCGCGGTCGAGGGCCACGACGCGGTGGTGAACCTGGTCGCGCTCTCGCCGCTCTTCGAGCCGAAGGGCGGCAACGTCATGCACGACCGGATCCACCGCGCCGGGACGGAGAACCTCGTCCGGGCGGCCGAGGAGGCCGGCGCCGATCGGTTCCTTCAGATGAGCGCGCTCGGGGCCGACCCCGACGGCGACACGGCCTACATCCGCTCGAAGGGAGAGGCGGAGGAGATCGTTCGGGAGAGCGACCTCGACTGGACGGTGTTCCGCCCCTCGGTCGTCTTCGGCGAGGGCGGCGAGTTCGTCTCGTTCACGAAGCGACTCAAGGGCATGTTCGCGCCGGGCGTGCCCCTGTACCCGCTTCCCGGCGGCGGGAAGACGCGGTTCCAGCCGATCCACGTCGAGGACCTCGTCCCGATGCTCGTCTCCGCCTTGGGGTCGGACGAGCACGTCGGGACGGTCTACGAGGTGGGCGGCCCCGAGACGCTGACGCTCCGGGAGGTGACGAACCTCGTCTACGAGGCCGAGCGCAAGGGCGTGCGGATCGTCCCGCTGCCGATGCCGCTGGCGCGGATCGGGCTGGCGGTGTTGGGGGCCGTTCCGGGGTTCCCGATGGGCGGAGACCAGTATCGGTCGTTGAAGTTCGACAACACGACCGCCGACAACGACGTGGGCGCGTTCGGGGTCGACGAGTCGGAGATGACCACGCTCGCGGCGTATCTGGGGGTCGAATGACCGTCGACCGAGCACGGAGCGTCGCCGCCGGTACGGGGCCGATCTCGCGGAGATCGCCCGACTCGACTGGGGCGACCGCCGGGTCGACGTGCGTGTGGATCTCAGGACTGGTAACGCCATCAGAAGCCTTATGGTCCAGATCCCACTCTGGTCGTTTCAAAGGCGGAGGGAGTTCAATATGAAACTGGCAATGATCGGATTCGGACAGGCGGGTGGGAAAGTCGTCGACAAGTTCCTGGAGTACGACAAACGGACCGGTTCGGAGATCGTGCGCGCCGCCGCGGCGGTGAACACGGCCAAGGCCGACCTCATGGGGCTCGAACACGTCCCCGAGAGCCAGCGCGTGCTCATCGGGCAGTCCCGGGTGAAGGGACACGGCGTCGGCGCGGACAACGAGCTCGGCGCGGAGATCGCCGAGGAGGACATCGACGAGGTACAGGGAGCGATCGACTCGATCCCGGTCCACGAGGTGGACGCGTTCCTCGTCGTGGCTGGACTCGGCGGCGGCACCGGCTCCGGGGGCGCGCCGGTGTTGGCCAAACACCTCAAGCGGATCTACACCGAACCCGTCTACGGGCTCGGCGTGCTTCCCGGCAGCGATGAGGGGGGCATCTACACCCTGAACGCGGCGCGGTCGTTCCAGACGTTCGTCCGCGAGGTGGACAACCTGATGGTGTTCGACAACGACGCCTGGCGGAAGACGGGCGAGTCCGTCCAGGGCGGCTACGAGGAGATCAACGAGGAGATCGTCCGGCGCTTCGGGATCCTCTTCGGCGCGGGAGAGATCCAGCAGGGCCAGGAGATCGCGGAGAGCGTCGTCGACTCCTCGGAGATCATCAACACGCTCTCGGGCGGCGGCGTCTCCACGGTCGGCTACGCCGAGGAGGAGGTCGAGGAGCGCAGTTCGGGCGGTCTCCTCTCGCGGCTCCGCAACGACGACGGCGGGGACGAGCTCGACAGCGCACACACCACCAACCGGATCACGAGCCTCGTCCGCAAGGCGGCGCTCGGCCGGCTCACGCTCCCCTGTGAGATCGAGGGCGCGGAACGGGCGCTCCTCGTGCTCGCGGGGCCGCCGGAGTACCTCAACCGGAAGGGCATCGAGCGCGGCCGCAAGTGGCTCGAAGAGCAGACCGGCTCGATGGAGGTCCGCGGCGGCGACTACCCGTACCGCGGCGCGGGCTTCGTCGCCACCGTGATCCTGCTCGCGGGCGTCACGAACGTCCCCCGGATCAAGGAGCTCCAGGAGGTCGCCATCGAGGCACAGGACAACCTCGACGAGATCCGCGAGGAGAGCGACGAGAACCTCGACAACCTCGTCAGCGACGACAGCGACGAGCTCGAGTCGCTGTTCTAGGCGGCCGCCGAATGGAGGTCCTCGTCCCGTTCTCCGCCGATCGTCCGAAATCGCGGCTCGCGGACGCGCTCTCTCCCTCCGAGCGCGCCGCGTTCGCCCGGACGATGCTCGCCGACGTGTTGGCGGCGATCGGCGACGCCGGCGGCAGTCCTCGAATTCTCGCGACCGACGGGTTCGATCCGACCGACGAGCCGACGGTCCCCCTCGATCCGCCGGTCACCGTCGACGACCGACCCCTCACAGACGCGGTCAACGCCGTCCTCGAGGAACGTCGACCGGGCGGCGAGGGCGACCCGCTCGCGGTCGTGATGGCCGACCTCGCGCTCGCGACCCCGGCGGCGCTCCGGGAGCTGTTCGCGGCCGGCCGCGAGGCCGACGTCGCGATCGCGCCCGGCCGCGGCGGCGGCACGAACGCCCTCGTCGTCTCGCATCCGCGGTTCCACGTCGACTACCACGGCGCGTCGTACCTCGACCACCGACGGATCGCTGCGGACGTCGGGGCGGGGTTCGCCGCGGTCGACTCCCATCGCCTCGGTACCGACATCGACGAGACCGACGACCTCGCCGAGGTGCTGATCCACGGCGAGGGACAAGCGGCGACGTGGCTCCGGGAGGCCGGATTCGCGCTCGACGCGTCGGAGGGGCGGGTCGCGGTCGTTCGGGAGTGAGCGGACCGGCCCCACCGAAGCCGACCTCGAACCCGGAGGACGGGCTTACCGTGCGTCTCCGCCGTTCACCGCCGATACTGACAAGTGAGTGAGGTCCCTGTCGTACGCTAGAAGCATGCCGACGGAGGTCGAGGAGACGCTGTCGAACGGGCTCGGCGTCGCTTCGGACGACGGCTCCGTGCTCGTCACGCACCTGTTTCTCGCCGTCGGAATCGTGTTCTTTCGCTGGGACCTCCGCGAGGTCGTACTGATCTACCTGATCGACGTCGCCGTCACCTTCGTCCTGTTCGGAACCGTGGCGCTGTTCGCGGCACGGCCGGTCGACGACGGCGAAGCCGAAAAGTGGCGAGAGGAGCCGACCCCGCTCGAGGTAGCTCCGTTCCTCCCGCCGCTTTACAAGCGAAACGTCGGGCTGGTCGCGAGCGAACTGTTCAGGGGCGGGTTCTTCTTCTGTTTCTTCGCCGCGATGGCGCTCTCGCTCTTCGAGTGGACGCTCTCGTCGCTGCTCTCGACGTCGGTCGGCGTCGCGATACTCGCCGTCTGCGGCTCTCAGCTGATGCGCGTCTGGCGTCAGTTCCTCGCCGACGGGTCGTACCGGGACCGGTCGCCGGGGGACGCGATCGAGGTCGCCCTCCGTCCGATCGGCCGACTGGTCGTCATCGCGTTGTACGTGATCGCACCGATCACCGCCGCGCTCGGGTTCACGCTGATCCTCCTGCTCGACGTCGAGTCGACCGCGGCCCTCCCGTACGGGGACACGATCGTGCTGCTGGCGTACGTCGTCCCCGTCGGAGCCGCGAGCGTGTGGCTGCGGAACGACCGGTTCGAAATCGGGCTCCAGTACGGGAACTGAACCGCACGATCGCCGCCGGCGAACCCCGACGGTGCCGACGAAGCTTGACATCCCCCCGCTCGCTGAAGCGCGAGGCTCTCGCCTCGTGTTTTCCGTAAGCGTCCGACCGCGCCGACCGCCCGTTACGTAACCGGATCCGGTATCTTCGGGGGATCCGCAACCGCGATCCTTTTTGAACGCCGACCGCGAGTGACGGTCGTGTTCGCCGGGACCGAGGAGTACGACGTCGACGTGGCGGTCGAGGAGGGCGCGGTCGAGCGACTGCTCTCGGTCACGCCCGCCGACGTCGACCCCGCCGACCGGCTCACGTTCGCCCGGAACGTCTTCGTCCCGCTGACGACCGCCTGCCGGTACACCTGTACGTACTGTACCTACTACGACGTGCCGGGCGAGGCGTCGCTGCTCTCGCCCGAGGAGGTCCGGGAGCGGTGTCGGGTCGGCGCGGACGCGGGATGTACGGAGGCGCTCTTCACCTTCGGCGACGAGCCGGACGACCGCTACACGCGGATCCACGAGCGGCTCGACGAGTGGGGGTTCGACTCGATCCGCGACTACCTGTATCGAGCCTGCGAGATCGCGCTGGAGGAAGGGCTGCTCCCGCACTCGAATCCGGGCGACCTCACCGAGGAGACGTTCCGCGACCTCCGCGAGGTGAACGCCTCGATGGGCGTGATGCTGGAGACGACCGCGGACGTCGACGCCCACAGCGGGGGACGCCGGAAGACGCCCGGCCAGCGGCTCAACACGATCCGGGCGGCGGGCCGGCAGGGCGTCCCGTTCACGACCGGGATCCTCGTGGGGATCGGCGAGGACTGGCGGGACCGCGCGGAGAGCCTGCTCGCGATCCGCGAACTCCACGAGCGGCACGGCCACGTCCAGGAGGTCATCGTCCAGAACGTCGTCCCGAACGAGCGCTCGGACTTCGCGAAGCCGGACCTCGAGACGATGCGGCGTGTCGTCGCGATGGCGCGGGCCGCGCTGCCGCCGGAGGTGTCGGTTCAAGTGCCGCCCAACCTCTCGCCGGCGGCCGACCTCGTCGACTGTGGGATCGACGACCTCGGCGGCGTCTCGCCCGTGACCGACGACTACGTCAATCCCCGGTACGCGTGGCCCGACCTCGACGGCCTCCGAGCGGTCGCCGACGCGGGCGGGATCCCGCTGTGCGAACGCCTCCCGACCTACGCCCGCTACCTCCCCGCGGACCTCCGACCGCCCGACGTGGAGCCGGCTCCCTCCCCGACGAGCCGCGACGCGTGGATCCCGCCCGCCGTCCACGACCGGACCCGCGAGGACGACGCCCACGGTCGGCGGCTCAGGGCGGTCGCCCACGGCGACGGGCCGCTCGACGCTCGCCCGGCGGGCGGCGACTGAGATCGGCCGCTCGTGTCGATCGACCGCGGTAACGAGCGCACCGATCGACCGCGGTAACGAACGCGCCGACCGCCGATAAACAACTGCGCTGCCAGTAGCTTCTTTAAATACCCATCCGAATGGGCCGACGATGGTACCACTTCAGTTCGGGTTGTCGGGGATCGCGGCGACGATCGCGGTGTTCCTGTTCACCGTGTTCAAGTTCGTCGCCGGTTTCGTCGGCGTGTTGTTGCTCGGGAAGCTCGTCTTCGTGCCCGGCGTGGAGCGGGCGATCGCGTCCCGAGGGCTGGACGAGGCGGTGAAGAGCCTGGGCTCGAGCGTCGCGAACGCGGTCGTCTGGGTCGCGGCGATCGCGATCGGGTTCACGCTCGCGGGATACGGCGCGTTCCTCTCGGCGTTCGCCGTCTTCGGCGGCGCGATCGCGCTCGCCGTCGGCTTCGCCGCACAGGACTTACTGGGGAACTTCGTCGCCGGGATCTTCATCCTGAAGGACAAGCCGTTCGAGGTCGGCGACTGGATCGAGTGGAACGGCAACGCGGGCCGCGTCGAGGACATCGACCTGCGCGTCTCGCGGGTCCGGACCTTTGACAACGAGCGGATCACGGTGCCGAACGGCGATCTCGCGAACAACGCGGTGACGAACCCCGTGGCCTACGAGACGCTCCGACAGAAGTTCGTCTTCGGCATCGGCTACGACGACGACATCGCGCAGGCGACCGACGTCATCGTCGAGAAGGCGGAGGCACACGAGGGGATCCTCGAGGACCCCGCACCGTCGGTTCGCGTGGTCGAACTCGGCGACTCCGCCGTGGGACTCCAGTCGCGCTGGTGGATCGACGAGCCCGACCGCGGCGACTTCGTCCGGGTGCGCTCGGAGTACGTGACCGCGGTGAAGGAGGCCTTCGACGAGGCCGGCATCGACATGCCGTACGTCCACCGGCAGCTCACCGGCAGCGTCGAGGTCATCGAGGACGTCGCCGACGACGAGTAGCGGCGGACGGTCCACCGTCGACCGCCTTCGGCCGGGATCACACGGGGCGATCCCCGGACTTCGGGCGTAGAAGTACGACCGTTTTTAACCGATCATCGATAGGTACTACCCATGAATATCGGCTCGTGGCGGACGTATCTCGTGACGGGAGCGGACCACTCCGCGGGACGGGAGACGCCGGCGGTCGTGGCCGACGCGCTGGCCGGCGGGGTCGACGTCGTCCAGCTCCGCGAGAAGGGGACCGACGCGCGGACCCGGTATCGCCTCGGTCTTCGCCTTCGGGAACTGACCGCGGAGGCGGGCGTCCCGCTCGTGGTCAACGACCGCGTCGACCTCGCGGCGGCGGTCGACGCCGACGGCGTCCACCTCGGACGGTCGGACCTCCCGATCGAGGTCGCTCGCGAGCAGCTCGGCTCCGACGCGGTCGTCGGCGCGTCGGCGTCGACGGTCGCGGAGGCGAGGGCGGCGGTCGACGCCGGCGCGGACTACCTCGGCGTCGGGGCCGTGTACGGGACCGACTCGAAGGACGTCTCGGGCGACCGGGACGGGATCGGTCCCGAACGCGTCGCCGCGGTCGCCGACGCGGTCGACGTTCCCGTGATCGGCATCGGCGGGATCGACGCGGAAAACGCCGCTCGCGTCGTCGAGGCGGGCGCGACCGGCGTGGCGGTCGTCTCCGCGATCACGGCCGCCGAGGACCCGCGGGCGGCGACCGAGGCGCTTCGTGAAGCGGTCGCTCCCGAGTAAGCCTAAGCCGACGCCGAACGGTGAGTCCGGCGGCGGGCCCTCGGTCCTCGGGAACCGGGAGACTGGAAGGGGGAGTGGCGAACGGGCGGTGCGTGTCGGTCGGGAGGCGTGTCAGTCGGGAGGCGCGTCGGTCGTGGGACCGTGTCCCTCCTCCCGAAACCGCGCGGGACCACACCGCACACCCGCGTTCCCCCGCGCGGCGATCGAGCGCGTCACGTGACGGGGTGTGCCGGCATCCGATAAGAGGTGACGCCCGGACCTACCGCGTCGCCTGCTTCCACTGGCGGAGTCCGACGCGCTCGCCGTCGACCTCCTCGGCGGGCGCGTCGGTGGCGGCCCAGACGAAGAGCGGCGCGACGCTGTCGGGGTCGCGGGCGCGCTCCTTCCCGGTGAGGTCGGTGGCGACGAGTCCGGGGTCGACGACGCCGACCGTCGCGTCGAGGTCGGCGGCGAAGCCGCGGGCGACCGCCTCGGCGGCGGCCTTCGAGACCGCGTACGCGCCCATCCCCGACTTGGATTCGTGGGCGACGGATCCCGAAGGGACGAGGACGCGCGCGTCGGCGGCGAGGTGTGGGATCGCCTCGCGTATCGTGGCGAACACGCCGCGCGCGTTCGTTCGCATGGTGTCGTCGAAGTCGCGGTAGCCGACCTCGTCGGTCGGCGTGTCGCCGGGTCCGCCGTGGAAGACCGCCGCGTTGGCGAGGACGACATCGACGGGGCCGGCCTCGCGGGCGACGCGCTCGAAGAACCGCTCGAGGTCGAACTCGTCGCGGACGTCGACGCGCGCGCCCCAGGCGGTTCCGGACTCGTCGTCCGTCGTCCCTTCGTTCAAGTCCGTGACCGTCCGGTCGACGGCGGCCCCGTCGCGGCCGGAGACGGCGACGAACGCGCCGGCGTCGACGAACGCCCTCGCCACCGACCGCCCGATCCCGCTCGTTGCGCCGGTGATCGCGACCGTCCGTTCCATCGGGGATCCGTACGGACGGCGGCGACTTAGTGATACCCACTACGGCCGTCGTGGTGGTATTTATACGGTTCCCGTCCGAGGATCGGATATGGACGCGGCCCCCGACACCGAAGCCGTGGCCGACGAGTCCGTCGTCGTGATCGGCGGCGGGTTCGGCGGCCTCTCGACGGCCTGTTACCTCGCCGACGCCGGCGCGGACGTCACCCTCCTCGAGAAGAACGAACAGCTCGGCGGGCGCGCGAGCCGCCTCGAGGCCGACGGGTTCCGCTTCGACATGGGCCCCTCGTGGTACCTCATGCCCGACGTGTTCGAGCGCTTCTTCGGCCACTTCGACCGCTCGCCGGAGGAGTACTACACGCTGACCCACCTCGACCCGCACTATCGCGTGTTCTGGAAGGACGGCGACCGGGTCGACGTGCTCCCCGACATGGAGCACAACCGGGAGCTGTTCGAGGCGTACGAGCCCGGCGCGGGCGAGGCGCTCGACGCCTATCTCGAGGAGGCCGAACGCACCTACGAGATCGGGATGGAACACTTCGTCTACGAGGACCGCCCTCGCCTCCGCGACTACGTCGACCGCGACGTGATGCGGTACTCGTGGGGCCTCTCGCTGCTCGGGAAGATGCAGGGACACGTCGAGGGCTACTTCGATCACCCGAAACTCCAGCAGCTGATGCAGTACACGCTGGTCTTCCTGGGCGGGTCGCCGACGAACACGCCCGCGCTGTACAACCTGATGAGCCACGTCGATTTCAACATGGGCGTGTACTACCCCGACGGGGGACTCGGCGCGGTCGTCGACGGCATCGTCGAACTCGCCGAGGAGCTCGGCGTCGAGTTCGTCACCGACGCGGAGGTCACGGGGATCGAGGGGCGCTACGGCGCGTTCGCGGTCGACACCGTCGGCGGCGACCGCTACCTCGCCGACGTCGTCGTCTCGAACGCCGACTACGCCCACACCGAACGGGAGCTGTTGCCCGAGCGGAAGCGCCAGTACACCGAGGAGTACTGGGAGTCGCGGACGTTCGCGCCCTCGGCGTTCCTGTTGTACCTCGGGGTCGAGGGCGACGTTCCGGAGCTCGCCCACCACACCCTCGTGTTGCCGACGCGGTGGGACGAGCACTTCGCGCAGATCTTCGACGACCCCGCATGGCCCGACGACCCGGCCTATTACCTCTGTGTGCCCTCGGAGACCGACGAGACGGTCGCCCCGGAGGGCCACAGCAACCTCTTCGCGCTCGTCCCCATCGCGCCCGGGCTGGAGGACACCCCGGAGCTCCGCGAGGAGTACCGCGACCTCGTGCTCGACGACATCGCGGAGAACACCGGAACGGAGCTGCGCGACCGGATCGTCTTCGAGGAGACGTTCTGCGTCGCGGACTTCGCGGACCGCTACAACAGCTACGACGGGAGCGCGCTCGGGCTCGCGCACACTCTCCGGCAAACGTCGCTGTTCCGCCCGCCGCACCGCTCGACCGCGGTCAAGGGGCTCTACTTCACCGGCGCGACCACGACGCCCGGCATCGGCGTCCCGATGTGTCTCATAAGCGGGGGACTGACCGCCGAACGGATCGCGGACACGATCTGAGAGCCGTGACCGGTTCCGACGCCGCGGGCGATCGTGACGGGGACGACGCCGACCGCGCCGGCGACGGGGCGGCCGCCGACCTCGCCGACCATCTCCGCTACCTGCTCGTGCTCTCGCGGCCGCGTTTCTGGCTCTACCTCGCCGGCCCCGTCGCCGTCGGCGTCGCGTACGGGATCGACGGGGTGGACGGGCTGTTCACGCCGACGACGCTCGCGCTCGCCGGCTACTTCCTCGTGCCGGCCAACGTCTTCCTCTACGGCGTCAACGACGTCTTCGACGCCGACGTCGACGCGCACAACCCGAAGAAGGGCGACCGGGAGGCGCGGTGGCGGGGGAACCGGCTCGCGCTCCTCGCGGTGGTCGTCGCGGCCGCGCTCGGGGTCGGGACGTTCGCCGTCACCCCGCCGGTCGCGTGGCCGTTCCTCGCCGGGTTCTTCGTCCTCGCCGCGGGCTACAGCGTGCCGCCGGTCCGGTTCAAGACGACCCCGTTCGCGGACTCGGTCTCGAACGGGCTCTACGTCCTCCCGGGAGCCGCCGCGTACGCGACGGTCGCGGGGACGGCTCCGCCGACGTTCGCGCTCGCGGGCGCGTGGCTGTGGACGATGGGGATGCACACGTTCTCCGCGATCCCGGACGTCGAACCCGATCGGGAAGCCGGGATCCGGACGACGGCGACGCTTCTCGGCGAGTCGCGGACGTACGCGTACTGTCTCGCCTGTTGGGTCGCCGCCGCGGTCGCGTTCGCCGCGGTCGACGTTCGACTCGGCGCGCTCCTCGGCGTCTATCCCGTCTTCGTGACGTGGGTCGCGGTCTCGGGCGTCGCCGTCGACCGCGCCTACTGGTGGTTCCCCGCGCTCAACACGGTCGTCGGGGCGTTATTTACCATGGGCGGGCTCTGGAGGATCTACCCAGTCTGGGAGGCGCTCGGATGAGCGGCGACGGCTCGGGAGTGAGCGACGACGGTTCGTCGACGACGGCCGCGGACTCGGAGACGGCCACGGGCTCCGGGACGGACGCGTTCCGCGACCGGCTCCCGGACACTCGCGACGGTCTCGAGGCGTTTCTCGACGGGGTCGTCCGCGAGAACCGCTTCACGATCGCCGTGCTCTTCCCGGCCGTCGGCGCGGTCACGCTCGTCGGGAGCGCGGAGGGGTGGATCCCCGAGCCGTTCGCCTTCAACCCCTGGTTCGTGCTGTTCGGCGTCTGCGTGATGCGCTCGCCGCTCGTGGTCGGGGTCCTCCCGCTCTTCGACCGACGAGCGGCCGGCTGGCTCGGCGTCCTCGTCGCGTACACCTACGCCATCGAGAGCGTCGGGGTCCGGACCGGCTGGCCGTACGGCGGCTTCGAGTACGCGATCGACCTCGGCCCGATGGTCGGCGGGGTGCCGCTCGCGCTCCCGGTCTTCTTCATCCCGCTCGTGGTCAACGCCTACCTGCTCTGTCTGTTGCTCCTCGGTGGCCGCGGGTCGAACGGCTGGATCCGGCTGTTCGCCGTGAGCGCGGCCGTCGTCGCGATGGACGTGGTGTTGGACCCCGGCGCGGTCGCCGTCGGGTTCTGGACGTTCGGCGGCGGCGCGTTCTACGGGGTCCCCCTCTCGAACTACGCGGGGTGGGTGTTGTCGGCGGTCGTCGCGGTGGTCACGCTGGACCGCGGGTTCGAGACGGACGCGGTCCGCGAGCGGCTGGCGGACTGTGAGTTCATGCTCGACGACATGGTGAGTTTCGTGATCCTCTGGGGCGGGATCAACGTCTGGTTCGGCAACTTCCTCCCCGCGCTCGTCGCGCTCGCGTTCGGCCTCGGACTCCTCGCGACGGACCGGTTCGACGCCGGCCTGTTGAGGCCGTGATGCCGGGGCGGCCGAGTGGGCCGGGGCGGCGGCACCGGGAGAACCGACCACGGATCCGACTCGAAACCCCTTATATGCGGGCCGCCCGTCCCTTCGATATGGAGACGAGCGTCGTCGACGAGACGGGTCGCGAACGGGGGATCGATGAGTAGCCTCGCGATCGAGTACGGCTCCCACGAGCGCGTTCGGGAACTGATCGACCGGCTGCGGTTCTGTGCGGAACACGTGAGCGTCGACTTCGACGGCTGGGAGGAGCCCCACGTGAAGGGACCGGGGCTGTACTTCGCGGTCGTCGCCGACCGCGAGTACGGGTCGTACGTGGACCCGATGGGCGACAACCGGTGGCCGCGGGACGACTGTCCCTCGGTCTTCGAGGAGAACGCGTTCGTCGAGTCGACGGAGTCGGTGGCTCTCGAGGGGGACGGCGGGATCGTCGTCGCCGTCGACGGCGAGATCGAGTCACAGATGGTTCGGTTCCGGGACCTCGGGACCGGGAGCGGCGAGGACGACCTCGCCGACGACGTCGCCTACGAGCCGTGGATGGGGTCACGCCACATGAGCGCGATCGAGACGTCGGTCAGGCCCGAGGTCGTCGCCACGGTCACCCTGAGCGAGGAGACCGGTCGCGTGAGCGTCTTCCGGGACGGCGAGGCGGAGTCGACGACCAGGTCGGAGATCGGCGGTCCCTGGCGCGCGGAGTAGACGCCCGCGACCCCACCGAACGAGGATCCGACCCCATTCTTATGCCCGCCCCGCGCCAACCGCCGCGTATGTACGACGACGTCCTGATCCCGACCGACGGCAGCGAGGGGGTCGACCGAGCGCTCGATCACGCGATCCCGCTGGCGAGCGACCACGACGCGACCGTCCACGCCCTGTACGTCGTGGACCGCCGGGTGGCGAACGCGAGTTCGGGCGACCTCCACGACGAGGTCATCGCCGACCTCGAATCGCAGGGGGAGGCGGCCGTCGCGGCCGTCGCGGACCGGGTCGAGGCGGCCGGACTCGACGTCGAGACCCACGTGCGCCACGGGACGCCCGACACCGAGATCGTCGGGTACGCGGAGGACACCGGGATCGACGTGATCGTGATGAGTCCGGAGGGGAAGTCTCCCCGCGAGCGGATCCGGTCGCTGGGAAGCGTCTCCGACCGCGTCACCGACGACGCGACGGTGCCCGTGTTCCTGATCAAATAGGCCGCGTTCACTCCTCAACGTATTTGTCCGTGGCGACGCACGGTTCGGCATGAAACTCACCGTCCTCGGCAGCGGAAGCGCGATGCCGGTCCCCGACCGCGTCCAGTCGGGGTACCTCCTCGAGGACCGCGACGGCGAGACCGACCGGTCGTTGCTGGTCGATTGCGGCAGCGGCGTGCTCCAGCGCCTCGCCGACACCGATCCCGGCTACGAGGGGGTCTCGACCGTCCTGTTGACGCACCACCACCTCGACCACGTCGCCGCGCTGCTCCCGCTCGTGAAGGCGCGGTGGCTGGCGGGCGAGGAGCACCTCGAGGTCGTCGGCCCGACCGGGACCAAGGCGCTCGTCGACGGCCTGCTCGGCGTTCACGACTACCTCGACGGGCGGATCGACCTCGCGCTCCGGGAGATACCGGCGGGCCGGGCGTTCACCGCGGGCGGGTTCGACGTCGTCGGCCACGAGACGCGCCACTCGATGTCGGGCCTCGCGTACCGGTTCTCGCCGCCGAGCCGGAGCGCCGGTCCCGCGGACGGGCCCCTCACCCTCTCGGGCGACTCCGAGGCGTTCGCGGGGCTCGCACGGTTCGCGGACGGCAGCGACGTCCTCGTCCACGACTGCTCGTTCCCCGACGGGACCGACGTCTCGAACCACCCGACGCCGACGTCGCTCGGGGAGTCGCTCTCCGAGGTCGACGTCGGGACGCTGCTGCTCTCACACCTCTATCCGCACACCGGCGGGCGCGAGGGGGAGATGGAAGCGAGCGTCCGGGAGGCGGGCTTCGACGGCGACGTGCGGGTCGCCTCCGACGGACTCGAAGTTCGGATCCTCCCGGAGTAGCAGTCCCACCGCGGCATCCGGGCCTCGAGTTCCGGACGATCGGCATGAGTGGACTTCGGGAACGTCCCCCGTGGAGACCTGCGATGTCGATTAGATATTACCACATAATACCACAGACTTATCATACCTCGTCCGAATGTGATTCCATGGCCTTCAGCGACACCCTTCTGGACGCGGGGTCGGAGATCTGGGCGGCACAGTTCGAGCACCCGTTCGTGTGCGAACTCGCGACGGGTGACCTCCCCGACGCCGCGTTCCGACGGTGGCTCGAGCAGGATCACCGCTATCTCTTCGATTACGCCAGGGCGTACGCGGTCGCCGGCGCGAAGGCGCGTGAGGAGGCCGCGATGGCGACGCTGCTCGGCGGGGCGGATGCCGTGTTGAACGAGGAGCTCGACCTCCATCGGTCGTTCGCGGCCGAGTACGGAGTGACCGAGAGCGACCTCCGAGGGACGGCGAAAACTCCGACCTGCGAGGCGTACACGAGCTTCCTCGTGCGAACCGCCCACGACCGACCGGTTCCCGTCGCTGTCGCCGCGCTGTTCCCGTGTATGAAGGGGTACCTCGACGTGGCCGATCACATGGCCGAGCTCTCCGGTGGAGACCACCGGTACACTCCGTTCATCGAGACGTACACGAGCGGGTCGTTCCGCGCCGAGACCGCCTCGATGCGCGACCTCCTCGACGGGTTCGCCGAGTCGTATCCCGGCCACCGCGACGCGATGCGCGAGGTCTTCCTCACGAGCGCCGAGTTCGAGTTGGCGTTCTGGGAGATGGCGTACGACGGTGAAACGTGGGCGACCCGCGGGTCGGTCGATCCCGTCGACGCTCGTGGTCGAGCGTAACGGTTGGAAGTTACATAGGAGCCCGATCGACCCGGATGTTTAAACGTTCGTGCGGGTATCTGGTGGTATGGCCGAGCCGCTCGCGGACGATTTCGGACGGGAGGTGACGGGGGTTCGGGTCTCGCTCACCGACCGGTGTAACTTCGACTGTATCTACTGTCACAACGAGGGACTCGGCGACACGCGCGGGCCGATGGAGCCGAGCCCCGACGAGATGGGCACCGACGACGTGGTCCGGTTTCTGGAGGTCGTGGAGGGGTACGGCGTCGGGAAGGTGAAGTTCACCGGCGGCGAGCCAATGCTCCGCCAGGACCTCGAGGAGATCATCGAGCGCACCCCCGACTCGATGGAGGTCTCGATGACCACCAACGGGACGTTCCTCCCGGGTCGCGCCGAGGACCTGAAGGCGGCGGGACTCGACCGCGTCAACGTCTCTCAGGACGCGCTCGACCCCGACGACTTCGCCGAGGTGACCAAGTCGGGCGCGTACGAGCAGGTGCTCGAGGGTGTCAGAGCCGCCGTCGATGCCGGGCTCGACCCGGTGAAGCTCAACATGGTGGTGTTCACCCACACCGCGGGCTACGTCGAGGAGATGGTCGAGCACGTCGCGGAGAACGAGGGGCTCCAGCTCCAGCTCATCGAGTACATGCCGGAGCTGACCGGGAAACCGGAGTGGAACGTCGACATCGGTCGGGTCCACGACTGGCTCGCCGACATCGCCGATCGGGTCGAGCATCGCGAGATGCACGACCGCAAGCGGTACTTCGTCGGCGAGGACGCGGACGGCGAGGGCGGCGGGATGGTCGAGATCGTCGACCCCGTGGAAAACGAGGAGTTCTGTGCCAACTGCGGCCGCGTCCGCGTCACCCACGAGGGGTACCTGAAGGGGTGTCTCAACCGCAACGACGACCTCCGGTCGATGGGCGAGATGACCCGCGAGGAGATCGCCGAGACGTTCGAGGCGGTCGTCGAGAACCGGGTCCCCTACTACGGCGAGTACCTGATCGAGAACGACGAGGGCGAGTACGAGTTCAACGAGAAGTACCTCGGGACGCCGTCGACGGCCGACTGAGCGCGTCCCCGCAACGGTCGACCCGCTACACCGACGACGTGATCCCGCCGTCGACGCGGAGGTTCTGCCCGGTGACGTAACTCGACTCCTCCGAGAGGAGGTACGCGACCGCGTCGGCGATCTCCTCGGTCCGTGCGGCCCGTCCCATCGGGATCTCCGCTCTCGTCTCCTCGTCGACGTCGTAGCTGTCGACGAAGCCGGGCAGGACGCTGTTCATCCGGATCCCCGCCGCCGCGTATCGGTCGGCGTAGAGCTTGGTGTAGCTCCCGAGACCGGCCCGGAGCACCGACGAAACTGGGAAGTCGGGTGAGGGTTCGAACGCCGAGAACGTCGAGACGTTCACGATCGCCCCGCGTTCCTGCTCCTCCATGATCGGCGTGACGAGCCGGGCCATCCGGACCGTGTTCAACAACACCAGGTCCATCCCCTCGTACCACTCCTCGTCGGAGATCTCGAGGAGGTCGCCCGAGGGCGGGTGCCCGGTGTTGTTCACCACGGCGTCGATGCGACCGTATCGCTCGTGGGTCGTCTCGACGAGCGCTCGGAGGTCGTCGGGCTCGGTGACCGAACCCTCGTAGCCGTCCCCGCCGAGGTCGTTCGCGACGTCGACGGCGCTCCCGGAGGGAGACAACAGCACCGGGAGGTACCCGTCGTCGTTCAATCGCCGCGCACAGGCCTCCCCGATGCCGCTTCCCGCCGCCGTCACGATCGCGACCTGGTTGTCGTCCATACGGCCGATGCCGCGGGTGCGACAATAATACCACCGGCGTGTTCGGACCGACCGGCACACACAGAGTCAAAGCGCCGTTTGAGTCATACCAACGTCTTTACTCGATCGAGACTTCCCTCACGTATGACGGAGCGGTCGACGACGAGACGGCGGTTGTTGGGTGCCGGTTGTGCGACCGCGGCCGTCGCGGCCGCGGGCTGTCTGGACCGGTTCGGTTCCGCCGGGAGCGGAGGCGGGGAAACCGGCGGGTCCGGCGAGCGGTCCCTGCGACTCACCCTGTCCCGTCGGGACGGTTCGCTCCGGGACCGGTACGTGATCGACATCGCCGACGCCCGCTCGCCGGACGCCGAGGAGGCCTTCCGGACCACGCTCGAGGGCTCGGCGTACACGACGCAGTACCGAACGCCGTTCCGTTCCACTCCCGACGATCCCGCGTACGTGAGGGAGGACGGGACCTACTACCGACTCGGGTCGGTCGTCGTCGACGAGGCGGCCGAGACACGCCCCGTCCTCCGGCTTCGGGACGGAACGCGAACCGACGATGCTGACGGATCGGCCGACGGCGACTCGACCACTGACGCGATCGTCGCCGAGGAACTTCCCGAAAGCGACCAACGAGCCGTCGAGATCGCGCACATGGCCGCTCGCGCCCGCGACGACGAGGGCGGCGTCCCGTGGGGGTTGGTTCAACGCGGCGGCTACGTCTATCGGTCCGAGAGGGCCGTCGAAACGAGCCGGATCCTGTCGGAGGACGGTCCCGACCGCGTCGTCTACCGCGAGATCGAGTACGCCGTCGAGGTCGCCGAAGAGCGGTTTTACGAGCCGATCCATCGCGCGACCGTCGAGCCCGTCGCGACGAGTCTCGAGCGAATGGAGGCGATCCTCCGGGCAAAATTCGTCGACGCACGGGTCAACCGTGACGCGCTCTCCACGGACGAGTCGGAGGTCCTCCGGTCGGCTCGCGGGGACGGCTACGACGGGACGCATCCGTACTCCGAGGCGTACCGGAACGTGTTGACGGCGCTTCACGAGCGCGCCTACCTCGACGGCGACGTCGAGAATGACGCCTTCAACGACCCCGAACACGGAACGGGGACGATCCTGTACGGCGACGAGTACTACGAGTACCGGCTGCGGTTCACGTCCTCGTCCGGGGGATAGAACGAACCCCCACGTGCTCGAGACGAACGAGGTGAGGAACGGGCACGGTGGGATTCTCACTCGATGGCGAGACTCACTCCGTTCGTCTCGCGTAGTTCGAATCCCTGTGCCGTCACTGCTCGCGTTGCTCGCAGATGACGAGCACGGTGGGATTCGAACCCACGACCATCGGATTAGAAGTCCGACGCTCTATCCTAGCTGAGCTACGTGCCCTCGCCCCGACTATCCGTACGGGCAGGTAAAAACCGTCGTGGTTCGGGTCGCCGCGCCGGTGCCGAGCCCGCAACAGCAAGCCTAAGTCCGCGACGCCGGTAGCTCACGGTAATGAACGTCATCGGTACCGTCGGCCTCCCCGGCAGCGGCAAGGGCGAGGCGGCGAACGTCGCCGAGGCGGCCGGCGTCCCGGTCGTCGTCATGGGCGACGTGATCCGCGAGGAGTGTCGCGCTCGTGGCTTGGACCCGGCCGAACACCACGGGCGAATCGCCGGAGTACTCCGCGAGGAGGAGGGCGACGACGCCATCGCCGCCCGAACGATCCCGCGGATCCGCGAGGCGGCCGAAGAGGGCGAGACGGACACGGTCCTCGTCGACGGCCTCCGCTCGACCGTCGAGTTGGAGCGCTTCCGCGAGGCCTTCGGCGACGGCTTCACGCTCGTGGCGATCCACGCCCCCTTCGAACTCCGCGCCGAGCGGCTCGGCGAGCGCGGCCGCGACGACTCCGACTCCGACCTCGAGGCGCTCCGCGAGCGCGACGAGCGCGAGATCGCCCTCGGGCTGGGCGAGACCCTCGATCACGCCGACGTCGAGATCGACAACACCGGGACGCTCGAGGCGTTCCGCGAGCGGGTCCGGAAGGTACTCGCCGTCGGCGGGGACGCCGCTGCGCCGGCCGCTCCGGACGCCGACCCCGAGTCTGACGGAGGTCGTCCGTGATCTACAGCGTCGACGTCCGGATCGTCGCACCGGTCAACGACACCGAGGTGACGGACCGCGTCGCCGACGCGGTCCGGAACGTGTTCCCCGACGCCGAGCCGGCCCACGAGGACGGTCGGCTGGTCGCGGAGACGCACACCCTCGACGCCTTCTCCGACGTGCTCCACGAACAGGAGATCCTCGACACCGCCCGCCGCGTGTTCCTGCGCAACTCGACGGACGAGGGGTTCGACTTCGCGCTCAAGAAGCAGGCGGCCTTCGAGGGGGTCGTCAACTTCGCCGTCGGCGACCCCGACGAACTCGGCGACATCGAGGTCGAGGTTCGGGTGCGCGAGCCGGACGTCGAGTCGTTCATCGACTACGTCGCGCCCGAGACCGACGAGGGCCGACCGGTCGACCCGGTTCGGGAGTACGGCGACCGGTTCGACCCCGAGGACGAGGCGTACTGACCCACGGCCGAGGCCACGGCTTCCCGTTCTCGATTCCCGCTACCCGTCCGCGAGGAGCGACGCGGCCGCGCCGCCGCCCGCACCGAAGACGGCGGGATAGACGATCCCCGCCAGTAGGCCGGCCGTCGGGAGGATCGGCGTGATGGCTCCGTCACCGATCGAGTAGCCGAAGACCAGGACTCCCACGAGCGCGAGCGGGAGGTAGCCGGCGACGACGAACCCGCCCGCCCGAACGCCCTCGATCGGTTCGGTGACGCCCGCGATCCGCCCGACGAGGACGCCGGCGACGAGCAGGAGGACGGGGGGGACGAGGTACATCGCCGCGAGCGAACCGGCGTCCGACTCGGCGATGAAGTTCACCACCCGGACCCCGCCGAGCGGGGTCGGTACCTCCGTGGCGACGACGTGCGCGTTGTAGAACACCCACCCCACAGCCTTCCACGGCGGGATCGGATCGCCGCCGATCAGGTCGGCGACGAAGTTGATCCCGCGAAGCGACTCGCCGACCCGTCCGCGCTGGGTCACGAACACGATCAGGTAGCCGAGGACGTACGCCGCGACGCCGCCGAGCGCGCCGACGGCGAGGTCACGCGTCGTGTCCGAACGGTCAGTGGTCGACATGTCCGCCGGTCGTCGCGGACGTGGTAAGTGCTTGGTGGGTCGGCGGCGGCGTCCCGCCTATCTCCCGATCGACCGGTTCCACGTCACGACCGGGACCTCAGTCGTCGCCGGCTGCGGCAGCCTTGCCCGGGTCGACGACGGTCCCGTCGAACTCGTCGACGCCGACCCGGTCACACAGGTCGTACAGCGGGCAGGCCTCCGGGCCGTCCAGACACGCGGGCTTGCGCGCCGAGCAGTACTCCCGGCCGAACTGGATCATCGCGGTGTGACCGAAGCCGCACTTCTCCGGCGGCACCTCGGCCTCGATCGCCTCGCGGACCGCCTCGTGGTCGGCGTCGGGCGGAGCCAGCCCCATCCGCCGGGCGATCCGGTGGACGTGGGTGTCGACGGGGAAGACGCCGCCGCGGCCGCCGGCGAAGAGCAGGACGCAGTCGGCCGTCTTCGGACCGACTCCGTCGACGGACAACAGGGTCTCGCGGACCTCGCTCGGGTCCCCCTCGGCGACGTACCGGTCGAACGCCTCCGTCGAATCGAACTCCTCGACGGCCCACGCGGCCGCCTCCCCGATGACCTTCGACTTCCGGTTGTAGAGTCCGGCGGAGGCGATCGTCTCGGCGAGCTCGTCGCGGTCGGCGTCCGCGAGCGTCTCGGCCAGCCGGTCGGCGGGGCCGTACCGCTCCATCAACGACTCGTGTGCGGGCTGGCTCGCCTTGTCGGAGGTGTTCTGTGAGAGGATCGTTCTGACGAGACACTCGAAACCGTCGCGACCGCCGTACGCCTTCTGCCAGTACAGCTCGCCGAGTTCGTCGACGACCGCCTCGGCGCGGGAGTCGCCGTCGCCGGGCGCGAACTCGTCGGTCTCGCCGCCGCCGTCCGGACCGCCACTGATGTTCTCCGCCGGCTCGTCGGGCATGGCCGTCCGTTGGGCGTGATCGGTCAAAAGGGTCGTGTCCGTGACGGCCGTCGCCGAACCGGCACGGGAACCCCCCTCCGGCAGGTTGAAACCGATCGGCTCGTAACGGGAACCATGAGCGTCGAACAGGCCCCCATCGAGGAGCTCGGACGCGAACTCGGCGAGCGGCTCGCCGCGACGCCGGAGTACGAGCGCTTCGAGGAGGCACGCGAGGCGGTCCAGCACGACCAGGACGTCCAGGAACGGATCGACGAGTTCGAGCGGATCCGCGCCGAGTTCATGCAGGCGCGCCAGACCGGCGACGCGACCCAATCCGACCTCCATCGCGTCCAGAACGCCCAGGAGGAGCTTCACTCCATGCCCGCGATGAGCGAATTCCTCGACGCACAGGACGACCTCTCCGACCGGCTCGAGGCGGTCAACGAGGCGATATCGGAGCCGCTCGCCGTCGACTTCGGCGGCGAGGCCGGCGGCTGCTGTCACGACTAGCCCGGGAGTTCGATCCCCTCCCGACCGTTCCTTTATTCCGGATGACGACCCACCCCGTCGCGTGATAGCCGTCGCCGGCGGAAAGGGTGGAAGCGGAAAGACGACCACGGCCCTGGGGCTCGCGCGGGCGTTCTCCCGACGCGGCGCACCGGTCGTCGCCGCGGACGCGGACTGGGACCTCCCGAACCTCGTGGAGCTGGCCGACGAGACCGGGGAGCCGGTCGCGACGCCGGCGACGCCCCGCGAAGCGATCCCCGAAGCGACCGGATCGAGAGCCCGATCGACGGTCCTGCGAGTCGCCCGCGGGGAGCGGACGGTCCCCGTCGACCGCTCCGCACCGGTCGTGCTCGACGCGCCGAAGCGGCCGAGAGAACACGACGCGGCGACCGTCTTCAGCGACCTCGACGACGTCGTCGCCGAGGACACGCCGCTCCTCCTCGACTGTCCGGCGGGCGCCTCACCGGACGTGGCGGCCCCGCTGCGCGCGGCCGACCGCTGCGTGTTGGTGACGCCGCTCCACCGTCCCGCGCTTCGCGACGCGGTCAAGACCGCAACGATAGCTCGACGGCTCGGCTGTCCCCCGCTCGGCGTCGTCGTCACGCGCTCGCGGTCGGTTCCGGACGCCGTTTCGGAGCTGTTCGGCTGTCCGGTGCTCGGCCGGGTCCCGCCGAGTTCGCCGGTGCCGCTCGCGGACGCGGCGGTCGAGGCGGCGTACGACGGGGCGGCGACGGCGCTCGTCGAGGCGTACGGCGCCGATCGGTGGCGCATCGCATGAAGCGGCGACGGGGTGGAGGGTCGGGTCGCCGTCGCGTCACCGCCATCGACAGAGCCAAACGTCCACGCGAGTCAGTTGCGCGCATGGAGCGGCTGCCGACCGGGATCCCGGTTCTGGACAGGGAGCTCGACGGCGGGCTCCCCGCCGGGAGCGTGGTGGCGTTGAAAGCCGACCCGGCCAGCCAGTCCGAACTCTTCTTGAACACCTTCGCGGGCGTCCGGGAAACGCTGTATCTCACGACCGTTCGGTCGGTCGAGGCGGTCGAAAGCGGGCTCTCCGCGTCGGCCGTCGAGACCGGCGACCCGGTCGTCGAGACCGTCGACGGCGAGGACCCGATCGAGGACGCGCGCGAACGGCTCCCGTCGATCCCGGACGACGGAACGGTGATCGTCGACCCCACGGAACCCCTCGAGGACGCGGATCCGCTCCGATACCGGTCCCTGCTGACGGACCTGGTCGCTCGGACGGACGAGACGGACGCGACGGCGATACTCCACGCGCTCAAGACCGGCGACGAGCGGTCCCGAAACCGACTCGTCACCGAGCAGGTCGCGGACGTCGTCTTCGACCTCCGAACCGTGGTCACGGGGACCGCGATCGAGAACCGCCTCGCGGTGCCGAAGTTCCGCGGCGGGGCGGCCCTCGAGGAGCCGGTCAAGCTCAAACTCACCGACACCGTCTCCGTCGACACCAGTCGAGACATCGCGTGACGGGCGTCGCCGGTCGCCGATTCGCGACGGCCGAACCGCTCAGATCGTCCCGGCCGCGAGCACGACGACCCCGACGACGACCGCGAGGGTCGCCCAGTTCCGCGGCGCGTCGATCGACCCGTACGGTCCTCCCTTGCGCGTGAAGAGGTACGCGAGGTAAACGGCGAGCGGCGCGAGCGACGGCAGCGTCCCGACCGAGACGCCCGGGACGACGCTCGAGAGGACGGCGACGGCGACGGTCGAAATGCCCGCACTGGCCGCGACGAGGACGTCCTCGCGTGCGCGTTCGATTTCCATACGCGGGCCTGGACGCGGACGTACCCAAAAGGATCGGTTCGGCAGAAACGCTCGAGATCCTGTGGACGGCCCGACGATCCGGGTCGTCGGCGACGACGGGCGGTTACTCCTCGTCGAGCTCGTCGTCCAGCTCGTCCGCGATCTCGTCGGCGTCGACGTCGATGTCTTCGAGGGCCTCCTCGATGTCGCCGGCACCGGCACCGCCCATGCCGCCCATCATGCCGCCGAGGCCGCCCATGCCGCCGCCCTCGATGACCTCCTCGACGACGACGCGGTCGAGGTCGAGTCGGCCCATGAGGTCCTGGGCGATCTGCTGTTTCTGGAACATCCACTGCTGGTTCATCTGCATCGACTGGGTGGCCGTGACGTAGAGGACGTCCTTCTCGACCTCCTCGGTCTCGACGACTTCCTCGCCGTCGTCGTCCTCGGTGACGGTCTCCTCCTCCTCGGTCACGGTCTCGATCCGGACCTCGGGGGCGTCCTGGAGGTACATTCCCAGCATGCCGGACGCCTTCTCCTCGCGGTCCTCGATGGCCTCGAGCACCTCGTACTCGTACTCGAGGTCCTCGCCGGCCAGCGGGTGGTTGAAGTCGACGCGGGCGCGGCCGCCGATGATCGTCTCGAGGTGGCCCTGCCGGTTGTCGATCTGGACCTGCGCGCCGGGGTAGCGGCTGTCCTCGGGGATCTTGTCGGCCTTGACCGTCTCGACCTCGTCGGGGTCGTACTCGCCGAAGGCGTCCTCGGCGGGGACGTCGACCGTACCTTTATCGCCGACCGACTTCCCGATCAGCTCCTCCTCGACGGACGGGAAGACGTGGCCGGCACCGAGCGCGACGATCCGGGGCTCGAACTCGTACTCCTCGGTGTCGATCTCGGCCTCCTCGGCGACCTCCTCGTCGGTCGTGTCGATCACGTCGCCGTCGTCGGCCGTCCGGATGGTGTAGGCGAGTCGAACGAAGTCGCCGTCGGCGAGTCCGGCGTCCTCGGTCTCCGGTTCGGCGTCCGATTCGGCGTCGGCCTCTTCGGCGCTCTCGGCCGCGTCCGCCTGCTCCTGATCGCTCATAGCGGAACATCACCCGTTACACTCTTAAGGCGCACGGTTCGGGCCGGAACGTCCCGTCGCCCTTTTGACCGCCGCCGCCGACGCGGACGTATGTACGAGGTCGAGATCAAGGTCCCGGCGGACCTCGAGGCCGTCCGGGATCGGCTCCGCGAGGCCGACGCCGAACCCGCCGAGACCCGTCGACAGCGCGACGTCTACTACGACGCGCCCCACCGCGAGTTCGCCGAGACCGACGAGGCACTCCGGGTCCGACGGGAGACCGTGCTCCGCGGGGAGGAAACGGACCACGGAGCGTCAACCGATGCGGAGTCGGTCCGGCTCACCTACAAGGGTCCGCTCCTGGACGACGACTCGAAGACCCGCGCGGAACACGAGACGGGCGTGGACGACGGCGAGGCGATCTCGAGGATCCTCGACGGCCTCGGGTTCGAGCCGGCCGCGACCGTCGAGAAGCGACGCGAGTACTGGCGGCTGAACGGGTTCACCGTCGCGCTCGACGCCGTCGACCGCGTCGGCGAGTTCGTGGAGATCGAGCGGGAGGTCGAAGCCGAGGACGCCATCGGTCCGACCCGGGAGGCCGCGGTCGAGACGCTGGCGACGATCGGGCTCCGCGCGGGAGACCAGGTCCGCACGTCGTACCTCGGGTTGTTGCTCGCGGACGACTAGGGTCCGGACCCGCCGTCCCCGGCGTCTTCCCCTTCGGGCCGCTTCAGCGAGAGGGCGGTCCGCTCGAACGAGCAGACGAGGACGTCGTCGTCGCTCCCGTCGTCACCTCTCTCCCCGTAGCTCTCGTCGTCGGCTTCGGGCTCACCGTCGGCGTCCCCGTCTCCGACTTTGAAGGCCTCGACGCGCATGGTGACGATCCCGCGTTCGCCGTCGCTCGTCTCGCGTTTCTCGGTCACCGTCGACTGCGCCCGGATCGTGTCGCCGTGAAAGACGGGGTTCGGGTGTTCGACGTCGTCGTACGAGAGGTTGGCGACGATCGTCCCGTCGGTCGTCTCGGGGATCGAGATTCCGACCGCGAGCGACATGGTGTAGAGCCCGTTGACGAGCCGTTCTCCGAACCGCGTGTCGGCCGCGAACGCCGCGTCGAGGTGGAGCGGCTGCCCGTTCATCGTCATGTCACAGAAGCGCTGGTTGTCGGCCTCGCTCACCGTCCGTCGTCGTCGGTGTTCGATCGTCTCGCCGACCTCGAACTCCTCGTAGTAGCGTCCCGTCATGCCGGACCCCTCCACGGGCGTCCACATATCGCTGTCGACCGCGACGACCGCGACGATCACGCCGGCCGCGACGACCGCGACGACCGACCTTCGTCCGACGGCCCGCGACCGATTTATGACCCGGCCCCGAGGAGCCGTGAACATGCCTCGACGGAGCCTCCTGTTCTCGCCGGGCGACCGCCCGGAACTGATGCGAAAGGGCGCCGAAACGAACGCGGACGTGCTGTGTTTCGACCTGGAGGACGCGGTCGTGCCGGCCCGAACGGACCGAGCCCGCGAGGCGGTGCGGTCGGTCCTCTCCGATCCCGCCTTCGATCCCGACGCGGAGGTGTGCGTGCGCCTGACCGCGAACGAGCCCGAGGCGGATCTCGACGCGCTCGTCGACGACGGGTCCGAAACGGAGGGTGACCTCCGGCTCGACGCCGTCATGCTCCCGAAGGTCGAGGCGGCCGCCTCGGTCGATCGAGCCGACGAGCTCCTGGCCGACCGCGGACTCGATCCGGTCGTGTTCGCGGTCGTCGAGACCGCCGGGGGCGTCCTCGCCGCCCGGGAGATCGCGGACGCGACGGCGACGACGGCGCTCGTTTTCGGCGCGGAGGACCTCGCCGCCGACCTCGGCGCGACCCGGACCGCGGAGGGGACCGAGGTGCTCTACGCCCGCGAGCACGTCGTCCTCGCGGCCAGCGCGGCGGGCGTCGACGCGATCGACACCCTTCACACCGACTTCACCGACGAGGCGGGCCTCCGCGAGGAGGCCGAGCTCGCGGCCACGTTCGGCTACGACGGCAAACTGGCGATCCACCCGAGTCAGGTCGACCCGATCAACGAGACGTTCACGCCGGGAGCGGACGAGGTCGAGTGGGCCGAGCGGGTGCTCGACGCCCGGGACGCCGCGGAGCGGGAGGGCCGGGGCGTCTTCGCGGTCGACGGCGAGATGATCGACGCGCCGCTCGTTGCGCAGGCGGAGCGCGTGCTCGAGCGCGCCGAGACAGCCGGACTCCGTGACGACGACGGCGAACGCTGACCCGTTCTCTGACGCGATTTCGACCGCGGTCGTCACCGTTAACTCACGGGCTGGGGACGTTCCCGTATGAGCGACGAGGCGAACCCCTACGAGAGCCTGAAAGAGCAGATCGACGACGCGGCGGCGTACCTCGACGCCGAAGACGGGGTTCTCACCCGACTGAAGAACCCGGAACGGGTGTTGGAGACGAACCTGACGTTCGAGCGCGACGACGGCTCGCTGGAGACCGTTCGCGCGTATCGCTCGCAGTTCAACGGGGACCGCGGCCCCTACAAGGGCGGCATTCGATACCATCCCGGCGTCACCCGCGACGAGGTGAAGGCGCTCTCCGGCTGGATGGTGTACAAGTGCGCCGTCGTGGACGTTCCGTACGGCGGGGGGAAGGGCGGGATCGCCATCGACCCGGCCGACTACTCGACCGACGAGCTGGAGCGGATCACCCGGAGCTTCGCGACCGAGCTCCGGCCGCTCATCGGGGAGGACCGGGACGTTCCGGCGCCCGACGTGAACACCGGCCAGCGGGAGATGAACTGGATCAAGGACACCTATGAGACGCTCGAGAACACGACCGCTCCCGGCGTGATCACGGGCAAGGCGCTCGATTCGGGCGGGAGCGAGGGTCGCGTCGAGGCCACCGGTCGGTCGACGATGCTCGCGGCCCGAGAGACCTTCGGCTGGCTCGATCGCGACATCGAGAACGCGACCGTCGCCGTCCAGGGGTACGGCAACGCCGGATCGGTCGCGGCCGCCCTCATCGAGGACCTCGGCGCGGACGTCGTCGCCGTCTCGGACTCGAGCGGCGGGATCCACGACCCCGAGGGACTCGACTCCCGCGACGTCAAGGAGCACAAGACCGAGACGGGAGCGGTCTCGGGATACGGCGACGCCGAGTCGATCACGAACGAGGAGCTGTTGACGCTCGATGTCGACCTCCTCGTACCCGCCGCCCTCGAGAACGCGGTCGACGCCGACCTCGCGGCGGACCTCGAGGCGGACGTGGTCGTCGAGGCGGCGAACGGCCCGCTGACGCCGGGGGCGGACGACGTGCTCACGGAGCGCGGTGTCTGGGTGGTCCCCGACGTGTTCGCGAACGCGGGCGGGGTCACCGTGTCGTACTTCGAGTGGGTCCAGAACCGCCAGCGGTTCCACTGGACCGAATCGCGCGTCAACGAGGAGCTCGAGCGCATCATCACCGAGGCGTTCGACGGGATCGTCGAGGCCTACGAGGACGAGGACCTCCCGAACCTCAGGACCGCCGCGTACGTCGTCGCGCTTCGCCGGGTCGTGAACGCCTACGAACAGGGCGGCAACTGGCCCTGACCGGACGGAGTCGCGTCTCGACCCGCCCCCTCTCCGAGCCTCACACGTCGAAGAGCCGTTCGGCGTCCTCGCGTTGTCTCCGGTAGATCCCCCGTCCCTTGAGCCGCGGGACCGGGTGCGTGTGGAGCGTCCCGCTCTCGAGGTCGTACACCAGCGGGAACACGTTCGTCCGGCGCTCGGCGACGGTGTAGGAGGTGGCAGCCGAGACGAGGTCGTCGTCGGCGGAGTCGACCACGAACGCGACGTACCCGATCGGCGTGGCCGAACTCGTTCCGTCGCTCAGGTCGGCGAGGAACTCCCGAAACCGATCCGCGGCGGCGGCGACGCCGGGGGCGTCGGCGTCGGTCGCGTCCACGAGCGTGGCGAAAACGGAGACGTGTCCGACCGTCGGGTCCTCCTCGCGTGTACTCCAGACCCGATCGAACCCGTCGATCCCCCCGTCGACGACGTCGAATCCGTGTTTTCGTCGGTTCGCAACGACCCCCTCGCGGTACCGGTCGAAGTCCATGTCACCGACGAAGGAGCCACGTGGTAAAAAATGACACACCTGCGGGCGACGAACGGCCACCGGTCGTTCTCCGGTTCGGCCGATCCGATCGGCGGACGGACGTCTAGACGAGCGTCGCGTCCGTCACCTCGAGGTGGCCGCGGTCGCCCTCCCAGACCGTCTCGTACGAGAGGTCGATCCGGCGGTCCATGTGGGGGCCGTCGACCACGTACGTCTCGAACTCCCCGCCCTCGCCGAGCGGGTGGACGCCGTACTCCGCCCGGAGGTCGAGAAGCTCGTCGAGGGCGTCGGCGTCGTAGCGCCGCCCGAGCCACGACTCGTCGAGCCCGTACGCGGCCACCTGAACGATCCGGATCTCTAAGCCCGCCTCGAACATCGCCTCCGCGAGGGCCACGGGGTCCTCGCCCCAAAGCGGCGCGAAGAGGTCGATCCCGAGCCGGTCGCACATCGCCCGGATCCGGCTCGTCTGGAACTCGCTCTCGACGGCCCCGGCGGTGACGCCGGCCAGATCGGTCCCGTCCGTCGCGGCCAACTCCCGGAGCGCGGCCTCCATCGGCTCCAACTCGGCGTCACCCTGGGCGGCCGCGTCGTCGACGTCGTCGGCCCCGAAGTCGTCCGGCTCGACCTCGATCAGGTCGATCCCGACGCTCTCGGCGGCGAGTTCGGCCAGACGCGTCGCCGGCGTGTGATACATGTAGGAGTCGCCGGCGGGGTGAACGGTGAGGAGTCGAGAGACGTTCAGCCCCTCCTGAATCGCTCGGTACAGCGCCCACGAGGAGTCCTTTCCGCCCGAGAAGAGACTCACCCAGTCGTCCGTCATACCGTCGATAGGGCGGTCGATGCTTAAAACGTCGAGGAAAGGCGGACGCACTCGGTGGAAAGAATACGGTCCGTTCGTCCGGCGTTCGAACGAAAAACGCGCCGCCGTGTCGTCTCGCTCGCGTCGTTCCCGTTTAATCGGAGATGAACTCGTTGTCGCGCCAGTTCACGCCGCCGTCGCCGTCGCCGGCACCCTGCGGGCTCTCGACCACCTCGATGCTCGCCGGGCGCGACTCGCCCTCGACGATCCGGGTCGCCTCGAGGTCGCCGTCGGCCTCCGTGATGGCCGTGAGCGTCCCCTTCTCGGCGCGGGTGGCGAGCTCGCGAAGCACGAGGAACATGGGGTACTGGAGCGCGGTGTTCTGGAGGACGGTCTCGCGGTCGCCCTTGAAACACGCGAACTCGACGAGTTCGGAGGGGATCTCCTCCTCCTCGTCGTCCATCCACTGCGGGCCGCCCGCTCGCGGGGGCTCCTCCTCGTACACCCGGGTCTCCGTGACCGACGCCTTCAGCTGGGCGGTCGGCGTGTACTTGCTGATGCTCTCGTCGTCGGACAGGGCCTTGATGATGAGTGTGTTGTTTCGACGCGTGATGTCGATGTCGTCGATCTCCGCGGGGAGTTCGGGGTCTTCGTCGAAGTACGCCTCTACGTCTTCGAGTGGCAGTTCGAGCGTCGAATGGAGTCGGAACACGCGGCCTGTCATTGTTTACTGGGGTGGGTGTGGGTCGGACCGGTCGTCGCGACGCGGGCGGTAAACGACTGCACCTACCCCACCTAGGTGACGTAGGCTTATATGGGCTACTCTTCGGAGAAGCCGTGGAGAATGAGGGGGCGGTCGGTTCCGGACGCGCGGCTACTCGACGCCGAGCTCGGCGGCCAGCTCGCCGCGCTCATCGAGCTCCGCAAGCACGTCGCTGCCGCCGACGAACTCCCCGTCGACGAACGTCTGGGGGATCGTCTCCCAGCCGCTGTGGTCGGCGAGCGCCTCGCGGTAGGCCGGGAGCGCGGGCAGCACGTCGACCGTCTCGAACTCCTCGACGTGCCCGCCGATCAGCTCGATGGCTCGCTGTGAGTAGCCGCACTGCGGCATCAGGCGGTTCCCCTTCATGAACAGAACCACGTCGTTTTCGGCGATCGCCTCGTCGACCCGCTCGCGCACCGCGTCCGGGTCCATGTCGCTTTCGGGCTGGAACGTCATGGGCCCCGATAGGCGACGACGAGTCAAAGGGGTTCCGGCCGACTCACTCGCGGTCGACGCTGACGACGTCGACGAGCGAGTAGACGGGGATGCCGTCGATGTCGTCGTAGCCGACCTTGTCGACGAGCACGACGCACGCGACCGGCTCGCCGCCGTGCTCGCGGATCGCGTCGATGGACTCGCGCATCGTGGTCCCCGAGGTGATGATGTCGTCGACGACGTAGCAGTCGCGGTCGCGGATCGCGGCGAAGTTCCGGGAGAAGCCGCCGCCGTGGTCGGCGATGTCGCCCTCCTCCCACTGGTGTTTCGCCGGGGCGTACGTCCCGAGGTCCGTGTCGAGCTCGCGGGCGACCGCGGTCGCGAGCGGCGCGCCCGCCTTCTCGATGCCGACCGTGAGGTCGACCGACTCGCCCTCCTTCGCGAGGAGGTCCGCCATCGCCTTCGCGGCGTAGGTGAGCCGCGTGGAGTCGCGGCCGAGCGCCGACCAGTCTACGTGGATGTCGGCGGTCGTGTCGCCGTCGGGCTCCGTCGCGCTCGCGTCGTTGCCGCCGGCGCGCTCGACGAGCCAGCTCGCCGTCTCGCGGGAGACGTTCAGCTCGTCGGCGATCTCGCCCTTCGAGAGGCCGCGTTCGGCGAGCTCGGCCGCGCTGTCGATCAGGTCGTCAACGTTCTTCATACGCGGCGAATTCGACCGCCGTTTTAATAGTCGTGTCGTCATCCACGAAGGCGGCCTCGAACTCCGAGAGCGGGTAGACGCCGGTGACCAGATCGGCGAAGAACGCCTCCGAGAGCCCCGAGAGCGACTCGACGGCCGACTCGAAGTGTTCGTACCCGGAGTTGACGCTGCCGACCAGCGCCTTGTTGTGTAAGACGAGCTCCCGGTGGAGCCGTCCTCCCTCGATCTCGAACTCCCAGTCGCCGGGCACGCCGAGCAGCGCCGCGACGCCGTTGGGCGCGAGCGCCTCGATGCTCTCGAAGGCGTGGGGAGCGTAGCCGGTCGCCTCGTAGACGAAGTCCACCGGCTCGTGTGCGTCCGGGATCGCGGGGACGGGCGTGTCGTTCGAGTTCACGTAGGTCGCGCCGAGCGACTCGATGACGTCGATCGTCGGATCGGGTCGCTCGCGCCGACCGAGACAGTAGACACGCTCGAGGTCGGCGTCGAGCATCGCGACGGTGAGCAGCCCAAGCGACCCGTTCCCCAACACGAGCGCCGAGTCGGGCTCCCAGTGGAACGCCGACCGGCTCGCGAAGGCGTGTTCGACCGCCTTCTCCGTGATCGAGGCGGGCTCGACGAGGAACCCCCACTCGGCGAGTTCGGGCGGGATCTCGACGAGGAACTCCGCGGGACTCGTGAAGTACTCGGCCATGAAGCCGTGTGCGCCAACGATCCCCCGCTCGTGGTACTCGCCGTCGGGAGCCATGTCCGGCTCGCCGCGGGCGAAGTACTCGTTCGCGCCATTGGGCGGCCGGCGGACCGTCGGGACGACCACGTCGCCGACCTCGAAGGGCGTGTCGTTCGGGTCCTCGACGACGCCGACCGCCTCGTGTCCGAGGACCATGTGGTCCTCGCCGTCCGGTCGGCCGCCGTGGCCCCCCGCGATGACCTCGTGGTCGGTCCCGTCGACGCCGACCCGGAGCGTGCGGACCAGCGCCTCGCCCGCCTCCGGCTCCGGACGCGGTTTCTCGATCACGACCGGCTCGGTTCCGTCCTCGTACACGGCGATCGCCTTCATACTGGAGTCGAGAGCCCCAGTCACCAAAAGATTTCTTTTATCGCGAGTAAACCTGATCGGCGCCGGTCGCCCCGGTCGGTCGTCCCCGGGGCGGCGACTTTTTGATTCGCCCGCCCCCACTCGAAGCCGTGTGTACGCTCACGCTCGCCTGGCGAGCCTTCCCGGACGTACCGGTCGCGCTGGCCGCCAACCGTGACGAGTCGCTCGAACGCGCCTCCGAGCCGCCGACCGTCCGCGGAGCGGAGCGGCGGTTCCTCGCGCCGCGCGACGCCGAGGCCGGCGGGACCTGGATCGGCGTGAACGACGCCGGCGTCGTCGTCGCCGTCACGAACCGGTGGCTCGAGCGTGATCGAAAAGGGGAGCGCTCACGCGGCCTGCTCGTCGAGGACTGTCTCCGGGAGCCGTCCGCCGAGGCGGCCGTGCGCGCGGTCGAGCGGGAGGTCGCCGACCGCGACTACGACGGGTTCAACCTCGTGCTCGCCGGCGACGCGGCGGCCTTCATGCTCTCGTACGACGGGTCGCTGGCCGTCACTCGCCTCGACCCGGGCGTCCACGTCGTCGGCAACGTCGGCGGCGTGGTCAACGGCGAGGCCCGGTTCGCGATACCCGACCGACGCGCGGAGTTCGGCGGGGAACGCGCGGAGAGCGCCCGCCGGATCGCGGGCGCGCTCGTCCCGGAGCCGGGAGGATCCGGCGAGGCGTGGCTCGACCGCGCGAGCGAGGTCCTCGCCGACCACGCGTACGGCGCGTGTCTCCACGGCGACGGCTACGGGACGCGTTCGTTCACCCGGATCCGGACCGGGTCGGTCCCGGCGGTGGCGTTCGCGGACGGTCCCCCTTGCGAGACGCCGGTGGAGTCGATCGGAGTTCCGGCGGACTTCCGGACGGAAAGCCAGTTTTAAGCGACTCGCCGGCGCCTGTGTGGGTATGAGCGTGTCCGAACTCGAGTCCGAGCTGTCGGCGGACGAGCGCGCCGGCCTCGAGCTCATCCGCGAGACCGGCGGGATCCACCAGAGCGACTTCTGGAAGGAGCTCGACGTCTCCTCGCGAAAGGGAAGCCGCATCGCGGAGGCCTTGGAGGAGTCGGGGCTCATCCAGCGCGAGAACACGGTGTACGACGGTCACAACACCTACTACCTCGAGCCGGCCCCGCGGGACCTCGACTTCTCGCTTCTGATGGCCGGCGACATGCTCTCGCCGTTCATCGGCGAGGAGGAGATCGATCCGCAGTCCGACGCGTTCTCGCAGTGGCTGATGAACCTCGCGTACGAGGAGTACTGAACCGGTCGTCCCGTTTCTCCCGACCGTTCCGTTCTCTTCTCCCCCGCCTCACGCCCGTCGGTCGTCGACGACGGCCCGCGCGACGCGTACCGCGTTCGCGAGCCCGGTCTCGAGTCCCGCCTCGGTGAGCGACGTCTCGAACGACTCGCGCGAGGACTCGCCCGGCTCCGGCCGGTCGTGGTTCGAGATCCCCCGAACGCTGAGGTATCGGTCCGCGAGCCCGAACCGCCGGAGCGCGGCGGCCGTCCCGGCGTCCTCCATCTCGGTCGCGCGGTACGGTCCCCGGTCGAGCGCCTCGAGGAGCCACGACACGTGGTCTGCGACCGTCCGTCCGTGCCACAGCTCGTCCGCACAGACGTTGGTTCCGACGGTCACGGCCGGTTCCGGCGCCTCCTCGACGCTCGCGAGATCGACGCCGGCCGCCGACTCGACCGCGTCCGAGACGAGGTCGGGCTCGAGGTCGACGACGCCCCGGCCCTCCGTGTAGGGGTCGGGCGCGATCGGCACGTCCTCGGCGTCCGCGTCGTCTCCGGCATCCGCGTCGGCTCCGGCAGGTCCGTCGTCGGGATCGAACCGGCACTTGTCGTCCCAGTCGACGATCTCGTCGGCGATCACCACGGACCCGATCGGGAGGTCGGGCGGCGCTCCCGCGATCCCGACCGAGAGGACGAGCGCGTCGGAGAGATCGACGGCGTCGTCGGCACAGAGCGCGGCGGTCGTCGTCGCGGCCGCGGTCTTGCCGATCCCCGTGGGGACGACGCCGAGCCCGGCCCCGTCGCGACGCAGCGGGGCGGCGACTCCCGGGACGTCGGTCCGCTCCGTCAGGTCGTAGGCGTCACGCCACGGGCCGACCTCGCCCGCCGACGGCAGCGGATCGAGGTCCTCGAACGCCGGCAACACGAGCGCGTCCAACTCCACCGGCATCCGGGGCGATCACCCCAACAGCAGCGCGAAGAGGGCCACGGCCGCCGTGAGCGTCAGGAACAGCACGCTCCGGCCGATCCCCGCCCGGATCTCGGCGTCGACGCCGGCGTTCGCGAGCAGCTGCCGCGGGTTCATCGCGACCCACTTCGCGCCCCCGACGACTCGCATCGTCGCGCGGTCGACGGCGGCCCACGACTCGGTGACGCCCCACACCGACCACCGGCCGGCGTAGAAGGCGGCCGGGAACAACACCGCGTCGACGTCGCGCATGTGGTGGGCGAGCCAGCCCAGCGGCCGCTTCAGCGCGAAGAAGCCGACGAAGCCCGCGACCAGCAGCGCGGCGCTCTCCGTCAGGTGGCTCGTGCTGTAGGGGTGGAAGTAGACCTCCTCGCCGCGGATGACCTCGGTAAAGGGCATCAACTCGATCAGCTGGCCGTAGAAGACGCCGAGGAAGACACACGCGCCCGCGGCCAACGCCATTCCCGCCGTCTGGAAGGGCGTGGCGTCGTCGGGCGAGATCGACGCGGACCCGTGGAAGAACACGTAGTAGCCGAGCTTGATGAACGACATGAACGTCCCGACGCCGCCGAGGACGAGCAGCCACCAGAGCAGCCCGCTGTCCAACAGCAACACGTACTCGTGGATCTCGTGGGCGGAGTCGAGCACCATCCCCTTCGAGATGAAGCCGTTGAATCCGGGGACGGCGGTGATGGAGGCCGCGCCGACGACGTACACGAGGAACGTGACGGGCATCACCCGCCAGAGCCCGCCCATCTCCCGGATGTCCTCGAGACCGGTCCGGTAGATCACCACGCCGACCGCCATGAACAGCAGGCTCTTGTACAGCACGTTGTTGAACAGGTGCGCGAAGCCGCCGACCACGGCGAACTCGCCGACGGCGGTCGCGAGCCCGAGTCCCGCGAGCATGTACCCGACCTGCGCCTGGATGTGATACGACAGCAGCCGGCGCGGGTCGTACTGTAACAGCGCGAAGAAGGCCCCGTAGACGGCCATGAAGCCGCCGAGGTACGCGAGCCACATGCCGCCCTCGGGGAACGCCCGGTACATCACGTACACCGCGGTCTTGGTCGTGAACACCGAGAGGAACACCGACGCCGCGACGTGCGGGCGCGGGTAGGTGTCGGGCAGCCAGGAGTGGAGGAAGACGAACCCACAGTTGATCCCGATCCCGATCGCGGCCAGAACGGTCGCGGCCGGGTGGATCCCGGTCGTCGCGGAGAACAGGAACGACCCGGCGTTCGCGAAGTGGACGACGACCGCCGCGAGGAGTATCGTCCCGCCCGTGCCGTGGAAGAGCGCGTAGCGGTAGCCGGCCCGCACCGCCGCGCCGCCGTACTGCCAGACGAGAAGCGTCGAGGTGACCGCCATCAGCTCCCAGAAGAAGATCAGGGTGAGCCAGTCGCCGGCGTAGATCGTCCCGACCGTGGTGGCGACGTAGATCAGCGCGAGCGACGTGACCCACTTCGGCGCGTCCGACCCGTACGCGTAGAGGACGGCCGCCGTCGCGAGGAACCCGACGACGACGCCCATCAGCAGCGAGAACGGGTCCACGTTGAAGAAGACCACGTCGAAGCCGAGGAACCGCGTCGCGAGGTGCGCGCCCGTCCCGCCGTCGCCGAGCAGGACCGCCTGCGCGAAGACGAACGCGGTCGCCAGCGCGGCGAGGCCGTGGCCGACCGCGCGCGGGAGCGCGAGCACGAGAAGCGACGCGACGGCGACGACGAGGTACGGCGGGACCGCGGTCAACGCGGCCGTCGGGACGGTCATGGACGAGCCACCTCCTCGGGGAGCCGCGTGTCGACGATGAGCTCGATCAGCTCCAGGAAGCCCATCTCGTAGGGGATCACGCCGAGCAACACGGCGAGGCTCATCGCCGTGAGGATCGGCGCGAGGGTGAACCACGTGGACTCGCGGCCCCGGAGGGCGGCGAGCCCGCGCAGATGCTCCCAGCCGCCCGGCGGCGGGCCGCCGTGGTGGGCGTCGTCGTGGTCGGCGTGACGGGCATCGTGGTCCGAAACGGTTCCGTCGTCGTCGATGTCGCCCTCGCCGTCATCGTCGCTCTCGACGTCCGACGATCCGGTCGAGCCCGCCCCGCCGCGACCCACGCCGAACGGTACGTCGGCGTCGGAGGGGCTCGCGTCGACCGCGTAGTCCCCGGTGTCGACGCGCTCTGCCGGCTCGGAGAAGTCCCGATCGCTCGTGTCGAAGTCCGGCCGAACGACGCCCTCCTCGTCGGTCGGGAGGTCGTCCGTCTCCGCGTCGGGGATGTCGGAGTCCTCCGGGATCTCCGGGTCGGTGTCCTCGGCGTCCGCGCCGTCGGCGTCGGCATCGGATCCGACCTCCGCGCTCTCGACGACGTCCTCGACGTCGGGCTCATCGTCGTCGGATTCGTCGACTTCATCGTCACCTGTGCGGCCCCCATCGGTCGCCGCGTCGTCACCTGCGCGGCCCCCGTCGGTCGCCGCCAGCGTCGACCGCCGCTCCCCGCCCATCGGGAAGTCGACGAGCGGCTTCGCGTCGTGGTCGTCCTCCGCCTCGAAGAAGGCGGTGTAGATCACCGGCCAGAAGTACGCGACGTTGAGCACGCCCGAGAGCAACAGCGCGCCGACGAGGTAGTAGGCGACCGGCGTCAACTCGGCGCCCATCCGGATCCCGCCGATCAGCATGTAGTACTTGCTCACGAACCCAGCCAGTAACGGTATCCCCGCCATGCCGAGCGAGGCGACCGTGAACGCCCCCATCGTCAGCGGCATCCGCTTGCCGATCCCCGCCATCTCGGAGATGTAGTCGGTGTGCGTCGAGACGTGGAGGTTCCCGGCACAGAAGAACAGGGTGAGCTTCATGAACGCGTGCGCCGGGATGTGGAGGAGTGCGCCCACGAGCCCGTACCAGCCGAAGAGGCCGAGCCCGAGGACGATGTAGCTGAGCTGGCTCACCGTCGAGTAGGCGAGCCGCTGTTTCAGGTGGTCCTTCCGGAGGGCGATGAGCGAGGCCGCCGTCAGCGTGATCGCGCCGATCGTCGAGAGGACGAGCCCCGCCGAGAAGCCGAACGGCAACGAGAGGTCGAAGACGAGCTCCGGGCCGAACACGTCGAGGACGACCCGCGAGACGCCGAACGCGCCGGACTTGACGACCGCGACCGCGTGGAGCAGCCCGGAGACGGGCGTCGGCGCGACCATCGCCTCGGGGAGCCACTGGTGGAGCGGCATGATCCCGGCTTTCACGCCGAAGCCGACGGCGAGCAGGAAGAACGCGAGCATCGCCAACCCGGGGTCGGCGCTCGCCAGTTCCTCGATGCCGCCCGCCGTGAACGCGACGGTCCCCGTCAGCCAGTACACCATGACGGTGCCCGCGAGCACGAGCACGCCGCCGCCGAACATCGTGTACGCGAGGTACTTCCGGCCGGCCGAGCGTGCCTCCGGCGTCTCGTCGTGGGCGACGAGCGGGTACGTCGCGATCGACAACAGCTCGTAGAAGACGAAGATCGTCACGAGGTTGCCCGCGAACGCGATCCCCATCGTCGCCGACAGCGACACGGCGAAGGCGGCGAAGTAGCGGGTCTGGTTGGCCTCGTCGAGCCCGCGCATGTAGCCGATGCTGTAGAACGAGGTGACGATCCAGAGGCCGGACGCGAGGAAGGCGAACAGCATCCCGAGCGCGTCGGCACGGAGCACGAACGCGATGTCCGGGAGGATCTCGACCACCGTCCACTCGAAGACGGTCCCCTCGAGCACGCGGGGGAGCATCGAGGCGACGATAGCGAACTTCGCGACCGCCGCGAGGATCGTCCACCCCTCGCGGACGTTCGGCGAGCGGTACGACGCGACGACGAGCACGGCCGCGACGAGCGAGACGAGGACGGCGAGCAGTGGACGTGGGTCCTGAACGATGGCTTCGGTCATGCGAACACCTCCGAGAGGTACGGGTCGAGAAGCGACTCGAACCCGGCCCCCGCGAAGCCGAGTCCGACGACGACGAGCGCCGCGGCGACGAGGACGACGAGCGGGGCGGTCGGGACGGTCCCGGGAGCGGTGGCGTCACCGCTGCCGCCGTCGGCGACGGCGTCGCCCGCGTCACGGGCCGGCCCGTCGGCGTGACCGCCGGCATCGCCGTGATCGGCGACGCCGCGTTCCGCGTCCCCGCGGTCGACGCCCGCGAAGTACAGCTGTTCTATCACGCGGGCGACGTACGCCAGCGTGAACAGGGTGCTGGCGAGGATCACGGCCGCGAGCGCGATGCCGACGACGCCGCCGGTCGCGCCGGCCGACCGGACCGCGCCGAGCGAGACGTACCACTTGCCGAGGAACCCGACCGACGGCGGAATGCCGACGAGCGAGAGGCCGAGGACGGCGAGCGCGCCCGAGGCGAACGGGGCGTCCCGCGCGAGGCTCGCGAGGTCCTCGACGCGGCGCGCGCCGTACCCCGCGGCCAGAAGCGCGAGCCCGCAGAAGAGCCCGAACTTCATCAGGCCGTGGCCGACGAGGTGGACGACCCCTCCCAGTAACGCGGTCTCGTCGGCGATCCCGACCGCGGCGGCGACCATCCCGAACTGCGCGACCGAGGAGTACGCGAACATCCGTTTGAGGTCGGACTGCATGACTGCGAGTCCCGACCCCGCGAGGATCGAGACGCCGGCGACGAGGAGGACCCCCGTCGTGATCGCGTCGTTGGCCGCGAGGAAGTCGACGGTGAACACCGAGTAGGTCACCCGGATCAGCGCGTACGCGCTGGCGGTCGACACGAGCGCGGCGACGAGCGTCGTCACCGAGTCCGGCGCGCGCTGGTAGGCGTCCGGCTGCCAGGAGTGGACCGGGAAGAGCGCGATCTTCAACGCGAACCCGACGACGATGAAGGCGTAGCCGGCCCGGATCAGCGGGTCGGTGTATCCCGCCTGTTCGACTATCTGGACGCTCACGTCGGCCATGTTCAGCGTCCCCGTCGCGAGGAAGACGTAGCCGACCCCGACGAGGTACAGCGACGCGCCGACGGTCCCGACGACGAGGTACTTCAGCGAGGCGTACGCGCTCGCGCCCGACCGGTCGGCCGCGATGAGCGCGTACGTCGTGAGTCCGACGATCTCGAGGAAGACGAACAGGTTGAACAGGTCGCCCGTGAGCGAGACGCCGACCAGCCCGCCGGTCAGGAGCAGGTAGGCGCTGTGGAAGGCGTTCCCGCGCGGACCGATCGCCCGAGAGAGGACGAGCGTGGCCGCCGAGACGAGCGTGACGAGGAGGAACACCGCCGCCGACAGCTCGTCCGCGACGAGCTCGATCCCGATCGGCGGCGCGTAGCCGCCCAGTTCGTGGTCGAACGGCCCGGCCGTGTACACCTCGAGTGCCACCGCGGCCGCCGAGCCGACCAGTCCGAGCGTCGTGACCGCCGCCACCGGCCAGCCGACGTCCTCGTACCGCAGCCCCAGCGCGAGCGGCAGCGTCGCCGCCACGATGGGAACGGCGATCGAGAGCGGCAACAACACGTCAGTCATCGCCGTCACCTCCCTCGCCGCTCGACTCCCCGCCGGGGAGCCCCGGACCCGCGGGCAGCGACCCCTCCTCGCGTAACAGCTCCCGGAGCGTGTCGACTCGGAGCGTGCCGTACTCGTCGTAGATCCGGATGCAAAGCGCGAGCGCCACCGCGGTGAGGCTCACGCCGACGACGATGGCGGTGAGCACGATCACGTGCGGGAGCGGGCTGACGTAGGGACCCTCACCGCCCGAGTAGACGATCGGGATCGCGCCGCCCTCGACGTACGCCGAGGCGATGAAAAGCAGGAATATCGCGGTCTGGAACAGGTTGAGTCCGATGACCTTCTTCACGAGGTTTGGGTTGGCGATCATCATGTAGAGTCCGATACAGAGCAGCAGCGCGAACGTCACGTACGCGTGACGGGTTCCGAGCACGTCGAGCGCCGTGCCGGCGGCGACCGGCGACCCGGCGAGCACGTCGAACGCGGCGTGCGCGGCGGACCCGGCCGGGAGCGCCGTCATCTCTCACCCCCGTCGGTTGCGACGCCGTCGGCGGGCTCCGGCGACTCAGCGTCGTCCGGCTCGTCCGGCTCGTCCTCGTCGGTGAAGGAGTCCCGGTCGCCGATGGACGGTCCGGAGTCCTCGCCGTTGAAGCCGCGGGCGAGCACGAAGAACAGCCCCATGAGCACGCCGCTCACGATGGCGGCGATGCCGACGATCTCCACGGCCTCCATCCCGTACTTCACGGGGTCGAGGATCGGCAGCGGCAACAGGTCGTACTGGAGGAACGCGCCGCCGAGCGCGACCGGGATCAGCCCGATCGCGGCGAACGCGAGGGTTCCGCCGACCGCGAGCGCGACGACGACCGTGTTGGCGAGCCACTGACGGGTCGCCTCGATGCCGAAGGCGAAGGCGATCATGAACACGACCGCCGCCATGATCGCGCCGCCCTGGAAGCCGCCGCCGGGCGAGCCGCCGCCGTGGAACGTGACGAACAGCCCGTAGGTGAACGCGAACGGCGAGACGACCTTCACCGTCGACATGATCACCTGGCTCTCCGTGTACGGCGTTCCCTGTCTCGTCTCCGAGTCGAGCCGCCCGCTCCGCCGAGGTGGTTCGACCGGCTCCGCGGATCCGGCGTCGGCGAGCGCGCCGGTGTCGGCGTCGGCGTCAGCGTCACGCCCGCCGGCGTCGGCGTCCGAAGCGTCGCTCATGCGAACACCTCCCGTCGGAGGACGATGAGGGCGGCGATCCCGGCCGCGAAGACGACGACCGCCTCGCCGAAGGTGTCGAACCCGCGGAACGCCGCCAACACCGCCATCACGGTGTTCTCGACGCCGGTCACGGCGTACGTCTCGGCGAGATACCACTGGGTGACGTCGGGGTTGCTCCAGACCGGCGCGTCCGGCGAGCCGACCGCCGGAACGTCGACCATGGTGATCGCGAGCCCGACGAACAGCAGGCCGGCCGCCCCGGCCGCCGGGTAGTTCACCGCCTCGAAGGCGGCCTCGTGGTCGATCCGGGTCGTCTTCGCGAGCGTCAACAACAGGAGGACCGTCGTCACGCCCGCGGAGATCGCCGCCTCCGTCATCGCCACGTCGGGCGCGCGGTAGAACGTGTACAGCGCGGCCATCCCGAGACTGTACGCCCCGAAGACGATGACCGCGGCGAGCACGTCTCGCGCGAACGCCGTGGCGAGCGCCGTGAGCACGACGAAGACGAAGAGGCTCGCCTCTATCGCCGTGACCTCGGCGACGACGGGGGTGATCGTTCCCGTCATCGGCGCTCGTCCCCCTCGGTCCACGGCACGGTCCCCTCCTCGAAGGCCGCCCGCGCGATGGCGTGGGCCGCCGTCGGGTTCGTCACGAAGATGAAGAACACCAGGAGCACGGCCTTGAATCCCGTACCCTCCCAGCCGGCCGCGAGCGCGACCGCCGCGAGCGTGAAGCCGGCACCCAGCGTGTCCGCCTGCGAGGCGGTGTGTGCCCGCGAGTAGACGTCCGGGAGCCGGATCACGCCGGTCATCGAGACGAAGGTGAAAAAGAGGCCGAGCAGGCTGAAGACGACGATCAGCGCGAGGCGAGCGGGTCCGAGCGCGTCGATCACAACACACCACCCCGCTCGACGGTGAACTTCGAGATGGCGATCGCCATCAGGAAGTTCAACAGCGCGTACACCAACGCGATGTCGAGGAACGTCGGCTCCGAGAGCGCCGCCCCGAGGATCGCGAGGATGACGACGGTGTTGGTCCCGAGCACGTTGACCGCGAGCACGCGGTCCTGCATCGTCGGTCCCTTCACCGCCCGGTAGAGCATCCCGATCGCGAGGACGACGAAGCCGGCGGCCACGACGAGCAGGAAGTCACCCACGGCGTAGCCGCCGGCGAGGGACGCGTCGACGACGCTCATTCGGCCGTCACCTCCTCGTCTCCGTCGGCGGCGGGCGCGTTCGACGCGGCCGCGTCGGCGACCGGACCGTCGGCGGCCGGGGCGTCAGGGGAGTCTTCCCGCGTCGACTCCTCGGGGATCGAGCCGCCGTCGGCCCGCGTTCCGGGGTACTCCTCCGTGGCGTCCGGTCCCTGGAAGATCCCGACGTCGTCGCGCTCGCGTGGGGTCGGCAGCCGGGCCGCCTCCCGGCCGTAGAAGACGAACCGGGTCCAGCGCTCCAGCGAGCCGTCGAAGAGGCCGTCGCGGGCCCACGGGATGAGCGAGTGGACGTAGAGGTTCCCGTCGCGCGCCCGGACCGTCAGCGTCCCGGGCGTGAGCGTGATCGAGTTCGCGAGCGTCGTGATCGGGAGCCCGCTGCCGACGATCACGCGGACCCGGTTCAGCGTCGGGTCGATCGGCATCCGAGGGTCGAGGATCACCCGCGCCACGACGACGTTCGATTTGAGGATCTCGTACAGCAGCGCGGGGACGTACACCGCCCCGCGAAGCAGTCGGATCGGCGTCCGCGAGAGCGACGGGTCGGCGTCGAGGCTGATCCGCGAGAGCGTGATCGCGACGACCGCCGCGCTCGCGACGCCGCTCGCGAGGTCGAACCAGTAGAGCGGGTCGCCGAGCGCGAGGTAGAACGCGAGCGACAGCGCGAACGTCGCGGCGAAGCGGATCCCGGTCGCCTCCTTGCGGAGCCGCTCGCGGCGGGTCGGCCGGGTGACGGGGGCCTCCCGGACGGCGAGGTCGGTGCTCGAGAGCGCGAACTCGAGCGGCTGGAGCAGCGTCGTGTTGCCGACCGGCGTGTACTCCGGATCCAACACGACCGTCTCTGCGTCGTGCTCGTCGGCGTACGCCGCCAGTTCGCGGACGTAGTCGTCCGCGCCGAAGAGGTACTCGTCGTCGCCGACGATCGCGGTGACGACCTCCACGTCGCCGACTTCGACGTCGTCGACGTCCGCGAGGTCGGCCTCGGCCCACGTGGCGACGCGCTCGAGCAGCCGGTCGACGGCCGCCTCCCGGTCGGCCGTGTCCGGGTCGTCGCGTCGCCACGTGGCGAAGACGACGAAGTGGATCGACGAGAACTCCCCGCCGGCGGCGGATTCGACGAGGTGTGTGACCGTCGCGCGCAGCGTCGGCGTCGATTCGACGGGCACGACGACCGAACCGCGCTTCGGGGCGTCAACCACCGGATTCACCTCCCTCGGCGTCGGGGATGGCCGTCTGGCTACACATGGGTATGTCTACCCGACGCGTGGCCCTACCGCCCCAAAACAGTTTGTATCCCGGTCGGATCGCCCCGCCGTCGCGTCGGTCGATCCGTTCGTCTCCGGGAACCGTCACTCGTCGCGGTCCGGAACTTCCTCGTTCGTCACGGTCCGGCGGTTCCCCGCTCGTCTCGGCCCGGACGCCCTCAGTCGTCGCGGCCCAGAACCGTCGCCAGCCGGTCCGCGATCCGGCCGGCGACGGCGTCCTTCGACCCGGAGGCCGGCTCCGGCTCGGTTCCCTCGGCACCGACGAGCAGGACGCGCGTCCGGTCGTCGCCCATCACGCTCGCGTCGTTGGCGACGACGAACGCGAGCCCGACTCGGTCGCGGATGCGCTCCGCCTCCGCGACCATCGCCGCGTCGTCGCCGGAGGTCTCGGCTTTGAACCCGACGAGCGGGAGGTCCGGGTTCGCCTCCCGGACGGAGTCGAGCAGCTTCGGCGTCGGCCGGAGATCGACCGACAACGGCGACCCCGACCGGATCTTCTCGTCGACGGCGTCGGCGGTGAAATCGGATATCGCCGCCGCCGATATCAGCGCGTCGGCGGTCACGGCCGCCTCCCGGCAGGCGTCGATCATCTCGTCCGCGGTCTCGACGGCGACCACGTCGGCGTAGGGGACCTCGGGGCCGTCCTGGACGAGCGTCACGTCGGCCCCGCGGACGTAACACGCGCGGGCGACCGCCCGCCCCGTCTTGCCGGACGCCCGGTTCGTTAAGATCCGGATCGGGTCGATCCGCTCCTTGGTCGCGCCCGCCGTGACGACGACGTGGGTCCCCGAGAGCGCGTCGGGCGTCGTGGCGCGGGCGACCTCCGTCAGGATCGTCGACTCCGCGGCGATCTTGGCCTTCCCCTCCTCGATCCGCGGGTCGGCGAACGTCACGCCCCACGCCTCCAGGGTGTCGAGCGCGGCGAGCACGCCCGGGTGGTCGTACATCGGCTCGTGCATCGCCGGGGCCATCACGACGGGCACGTCCGCGCCGAGTGCCGTGGTCGCACAGGTGGTGACGGGGGTGTCGTCGACGGCGGCCGCGACCTTTCCGGCGGTGTTCGCGGTCGCCGGAGCCAGGAGGAGGACGTCCGCCCAGCCGTCGCGGCCGCAGAGCTCGACGTGCTCGACGTCGCCGGTGATCTCCGTGACGACGGGCTCGTCGGTGGCGAAGTCGACCGCCCACGGGTGGACGATGTCCGTCGCCGCCGGCGTCATCACCGCGCGGACGCTCGCGCCGTGGCGGCGCAGTTCGTGGGCGAGCTCGACCACCTTCACCGCCGCGATGCTGCCCGAGACGCCCAGCGCGACGTTGACCCCCGCTAACATTGTCGGCCGTTCCCGCCCCGGGGGCTTATATCACGCCCATCTCGCCGAGCCGTTCGGGGAGGTACGTCTCGGTGACGAAATCGAGCCCGCGGCTCGCGAGCGACTGCTGTTCGGACTTCTTGCCGATGTCGAGCTGGAGCTCGATCTGCTCCTCCCAGTAGTCGGTCTGGAAGCGGGGGTCCTCCAGTTCCGACTCGAGGGCGTTGACGTCGGAGTCGGAGAGCGGGTCCGACGGGAGGTCGTACTCGACGATGTCGGCCGGCTGGATCCCGATGAACCGCGCCTCCGGCGTCGCGAGGTACTTCGAGAGGTGCGCGGACTTGATCGACCCGTACGCGACGGAGCCGTAGATCCGGTAGGACCACGGGTCGCCGTCGGTGAACACCACCACCGGGAGGTCGAGCTCGTCGCGGAAGCGCTTCGTCAGCCGGCGCGTGGCACGCGCCGGCTGTCCGCCCAGGTGGACGACCAGCGCGTCGTGTGCCTCGTCGAAGCCGTTCTCGACGAGCCGGTCGCGCATCCCGCCGGTCTCGACGCAGAGGACGAACTCGGCGTCGTTCTCGAGGAACTCGATGGTGTCGGGGTTGTTGGGGATCTGGTAGCCGCCCTGTCCCACGTCGAGCTGGCAGTGGATGTCGCGGTCGCCGCGGTTGGTCTGCTCGCGGAGCCGCAGCGGACCCATCACCTTCGCGCCCGACTCCTCCGGGCGCATGTGGAAGTCCTCGCGGGTGACGCCCGTGACGATCTCGAGGTCCTCGATGAGGTCGTTCGACTCGTCCTGGCTGTTGAACTGCGCCTCGTCGTTGTCCCACGACTCCGAGAGGTAGTACAGCTCACGCAGGGTCGAGGAGCGGTCCGCATCCAGCTGGTCCGCGAGGAACTCGATGGTGAACGCCGCCTTCAACAGCTTCCGCGCGCCGTTGACCGAGTTGGCGCTCCGGACCGACGTGCGGTCCCCGTAGGTCCACACGCCGCTCTCTTCGTCGTACTCGATGTTGCTTTTCGTCCGGGTCGGCAGCTCCATCTCCGGGATCCTCCCGGCCGCGAACTGGTCGTAGAAGTCCGCGGCCAGGTCGATGAGCTCGTCTCGTGCGTCGGCGTCTGTCTTCATGCGTTCACCGTGAGTTTCTCCGTCTCGACGCCGCCGACGCTGACCTCGAAGTCGGCCTCGCCGTCGACGGCGTAGGTCAGTTCCCGCTCGTCGCCCGAGGCCACCTCGGGTTTCCACTGGACGAACCACTCGCCGTCCATGTCCACGGCGGTCCCGTCGGAGAGGTCGGTCGGCTCGGTCGAGACGATGTCCGTGATCTCCAATCGCTCGTTCACGTCCGAGTGGTTCTCGACGACGAGCCGGACCGTGCCGTCGTCGACCTCGCGCTCGACGCTGACGTTGTTCATGATCCGCGCCAGCGCGCCGTCGATGTCGGGACGAGACCGGCCGGTCACCTCCGAGACCTTGTCGGCCATCTCCGGGAGGATCCGGCCGAGCACGTCCTGTTTCTCCCGGCGCTGTTGCATCGAGCGCCGCTTGTTCAGGTACGACTTCAACTCGCGGGCCGCCTCCCGCACCGCGAGTTCGATCTCGTCTTCGATCGCGGGGACGTTCGCGATCGCGTCCTTCGACTCGCTCGTGAACGGGACGTTCGTCGACGCGACGTGGATGCTTATCACGGCCGGCCCGTTCGGCATCCCCGAGCCGCCGGGCTGGTCGAGCCCGTAGTTGCGCCAGCCGATGGTGCGGATCACGTCGGTGGTCGCACACGCCCCCCGCTGGTAGACGAGCGGGACGCGGTTCGCGAACCGCAGGAGTTCGACGGAGCCCTCCGCGGGGATCTCCCCGCCGTAGGCGATCCCGGCCTCGACGATGAACGGGTCGCCGCCGTGGACCTCGGCGTCGCGGGTCGCCGCCGCGTAGAAGTCCGCGTCGTACTCCTTGCGGAGCCCGGCCTCCACCAGCTCCGCCGTGATCGGCGCGAGACAGTCCGTCGGCGGCGCGAGGATGTCCGTGCCGCGCATGGCCTCGAGGAGGTCGGCCGCGGCGTCGCGGTCCCCCGACACCTCCCGTACCTTCGGCGGGTCGTCGGGGACGGTTCGGGCCCGCGACCAGACCGCCTCGACGACGTTCTCGCGGGCGGTCTCGCCGAACGTCGCGTCGTGCTGTTCGTCGACGAAGTTCGCCGCGTCCGCGACGAGCCGATCGAGGTCGTCGCGGGTGATCCGGTAGGCGTCGCCCTCGAGGTCGGCGAGCCGGAACGCGATCGCCTCCGCCATCGCCCTGACCGCCTCGTCGTCCTTCCGCGTCGAGGTGACCTCGTCGACGAGCACGTACAGGTCGGCCACGATCGGGGAGTCGTCGGCGGCGACCCCGCGTTCGTCTCCGTCCGCCTCGTCCCCGTCGTCCTCGCCCGCGTCACCCGTCGTGACGACCCGCCACGCCGCCCGGGTGGCGTTCTCGCGCACCGTGGAACCGAACGTGCGGCCGGTGTCGTCCTCGACCGCGTCGGCGACGTTCCCGACGATCGTCTCGAGTTCGGCGCGGGAGAGGTGGTCGTTTCCGGCCACGGTCTCCGCGACCCCGTCCGCGAACGCGCTGGTCGCGTCCGCGCCCTTGTTGGCGACGGCGGCCTCGATCGCGTCCTCGACGTCCGCGCTCGTCGCGCCCGTCACCGTCGACCGGGCGGAGGGCGGCGACCAGGCGAGCTCGCGACCGTAATAGCGGTCGCGGAACGCGTCGATGACGTTGTCCGCCGTCTTCTTGCCGACCCGCGTGAACTCCTCCTGGAGGAACCCCGAGACCGAGTACGACTCCGTCGCCTCGAGCATCTTGATGAGCGCGCCGAGTTCGACGCCGTGCGGGTGCGGGCGGATCTCCTCCGTCTCGGCCGGCAGTTCGTCGGTCGCGCGCTCGAACTTCCAGGGCTCCTCGAGGCCCGGCTCGCGCAGCTCGATCCGGGCGTGCGGGTTGACGACCGCGGTGTGTTTCACGTAGTCGTGGAGCTGCGAGCGCGCCCGCATGTTCGCCTCCATCTCCAACTCGATCCGCGTGCCGTGCGGGCGGTCCCAGGAGGTGGTCTCGTCGACGCTGATCTCCGGTTCGTTGGTGTCGGTGTCGATGATCAGCTCGAAGTACTGCGCGTCCGACTGTCCCTTCGGCCGCGACGTGATCTTCGCCGGCTGTCCCGAAGTGAGCTGGGAGTACAGCACGGCCGCCGAGATGCCGATCCCCTGCTGACCGCGGTTCTGCTCCCGCTTGTGAAACCTCGAACCATACAACAGTTTCCCGAAGACCTTCGGGAGTTGCTCTTTGGTGATCCCCGGTCCGTTGTCCTCGATCACGACGCGGTAGTAGTCGCCGACCTCCGTGATCTCGACGTAGACGTCGGGGAGGATCCCGGCCTCCTCGGTCGCGTCGAGGGCGTTGTCGACCGCCTCCTTGACGGCGGTGACGAGCCCACGAGCGCCCGAGTCGAACCCGAGCATGTGTTTGTTCTTCTCGAAGAACTCGGCGATGGAGATCTCCCGCTGGCTCTCGGCCAGCTCCTCCGCGATCCCCTCGTCCTCGCCGAGACTCGACTGGAAGGACGTCATTCGGTGCCCGTACCTTTCGCCGAGGGGAATAAAAACGAACCGGCAGCGAGGTGAAAGTGGAGATCGTGTCGGTCCCGGCGGTTCCCGGCGGACGCGGCGGGAGGGATTTATGTACCGATCCCGCGTGTTCTCGACCGTGCTCGAGTTCACCCGCGCGGCCTATGACGCGGTCGTCGACCACGCGCGCCGCGGGGAACCGAGGGAGGTGTGCGGCGTGCTGGCGGGGATGAGAGGCGCCCCCGACAGCGAGGACGCGGATCGAGCCGAGAGCCTCGTCACCGAGGCCCTCCCGACCGAGAACGTCGCCGAGCGGCCGGAGACGCGCTACCGGATCGACCCGGAGGAGCTGTTCGCGGTCGTCGAGTCGATCGAGGGCGACGGCCTCGAAGTCGTCGGGTTCTACCACTCGCATCCCGCGGGACCGCCCCGTCCGAGCGAGACTGACGTCGCCCGAGCGACGTGGACCGACCACTCGTACGCCATCTGCGCGCTGGACGGCCACCCGTTCGTCGGGTCGTGGCGCTGGCGCGGGACGGACGAGGGGTTCGATCGGGAGGTCGTCGCGGTTCGGAGCGAGCGGTCGGACGCGTGACGCTCGAGTACCGGGCGAGACGCTCGGACGTTTCGGCCGCGACTCGAACCGGGACCGCCGCATGGTATAAGTACCCGTCACGCAAGGGTCGCGCATGGTCTCTCAACACATCGGGGCTGCCCGATCCGACTGGGCCGGCAAGACGTACGAGGAGGTCGGCGACGTCGGCGACGCGGACGGGTCGGTCCTGATCGTTCCGATCGGGAGCATCGAACAGCACGGTCACCACCTCCCGGTCGCGACCGACACGATCCTCGTCGACGCCGTGGCCCACCTCGCCGCCGAGCGCGTCGAGGAGGACGTGCCGCTCCTCGTCACGCCGCCGTTCTGGTCCGGGTTCTCGCCGCACCACATGCCCTTCGGCGGGACGATCACGCTCGATTTCGACGTGATGCTCGAGGCGATCGAGAACGTGGCGGAGAGCGCGCTCGAGAACGGCTTCGACGCCCTCCTGTTGTTGAACGGCCACGGCGGGAACCAGTCGCTGATCTCCGCCGCGACCAGCACCATCGGCGAGGAACACGGCGACGTGGAGGTCCTCGGGTTGACGTACTTCTCCCTTGCCGCCCGCTTCATCGACGAGATCCGCGAGAGCGAACTCGGCGGCATGGCACACGGCGGCGAGTTCGAGACGTCGCTGATGCAGCACCTGCGGCCCGACCTCGTCGAGGAGGAGCGGATGGAGGCGTCGATGCTCGACGAGCCGTACGACCTCGGAACGCGGGACCTCGTCGAGGGCGGGCCGCTCGCCGTCTACCGCGAGTTCGAGGAGTACTCACACACCGGCGCGATCGGCGCGCCGGAGCTGGCCAGCCCGGAGAAGGGCGAGGAGATCTACGAGCGGCTCGGCGACGAGATGGAGGAACTGCTCCGAGAGGTCCACGAGCGGAACGCGTAGGCGACCGACTCAGATCGGAATCCGGTGTTCCGCGACCTTCTCCTCGTCGACGTCGACGCCCAGCCCCGGCTCCGTCGGGACCGTCATCTCGCCGTCGACGACCTCGAAGCGGTCCGCGATGACGTCGTCCTCGAGCGCGTAGTTCACGCGGTCGGGCGCGAGGGTGAACTCCGGCGTCGACGCCACGAGGTGGAGAACCGCGGCCGTCTTGATCCCGAACTCGAACGACGAGTGGTGTGAAAGCGAGACCCCCGACTCGGCGGCCAGCCCCGCGAGCTGTTTCGTGGCCATGACGCCACCGGCGGGGATCAAATCCAGCACGGCGACGTCTATCGCGTCGCGTTTGAGCAGTTCATAGAGGTTGTACGGGAAGTAGGCGTCCTCGTTGACCGCGATGGGCGTCCTGAGCCGGTTGCGGAGCCGCGCGTACGACCCGGCCGTGTCGATCCGGATCGGCTGTTCGAGGTACTGGGGGTAGACCCCGGCGTCCTCGAGGCGCGCGCCGACGCGGACCGCCTCCTCGAAGCCCCACGTCTGGTTGGCGTCGAGCCGCAGGTCGAGGCGGCCGTCGGTCGCCTCGTGCATCGCCCGCATCCTCGCGACGTCCTCGTCGGCGTCCAGCCCGCCCTTCGTTTTGAGCACGTCGAACCCGCGGTCGAGCGCGGCGGCGGCCTGTTCGGCCGACTCCTCGGGGTCGAGGATGCCGAGGCAGAAGGCGACCGGGACCGAGTCGGTCACCTTCCCGCCGAGCAGCTGGTGGAGCGGCGCGTCGAAGCACTTCCCGAGGGCGTCCAGCATCGCCATCTCGACGCCGCTCACGAGCGGCGTTATCCGCATGTAGGGGTACTCGAACGCGTCGACGACGCGCTCGATCTCCCAGACGGAGCGGCCGACGACCTCCTCGGCGATGACGTCCTCCACGAGGTCCACCGCGACTGACGGCGACGGGTTCGTCACGGTCTCGCCCCACCCCACCGTTCCGTCCTCGGTCTCGAGCCGGATCACCAGTCGCTCGGCCGACTCGACGACGGTGTAGCCCGCGACGTACGGGGCGACGCCCAGTCCGTCTCCGAGCGGCTTGACGTCGATCGATACGGGAACGGCTTCGAGGCTCGCTATTCGCATGGGTCGCCCGTCACCGCCGCCGTATATAACGGTTGTTCCGGGGCGGCATCGAACGGCGTCGGCGTCCCCGGCCGGCGTCGGCCCCGGAAGGTACCTTTACCTCCCGGGCGGTTCCACTGCCGACAGGAGCCGATCGTCTCCGGGTCACCGAATGAACACACACGCATCCCATCCGATCGAAGCCGGAAGCGCCGGGAGCGGTCCCGAAGGAACCGTCGAACCCTCCACGAGCGAGGTGGTCGGCGCGTGACCGACCCGACGAGCAGGGCCGCGGCGTTCCGGGAGTCGACGCCGGGCGCGGACGTGGAACTGGCGTACGCCGGGCTCGACACCTTCCTCAAGGGCGAGCCGCGCGACCCTGACGACCTCGACGGCGTCGACGTCGCGGTCTTCGGCGTCCCCTACGACGGGGCGGTCTCCAACCGGCCGGGCGCGCGGTACGGGCCGGGGGCGGTGCGCGAGGCGAGCGCGTGGTGGGCGTACCTCTCCGAGTACAAGGGAGCGCTGACGAACATGCGGACCGGCGACCAGGTCGATTTCGACGAGTTCACCCTCGCCGACGTCGGCGACGCTCCCGTCTTCCCAATGGACCACGAGTCGACCGCCGAGAGCGTCACCGCGTACGCCGCGACGCTCGCCGCTCGGGCGTTCCCGGTGATGATCGGCGGCGACCACTACTGTACGTTCCCCGCGTTCCGCGGCTTCGCGGAGGGGTCCGACCACGAGCGCGTGGGCTTCGTCCAGATCGACGCCCACACCGACACGGTCTCGGAGAGCCCCGTCTTCGGCACCGACTTCCACGGGTCGAGCACCGCCCGGATCGCGGAGCTGCCCGGCGTCGAGTACGACTCGGTCAGCCAGGTCGGCATCCGCGGCTACGAGTCGCCCGACTACTTCGAGTTCGCCGAGGAGACCGGGCTGAACCTGTTCACGATGCGCGAGGTCGAGGAGCGCGGGATCGGTCCCGTCGTCGCCGACGCCGTCGAGGCCGCCGCCGAGGACACGGACGCGGTGTACGTCACCTTCGACGTCGACGCGGTCGACCCGGGCTTCGCGCCCGGGACCGGCACTCCGTGTCCGGGCGGGCTGACGCCGCACCAGGCGCTGGAGACGATGGAGGTGCTCGGCGCGCACGACGCGGTCGGGGCCGTCGATCTGATGGAGGTCGCCCCGCGATACGACGCCACCGAGGGGACCGAGCGACTCGCCGCGTACCTCCTCGTCACGTTCCTAGAACGCATGTTCGCCCGCTGAGACGAGGTCGAACGCCGAGGGGCGGAGCCGAAGGTATTTTTCTCCGCGTCACGGAGCCCTCGTATGGTTCTCCCGTTGGAGATGGGGTGGCGGCACCTGCTGTTCGAGAGCTGGCCCGTCGATCCGGACCTGCTGCGCTCGCATCTCCCCGAGGGGCTCGAACCCGACGAACACGACGGCTCGGCGTGGCTCTCCGTGATCCCCTTCACCAACGTCGCCGTGCGGCCGAAGGGGCTCCCACGCTCGCTCGGCGTGCGGCTCCCGGAGGTGAACGTCCGGACGTACGTCACCCGCGACGGCGTGCCGAGCGTCTACTTCTTCAGCCTCGACGCGCAGGGGCTCGCGAGCGTCGCCGGCGCGCGACTGTTCCACCATCTCCCCTACTACTACGCCCGCATCTCGCTGGAGTGGGCCGACGGACGGGTCGCCTTCGAGAGCCGACGGCGACACCCCGGCGACCGCCCGGCCCGGTACGAGGCGACCTACTGGCCGACCGGCGAGCCGTTCGCGGCCGCCGAGGACCCGCTCGCCGAGTTCCTCGTCGAGCGCTACCGCTTCTACACCGAGGCGCCCGACGGGTCGGTCCGCCACACCGACGTGCGCCACGACCCGTGGACGCTGTACCCCGCGGAGGCGAGCGTCGAGACCGACACGCTGCTCCGGGCCGCCGGGTTCCGCCGACCGGAGGCGGAGCCGGTGCGGTACTACAGCCCCGGGCTGGACGTGACGGCCTCGCGAAGCGAGCGGTCGGCGGGGGTGAACTGAGAATGGTTCCGAAACCCGGCGACTCCGGCGACACGGGCGCCGCCGACGACGCGGATGACGTGGGCGCCGCCAACGTCGCCGACGACGCGGAGGATACGGGTGACGCCAACGCCGACGACGCGGACGACGCCACGAGCCCGCCCGAGACGCCAGTCGTGTTGTTCGACGGGGTCTGTAACCTCTGTAACGGGGTCATCCAGTTCCTGATCCCGCGGGACCCCGAGGGACGGCTCAAGTACGCCGCCCTCCAGTCGGAGCCGGGGCAGGCGCTCTTGGAGCGCCACGACTTCCCCACCGAGGAGTTCGACTCGTTCGTCCTCGTGGAGGGCGATCGGACCTACACCAAATCCGGGGCCGCGATCCGGATCGCGGAGCTGCTCGGGTGGCCCTACCGGATCGCGGGGATCGGGCGGATCGTCCCGCGGCCGATCCGCGACCGCCTGTACGAGTTCGTCGCGGACAACCGATACGACTGGTTCGGGCGAAAGGACCAGTGTATGGTGCCCGACGAGGACGTCAGCGACCGGTTCCTCTCCTGACGTTCTCGGAAGGGACGAGGGACGTCGCTTGCCCACCTACTTAACCCTAGGACGTTTCGACACACGGTATCATGAGCAGATCCACCAAACCGATCCAGGTCCTCCACGTGGACGACGACCCGTCGTTTGGTGAGATGGTCGGGACGTACCTCGAGCGCGAGGACGACCGAATCACCGTCCGAACGGCAACCGCTCCTACCGAGGGATTGAACGTCTTGGCTGCTCGCGACGTCGACTGTGTCGTCTCGGATTACGACATGCCCGAACGGAACGGGATCGAGTTTCTCGAGGACGTCCGTGAGCGATACCCCGACCTGCCGTTCATCCTCTATACGGGCAAAGGCTCGGAGGAGATCGCCAGCGAGGCCATCTCGACGGGCGTCACCGACTACCTCCAGAAGGAGGCCGGGACGAGTCAGTACACGGTCCTCGCCAACCGGATCGGCAACGCCGTCGAACAACATCGCTCCCGGCAGGCGGTGCGGGAGACCGAACGGAAGCTCTCGGAAGTCGCCGAACGGACGGACGACGTTCTGTTCATGTTCAGCGGTGACTGGAGCGAGCTGCTCTTCATCAACACGGCGTACGAGGAGATCTGGGGCGGATCGATCGAAGAGCTGGAGGCCGACCCGACGGCGTTCCTGGACCTCGTCCATCCCGAGGACCGGGAGCGAGCCCGTGTGTCGATGGAGCGACTCACGAAGGGAGAGTCGTCCCAGATCGAGTATCGGATCGTTCGTCCGGACGGGAAACGGCGGTGGATTCGTGGTGACACCCACCCCGTTCTGGACGAGGACGGGAACGTGGTACGGATCGTGGGACAAGTCCGCGACGTTACGGAACAAAAGGAACGCACGCTCCATCTCGAGACGATCATCGGGAACCTCCCTGGATACGTGTACCGTCACGAATACGACCCGGAGTACCCGTTACGGTTCGTCAAGGGCGATGCCGAGTCGATCACGGGCTATACGGCGGCCGAATTGGAGGACGACGTCGTCCTCGCGGAGGAGATCATCCACCCGGACGATCGAGAGGGCCTCTGGACCGATCACATCGAGGGGATCGAAGCAACGGGCCGGTTCGATTCGACGTATCGCATCGTCACAAAAGACGGCGACGTGCGGTGGATCCGCGACCAGGGACAGCTGATCGAGGACCCGGTAACCGGCGAGAAGGTCATCGACGGCTTCATAACTGACGTGTCGGAGCACGTCCGGCGCGAACGAGAACTCGAGAGCCAACAGGAGCTCATCAACGAGAGTCTGGGCGCGTTACAGGACGTCTACTACGCGTTGAACGAGGAGGGAGAGCTGCTCCGCTGGAACGACCGCATTCCGGAGCTAAGCGGCTACTCCGAGGAGGAGATCGACGGGATAGACGTAACCGCGTTCTTCGTCGAGGAACACCGCGACCGGATCAGGGAGAGCATCGAGGAAACGCTGGAGACCGGCTCGTCCTCCGTTCGTGCCGACGCGATCACGGCGGAGGGGGAGTCGGTTCCATACGAGTTCCGGAAGACTCGCCTGACGGTCCCCAATCGGGACGGGATCGTGGTCGTCGGCGTCGGTCGGGACGTCTCCGAGCAGGCCGCACGCGAACGGGAACTCGAACGAATACGCGAGTTCTTCACGGAGGCCGAACGGCTGGGGAACCTGGGTGCGTGGGAGTTCGATGCGGACGGGTCCCTCGTGTGGACGGCCGGGACTCGGCGGATCCATGGCGTCGACGAGGAGTTCGATCCGACGCTGGAGGACGCGCTCGAGTTCTTCCATCCCGAGGATCGGGCCACCATCGAACGGGCGGTCGAAGCCGCGCTCGAGGACGGGAAACCATACGAGAAGGACCTCCGCCTGATCACCGCTCAGGGCGACCAGCGGTGGATTCGAACGCGGGGAAAGCCGGTCGGCGACGGGGAGCGTGGGACCGTTCGAGGCTTCGTTCAGGACGTCACCGAACAGAAGGAACGCGAACGGGAGCTCCGGAACGCCACGCCCAACTGGAGAACGCCATCGAGGCGGGGGCCATCGGAACGTGGGAGTGGCACGTCCCGGACGACCGGCTCGTTACGGGAAAGGAGTTCGCGAGGACGTTCGGCGTGGATCCGGAGGCGGCCCAACGAGGCGTCGAACTCGGCCGGTTCATCTCGAAGATCCACGAGGACGACCGTGAGCGGGTCGAAGAACGGATCGAGGCGGCGGTAGCGGCGTGTAGCGACTACGAGACGGAGTATCGCGTCTGGAACGGCGACGACGAGCTACGGTGGGTACTCGCCCGCGGACACGTGGTGAGCGGCGCGGACGGCGAACCGCTCCGGTTCTCCGGCGTCCTCGTCGACATCACCGAACGAAAACGGATGGAACAGCAGTTGGAACGACACAACGAGTCGCTCGAGGAGTTCGCCGGCGTCGTGAGCCACGACCTCAGAACGCCACTCAGCGTCATTAGCGGGCGCGTGGAACTCGCTCAGGACGACTGCGACAGTGAGCATCTCGCTCGGATCGAGTCCGCGGCCGAACGGATGGCTCAGATCATCGACGACCTCCTCTGGCTGGCTCGGGAGGGGCGGGACATCGGACCGCTGGACCGAGTGGCGCTCGGGGGCGTCGTCGACGACGCGTGGTCGATCGTCGCCGACGATGCGACCGAAGCCACGCTCCAGTACGCGGACGGAGGGGACCTTCCGATGACGATAGAGGCTGACGCGGATCGGCTTACCCAGCTCTTCGAGAACCTCCTCCGGAACGCCCGCCAGCATGGCGGTCCCGACGTCACAGTTACTCTCGGGCGACTAGACGACGGATTTTACGTCGAGGACGACGGCCCTGGGATCCCCGAAGACGACCGCGAGACGGTGTTCACGACGGGATATACGACCGACGAGGACGGCTCCGGATTCGGACTCCGGATCGTGGAGCAGATCGTCGAGGCCCACGGTTGGGAGATTCACGCGACGGAGGGTACGGACGGCGGTGCGCGCTTCGAGATCACCGGCGTCGAAGTCATCGGTTAGCGGGATCTCTCGTGGTGGGACCGAATATCTCCCGTAGTTTGACGACGCCGCTCACTCCGCCGTCTCGACCGCGCCGGCCGCGCCGGCCACCTCACCGCCTCGATCCGACTCGGCCACGAGTCGCTTGAAGTTCTCGAAGACGCGTCCCGGCGTCGGGTCCTCGAAGGTGAACTCCCGTTCGTCCCAGTCGAAGGTCTCGCGCAGGTGCTCGCGGTGCTCCGTCTCGATCTCCGGGTGGAACTGGACGGTCCACAGCGGCGCGCTCCGGTGGCGGGTGCCGAAGACCTGCGCGTGGTCGGCGGAGGCGATCACCTCCAGCCCCTCGCCCAGCTCGGTCACCGCGTCGCCGTGAAGCGAGACGACGACCGGCGAGACGCCCTCGAAGACCGGATCGTCGTCGAGTTCCGCCTCGACGAGGGCGGCGGTCGTTCCGACCTCCTCGACGACCCCGCCGAGCGCGGAGTTCACGACCTGGTGGCCGAAGCAGACGCCGAGCGTCGGGATCTCGCGATCGACGAGTTCGCGGACGAGCGCCTCCTCCTCGGCGATCCACGGGTGCTCGTCGACCTCGTAGACGCCCGCGGTGCTCCCGGTGAGGACGACGCCGTCGGCCTCGTCGACCGGGACGCGTTCGCCCGCGACGAAGTCGACCTCGGTCGCCTCCGGGAACCACGACGCGAGCGCGTCGCAGTGGTACTCGCTCTCCGGGTCCGGCTCGTTGCGGACCACGTACAGGGTCGGTTCGTCGGCGTGGGGGTCGGCGTCGGCGGTCATGGATGCGATCGTATCGTGGTCGAGGCGTCTTAGTTGTGACCCGTTCGGAGGGGTCGTCGCGGTCCCGGTCCCGGACCGTCGGCGACGTTCCCGGCTCAGTCGTCGGCCGCGACGGGGTCGCCGTGGCTGACCTCGTCGCCGAGGAGGTCCATGAACTCGGCGAGCCACTCGGGGTGGTCGGGCCACGCCTGCCCGGTGACGAGGTTGCCGTCGCGGACGACCTCGTCGACCCACGAGCAGCCCGCGGCCTCGACCTCGGGGCGGACCGCCGGGTAGGCGGTCATCTCGTAGCCGTCGAGGACCCCCGCGGCCGCGAGGATCTGCGGGCCGTGACACAGCGCCGCAACCGGCTTGTCCGCCTCGAAGAAGTGCCGGACCGCCTCGAGCACCTCCTCGTGGGTTCGGAGGTACTCGGGCGCCCGACCGCCCGGGACGACGAGCGCGTCGTACTCCGCGGGGTCGACCTCGTCCATCGTCGCGGTCAACGCGAAGTCGTGGCCGCGCTCCTCGAGGTACGTCTGGTCGCCGCGGAAGTCGTGGATCGCCGTCTTGACCCGGTCTCCCTCCTCCTTGTCCGGACAGACGGCGTCGACGTGGTGGCCCACCGCCTGGAGCGTCTGGAACGGGACCATGATCTCGTAGTCCTCGCCGAAGTCGCCGACGATCATCAGGATCTCCTTCGTCATTGTACCTCGATGATACGTCGGGAACCGTCATAAGTCTTTAACGAACGACGATGCGTTTCCGACCGACCTCTCGATAACGGTGGTTCGCCGCCGACAGGTTTCTCCTTCCGGCTCCCCTTCGATCGGACATGACCGACTGGACTCCCGCGGAGATGCCCGACCTCGAGGGGAAGACGGTCGTGGTGACCGGAGCCAACAGCGGACTGGGCCTCGAGGGAACGCGGGCGTTCGCCCGGAAGGGTGCGACCGTCGTGATGGCGTGCCGGAGCGTCGACCGCGGCGAACGGGCGGCGGGGGAGATACGGGAGTCGGCGGCGTCCGGTCCCGGCTCCGGTCCCGATCCGGACCTCGACGTTCGCGAGTGCGATCTGGCGTCGCTCGACTCCATCCGGTCGTTCGCCGAGGGGCTTGCCGCCGACTACGACGCGGTCGACGTGCTCTGTAACAACGCGGGGGTGATGGCCATCCCGCGGCGCGAGACCGCGGACGGCTTCGAGACGCAGTTCGGCGTCAACCACCTCGGCCACTTCGCGCTGACCGGCCGGCTGTTCGACCTCCTGACCGCGGCCGACGGGGTCGGCGTGGAAAGCGCGGCGCGAAGCGCCGATTCAAGCCGGACCGAGTCCGGCGCTGCCCGGGTGGTGACCCAGTCGTCGGGGGCCCACGAACAGGGCGAGATGGACTTCACCGACCTCAACTGGGAGGAGTCGTACGGGAAGTGGAAGGCGTACGGGCGGAGCAAGCTCGCGAACCTCCTCTTCGCCTACGAGCTCCAGCGCCGGATCGACGCGGCCGGCGACCTCGGGGTCCGGAGCGTCGCGTGTCACCCCGGCTACGCCGACACCGACCTCCAGATGCGCACCGCCCGCGAGAGCGGCAATCCCCTGGTGAAGGTCGGGATGCGGCTCGCGAACGCCGTGTTCGGCCAGGACGCCGAGGTGGGCGTCGAGCCCATGCTGTACGCCGCGACGGCCGACGTCGACGGCGGCGCGTACGTCGAGCCGGGCGGGTTCATGAACATGCGCGGGCATCCGACGATCGGCCGGTCGAACGACGCCTCCTACGACCGGGCCGACGCACGCCGGCTCTGGGAGTACTCGGCGGAGGCGACCGGCGTGGCGTTCCCGTTCCGACCGGAGGAGCCCCTCGATCCGTGAGCCGGCGCGGCCGCTCACGGTTCGTAATATACGCGGGACGCGTTTCGGGAGCTGTCCGGTGTCGCCGGTAGCGGGTGCTGCCGAGCGAGCTACAGTCGAGTGAGGTTCTTCGCGCGCGGACCCTTGTCCGCCTCCTCGATCTCGAACTCTACCTCCTGGCCTTCCTCGAGGTCCGGGCCGCCGACGTCTTCCATGTGGAAGAACACGTCCTCGTCAGCGTCGTCAGTCTCGATGAATCCGTAACCGCCGGTGTCGTTGAAGAAGTCGACCTTGCCTGTCGCCATCGCGACCGTATAGAGGCGGAACCGGGCAATAAGTGTTTGGTGTGTATCCCGCGATCCGCCGTGTATCGAGGATACGGCCCCCGAGCGTCGAGATCCGGACCGGACCGTCGCCCGGGTTCGTGTCCCTGATCCCCTCGGAACGGCACGTGAATCCGGTCCGCGAGCCGGAACGCGTCCACCATGCCCTCCGTCGTTTCATCGACCGATCCGCAACCCGTGTCTGGCTTCATATTCGAAAGTCACGAGGGGATCAGATCGGCACTATCGTAACCACAATCCGCATGAGTAGGGACCACGTATGTACATACGACATGAGCACCCGCACCGCACACCTCGAGATAGGAGGGATGAGCTGTTCGACCTGCTCGTCGACGGTCACGGAGGCGTTGGAGGACCTCGACGGGGTCGAGACGGCCTCGGTCAACTTCGCGACCGACGAGGGGACCGTCGAGTACGACCCCGACCGGGTCGTCCTCGCGGACCTCTACGGAGCGATCCGCGAGGCGGGCTACGACCCGGTCTCCGAGACGGCCACCGTCGGGATCGGCGGAATGAGCTGTTCGACCTGTGCCGCCACCAACGAGGAGGCGATCGGCGGGGTCGAGGGCGTCGTCGACGTCGACGTCAACGCCGCCACCGACGAGGCACGCGTCGAGTACAACCCGGTCGACGCCGGCTTGGAGGACGTGTACGCCGCGATCGAGGACGCCGGATACGACCCGGTCCGTGAGAGCGAGGGGGACGGAGCCGGCGGGTCGGGAGACGGCGGGTCCGGCGACGCCGGCGACGACGCCCGGAAGAGCGCCGCGGAGCGCGAGCTCGCCCACCAGCGCCGGCTCGTGCTCGCCGGGGGCGTCCTCACGCTGCCCTTCTGGTACCTGATGGGCGGCATGCTCGGACTCTACGGCGTCCCCGAGACGGTCGCCGGGATCGACCTCGGCTGGGTCCAGTTCGCGATCGCGACGGTGCTGATGGCGACGCTCGGCCGGGAGTTCCTCTCGGGCGCGTGGCGCGCCTGGCGGAACGGCCACGACGTGAACATGGACACGCTGGTCGCGATCGGCACCTCGGCCGGGTACCTGTTCAGCACGGCCGTGCTCGTCGGGCCGCTCGTGGGCGTCTCGCTCGTCGGCGACCTCTACTTCGAGGCGGTCGCGTTCATCCTCTGGTTCATCACCGTCGGCAACTGGCTTGAGGCGCGCTCGAAGGCCCGCGCGAGCGACGCACTGCGGGAGCTGCTCCGGATGAGCGCCGACGAGGCGACCCTCGTCGACGACGACGGAACCGAACGCACCGTCCCCGTCGAGGAGATCGAGGTCGGCGACGTGATGAAGGTCCACCCCGGCGAGAAGGTGCCGACCGACGGCGTGGTCGTCGACGGCGAGTCCGCGGTCGACGAGTCGATGCTCACCGGCGAGTCGGTCCCCGTCGAGAAGGGGCCGGGCGACGAGGTGGTCGGCTCGACGGTCAACGAGAACGGCGTCCTGCTCGTCGAGGCCACGAAGGTCGGGAAGGACACCGCGATCCGCCAGATCGTCGAGCGCGTCCGGGAGGCGCAGTCCCGCCAGCCCGACGTCCAGCGGCTCGTCGACCGAGTCTCGAGCGTCTTCGTCCCGGTCGTCATCGTCAACGCGCTGGTCTGGGCGGTTCTCTGGGGGCTGTTCCCCGAGACCCTCGCGGCGTTCGTCGAGTGGCTCCCGCTGTGGGGGTCGGTCGGCGGCGGGCCCGTTGCCGGCGGTGTGACCGTCCTCGAGTTCTCGATGGTCGTCTTCGCCTCCGCGGTCATCATCGCGTGCCCCTGCGCGCTCGGACTCGCGACCCCGGCCGCGACGATGGTCGGCTCGACGATCGCGGCGACCAACGGCGTCCTGTTCAAGGGCGGCGACGTGCTCGAGCGCGTCCGCGACGTCGACGCCGTCGTCTTCGACAAGACGGGGACGCTCACCCACGGCGAGATGGAACTCACGGACGTGGTGGCGTTCGCCGACGGGCGACCGGTCGGGGACGGCGACCCCTCCGCGACTCCGGACGGCGGCGTCGCCGTCGATCCCGACGTCGACCGCGAGCCGAGCCCGGACCACGCCGTGAGCGACCCCGAGACCCGGCTCCTGCGGGCGGCCGCGACCGCCGAGTCCGGCAGCGAGCACCCCCTCGGCGAGGCGATCGTCGCCGGCGCTCGCGACCGCGGGATCGAGGTCGACGACCCCGAGGGGTTCGAGAACGTCCCCGGCCACGGCGTTCGTGCCGGGACGCCCGCGGGCGAGGTGCTCGTCGGGAACCGGGCGCTGTTGCGCGAGAACGGGATCGACCCCGACCCGGCCGAGGAGACGATGGAGCGGCTGGAGCGCGAGGGGAAGACCGCGATGCTCGTGGCTCGGGTGTCGCCCCGCGACGGAGACGCCGCTGACGACGAGGCCGGCGAACTCCTCGGCGTCGTCGCTACCGCGGACACGGTCCGCGAGAGCGCCCGCGAGACCGTGAGCGAGCTTCGGGAACGCGGGATCGCGGTGTCGATGCTGACCGGCGACAACGAACGGACCGCCCGCGCGGTGGCCGAGCGGGTGGGTATCGACCCCGACCGGGTCCGCGCCGAGGTCCTCCCCGAGGACAAGGCGGACGCGGTGGAGGCGATCCAGGCGGACGGGAGCCGCGCAGCCATGGTCGGCGACGGCGTCAACGACGCGCCCGCGCTCACGACCGCCTACGTCGGGATCGCCATCGGATCCGGCACCGACGTGGCGATCGAGGCGGCCGACGTGACGCTGATGCGCGACGACCCCCGCGACGTGCTCAAGGCGCTGCGGGTCTCCGAGGCGACGATCGCCAAGGTCCGACAGAACCTGTTCTGGGCGCTCGCGTACAACGCGACGCTGATCCCGGTGGCCTCGCTCGGCCTGTTGAATCCGGCGCTCGCCGGCTTCGCGATGGCCGGCTCGTCGGTCTCGGTGATGACGAACAGTCTGGCGTTCCGTCGCTTTACCCCCGACCACGACTACCGGTTCCTCCCCATGCGGCCGATCCGCCGGCTGCTCGGGTGAGCCGGAGTCGTCGCCGCCCTCCTTCGTCCGCCTCGTTCTCGCTTATTCGCCGCCGAGCGACCGGATGACGCGCGCGCTCGTCCGGATCCCGTTCTCGAAGCAGTCGACGTCGAGGTGCTCGTTCGGCGAGTGGTTCCCCTGGTCGTGGTTGGCGTAGGGAACGACGAGCACGGGCACGTCCGCGAGCGCCTCCACGTCGCGGAAGTAGGCCGCCGGCAGGCTCCCACCCAGCACGGGCAGTTCGACCGGTTCCTCGTCCCAGACGGTCGCTAAAGCGTCCAACACCGGCTCCGCCATCGGCGTGTCGACCGGCGTCTTCATCGGCGGGAACGTGCCGTGTTTCGCCACCTCGACCCGCGGCTCGCGCTCGCGGAGGTGGCTCCGCACCGCCTCGAAGACCGCGTCGGGGTCCTGGTTCGGGACGAGCCGGAAGTCGAGCTTCGCCGACGCCCTCGCCGGGAGGACGGTCTTCATCCCCTCGCCCTGATACCCGCCGGAGAGCCCGTTGACCGTCATGCTCGGCCGGGTCAACAGCCGCTCGTAGTAGGGGTCGTCCGTGACGAAGCGGTCGACGTCCAGCTCCTCGCGGATCGCCTCGCTGTCGTCGGGGATCGCGGCGACGAGCTCGCGGTCCGCGTCGGTGATCGCGGTCCCGTCGTGAAAGCCGTCGACCGCGATTCCGTCGCCGTCGTCCGCGCGCATGGACGCGAGGAGTTCGACGAGCCGGTTCGTCGCGCCCGGCACCGGCCCGCCGAAGTTGCCGGAGTGGAGGTCGGTGTTCGCGGTCCGCAGGTCGACCTGGACCGAGAGGACCCCGCGGTTGCCGTACATCAGCGTCGGGACGCCCGAACGGACGCCGTCCTCGCCGGCGACCGCGTGGCGCGGACCGTCGGCGACGTACACGAGGTCCACGTCGGAAAGCGCCGCCGGCTGGCCGTCGAGGTACTCGCGGAGGCCGGCGCTCCCGCTCTCCTCGCCGCCCTCGATCAGCAGCTTCACCGTGGCGTCCGGGAAGGCGTCGGCCTCGAGGAGCGCGTCGACCGCGAACGCGTGGGCCGCGAACTGCCCCTTGTTGTCGCCCGCGCCGCGGGCGTAGATGGAGCCGTTCCGGACCGTCGGCTCGAACGCCGGCGACTCCCAGGCGTCGACGTCGCCCGGCGGCTGGACGTCGTAGTGGCCGTAAAAGAGGACGGTCGGCCCGTCCCCGTCGGTCCCGTCCGCCTCGTCTCCGTCGGATCCGGGCCCTCGCTCGGCGTACACGAGCGGGTGGCGCTCCGTCTCGATCCGCTCGGCGTCGAGTCCGGAGCCGTCGAGGGTCTCGACCACGAGGTCCGCGGCGGCGTCCATCCCCTCGCCGGTCGTTGAGACGCTCGGCTGAGAGAGTAGCTCGAACAGGCGGTCCTGATACGCCCCGATCCGGTCGTCTATCGTCGTCGCGATCGCGTCCATACCGACCCCGATGCCGGGACGGGTCCTCGTCCTTGTGGTCGCGGCACCCGTCTCCGGGAGGTGAGCGAGGCTGAGTGAGCGAAGCGAACGAAGCCTCGGTCGTTTCGTTCATATGAACCGCCCTGCTCCGCGGGTCGCTTCGCTCCCCGCTCCGCTTCGAGGCCTCGTCGCTTCGCTTCCTCTCCGAACCGCCCTGCTTCGCGGGTCGTTCCTCCCCGCTCCGCTACGAGGCCTCGTCGCTTCGCTCCCTCGGCCTCGCTTCCCGCCGCCTCCCGAAAGGTTAGGTCCGAAGGGGCCCTGAGACCGGACAGGATTCCCGTGGGAAACGACGACACCCGGGTCGACATGACGACGGGAGCGATCTCCCCGAAGCTGTTCGACCTCGCGTGGCCGCTGGTGCTCGGTAACCTCCTCCAGACGCTGTACAACCTCGCGGACATGTTCTGGGTGGGTCGTGTGAGCACCGACGCCGTCGCCGCCGTCTCGCTCATGTTCCCGCTCTCGTGGCTGTTCGTCTCCACCGCGATGGGACTCACCGCCGCGACCATCGCCTTGGTCTCCCAACACGTCGGCGCGGGCGAGGACCGGCGCGCGGACGAGGTCGTCGGCCAGACCGTGTTGCTGGCGGTGCTCGTCTCCGTCGTCCTCGCGGCGATCGGCTTCGCCGCGCGCCACTGGCTGCTCTACTGGATCGGCGCGCGGGATGCGGTGTTCACGGAGTCGCTCGCGTACATCGAGGTGATCTTCCTCACGCTGCCGCTCACCTTCCTGTTCTTCGCGTTCCGCGCGTCGCTTCAGGGCGCGGGCGACACGCGGACCGCGATGTGGCTCGTCGCCATCTCAGCCGCGCTCAACATCGTCATCGACCCCGTCTTCATCCTCGGATGGGGGCCGGTCCCCGCGCTCGGCACCCAGGGAGCCGCGATCGCGACGCTCATCGCCCGCCTGTTCGCGACCGCGGTCGGGATCTGGATCCTGATCCGGGGCGACTGGGGCGTGAAGCTGTACGTCCGCGACCTCCGGCCGAACCCGGAGATCCTTCGGAAGCTGATCGACGTGGGCTACCCGGGGACGCTCGACGGCTGGGCACGGTCGTTCGCGGCGGTCGCGATGGCGGCGCTCGTCGCCCGGTTCGGCCCGGCCGCCACGGCCGCGTACGGCATCGGCGTCCGGCTGATGTCGATCTCGTGGGGCGTCGCCGGCGCGGTCGGCCAGGCGACCGCGACTGGCGTGGGACAGAACCTCGGCGCGGGGACCCCCGACCGTGCGGCCGCGGTGACGCGCGCGGCCACCGCGGGCACGATGGGACTGCTCGCGGTGGCCGGCGGGCTCGTCTGGACCTTCCCGGGGGTCGCGATGGGCGTCTTCGTCGACGACCCGGCGACGATCGCCGAGGGGATCGGCTTCCTGCGGATCGTCGCGCTCTCGTGGGCCTTCTTCGGCGGCCTCATGGTGATCCAAGGCGGGTTCCGCGGCGCGGGCCACACCAAGGCGGCGATGGCGCTGTCGATGCTCTCGCGATGGATATTCCGGATCCCCGTCGCCGCGGTCCTGGCGTTCGGAGCCGTGAGCGTCACGCTCGGCGGATTCGCGGTCGGCCCGCTCACCGTTCCCGCCGTCGAGATCGGCTACACGGGACTCGACTGGGGCGTCGAGGGACTCTGGTGGGCGTACACCGCGGCCGCGGTCGTCTCCTTCCTCCTCGGGGCGGCGTGGTTCCGCCGCGGGACGTGGACGGAGGGCGTCATCGAGGGATCCGCCGACGGACCCGCCCCGGAGCCGACCGACGACTGACCGCGTGGTCCGCCGACGACTAACCATCGACTCCGACGACTAACCATCGACTCCGACGACTAACCATCCGCTCCGACGATCGACCGTCGGGCCCGAGAACTCACTGGGCCCGTTTCGCGAACGCGAGCGAGGCGAAAAAGCCGAAGTACGCCGGGATCCCGGCGAGCATGAACATGTACAGCACCCACTGCGGGGCGCTCGCGAACGCGAAGTCGTACAGAAGCGACACGGTCGTCACCCACACGACCGCGAACAGCAGGTCCTGGAGCATTCCCGTCCGGTTCTCGCTGACGTTCGATCGGACGCGGTCGACGAGGCGCTCCTCGTCCGGGTCGGTCGGGTCAGTCGGGTCGGTCGGGTCAGTCGGGTCGGTCTCGGTCATGGGTGAGCGTGTGAGTCGGAGTACGTCGGCGTTCCGGTAGCGAAACGGTAGCGGCGTCGTGACGACGGTGCGCCGGACCGTCCGGCGCGGTTGCGGTTTCAGTCCTCGTCGAGGTAGTCGACGACGAGGACGGGCACGTGCGTCGAACGCAGCGTGCGTTCGGTGACGCTCCCGAGGAGCGCACGCCGGACGCCGGCGCGGCCGTGGCTTCCCATGACGATGAGGTCCATCTCGTGGTCCTCGGCGTAGTCGGCGATCACCTTGTGTGGGCGGCCGCCGGCGACGTGTTCCACGACGTCGATGTCGCGCTCCGCGCCGCGCTCGGCGACGGTACCGGTCGCCTCGTCCGCCTTCTCCTTCAGCTCCTCCATCTCGTCGAACCGGCCCTGTTTGAGCCGGTCGACCTGTTCGGTTCCGAGGCCGAAGTTCACGGAGTCGATGTCGACCACGTACAGCGCGTGGACCTCGGCGTCGTACTTCTCAGCGAGGTCGAGCGCGTGGTCGACGGCGGCCTCCGCGACGTCGCTTCCGTCGGTCGGGATCAGGATGCGTTCGTACATGGATCACTCCTCCGTGGCCGCGTCGTCAACGTGGTCCGCGTCGGCGACCGCGTCGTCGACCGTACGGCCGCCGTCAGTGGCTACCTCCTCGCCGCCGTCGGCGACGACGTCCTCGGCAGTCTCCTGTTGGCCCATCGGCTCGGGGCTGTGACACTGCCGGACGATCCGCTTCGTTTCCAGAGACGGCTCGTCGGTCGCCATCGAGACGACGATGGTGACGACGAACACGATCGGGAGGGTGATGAGCGCCGAGCCGATGGCGGGCATCCACGTCGCCAGCCCCGCCGACAGCGGCGCCTCGAGCGAGCCGACGTACGTGGGGACGATCTGGTTGATCATCGGGAGGGACCAGAGGGTCAGTCCGGTCGTCATGCCGGCGAGCGCGCCCTCACGGTTGGCGTTCTCCCACCACATCCCGAGGAAGAACATCGGGAACAGGACGGAGCCGGCGAGCGAGAACGCGTACCCCACGAGCGCGGCGATCGACGATGCGGGATTGAGCGCGGCCAGCGTCGTCAGCGCGCCCAGCGCGACGATCGAGAGGCGGCCGACGAGGATCTGCTGGCGCTGCGTCGCGTCCTCGTTGATGATGTTCGTGTAGATGTCGTGGCTGATGGCCGACGAGCCGGCGATGAACAGCCCGGCGACCGTCGCGATGGCCGCCGCGATACCGCCCGCGGCGACGATGCCGACGAACCAGTCCGGGAGCCCCGACAGCTGTGCCGCCAGCACGACGATGACCTCGCTGGCCGCGCTCGTCATTCCGGGGTCACCGTAGGTCGCACCGACGTTCTGCGTGTAGAGGTCCGTACCGAACGCCGCGAACGCCGGGGCACTCCAGTAGAGGATACAGATGAAGAAGAGCCCCCAGACCGTCGACCAGCGGGCCGTCCGCTCGCTCTCGACCGTGTAGAACCGGACGAGTACGTGCGGGAGCCCGCAGGTACCGACGATCAGCGAGAACGTCGTGGCGACCCAGAGGTAGTAGCTCGACGAGGCGAACGGCTCGGAGAACTCGCTGCCGAGCTCGCTGATCAACATTCCGTACTCGAGCTGGGGCAACACCGTGGAGTAGCCGTTCGTGTACCCGACGACGAACAGCCCGACGACGAACGCGAGGATGAGGATGACGTACTGGACCGCCTGGTTCTTCGTGGCGCCCAGCATGCCGGACAGCGTCAGGTAGCCGACGGTGACGACCATCATGGCGACGACCATCACCTGGTACCCGTCCAGGCCGGGGATGAGCCCCCCGTAGTCTCCGAAGATGTACAGGCCGACGAGCGCCATCCCCTTCGCCTGCCCGATGGCGTAGACGAAGCCGATGAGGAACGTCGTCACCGCCGCGATGGCGCGCGCGGTGTCGGAGTTGAACCGGTCGCCGACGAAGTCCGGCGCCGTGTACTTCCCGAACCGGCGCAGCTGCGCGGCGAGGAAGATGAGCAGGATGAAATATCCCGTCGTCCAGCCGACGACGTACACGAGCCCGTAGAACCCCGCGAGCGCGATCGACGCCGCCATGCCGAGGTACGAGGCGGCCGACATCCAGTTCGCCCCGATCGCCATCCCGTTCTCGACGTTCCCGATGGAACGGCCGGCGACCCACATGTTCTCGGTGTCGGCGACGCGGAAGACGAAGCCGATCGTGAGGAACAGTCCCAACATCGCGACCACGAGGATCGACGGCGCCAGCTTGAACGAGATGTCGAGGGCCTCCGGAAGGAGGTCGCTCTGGAGGAGGAGGGAGCTTCCCGTCATTCCTCCGACCCTCCGTCCGCCGCTGCGACCTCAGGACCGGTCTCCGTCTCCGTGGTGGCGTGATCGATCCCGTACTTCTCGTCGAGCGCGTCCCGCTTGCGCGAGTACCAGAACGCTAAGATCAGCGCGCCCGTCGGCGCGCCGAACGCGACGAGGAAGTAGTGGAGCGGGAACCCGAGGATCGGCATCTGGCTCGTCATCGGGCCGGGCGCGAGCCGCGTCAGCGTCACTGGCCCCCACACCGCGAGGACCCAGACGGCGAACCCCGACCAGACGATGCGGAGGTGATCGCGCATGTACGGCGTGCTCGGGTCGAGGATGTTCACCTCCGAGCCGAGGTAGTCGGTTTCCTGATGTGCCTGTGCGGCTCCGGTCGCGACGCCCCCGTCGGTCTCGGCGGCGTTCGCTCTGTCGTGCGTGTCGTTATCTGTCATGGCGTGGTCCGCGGGGTTTCGGCGTGTAGTCTTCGTGAATCGGTGGTCGTCGTGGATCGGTGGTCGTCGATCGCGAACCGGTCCGGACGGAGCCGGACCGGAGAAGCGCGCGTCAGTCGTCGTTCGCCTTGGCCTGGATCTCCTCGACGATCTCGGGGTTTCGGAGGGTGCTCGTGTTGCCGATCTCCTCGCCGTCGGCGATGTTCTCGAGCAGGCGACGCATGATCTTCCCGGATCGCGTCTTCGGGAGGTCCGGACTGAACACGATCCGCTCGGGGCGGGCGATCGGGCCGATCGCGTCCTCGACGCCCGTGACGATCCGCTCGCGGAGGTCGTCGTTCCCCTCGTAGCCGTCCTCGGTTATCACGTACGCGTAGACGGCCTCACCCTTGATGTCGTGGTTCCCGCCGACGACGGCGGCCTCGGCGACGCCCTCGACGCCGACGATGGCGGACTCGATCTCCATCGTGCCGAGCCGGTGGCCGGAGACGTTGATCACGTCGTCGACGCGGCCGAGCACGGTGATGTAGCCGTCCTCGTCGATCTTCGCGCCGTCCTCGGGGAAGTACACCCAGTCCGCGGGGTCGTCGCTCTCCGTGTCGGAGTACTCGGCCCAGTACTCATCGATGAACCGCTCGTCGTTGTTGTACAGCGTCCGCAACATCCCCGGCCACGGCTTCTGGACCGTGAGGTAGCCGGCCTGTCCGGGCTCGATCTCCTCGCCTCTCGTGTCGAGTATCTCCACGTCGACGCCCGGCAGCGGCGGTCCCGCAGAGCCGGGCTTCATGTCCTTGACGCCCGGCAGCGTGGTGATCATCATCCCGCCGGTCTCCGTCTGCCACCACGTGTCGACGACGGGACACTCCTCGTCGCCGATGTGCTTGTAGTACCACTTCCAGGCGCGCGGGTTGATCGGCTCGCCGACGGTCCCGAGCAGCCGCAGCGAGGAGAGGTCGTGGGCGGCGGGGTACTCCTCACCCCACTTCATGAACGCGCGGATCGCGGTGGGCGCGGTGTACAGCTGGGTCGCCTCGTACTCCTCGACTATCTCCCAGAGGCGGTCGCGGTCGGGGTGGTCGGGCGTCCCTTCGTACATCATCGTCGTCGTGCCGAGCGCGAGCGGCCCGTACACGATGTAGGAGTGGCCCGTGATCCAGCCGATGTCGGCCGAACAGAAGTAGGTGTCCTCGGGCTTGACGTCCAGTACCGCCTGGGAGGTCCAGGACACCCACGAGAGGTAGCCGCCGGTGGTGTGTTTCACCCCCTTCGGCTTCCCCGTCGTCCCCGAGGTGTACATCAGGAACAGCATGTCCTCGGCGTCCCGGGTCACGGGCTCGACCTCGGCACCGGCGTGCTCGGCCACGAGGTCGCCGTAATCGAGCTGGTCGTCGGTCAGGTCGTGGCCGAAGTCGTCGTCGTTGGGACCGAGCCGGTCGACGACGACGGTCGTCGTGTCGTGGTCGACGTCCGCGAGCCCCTCGTTGGCCTTCTCGAGGTGGTCGAGCGGGTCGCCGCGGCGGTAGTAGCCGTCACACGTGACGAGGTACTCGGAGTCCGCCGAGTTCATCCGGGTCGCGAGCGCCTCCGCCGAGAACCCGGCGAAGACGACGCTGTGGGGCGCACCGATGCGGGCACACGCCAGCATCGCGACCGGCAGCTCCGGGATCATCGGCATGTACATCGTGACGACGTCGTCCTCCTCGACGCCCATCTCCCGGAGCGCGGCCGCGAACTCGTTGACCTCGCGGTGGAGCTCCTCGTAGGTGTACGTGCGGTTCTCCTCGTCGACGGGCTCGCCGACCCACTCGATCGCGGCCTCGTCGCCGCGCTCCTCGAGGTGTCGATCGAGACAGTTCGCCGAGGCGTTCAGCTTCCCGTCGGTGAACCACTCGTAGAAGGGCGGGTTACTGTCGTCGAGCACCTGGTCGTAGTCGGATTCCCAGTCGAGGAGGTCCGCAGCCCCCTCCCAACACTCCGGCCAGTTCTCCTCGAACTCCTCGTATATCTCGGGGTCGCTCACGTTGGCCCCCGATACGAACGAGTCGGACGGCTCGAACACCTCCTGTTCCTGTAGTCGCGCTTCCAGTTGTCCGTCTTCCTCCGTCATGGGTACGATCGTATACACCGAACACCCCTACATAAACAACCACGCTAAATAGGAAAAACCATGAACGATTCCGTCGGAAACGGGCGTCGCTACGGTCGGGGTTAGGGAGTCGCTACGGCCGGGGTTGGGGAGTCGCTACGGCCGGGGTTAGGGAGTCGCTACGGCCGGGGTTGGGGAGTCGCTACGGCCGGGGTTGGGGAGTCGCTACGACCGATCTCTCCGCGTCGCGGACGCCGACGGCGCCGTCCCGTTCCGTTCCCCCTCGTCCGCCGAGACCCCCTGGGTCGACGGACTCCTCCCGTCCGCCGAACGCCGCGCGTCGCGTTCCTCGAACAGGGTCTCGAGCAGGGCTCGCTCCGCCTTCCGGAGGTGGTTGTGGAACGTCG